>JBFWXB010000004.1:0-162481 GCA_050187875.1 Variibacter sp.
GGCCGGACTGCGGCAGACGTGCCCAAATTAGCCACAAATGCTCACGGATGGTTAACGTTAAGAGCCCTGTGCCGAGGCGCCAGGTGCAGCCTTCGCGAGCAATCCTTCGAGCATCGCTTGCGTCCCGGCGTCCGCCACGCCATCGACGCGCTTCGGCCGGAAATGGCGCTGGAACGCCCGCACCACCGCGGCGGTCTGCTCGTCATAAATACCGGTAACGGGCACATCGTAGCCGTAGCGCGCGAGATCGCGCTGCCAAGCGGAGATCGTATCCGCATCGCTTGCCGGCGTGATCGTTCGGCGCCGCTTTGGCGCCGGAGGCGCCCAATCGCCGATGCCAGCGCCGAAAAGCTTCTGCCATGGAAATTTCTCGCCGGGATCCATCTTGCGCGTCGGCGCCACATCGGAATGGGCGAGGACGCGCCGAGGATCGATCCGGCGACGCGCGATCACATCGCGGCACAGCGCGATCACGGCATCGATCTGCCGGTCCGGGAACGCAACGTAGCCGTATTCATGACCGGGATTGTCGATCTCGATGCCGATGGAGTGCGAGTTGAGGTCGCTCGCTCCCGCCCAGAACGACACACCGGCGTGCCAGGCGCGGCGCGTTTCGGGAACGCATTGCACGATGCGGCCGTCCTCGAAGATCATGTAATGCGCCGAGACTTCGCTGGCGGCCGAGCAAAGACGCTCGAGCGCTTCATCGGCGCGCGGCATGCCGGTGTAGTGCAGGATGATCATGTCCGGTGCCGTCACGCCCTGCCGTTCCCCGTGATTGGGTGAGGGCATCACGTCCGCGGGGAGGCTCGTGTCGGGCTGAAACGCCGTAATCATCGCTACAGCGTAGCAAATAGGCCGACCACGACGGCAAAAAAGAAGCCCCGGCGAACCGGGGCTCCTCCCACAAGTTCCACTCATACGACTACTTACTCGGCGCCATCGGACTCGTCGGCCGCGACGTACCGGTGTTCGTGGTACCCGTCGTGCCGGCCGTCGGGGTCGGCGCCTTGTAGTACTCGAACGCCGGCGCGTTCTTGAGATCGTCCTTGGTCATGGACAGCTTCAGCTTGACGTTGTTCGGGTCGCTCGAACCGGCGCCGCTGCTCGCCGGCATGACCTGGAACGCCGCCAGATCGAGTGCGACGTCCTTCTGCCCGATGCCGAGAAAGCCGCCGACGCCAACGATGACGGCAAGGATCTTGCCGTCCTTGTCGAACAGCATGTCGTCGACATCACCGATCTTCTTATCGTCCGGGCCCATCACGTCGACGCCCTTGAATTTCGACGCGACCCAATGATCGCTGCCCTGCGACGAGACGAATTTGGCATTGGCTTTGGTAGCGGGCGCCTTGCTCGTATCCATCTTCTCCGCCGGTGCTGTGGACGGAGACGGTGCTGTGCTCGGCGGCGTTGTCGTCTGTGCCATCGCCGTGGAAAGCATCAGGCCGCCGGCGGCTGTCGCAATCAGGAGCTTCTTGACCATTTCGGTCCTCCGTTTTTTGAAATGAATGGAAACCCCTCCGTACTCCGGTGTGTAACGCGCAAGCCGCGCTCACGTTCCGGCTCGGCAAAGGCCGGATCGGCGCCATCGTGCGGTCGATCGCCGCGTACCGCCGTCAAAAGAGTCCGGGCTGCTAACGCCGCCCGCCGCAACCATTCGTTAAGTTTAAATCGGGTTAATGGGACGAAGCACAGTCCGCGGCGGGGCCGTGCCTTGCATCGGCCTCGTTTCGTTGACGACCATAAACCCCCATGCTATCCCATCTCATCCCAGTTGCCGGCCTAAACTCAGGGGAACCCGGCCTGGCTTGGGGAGCGACCGCCCACGGGCGCGTTCCGGCCGGAAATCTGGGGGTGATGGGGGCGGATGGACCGGTTCGTGTCCAACTTCACGCTGCGGCTGGACAGCAAGGGGCGAGTCTCGATCCCGGCGTCCTTTCGCGCCGTGCTGGCGCGCGACGGATTCGAGGGCCTTTATTGCTATCCGGCTTTGGACAGCCCGGCGCTCGATTCGGGCGGCCACGCGCTCCTGCGCGACATCGAACATCTCATCACGCAATTTCCGCCCTATTCGGACGAGCGCGATCAGTTCTCGGCGGCTCTTTATGGGACGAGCGAGACCTTGAAGCTCGATGCGGAGGGCAGGGTGATCCTGACCGAAGCCCTCAAGGCGCATGCCCATATCGGCGATGCCGTCGCCTTCGCAGGGCTTGGCCACAAGTTTCAGATTTGGGAGCCGGAACGCTTTCGCGCGCATCTTGCGGAGGCCACCGAAAAGGTGCGTGCGCTCAAGCGGCAGCTTGGCTCCCGGATGGCGGCGACGCCGACGCGCGGAGCACGGGAATGACGGGGGACCGCGGCACTGGTTCGTCCGGTGCCGATGGCGGACTGGTCCCGCACATTCCCGTGCTCGCACGACCTGTCATCGACCTGCTCGCGCCGCATGACGGCGGCGTCTATCTCGACGGCACGTTCGGCGCCGGCGGTCACACGCGCCTCATCCTTGCGGCCGCCGATTGTCGCGTTATTGCGCTCGACCGCGATCAGAGCGCGGTGGCGCTGAGCGCCGATCTCGTTGCCGCCAGCAATGGCCGGCTCGTCGTGATGCAGGAACGCTTCTCGGCGCTCGAGACAGCGATGCATGCGAATGCAGTTGCGCAGCTCGACGGTGTTCTGCTCGACCTCGGCGTCTCGTCGATGCAGCTCGATCAGGCGGAGCGGGGTTTTTCGTTCCGTCACGATGGGCCGCTCGATATGCGCATGGGCGCCGCCGGCCCGTCCGCAGCCGATCTCGTCGCGCGCGCATCGGAACGCGACCTATCCCTGATCATCGCCATGCTGGGCGAGGAGCGTTTCGCTCGCTCGGTCGCACGTGCGATCGTCCGGGCCCGCGAAAATCAGCCGATCGTCACGACGCGAGCGCTCGCCGACATTGTTGCGCAGGTGGTGCGCAGCAAGCCGGGCGACATCCATCCGGCGACGCGCACGTTCCAGGCGCTGCGCATGTTCGTCAACGACGAGCTCGGCGAACTCGTGTGCGCCTTGCAGGCGGCGGAGCGTGCTCTTGCGCCCGATGGCCGCCTCGCGGTTATTTCCTTTCACTCGCTCGAAGACCGGATCGTGAAGCAATTCTTCGCGCAGCGCAGCAAAGCGCCATCCGTCTCGCGGCATCAACCCGCTGTCGAGGCGGCCGCGCCGAGCTTCACGCCGGTCACGTCGAAGGCCGTTGTCGCGGACGCAGCCGAGATCGCCGAAAATCCGCGCGCACGCTCCGCGAAGCTTCGCGTGGCGGCGCGCACGTCTGCTGCGCCGTCGGCGTCCGCGGTCACCGGCCTGCCGCAGCTGCCCTCCCTCGACGATGTGATGCGAGGGCGCTGAGATGCTGCGGATTCTCAACGCCTTGGTGATCTGCGCGCTGATTGTCGCCGCGGCTTATGTCTACAAGATCAAGTTTGAATCGACGAAGCAGGCGGAACAAGTCGCAAAGCTTCGCTCCGAGATCAGGCGTGAGCGCGACACGATCGCGATCCTGCGCGCCGAATGGGCGCGGCTCGATCGCCCCGATCGCATCGAGACGTTGGCGAAACGCCACCTCAATCTTACGCCCGTGCGCACCACGCAATTCGACCGCCTGGACAATCTTCCCGAACGGCCGCCGCAGATCGTGCCGCCCGGCACCGCCGATCCGATCGGCGCGGTGATCGAGAGCTTTGCCGATTCCGAAGTGTCCAACGGCACGCTGCCTGAGTCGGGAACGCGCAGATGAGTGTGACGCAGGACGACGCGATGACGGGTTACGAAGACGGCCGGCGTGACGAGGCGACACCGCAGGAGCCGTGGCGCCGTCGCTTTCTGCGCAGCCTCCTCTACGGCAAGAACGTCGATCGCGCCCGCAAGGCGCGGGCGCGTATCGGGCTTGCCATCGCCGCCTTCGCGCTCGTCTACGCCATCATCGCCGTGCGTCTCGTCATGTTCACGGTGGGCGCCGACGCGCATGCCGTGCGCCGCGCCGCTTCGCAGGACGCGGTCGCGACCGCGCGCCCCGACATTGTCGACCGCAACGGCGAAATTCTTGCGACCGACGTCAAGGCGGCGTCGCTGTTCGCTGAGCCGCGCCGCATTATCGATGTCGACGAGGCCGCGGAGTTGCTCACCGCGACCTTGCCGGATCTCGACGCCAACGAGGTGCGTGAGCGTCTTTCATCGAAGAAAGGCTTTGCCTGGCTCAAGCGCGAGATCACGGCGACGCAGCAGCAGGCTATCCACAAGCTCGGCATTCCCGGCATCGGCTTCCTGCGCGAGAACAAGCGCACGTATCCGAACGGACCGATCGTCTCGCACGTCATCGGGCTTGTGAATATCGACAACCAGGGCATCGCCGGCATCGAGCGCTGGCTCGACAAGAACGGGCTCGCCGATCTGCACATGGCGGGCTTCGCCACCGACCGGCAGCAAAAGCCGGTGCAGCTCGCCGTCGATCTGCGTGTCACCCACGCGCTGCGCGACGAGCTCCTTGCCGCGCGCGACAAGTACAAGGCGAAAGCCGTCGCCGGCACCGTCACCGATGTGCGCACCGGCGAAGTCCTCGCCATGGTGTCGGTGCCGGACTACGACCCGAACAATCCGAAGGAGGCGAACGATCCGACCCGCATCAACCGGCTGACCACCGGCGTGTTCGAGATGGGCTCGACGTTCAAGGCGCTCACGCTCGCCATGGCGCTCGACTCCGGCAAGATCAACCTCAACTCATCGTTCGATGCGCGCGTGCCGCTGCGTTACGGCAAGTTCCAGATCCACGACTATCACGCGCAGCGCCGCTTCCTCACCGTGCCGGAGATCTTCACCTATTCCTCGAATATCGGCACCGCGCGCATGGCGCTCTCGCTCGGCGTCGAGTACCACAAGTGGTTCCTCAAGAAGATGGGCCAGCTCGATCGCCTGCGCACCGAACTGCCCGAGAGCGCCGAGCCGATCGTGCCCAAGCGCTGGGGTGAGTTGAACACCGTCACCATCGCCTTCGGCCATGGTCTCTCCGTCGCGCCGCTGCAGGCGACCATGGCGGTCGGCGCCCTGATGAATGGCGGCGTATTGATCCCCCCGACCTTCCTCAAGCGAACGGAGGAAGAGGCGAAGGCGGTGGGCGTGCGCGTCGTGAAGCCCGAGACCAGCGAGAAGATGCGCTACCTGATGCGCCTCAACGCGGAGAAGGGCTCGGCGAGGAAGGCGGACGTCCCTGGCTACTATGTCGGCGGCAAGACGGGAACGGCGGAAAAGGTCATCAACGGCCGCTACTCCAAGACGCGGCTCCTCACGACCTTCATGGCGGTGCTGCCGGCCGATAAGCCGAAATATATCGTGAGCCTGATCCTCGACGAGCCGCAGGGACTGCCGGAGACCTACGGTTTTGCAACGTCGGGCTGGAATGCCGCGCCGACCGCTGCCAAAGTCATCGCACGAATCGGGCCGCTCCTGGACCTGGAGCCGCGCTGGGATCTGCCGCCATCGGAACGGCTGATTCTCGCGCATGCTGGCACACGCTGAAGCCGGGCCAAGCGCCTGCGCGGCGGCCCGTGAACGCTTGAGTGCGCGTGTGAGTTGATAATCCGGCATTTCGCGCGTCAGGCGATTTCACTTTGCCCGGAAATGCTTTAACGGCACGGATGCTATGCAGCTCCGCGAAGTGCTGACGAAAGATGCCGCCTTCGACTCGCGCTTCGCCGCGCGTGAGGTGACCGGCATTTCCGCCGATAGCCGCACGGTGAAGCCCGGCGATATCTTTGTCGCGCTCGCCGGCAGCCGTACGGACGGGGCGCGCTTTATTGCCGATGCGGTCAAAGCCGGCGCCGTCGCCGTCGTCGCGGAACGGCTTCCGCAGCTTCCGCCCGACGTGATTTTCGTGCGGGTCACCAATGCGCGGCGCGCGCTCTCGCTCATCGCCGCCCGCTTCTTTCCGCGCCAGCCGGACACGATCGCCGCGGTCACCGGCACCAGCGGCAAGACGTCGATCGTCGCCTTCCTGCGCCAGATCTGGCAGACGCTGGGCTACGAGGCGGCGAGCGTCGGCACCATCGGCGTGGTAACGGGCAAGCGCGAAGAGTATGGCTCGCTGACGACGCCCGATCCGGTGGCGCTCCATCGCACGCTCGATGCGCTCGCGAGCGAGGGCGTCACGCATCTCGCCGTCGAAGCCTCGTCGCATGGTCTCGACCAGCATCGCCTTGACGGTCTGCGGATCAAGGTCGGCGCTTTCACCAATATCAGCCGCGACCACCTCGATTATCATCCGACGGTGGAAGCGTATTTTGCGGCCAAGCTCCGCCTGTTCTCGGACCTCACGATGCCGGGCGGGGCGGCGGTGATCAACGCCGACGATCCTTATGCGCCTCGCGTCGCCGCCGCCGCGACGGCGCACCGCCTGCAGGTGCTGACCGTCGGGCGCAGCGGCAAGGACGTGACGCTCGCCGCGAACTGGCGCGATGGCTTCGCGCAGCGCCTGCGCGTCGCGCATCGCGGGGAGACTTACAGCCTGCGCCTGCCGCTCGTCGGCGGCTTCCAGGTGGAGAATGCGCTCATTGCCGCCGGCATGGCGATCGCGACCGGCGGCGAGCCGTCCGCTGTCTTTGCAGCACTCGAACATCTCAAAGGCGCGAAGGGGCGTCTCGATCTCGTCGGCACCCGCGAGGGCGCGCCGATCTTTGTCGACTATGCCCATAAGCCCGACGCGCTCGCAAAGGCGCTGGAGGCGCTTCGGCCCTATGTCAGCAATCGCCTTATCGTCGTGTTCGGCGCCGGCGGAGACCGCGACAAGGGCAAGCGTCCGATGATGGGCGCGATCGCGGCCGAAAAGGCCGATCGCGTCATCGTCACCGACGACAATCCGCGCGGCGAAGACCCGGCGCAAATCCGCGCCGAGATCAAGGCGGCCGTGCCGGACGCGATCGAGATCGGCGACCGCGGCGAGGCGATCCGTGCGGCGGTTGCGGAGCTTCAGCCAGGCGATGTCCTGCTCGTCGCCGGAAAGGGCCATGAAAGCGGCCAGATCGTCGGCGATCGGACGCTGCCGTTCACGGACCACGAGGCGGTCGCGGCGGCGTTGGGAGAAAAGGCCGCATGAGCGGGCAGGACCTCTGGACCTTGGAAGCGATGGCGGCCGCCATGCGGGCGCGGCGTGCGGGCCCATTGCCGCCGGCGATTTCCGGCCTGTCGATCGACAGCCGGACAGCCGCAAAGGGTGACGCCTTTTTCGCTATCACGGGGGAGAGCCGCGACGGCCATGACTTCGTCGCCGCGGCGCTGGGACAGGGCGCGAGCCTCGCTGTCGTGTCGTCCGCGCGCGCGGCGGAGATGCCAAAAGGTGCGCCGCTGCTCATCGTCGATGACGTGCTCAAGGGTTTGGAGGATTTGGCGCGGGCGGCGCGGGCGCGCTCCGCAGCGCGGATTGCTGCAATCACCGGCTCCGTCGGCAAGACCGGCAGCAAGGAAGCCCTGCGGCTCGCTCTCTCGGCTGTCGGCCCGACACATGCGTCGGCGGCGTCGTACAATAATCATTGGGGCGTTCCGCTTTCGCTTGCGCGGTTCCCTGCGAGCGCACAATTCGGCGTGTTCGAGCTCGGCATGAACCATGCGGGCGAGCTCACGCCGCTCACGAAAATGGTGCGTCCGCACGTCACCATGGTGACGACGGTCGAGCCGGTGCACCTCGAATATTTCGGCTCGGTGGAAGCGATCGCCGACGCGAAAGCGGAGATTTTTCTCGGCGTCGAGAAGGCTGGCGCTGCGGTGCTCAATCGCGACAACGGCCAATACGCTCGCCTTGCCGCGGCAGCCAATGCGGCGGGCGTCGAACGGATCGTCACCTTCGGCGAAGCGGACGGCGTCGATGCGCGGCTTCTGAAAGTCGCGTTGCAAGGCGACTGTTCAATCGTGACGGCGAATATCCTCGGCAGCGACGTCACCTATAAGCTCGGCGCTCCGGGGCGACATCTTGTCATGAACTCGCTGGGCGTCTTGGCGAGCGCCGTGCTGCTCGGCGCCGATCTGGCGCTCGCGGCCGTCGCGCTCGCGCAAATGCAGCCGCCGGTCGGCCGCGGCGCGCGCTCGATGCTGGAGCTGCCGAGCGGCCAGGCGCTGCTCATCGACGAGAGCTACAATGCCAATCCCGCCTCGATACGTGCGGCGCTCGCTCTTTTGGCGCACGCGCCGGTCGGCCCGCAGGGCCGCCGCATCGCCGTGCTCGGCGACATGCTGGAGCTGGGTGCGCAAGCCGGCGCGCTGCACCAAGGGTTGGCGGAACCGCTGCGCGAGCTTGGCATCGATCTTGTGTTCTGCTGCGGGCCTTGCATGCGCGCGCTATGGGACGCGCTGCCGCCGGAGCGTCGCGGCGTCTATGCCGCCGACTCCGCGGCCTTGCAGTCCCACGTGCTCAACGCAATTCGCGCCGGCGATGCGGTCATGGTCAAAGGCTCGCTCGGCTCGCGTATGGGCCCGATCGTTCGCGCGCTGACCGCGCTCTCTTCTCAAAACGAGGCGCGCATCCAAACGCCCGCCTAAGGTTGATCCATGCTCTATTGGTTGACGCAATTCTCGGAAAACGTCTCGGTCCTCAACGTTTTCCGCTATCTCACGGTGCGCACGGGCGGCGCCGCGACGACAGCGTTCTTCTTTGTCTTCCTGTTCGGCCCGGCGATCATCCGCATGCTGCGCGTGAAGCAGGGCAAGGGTCAGCCGATCCGCGAGGATGGTCCGGCGTCGCATCTTCTCACCAAGCGCGGCACGCCGACGATGGGCGGCCTCATGATCCTCTCCGGCGTTACCGTCGCGACGATCCTGTGGGCCAATCCGGCGAATGCCTATGTCTGGATCGTACTCGGCGTCACGCTCGGCTTCGGCCTCGTGGGGTTCTACGACGACTATCTCAAGGTCACGAAGCAGACGCATGACGGCGTCTCCGGCCGCTTGCGTCTCGTGGTCGAGGCCTTGATCGCGATGGCCGCATGCTATGCGCTGACGAAGCTCGGCCGGCCGCCTTTCGCCACCTCACTTGCGTTTCCGTTGCTGAAGGACCTGCTCCTCGATCTCGGCTGGGTCTTCGTCATCTTCGGCGCGTTCATCATTGTCGGCGCCGGGAACGCCGTGAACCTGACCGACGGGCTTGACGGTCTCGCTATCGGCCCGGTGATGACGTCGGCGCTCAGCTTCGGGCTCATCAGCTATTTCGTGGGCAACGCGCTCTATGCCGAATATCTGCAGATCCATTTCGTGCTCGGCACCGGCGAGCTCGCCGTCTTGCTTGGAGCGGTGCTCGGCGCCGGCCTCGGCTTTCTCTGGTTCAATGCGCCACCGGCTTCCATCTTCATGGGCGACACCGGTTCGCTCGCGCTTGGCGGCTTGCTCGGCACGGTCGCGGTCGCGACCAAGCACGAGATCGTGCTCGCCATCGTCGGCGGCATCTTCGTGCTCGAGGCGGTGTCGGTGATCGTGCAGGTGATCTCGTTCAAGCTCACGGGCCGCCGGGTCTTCCGCATGGCGCCGTTGCATCACCATTTCGAGCAGAAGGGCTGGACCGAGCCGCAGATCGTCATCCGCTTTTGGATCATCTCGATCGTGCTCGCCCTCGCCGGCCTCGCGACCTTGAAGCTGCGATGATCCCGGTCACCAGCTTCGCCGGAAAGCGGGTCGCGGTCTTTGGGCTGGGCAAATCCGGCCTCGCGTCGGTTCGCGCGCTCGCCGCCGGCGGCGCCGACGTGGTCGCGTTCGACGATAGCGCAAAGAATGTCGCGGAGGCTGCTGCCGAAGGGATAGCGATCGAGGATCTGCGCGCCATCGATTGGTCGGCGATCGCGGCGCTCGTGCTCGCGCCGGGCGTGCCGTTGACGCATCCGGCGCCGCACTGGACCGTCGGCCTTGCGCGCAACGCCGCCGTCGAGGTGATCGGCGACATCGAGCTCTATTGCCGCGAGCGCCGCCGCATCGCGCCTTCCTCGCCCTTTATCGCCATCACCGGCACCAACGGCAAGTCGACGACGACGGCGTTGACCGCGCATCTCTTCGCTGCGGCCGGCTACGAGTCGGAAGCCGGCGGCAATATCGGCACCGCCATTCTTTCGCTCAGCCCCCCGCGCGCCGGGCGCGTGCATGTGATCGAATGCTCGTCGTATCAGATCGACCTCGCGCCGAGCCTCGATCCGGCCGTCGGCATCCTTCTCAACGTCAGCGAGGATCATCTCGACCGTCACGGCACGCTGGCGAATTATGCCGCGATTAAGGAACGTCTGGTCGCCGGCGTGCCGGCGGACGGTACGGCCGTGATCGGCGTCGACGACAATTGGTGCGCGGCGGCCGCCGACCGCATCGAGAAGCTCGGCAAACGGGTGATGCGCATCTCGGTGCGCCGCCCGCTTGCCGACGGCCTCTATCTCGAAGCCGACCGTATCATGCGCGCGTCCGGCGCAACGGCGCAGCCGCTCGTGCGCATCGGCGGCATCGGCTCGCTGCGCGGCGTGCACAATGCGCAGAACGCTGCTGCTGCCGCCGCCGCGGGATTGGCGCTGGGGCTCTCGGCGGAGAAGATTCAGGACGGGCTACGCTCCTTCCCCGGCCTCGCCCACCGCATGGAGGAGGTCGCCCGCAGGGGCGATGTTCTCTTCGTCAATGACTCGAAGGCGACCAATGCCGACGCTGCGGCGCGCGCGCTTGCGAGCTTCACCGACATCTTCTGGATCGCCGGCGGCCGCGCCAAGACGGGCGGCATCACGAGTCTCGCAGGCTATTTCCCGCGCATTCACAAGGCCTATCTGATCGGCGAGGCGGCGGACGAATTCGCTGCGACACTCGAGGGGAAGGTTCCTTATGTGAAGGCGGGGACGCTCGACCGCGCCGTCGCGCTTGCCGCCCATGACGCGGCCACCGCGAGAATTGCTGGCTCTGTCGTATTGCTGTCACCGGCCTGCGCCTCGTTCGATCAGTACCGCAACTTCGAAATTCGCGGCGCCGCCTTCCGCGACGCCGTGACCGCGCTCCCATTCCATGCGTCCGAACGGGCCGAGTGAAAGTATGATGTCAAGAGCCACCACGAAGCCGAGCCTGACGATCAAGCGCAGGCTCAATGCGCCGCCCGCGAAAGATTTCGCGGCCAGGACCGACCCGGAAAAGATCGTCCGCTGGTGGGGTCCCTCGAACGCCGCCGAGACCCATCACGTCGAGGTCGACGTGCGCGAAGGTGGCGGCTTCCGCATCGTCTTCCGCGACGAAAGCGGCGAGGATCATGACGTGCGCGGCATCTATCGGGAGGTCGTGCCGGATACGAGGCTCGTCTTCACCTGGTCGTGGCGCACGATGCCCGAGCGCGAGTCCCTCGTCACTGTCGCGCTCAAGCCCGAGGGCGACATGACGCTGCTGACGCTCATCCACGAGCAGTTCTTCGACGAGGCCGCGCGCGACCGCCACAATTGGGGCTGGAACGGCGCGATGGACAAGCTCGAGCGGATGTTTGTGTAACAAGCGAAACTATAGCGAGCGGCCGCGTCACCTCCCCTTGAAAAGGGGAGGTCGGATCGCGAAGCGATCCGGGTGGGGATCGTGGGAGAGTGAAACGAGGACGACCCCACCCCCAACCCTTCCCCTTTCAGGGGGAGGGAGACGAGTTCGATCCCGTTAAGCTTCTGGAAACCATAGGGGGCGCAGGACTGGGAAAGGTCCGCATTTGGCGTCGAGCTCCCATGTCCTCCCGTGAGAAACGCACCCCGTTCGGCGACTGGTGGTATACGGTCGACCGGCCGATGCTCGCGGCGCTGGCGGCGCTGATGCTCACCGGTATCGTCCTCTCGCTCGCGGCGAGCCCGCCGGTCGCGACCCGCATCGGCCTCGACCCATTCCACTTCGTCAACCGGCACATTCTCTTCCTCATTCCGGCGATCGGCGTGATGCTCGCCGTGTCGGCGCTCTCGCCGCGCAATATCCGGCGGCTTTCGATCGCAGTGTTCGCGGTCGGCGTCGTGCTGTTGATCGCGACCCTGCATTTCGCGCCGGAGATCAAGGGCTCGCGCCGCTGGATCACCATTCTCGGCGTCGGCGTTCAGGCCTCCGAATTCGTCAAGCCCGCTTTCGTCGTCATCATCGCCTGGCTGTTCGCCGAGAGCACGCGCCGGCCGGAGATGCCGGCCAACACCATCGCCATCTCGCTGCTGCTGCTGCTGGTGCTGCTGCTGGTGCTGCAGCCCGACTTCGGCCAGACGATGCTCATCGCCCTCGTCTGGAGCGCACTTTTCTTCATGGCCGGGATGCGCATCATCTGGATTTTCGGCATCGGCGCGGCCGCACTCGTCGGCCTTGTCGGCGCATACTTCACCGTCTCGCATGTCGCCAAGCGCATCCAGCGCTTCCTCGATCCTGCCTCCGGCGACACGTTCAACATCGATGTCGCGCTCGAATCTTTTTATCGCGGCGGCTGGTTCGGCCGCGGGCCAGGCGAGGGCACTGTGAAACGCATCCTGCCGGAAAGTCACACCGACTTCGTCTTCGCCGTCGCCGGCGAGGAGTTCGGCATCGTTCTCTGCCTCATCATTCTGTCGCTATTCGCGTTCATCGTGTTACGTGCACTCAGCCACGCGCTGCGCGACGAGGACCCGTTCACGCGTTTCGCGACCGCGGGGCTGGCGATGCTCTTCGGTATTCAGTCGGCAATCAATATGGCCGTCAATCTGCATCTGATGCCGGCGAAGGGCATGACGTTGCCCTTCATCTCTTATGGCGGTTCCTCGATGATCTCGCTGGCCTACGGCATGGGCATGCTGCTCGCACTTTCGCGCGAGCGCCCGCAGGCTGAATTGCTCACCGCCGGCGGCGCCTATGTGCCGGCGCTGGGGAGCGCTTGATGGCGCAAGGCGACACGCGGCCGCTGGTGCTTTTGGCGGCTGGCGGAACGGGCGGTCATCTTTTTCCCGCCGAGGCGCTTGCAGTCGCGCTGCAGGCGCGGAATGTCATCATCGATCTAGCAACCGACGAGCGTGCGACCCGTTACGGCACGGCGTTTCCGGCGCGCGCGACACATCTCATTCCGAGCGCAACGTTCCGCGGCCGCGATCCGCTATCAGTCGGAAAGACAGTCGCGACGCTCGGCTTTGGCGTTGCCAGAGCCTGGAGTATGCTCGGCCGCTTGCGTCCGGCGGCTGTTGTCGGATTCGGAGGATACCCGACCATCCCGCCCGTATTCGCGGCAACGTTGCGCGGCATCCCGACGATCTTGCACGAGCAGAATGGCGTCATGGGCCGCGCCAACCGCTTCCTCGCACGGCGGGTGACGGCGATCGCCACCAGCTTCCCCGGTCTTGCGGCTAGTGACGCGGCGCTTGCAGCCAAGATGCAGCACACCGGCAATCCGGTGCGTCCCGCTGTGATCGCGGCGGCAGCGACGCCGTATCCGCCGCTACTCCTCGATGCGCCGATTCGGCTGCTCGTCTTCGGCGGCAGCCAGGGCGCGCGGGTGATGGCCGACATCGTGCCGCCGGCGATGGAGCATCTTGACGCGGCGCTTCGCGCGCGTCTCTTGATCACGCAGCAGGCACGCGATGAGGATGCCGGACGCGTGCGTGAGACTTACGCCCACTTCGGCGTTACAGCGGATGTCGCGCCGTTCTTCACCGACTTGCCGGCGCGCATGGCCGCGGCGCATCTCGTCGTCTCTCGCTCGGGTGCATCCACAGTCGCGGAACTCGCAGCCATCGGCCGCCCGGCGATCATGGTGCCATTGCCGCACGCGCTTGATCAGGATCAATGGGCCAATGCGACGGTGCTGGCCGAGGCTGGCGGCGGCATCGTCATTAAGCAGGCAGATTTCACGCCGCTACGGCTTGCGCAAGAGATCGCGGCGCTTGCGGGCGACCCGCAGCGGCTCGCCGCCATGGCGACCGCCGCCCACAATATCGGCATCCGCGACGCCGCCGAGCGCCTTGCGGACCTTGTGCTGCGCGTGGCAGGACGGTCCTGAGAACGAAGGCAGGCGAATGAAACTTCCCCAAAATATCGGGCCGATCCATTTCATTGGCATTGGCGGCATCGGCATGAGCGGCATCGCCGAGGTGCTGGCCAATCTCGATTACACCGTCCAGGGTTCGGACGCGGCAGAAGGCGCGAACGTCAAGCGCCTGCGCGACAAGGGCATCAAGGTGTCCGTCGGACACGACGCACGCAATGTCGACGGGGCTGCTGTCGTCGTCGTTTCGTCCGCCATCAAGCCTGACAATCCGGAGCTCGTCGCCGCACGTGCGGCGCGCCTCCCGATCGTGCGGCGTGCGGAGATGCTGGCCGAGCTGATGCGCTTGAAGAGCGCCGTCGCGATCGCGGGAACGCACGGCAAGACGACGACGACATCCATGGTCGCCGCGCTCGTCGAGGCCGGCGGCTTCGACCCGACCGTCATCAATGGCGGCATCATCAACGCTTACGGTACCAATGCGCGCCTCGGCGCTGGCGATTGGATGGTGGTCGAGGCCGACGAGTCCGACGGCACCTTTCTCAAGTTGCCCGCCGACATCGCCATCGTCACTAATGTCGACGCCGAGCATCTCGACCACTTCAAGACCTTCGCCGCCGTGCAGGACGCGTTCCGCGCCTTCGTCGAGAACGTGCCATTCTATGGCTTCGCGGTGATGTGCACGGACCATCCGATCGTGCAGCGCATCGTTGGGCGTATCGAGGACCGCCGCATCGTCACCTATGGCGAGAACCCGCAGGCCGACGTGCGTCTCGCCGATCTCGACAATGTCGGTGGTCAGCAGCGCTTCGCTGTTGTCTTCCGCGACCGTGCCGGCGAAGCCGTGCATACGATCAAGGATATCGTTCTGCCCATGCCCGGCCGCCACAATGCGCTCAACGCAACTGCGGCGATCGCCGTTGCGCATGAGCTCGGCATCTCGGATGACAAGATCCGCAGTGCGCTCGCTGGTTTTGGCGGTGTGAAGCGGCGCTTCACGCGCACCGGCGAGTGGAATGACGTCACCATCATCGACGATTACGGCCATCACCCGGTGGAGATTGCGGCCGTGCTGAAGGCGGCGCGCGAATCGACGAAAGGGCAGGTCATCGCGGTCGTGCAGCCGCATCGCTACACGCGACTCGCTTCGCTGTTCGAGCCGTTCTCGACCTGCTTCAACGACGCCGACGCCGTCATCGTCGCCCATGTCTATGCCGCCGGTGAAGCGCCGATCGAGGGTGCGGATCGGGACCACCTGGTGCAGGCGATGCGCGCGCGCGGCCATCGCCAAGTGATCCCACTCGACGATTCGCAACAGCTCGCTGGCCTCGTCCGTGGCCTCGCGAAGCCGGGCGATTATGTCGTCTGCCTCGGCGCCGGCAACATCACGCAATGGGCCTATGCACTGCCGGCCGAGCTTGCGGCGCTTGGCGCGTGACGCAATGAATTCCGGCTCCGCGCTCGTCACCGACCTCAAGGCGCGCGCAGGGAATCTGCGCGGCCGGCTGATCGAAAACCAACCGCTCGCGGAGTTCACCTGGTTCCGCGTCGGCGGACCGGCGCAAATGCTTTTCATGCCGGAGGACGAGGCGGACCTCGCGCATTTCCTGCAGCATCTGCCGCTGGAGATTCCTGTCACCGTCGTCGGGCTCGGCTCGAACTTGATCGTGCGCGACGGCGGCGTCGAAGGCGCCGTCATTCGCCTTGGCCGCGGCTTCAATGCGGTGACGGTGGAAGGGGACGCGTGTGTCCGCGCGGGCACGGCGGTGCCGGACGTGAAAGTCGCGCGCGCGGCGCAGGAGGCCGGCATCGCCGGGCTTTCGTTCTATCGCGGCATTCCCGGCGCCATCGGTGGGGCGCTGCGCATGAATGGCGGCGCCTACGGCCGCGAGACGAAGGATGCACTGATCGAAGCGCGTGGCGTCGACCGCGGCGGCAATGTCCGCGTCTTCAAGAATGTCGATATGGGCTACACCTACCGCCACTGCGGCGTGAGCGAGGACGTGATCTTCACCCAGGCCTTGTACCAGGGTGCGCCCGGCGATCCCGCCGTGATTGCTGGCGAAATGGACAAGATCACCGAGGCGCGTGAGGCGACGCAGCCGATCAAGAGTCGCACCGGCGGTTCGACCTTCAAGAATCCCCCCGGCCACAAGGCTTGGCAGCTCATAGATGCTGCCGGTTGCCGCGGCTTGATCGTCGGCGATGCGCAGGTGTCGGAGCTGCATTGCAACTTTCTGATCAACCGCGGCAACGCAACGGCAGCCGACATCGAGGCCCTGGGCGAGATGGTTCGCGAGCGCGTGCACGCGCAGTCTGGGATCACCCTGGAATGGGAGATTAAGCGAATCGGCTTAAAGGCCTGATTCGGCTCGATCGCAGCGAGGGTTCGTCGGATGAGCAAGCACGTCGCCGTGCTGATGGGCGGATGGTCTGCCGAGCGCGAAGTCTCGCTGAATTCCGGTGAAGCCTGTGCCAATGCCCTCGAGGGGCAGGGTTATCGCGTCACCCGCGTCGACGTCGGCCGCGATATTGGGCAGGTCCTCACCGCGCTCAAGCCGGATGTGGCGCTGAATGTCCTGCACGGCCGGCCGGGTGAGGATGGGACCCTCCAGGGCGTTCTCGAAATCCTGGCCATTCCTTACAGCCACTCCGGCGTATTGGCGTCGTCGCTGGCAATGAAGAAAGATTTCGCCAAAGCGGTATTCCAGACACACGGTATCCCGGTGCCGGAAGGTATGGTTGTGTCACGCTTTGCGGCGGCGAAGGAGCATTTGCTGCCTCGGCCCTATGTCCTCAAACCTATCGCGGAAGGCTCCAGTGTCGGCGTCTTTATCGTTACCGAGGAGCACGACCACCCGCCGCAGGAGCTTTTTCGCGACGATTGGGCTTTCGGCGACCTGATCCTGTGCGAGAAATTCATCCCCGGGAAAGAATTGACCTGCGCCGTCCTGGGCGACGAGGCCCTCGGCGTCATCGATATCGTCCCGACGTCGGGATTTTACGACTACGACGCAAAATACGTCCCCGGCGGCAGTAGGCATATTTTGCCGGCTAAAATTTTACCAAAAGTTTACCAAGAGGTCCGAAGACTGGCGGTAGCGGCGCATCGTGCGCTCGGCTGCCGTGGGGTGAGCCGTGCGGATTTCCGTTACGACGACCGCGTCGAAGGGACAGGGGGACTGGTCTGCCTGGAAGTGAATACCCAGCCAGGTATGACCGAGACTTCTCTGGTTCCCGAACTTGCGGCCCATGCGGGGATTTCGTTCGGTGAGCTGGTGAAATGGATGGTCGAGGACGCCACGCTCAACCGCTGAAAAAGCGGTCTTCCAGGCCCCGCCAAGGAGCCTCGCGAAATCGCGCGCGCTTTGAATTTCTGGCCCGTCTCAGCGAACCGTTTCGCTGCTCCTTCGCGCGCCTGGTCGACGGTGTGCACCGCCGCACCGCGCGGGTCACGCGTTATCTGCCGCGGCGCGCGGGTCTCGTCGCCTCGCTCGTTCTGCTGACGCTGAGCGCAAGCTATGGCGCGATCCGCGGCAATCATCTCGCCAGTATCACGCAGTCTATCCAGGACGCCTGCGATGCTGCGGCCAACGCCGCCGGCTTCCGCATCGCGACGGTGTCAATCACCGGCCGCAAACAGTTGACCGAAGAAGATATTTTGGCCGCGGCCGGAATCACGTCGAAGAGCTCGCTCCTCTTCCTCGATGTCGAGGAGACTCGCGAGAAGCTCGAAGCCGCGCCCTGGATCGCGCAGGCGACCGTCCGCAAGCTTTATCCCGGCCATCTCGATATCGCGGTCGAAGAGCGCGATGCTTTCGCGCTCTGGCAGCTCAACGGCAAGATTTCGATCATCGCCGAGGACGGCACCATTCTCGGGAAATATGGCGAGCGCCCCATGCCGCCCTTGCCGCTCGTGGTCGGGCCGGGCGCGGGCGCTAAGGCAAAAACCTTTCTCACCATGCTCGACCGGCATCCTGTCGTGCGCGAGCAATTGCGTGCCGCGGTGCTCGTCGCCGACCGCCGCTGGAACTTGAAGCTCAATACCGGTCTCGACGTGCGCTTGCCGGAGGACGATGTCGCGCAGGCGCTTGACGTTCTCGATGCGCTTGACCGCGACAAGAAGATCCTCTCGCGCGACCTCACCGCAATCGATTTGCGCCTACCCGACCGCATCATCGTGCGCCTCTCTGACGAGGCGGCGCAGGCGCGTGAGCAGGCGCGGAAGGACAAAGAGAAGAAAAAGAAAAAAGGGGGCGACGCGTGAATCTCCTGCGCCACGGTTTGACGCCGAAGATGAAGCCGCTATCGCCGAAGCGCGCCGCGCTTGTCTCCGCGATCGACGTCGGCAGTAGCAAGATCGCCTGCTTGATCGCGCGGTTGCGCCCGCGGCCTGCGCAGGACGTGCTGCCGCGCCGTAGCCACAGCGTCGAGATCATCGGCATCGGTCACACCCGCGCCGCCGGCATCAAGGGCGGCACCGTCATCAATCTGCAGGAGGCGGAAGCCGCGATCCGCAATGCCGTCGCCTCCGCCGAACGCATGGCGCATGTGCAGCTCGAGTCGGTTGCCGTTGGAATTTCCGCCGGACGTCTGGCGAGCGAACTCTTCACGGCGACGGTGCATGCGTCGAGCCCGACCATCGCCGATGAGGATATCGAGCGTGTGCTCGGCGCAGGCAGCCGCCATTCCATCCGCGATGGCCGCGCCGTCGTGCATTCGCTTCCCATCGGCTATGCGCTCGATGATGCGCGGGGCATCCGTGATCCGCGCGGCATGCTGGGCAAGCGCCTCGGTGTCGACATGCATGTCGTGACCGCGGATGTCGCGGCCGCGCGCAATCTGATGCTTGCGATCGAGCGGGCGCATCTCAATGTCGAGGCGATGGTGGCGACCCCCTACATGGCGGGGCTTTCCACCTTGACGGACGATGAGGCTGATCTCGGCTCGGCGGTCATCGATATTGGCGCCGGCACGACGACGATCGCCGTCTTCAGCGGCGGGCATTTCGTGCATGCCGACGGCTTCGCGCTCGGCGGCCGCCACATCACCATGGACCTCGCGCGCGGGCTCAACGCGCGCATCAGCGACGCCGAGCGGGTGAAGACGCTGCACGGCAGCGTGCTCTCCGGGTCGGGCGACGAGCGCGAGATGATCACCGTCTCGCCGGCCGACGATCGTGAAGCCGCGCATCTCGTACCGCGCGCCGCGATCGTGCGCATCGTGAAGCCGCGTGTCGAAGAGATTCTCGAAATGGCGCGCGACCGGCTGATGAAGTCGCCGTTTGCGACGGAGCCGCGCGGGCGCGTGATCCTCACCGGCGGCGCGAGCCAGCTCAACGGCTTGCCAGAACTCGCCGGCACCATCTTTGGACGTCAGGTCCGGATCGGACGTCCGCTCGGCTTGTCGGGACTTCCCGATGCGGCGAAAGGGCCGGCCTTTGCGGTTGCAGCGGGCCTGCTTGTCTATCCGCAGCTTGCCTATCTCGAACACTTCGAACCGCGGCGAACGCGGCAAATGATGACGGGGACGGACAACTATTTCTTACGCGTCGGTCGATGGCTGCGGGAGAGCTTCTAAATGAGATCGTCTCGTAGCCACGACAAAAGCCAGCCGGCGGCGGACCGGCGAACAATGGGGCGCCACTGCGTCCGCACACCTAAGAGGCCAACATGACAACCAATACCAAGACGCCGGACATTCGCGAATTGCGGCCGAGGATCACCGTGTTCGGCGTCGGCGGCGCCGGCGGCAACGCGGTCAACAACATGATCTCGGCCGGCCTGCAGGGGGTCGAGTTCGTCGTGGCGAACACCGACGCCCAGGCGCTGACGCTGTCACGCGCCGAGCGCATCGTGCAGATGGGCCTTCAGGTCACTGAAGGCCTCGGCGCTGGCTCCCAGCCGGAAGTTGGTCGTGCGGCGGCTGAAGAAGTCATCGATGAAATCCGCGGCCATCTCAACGGCGCGCATATGGTGTTCGTCACGGCCGGCATGGGCGGCGGGACCGGCACCGGTGCGGCGCCTGTCGTCGCGCGCGCGGCGAAGGAGGCCGGCATCCTCACCGTCGGCGTCGTGACGAAGCCGTTCCACTTCGAGGGCACGCGCCGCATGCGTGTTGCGGAGTCAGGCATCAGCGAGTTGCAGAAAGCGGTCGATACGCTGCTCATTATCCCGAACCAGAATCTGTTCCGCGTCGCGAACGAGAAGACGACCTTCGCCGACGCCTTCGCCATGGCCGATCAGGTTCTCTATTCGGGCGTCGCCTGCATCACCGACCTGATGGTGAAGGAAGGCCTCATCAATCTCGACTTCGCCGACGTTCGCGCGGTCATGCGCGAAATGGGCAAGGCGATGATGGGAACGGGCGAGGCCTCGGGCGAGAAGCGGGCGTTGCGCTCGGCGGAAGCGGCGATCTCGAACCCGCTGATCGACGACGTGTCGATGAAGGGGGCGCGCGGTCTGCTCGTCTCCATCACTGGCGGCCAGGACCTCACGCTTTACGAAGTCGACGAGGCTGCGACCCGCATCCGCGAAGAGGTGGATCACGAGGCGAACATCATCGTCGGCGCGACGTTCGACGAGAGCCTCGAGGGCATCATCCGCGTGTCCGTCGTCGCGACGGGCATCGACATGGCGGGAGCGCCGCAGGCGTCCGCTGATGCGCGCCTGGCGGAGCTCGCTCAGAAGCTGCGCGGTCCGGCGCAACAGCAGCCGGCATTCCAGCGCCCGGCCATGGAGCGTGCCGCTCCGCAGCCGGCACCGGCGCCGGCCCTGCCGACGGCGGCCACGATCGAGGATGTCACCATCCGCCCGATCGCGCCGAAGCCGAAGGTCTATGCCGAGCCACCGGCTCAGGACGCGCATGCGCATCCCGCCGAGCCGGAGACGTTCATTCCGCCGCAGGCCGAGCGTCCGCAGGGCCGCCCGCGCATGCCGCGTGTCGACGAGCTGCCGCTCCCGGCGCAGAACGAGATTCGCGCCCATCGCGGGCAGGGCGGTGAGGAAGCCGCTCCGGTCAAACAGCGCCGCTCGCTGCTGCAGCGGTTGGCGTCCGTTGGCCTCGGCCGGCGGGAAGAAGAGACGGCGGATGATCATGCCGAGCCGCCTCAGGCGACGCGCCCGGCTGCGCGCCCACAGCCCGTTCCGGCGCCCCGTGCGCAGGAGCCGCGGATGCAGGAGCCGGTCTCCGAGTATGGCCGCCGTCCGGCCGTGCCCGCGCGCTCGGCCCCCCAAGGGCTCGACCCGCATGGCCGTCAAGCGCCCGTCCAAGCGGCGGGTCCGCTCGACGACGACCAGTTGGAGATTCCAGCGTTTTTGCGGCGCCAAGCCAACTGAGTGCGGCTTGTATGCAACACTGAAAACATTTCGGGCGGCCGTCTGGCCGCCCGTTTCTTCTTATTTAAGAGTTGCTTAGACCGAGGCAGCGGTAACATTCGGTAAAAAACCGTGACTTGGACTTCTTTGCGGCAATCAGTATCGTCTGAATCATGTTGGTGCTTCGCCGCAGGGGATGGCGAGCACGACGGGGGTCATTCCGAGTTCTTCCTTACGACGAAGACTGGATTTGGGCAGGTCGCCGAGGGACGCGGTTGCGCGCCACCTCGCCGGGTACGGGTGCGGACGTAACGAATGAGAGCGGGTAAGCAAACCACGCTTCGGACGCGGGCCGAATTATCAGGCAACGGCGTCCATTCCGGTATTTCTGCCTCCTTGTCCATTAGCCCCGCACGAGCGGGAACCGGCGTCGTTTTCATTCGCACACTTGACGACGGCAGCGAGCGGGAGATTCGCGTCGGGCCGAATGCCGTTGCGGCCACCGAATTTGCGACGGTTCTAGGCGACACTTCGGGTGCGCTCGTTTCGACGGTCGAACATGTGCTCGCCGCGCTCTACGGGCTCGGCGTCGATAACGCCGTGATCGAAGTCAACGGGCCGGAAGTTCCGATTCTGGATGGCAGCGCGGCGGCTTTTGTCGACGCGATCGAGCAGGCGGGCATCGTCGAGCTCAAGGCTCAGCGCCGCTACCTGCGTATTCTCAAGCCGATCGGCGTTACGTCCGGCAGCTCGTATGGTGAGCTTCGCCCCTACGACCACGGCTTTCGTCTCGAAGTCGAGATCGATTTCGCGCACGCTTTGGTCGGCCGCCAGGCGCTCGCCTTCGACATGGACGCCAATGTCTTCCGCCGCGAGCTGTCGCGCGCGCGCACCTTCGGCTTCGTGCGCGACGTGACGCGGCTTTGGGGCGCGGGCTATGCGCTCGGCGCCTCGTTCGACAACACGCTGGTCGTCGCCGACGAGCGGGTCCTCAACCCGGGCGGGCTCCGCTATCCGGACGAGTTCGTGCGCCACAAGGCGCTCGACGCCATGGGCGATCTTGCATTGGCGGGCATGCCGATCATCGGCGCCTATCGCTCGATTCGCGGCGGTCACCGGCTCAACCACGCGGTGCTGTGCGCCCTGATGTCCGATCGCTCGGCTTGGGCGGTGGAAACCCAGCAGCCTTCGCGCCGGCTGCGCGGCCATGCCGGGTTTGGCATCGCCCTGGCCCAGCCGGCCTTTGCACCGGACGTGTCCTGACGGCAACGCGAGCCGGCGGCGTACGGATCGACGGGCGCGGGCCACAATCCGGGCCTATTGTCTACTTAGAAACCGAGGCATAAGCACGTTCGGGCGCCGTTCGCGGCGCCGATGCCGCGTCGTCCGCCAGGGGTTGGTTCTTTTGATGGGCTTGTCGTTTTCGCGCGCCGGCGATGCGGCGCGGCCGCAATGGGGGCATCGCAGCGCCGTTGTCGCGCGCGTCGTCGTTCTTGCGCTGTCGCTCGCGCCGCTTGGGGGCTGCGGCTCTTTCGGCCTCGGCGACTGGTTCAAGTCGAAAGACAATACCATGCTGCCGGACGATCCGGCCGACAAGCTCTACAATGAGGGCCTCTATCTTCTGAACCAGAAGAAGGATCAGAAGGCCGCGGCGAAGCGGTTCGAGGAAGTCGATCGGCAGCATCCGTATTCGGAATGGGCGCGCAAATCGCTGCTGATGTCCGCTTACGCGCATTACGACGCGAAGCAGTACGAGGAAGCCGTCACCTCGGCGAAGCGGTATCTGACGTTGCATCCTGCAAGCCCCGACGCGGCTTACGCGCAATACATCATCGGCTCGTCCTATTACGACCAGATTCCGGACATTTCCCGTGACCAGGCCGGCACCCGCAAGGCGGTCGCCGCCTTGGAAGAGGTGATCCGCAAATATCCCGACACGGAATATGCCGCGAGCGCGCGCAAAAAGCTCGAGATCGCCAGCGACAACCTGGCCGGCAAGGAAATGACGATCGGCCGCTATTATCTCGAAAAGCGCGACTACACGGGCGCCATTAACCGCTTCAAGATCGTGGTGACGCAATATCAGCGCACGCGCCACGTCGAAGAGGCGCTGATGCGCCTGACCGAGGCCTATATGGCGCTTGGCATCGTGCAGGAAGCGCAAACGGCCGCCGCCGTGCTCGGGCACAATTTCCCCGACAGTGCCTGGTATAAGGACGCCTACAACCTCGTGAAGTCGGGCGGCCTCGAGCCGCGCGAGGAGCAGGGCTCCTGGATCAGCAAGGCCTTCAAGAAGGTCGGCTTGGGCTAAACGATCGGCCGCCCCAGGCCAGCGGCCCCGGGTACGTCGCGTCACGCCATGACAACAACGTTGTCGTGGATGCCGCCCGCCCTCCCGGGCGCGAAGGCCGAAATTTTGCTATCTCGAAGCCATGCTCATCCGGCTTTCGATCCGCGATATCGTCCTCATCGAACGGCTCGACATCGATTTCGGCAGCGGTCTCTCGGTCCTGACCGGAGAGACGGGCGCTGGCAAGTCGATCCTCCTCGACGCGTTCGCACTTGCCCTCGGCGCGCGGGGTGATGCGGGGCTCGTGCGCACCGGAACCGAACAGGGGCAGGTCACGGCGGCGTTCGAGGTTGCGCCGGGCCATCCGGCGCTTTCGATCATCGAAGCCAACGGCATCTCGCAGGAGGATGTTCTCGTCCTGCGCCGCGTTCAACTCGCGGACGGGCGCACGCGCGCATTCATCAATGATCAGCCGGCGAGCGTCCAGGCGCTTCGCGCCGTCGGCACAACGCTCGTCGAAATTCATGGCCAGCACGACGACCGTGCGCTTGTCGATGCGGTGACCCACCGGCGCCTGCTCGACGCTTATGGCGGCTTGCTCGGACAGGTTGCCGACGTCGCGCGTCTGTGGGACGCGCATAAGGCGGCGCGCGCCGCGCTCGACGAGCATCGCGCGCGCGTCGCGCAGGCCGAGCGCGAAGCCGACTGGCTGCGTCACGCGACCGAAGAGCTGACGCAGCTCAGTCCCGAGGTCGGCGAAGAGGCGACGCTCGCTGCCCGGCGCACGACCATGATGCAGGCCGAGAAGGTCGCTGGCGATTTGCGCGATGCGCTTGACGCAGTGTCGGGGCCGAAATCGGCGGTGCCGGAACTCGCCGCCGCCATCCGCCGCCTCGAGCGGCGTCAGGCTCAGGCGCCCGGCCTGATCGAACCTGCCGTGCGCGCGCTTGATGCGGGGCTCGCCGCGATCGAAGACGGCCGCGCGCAGCTTGAAGCGGCGCTCGCCGCCGCCGACCACGATCCGAACGAATTGGAGAAGAGCGAGGCGCGGCTCTTTGCGCTACGTGCAGCGGCGCGGAAATATCACGTCGCCGCCGACGATCTCGCCGCCTTCGCGGAGCGCTGCCGTAACGAGCTTGCGGCACTCGACGCCGGCGCCGAACACATCGAGAAGCTCGAAGCCGCGGTCGCCGAGACAGAATCGCGCTATCGCGCTATGGCGCGGGCGCTCTCCGGCGCGCGCGCCAAGGCGGCGCAGAAACTGGACGCGGCGGTGCGGCGCGAGCTCGGCCCTCTCAAGCTCGAGCGGGCGCGTTTCTCGACAGAGATTGAAAGCGATGCGGCGGCTGCTGGTCCCGACGGCATCGACCGCGTCGAGTTCTGGGCGCAGACCAATCCCGGTTCGCGACCAGGACCGATGATGAAGGTTGCGTCCGGCGGCGAGCTCGCGCGCTTCATGCTCGCGCTCAAGGTCGTGCTGGCCGATCGCGGCTCTGCCCCGACGCTCGTCTTCGACGAAATCGATACCGGCGTCGGCGGTGCGGTGGCGGACGCGATCGGGCTGCGGCTGGCGAAGCTCGCGGCGCGCGTGCAGGTGATGGCGGTGACGCATGCGCCGCAGGTCGCGGCACGTGCGGACAATCACTATGTCATCAGCAAGGACGCGCGCGACCGCGGCAAGCGCACCGCGACGCAGGTCGCACAGGTCGCCGCCGATCATCGCCGCGAGGAGATCGCCCGCATGCTTGCCGGCGCCGAGATCACCGAGGAAGCGCGTGCCGCTGCTGAACGCCTCATCCGCGCGGCGGCGGGGTAGCATGGCGCGCGCTTCGCCGGACATTGCCGTCGAAGACCTCACCGCGAAGCAGGCCGAAGCCGAGCTTGCGCGGCTTGCGGAGGAGATCGCAGCGCACGATCGGCGCTATTACCAGAACGACGCGCCGAGCATTTCCGATGCGGATTATGATGCGCTGCGCCAGCGCAATTCCGAAATCGAGCGGCGCTTTCCTGCGCTGATCCGCGAGGACTCGCCGTCGACGCGCGTCGGCGCCGCGCCGACGGGCAAGTTCAAGAAGGTCCGCCACGCGGTGCCGATGCTCTCGCTCGACAACGCGTTCAGCGAGAGCGACGTGACCGAATTCGTCGGTCGCATCCGGCGCTTCCTGAAGCTGGGCGAATCCGAACCGATCGTTTTCCTCGCCGAGCCGAAGATCGACGGGCTCTCGCTGTCGCTGCGCTACGAGGACGGCGCCCTTGTGCGGGCGGCGACACGTGGCGATGGATTCGAGGGCGAGGACGTGACCGCCAATGTCAAGACGCTCGAGGACGTTCCGAAGCGGCTCAAGGGCCGGAAGCATCCGAAGGTCTGCGAGGTCCGCGGCGAGGTCTATATGACCAAATCGGCCTTCCTTGCGCTCAACAAGCGACAGGCGCAAGCGGGCAAAACAGTCTTCGCCAATCCGCGCAATTCGGCGGCAGGATCGCTGCGCCAACTCGACCCGGCGATCACGGCGTCGCGGCCACTGGGCTTCTTCGCCTATGCCTGGGGCGAGATCGCCGAGATCGATATGCCGGCGCAGACGCAGTCCGGCATGGTCGAATGGTTTGCGGCCTGCGGCTTCAAGACCAATCCGCTGAGCAAGCTATGCCGCTCCGCCGAAGACATGATTGCCTTCCATCGCGAGATCGAGGCGGAGCGTGCGGGCCTCGATTACGATATCGACGGCGTGGTCTACAAAGTCGATCGTCTCGACTGGCAGAAGCGGCTGGGATTTGTCTCGCGGAGCCCCCGCTGGGCGATCGCGCATAAATTCGCCGCCGAGCAGGCGCAGACGATCTTGCGCGGCATCGACATCCAGGTCGGTCGCACCGGGGCGCTGACCCCCGTGGCGCGCCTCGAGCCGGTGACGGTCGGCGGTGTGGTCGTCGTCAACGCCTCGCTGCATAACGAGGACTACATCAAGGGTATCGGCTCCGACGGCATGCCGATCCGCGAGGGGCGGGATCTTCGTATCGGCGATACGGTGACCATCCAGCGGGCCGGTGACGTCATCCCGCAGATCGTCGACGTCGACATCGCCAAGCGACCGAAGGGCGCGAAGGAATACGTCTTCCCGACGCTGTGCCCGGTGTGCAAGAGCCACGCGATCCGCGAAGTCAATCCGAAAACGGGCGACCGCGATTCCGTCACGCGCTGCACGGGCGGGCTCGTCTGCTCTGCGCAAACGGTCGAGCGGCTGAAGCATTTCGCCTCGCGCAACGCCTTCGATATCGAAGGGCTCGGCGACAAGCAGATCGAGTTGTTCCACGCCGAGGGCCTGGTCGATTCTCCCGCCGATATCTTCACGCTGCACAAAAAGGCAGAGCAAGTCCGCAAGGCGGTGTTCAAGCAGCGCGAAGCCTTGGCGCGCGAGCGCGAGGAGCAATCCGGCAAGAAGCGCGCGAAGGCGTTGTCGGAGAGCGAGCGCAATTTCAAGGACGTCGACAATCTCTTTGCGTCGATCGAGGCGCGCCGAACGATTTCTCTGCCGCGCTTCATCTATGCGCTCGGCATCCGCCACATCGGCGAAACCAATGCGCGGCTTCTCGCGCGGAACTACGGCAGCTACGACACGCTGGAAAGAGCGATGATCGCCGCCGCCGATCCGGAGTCCGACGCCTGGACCGAGCTTGAATCGATCAATGGCATTGGCGAGGTGGTGGCGAAGGCGGTCGTCGATTTCTTTGCCGAGAAGCACAATCGCTCTGCATTGCACGCGTTGCTCAAGGAGGTCACGGTCGAAGCGGAAGAGGCGGTCGACACATCCGGTTCGCCGGTCGCCGGCAAGACCGTGGTCTTTACCGGGACGCTCGAGAAGATGACGCGCGAGGAGGCCAAGGCGATGGCGGAGCGCCTCGGCGCCAAGGTTGCAGGATCAGTGTCGAAGAAGACCGACTATGTCGTCGCAGGGCCCGGTGCCGGCTCAAAGCTCGGCAAGGCCGAAGGGCTCGGCGTCAATGTTCTCAGCGAAGATGATTGGCTGAAACTGATCGGCGCGTAACGCGCCGCAAACCAGCGCCAAATACGTACAGGCGCCCGCGCGGAGGCGCGGACACCTGCTTCGTCCATCCGCTGGATCGTTAGATGCGTCCCATCAGCGCGAGAATGATGACGATGATGAGGATGAGGCCGACGATGCCGCCGGGCCCATAACCCCATCCGGAACTGTAACCCCAACGGGGCAATGCGCCGATCAGAATAAGAATCAGAATAACGATCAGGATTGTAGAAAGCATGATGCGTTCCTCGCCGCTGAAAGACCCGCTCCACAAACGCACGGTCGCGCGCAAGGTTCCGTTCTGGAATACCGCCGTGCTCGGCGCGGCGGTTCATCACCGGCGAATCAAGGCCAGATAGCAAAGCGAGCAGGATGCCGCGAAGCCCGCAATGATGATTGCCATCGGCATCGCGGTCGCCGCCGGCTCCAGAAAATGGCTGACGGTTTGCGCGGCGGCGGCGCCGACGGACATCTGCAGGAATCCGGTGATGCCGGCGGCGGTCCCCGCCGCCTGTGGGCGGATGCTGATCGCGCCGGCGATGCTGTTCGGCAGAAGAAGACCGTTCGCGAGTGCGGTGATGAATTGCGGCAGGAAGATCGTGATTGGTCCGGCGTCCGGAAAGAAGCCGACCAGCGCGACGACCGAGATGGCGCCCAATCCGCCGATCGCCACGCCCCAGGTCACCATCGGGTCGACGCCGACACGGGGTGACCATTTCGCTGAGATGAAATTGCCGACCATGTAGCCTGCGGCGCCGGTCGCGAACCATATTCCGAGTTCGACCGAGGAACGGCCCATCTGCGTGATGACGACATGCGGCGCCCCGCCGAGAAATCCGAAGAACATCGCGGATCCGGTCGCGCAGCAGAGCGCGTAGCCGGCGAAGCGACGGCTTGTGAGGAGAAGCCGCAACTCGTCGAGGAAGCGGCGCACGCCGCCGGCGCCGGCGCGTACCTTGAGGGTTTCGGGAAGCGCGATCACCACCGCCGCTAGCACGACTGTGCAGAATAGTCCGATGCAGGCAAAGATCGCCTCCCAGCCGAGGGACGCCTGCAGGAGCCCGCCAAGCCAGGGCACGATCATTGGCACGACCATGATGACCATGGTGACCCAGCCGATCATCGAGGCGGCTTGGTCGCGCTGATAGAGATCGCGGATGATGGCGCGGCCGATCACGATTCCCGCAGACGCACCGAAGGCCTGCAGCCCGCGCGCGACGACGAGTGTGGAGATCGTCGCTGCCAGCATCGCGCCGAAACTCGTGACGACCGCAAGCATAAGACCGCCGATCAGCACCGTGCGCCGCCCGAAGCGATCGGAGAGGGGCCCGAGCGCCAGCTGCGCCCCCGCCATGCAGATCAAATAGAAGGACAGGATCAACTGCACCGTCGCGAAATCGGTGCGCAGTGCTGCGGCGATTCCCGGCAGCGCCGGCATGACGATGTTCAGCGACAGCGGTCCGATCGCGCTGATGGCGATGAGCAGGAGAAAAAGCCGCAACGGCGGCTTGTCCGCGGGGGATGTGGCGGCGAGTTCCGATTTGACCGCTGCCGGGGACGACGAGGCGTCCATGTCAGGCGCCACGCAGCGGCGCCGTTGCGGCATCGAGCCAGGCGCGCGTCTCCGCGTCGACCGTCTCGCGCACCAGCGCTGCGGCGCGCCGGTGATAGTCGTCCATCCAATCGATCTCTTCCCGCGTCAGGAGGGCGGGATCGATCAGCCGCCGGTCGATCGGCGTAAAGGAGAGTGTCTCGAAGGCGTTCACCGGCTTGTCGGCGCCGGGAAGGGTAGGGCCCTCGACGACGAGAATGAGATTCTCGATCCGGATGCCGTAAGCACCGGTTTTGTAGTAGCCCGGCTCGTTCGAGAGGATCATGCCGCGCCTGAGCGCGACAAGGTTCGATTTGTGGATCGAGGCCGGCCCTTCGTGCACCGAAAGATAGCTGCCGATGCCGTGACCGGTGCCGTGCTCGTAGTCGAGCCCGGCCGCCCACAGATGTTGCCGCGCGAAGCCATCGAGCTGCCCGCCGGCGATGCCGTCGGGAAAGACCGCCCGGGCGATGGCGATGTGGCCCTTGAGGACGCGCGTGAAGCGCTCGCGCATCTCGTCGGTCGGCGTTCCGACGGCGATGGTGCGCGTGATGTCGGTCGTGCCATCGACATATTGCGCGCCGGAATCGAGCAGGAACAGTTCGCCGGGATTGATGCGCCGATTGGTCTTGTTGGTGACGCGATAGTGCACGATCGCGCCGTTTGGGCCGGAGCCTGAGATCGTCGGGAACGAGACGTCCTTGAGCGCACCGCTCTCGCGCCGGAACGTTTCAAGGGCCGCGACACAGTCGATCTCGGTGAGTTTCCCGCTCGGCGCTTCGCGGTCGAACCAGGCGAGAAAGCGCGCCATGGCGATGGCATCCCGCGCATGCGCCGCGCGCGCACCCGCGATTTCCGCCTCGTTCTTGATGGCTTTCATCTGCGTGATCGGATCGGCGCCGCGCGTCACCTTGCCGCCCGCTTCCGTGATCACGCGCGACAGCGCCTCGACGGCGCTCCCTTGATCGATGCGGACCGTCTCGCCCGCCTTTCCACGCGCGGCGAGGCTGCGGAGCAGGCCGTCCGGTTCCTCGATTTCCGCGCTCTCGGCGACGGTATGGCGCACGGCGTTGGAAAGCTTGCGGCCGTCGATATAGAGCGTCGGGCGTCCGGTCTGTGGGACGAGGGCGAATGCGATCGCGAGCGGCGTGTGCGCGACATCGGCGCCGCGGATGTTGAGCAGCCAAGCGATGGCCGTTGGATTGGAAACGACCAACGCGTCGGCGCGTATCTTGGCAATCTCGGCCTGGACGCGCGCGATCTTGTGTGCGGCTTCCTCGCCGGCGTAGCGAATGTCGTGCAGCGTGACGGCGCCGAGCGGTGCCGCGGGCCGATCTGTCCAAACCGCGTCGAGCGGATTGGGATCCGCCGCGGCAAGCTGCGCGCCGACGTTGGCGCAGGCTTTGCTGAGCGCCTCGACACTGCCGAGCGCATGCAGCCACGGGTCATAGCCAAACCTGGCATTGGCTGGGAGATTGGCTTCGATCCAAGCCTCTGGCGTGGTCTCGCTGATCGGCACGATCTCAAAGTGCGCGGGATCGGTTTGGTCGCGCGCCTGCAGCGTGTAGCGGCCGTCGACGAATAGCGCGGCGCGCTCGGCGAGGACGATCGCAGTCCCGGCCGATCCGGTAAAGCCGGTCAGCCAAGCGAGCCGCTCCTCGCTGGCGGGGAGGTATTCATTCTGATTGCGGTCCGTATGCGGGACGATGAAAGCGTCAAGCGCACGGCGTTTCAATTCATCGCGCAATGCCTTGAGCCGGGCCGGCGTCGCGGCGCGGTCCGAGCGGTCTTCGAATGTCTGGAATCGGGCTTCGAACATGCGCAGCACTTTAGGGAGCGGCTATTGGTCCAGCAACGCGGCGATCAGCAGGGCTGTTGTTCCTTAGCCGATCGACCCCTTCTGGTGTGCGGCGCACAAATATCGCTTGAAGGAAAGCGGAGGGGCGTGCCGCTTTGGATCGACTGGTGAGTGTAAGATAATGATTTCATGCGATTTTAGCAGATGACGTATGCATTTGTGCCCCTTTATTGCATTCGCGAAGGATGTACATCGCAATGCAGCAAAGAGGCGTTTCGCCCTTTTTATCGGAGAGACTGATGGCTACCGCCACGATTCGCATTTCGGGTCCTTTTGCCGAAGACCTTGTTGCTGCGCCGCGCCCGGCCACGCCTTGGTATCGCCGGCTCCTCAACGTCTTGATCGAGGCGCGCATGGCGCAGGCCGCGCGTGAGATCGAGCGCCACGGGCGCTGGACGGAGAACCTGGAAGCCTACCGCCACATCACGCCGTCGGCGCTGGAAGCCGGCAGTGTGCAAGCGGCTCGCGCGGGTCAACTGTCGCTGCCTTTCAATCGCGACTGAGGACGAGGGTCGTCCATTCGCTCACGGGGAGCCTGCGCCGTAAGCGCAGCCCGTGCGCGCGATACGCTGCGAGCGCCGCGTTGGCGTGTTCGTGCAGCAGGCCTGAGAGGACGATGTGTCCGCCCGGCGCGAGCAGTCGCGCCAACGGGCTGGCCATCCCCTTCAATGGACCGAGCAGGATGTTCGCGAAGATGAGGTCGTAGGGGCCTCGCGCGCGAAACGGCGCGCGCGAGACGCCGCTGGCCCCGACGAACGCGATGCGATGGGCGACGCTGTTGGCGCGGGCGTTTGCGCGGGCGACGCGCAGGGCGACGGGGTCGATGTCGCTCGCGACGACATCGGCGCGCAGCGCTTTCGCCGCAGCGATGGCGAGCACGGCGGTTCCGGTCCCGACGTCGAGAACGCGCCGCTCGTCTTGTCGGATGTTCTCACTCGCGCCCGGCTTTTTGCGCCGATGGGCCAGCTCGTTTTTGGCGAGCATCGCCAGGGCCTGCAGGCACCCGTGCGTCGTGCCGTGATGTCCGGTCCCGAAGGCGAGCGCGGCCTCGATCTCGATGCCGATCGCATTCGGCGCGACACGCGCCCGATCATGCGCGCCGTGCACGACGAAGCGCCCGGCATGAACGGGCGCGAGGCCGGCGAGACTTGCGGCTACCCAGTCCTTCGTCGGGACGTCTTCGAATGTCAGGGCGGCGGCATCACGCGTGAAGGGGGCGAGTGTCGCACGCAGTGCGTCCTCGTTCGGCGGCACATCGAAATAGACTTCCAGCACATGGCGGCCTTTGACGCCGATCGATGTCGCGAGCGCCGTGTGCTCGGCGTCGAGCACGCCCTCGAGAATCGCTTGCGCGCGTGCGCAGATCTCCGCATTCGTCGTCAGACGTAAAAGGCGGGTGGCTGTCGACATGTCTGGCGCAGGGACTCGGGCGATGGGGCGGCACGACTTTCGCAGGCCGCCCGCCCATTAACAAGAAGGGCCGCCTGCGTGCAGGCAGCCCTTCCATTGTCTTGCCGCGGCCAGCTCGTCCGGCCGAGACGCGAAGCGTCACGTCAGGCGCGGACCTCGTGAAGGCTGAGGATCCAGCGGAGAGCCATCGACTGCGGCGAATGACAATGAGACACTGGATCACCTCCTTTCGGTTGTTGACGACTCACCCAGTGTAGAGCGGAGGCGGCCGTGTTGAAAGCGTCTGGCAAGTTCCGTTACGGCTCACGCCGTGCCCTTGTTGGACTTGCGGCTGCTTTTTTCAGCGTCGCCGCTGCGGCGCAGGAGCCAGAGCCTGTCGATCTTCAACTCGTGCTCGCTGTCGACGCTTCGGGCAGTGTCAGCAACGAGCGATTCGAATTGCAAAAGCAGGGTTACGCCGGCGCCTTCCGCAACCGCCAAGTCATCGCGGCGATCACGTCCGGACCGCAAGCGAGCATCGCCGTGACGATGGTGCAATGGACCGGCCCGGCACTTCAGGTCGTGGTCGTGACCTGGACGCGCATTTCCGATGTGGCATCCGCGAATGAATTTGCCGATGCCATCGCCGCGGCGCCGCGTCGCTTGTTCGGCGGTGGCACCTCGATCTCCGGCGCGATCGATACCGGTGTCGCCCTCCTCTCCGATAGCCGCTTTCGCGGCAGCCGACGCGTCATCGATATTTCCGGGGACGGCGCGAACAATCGCGGCAGGCCGGCCAACATCGCGCGCGACGAAGCGGTCGCTGCCGGCATCGTCATCAACGGACTGCCGATCCTCTCGATCGAGCCGGATCTCGATCGCTATTACCAGAACAACGTAATTGGCGGCCCCGGTGCTTTCATGATCGTCGCGCGCTCCTACGACACTTTTGCGAGTGCAATTCTCAAGAAGCTGATCGTCGAGATTCCGGCGTCAGCGGCGCATACACGCGCCGCTCAGTCCGAGTATCCGTAGCCGTCATAGCGATAGGCACGGCCGCCGTAGAAGCGGTCATCGTAGGAGCGCGGCGCGCCGCCATAGCCGCCATAATAGCGTGGCTGCGCGCGCGGCGCGTAATAGCCGTTGTCATCGCCCCAGGTGACAACACCGCCGCGTGGTGCAGCGGCAAACTCATCCTCAGGCAGCGGACGACGTCGCGCCACAGCCGGCGCCGGCGCGCCGCCTTCGATAACGACCTTGGTTTTATTGAGCCCTTCGTCTTTCACAAGCGCGAACAATGTCGCGGCGTTGGCGGGGGAGAGGCGCACGCAGCCGTGCGACACCGCGCGGCCAAGGCGTTTTGTTTCGAGCGAGCCGTGGATCGCGTGGCCTTTCGGCGTGAAGAAGATCGAGTGCGGCATCGGCGCGTCGTCCCACTCCTTGGAGAAGTGGTCCACTTCCATCCGAAACGGCGTGAACTTTCCGCTCGGCGTCGTGTAACCCGATTTCCCGGTTGACACCGGCCAGGAATATTTCTGGACGCCGTCGACTGCGACCGACATGCGCTGCGCCGATTTGTCGACGGTGATGAGGATGTTGGCTTGCGCGGTCGAAGCCGCGCCCGTCGCGGCAGCGATCAATAGGCAAGAAAACAAATGACGCCCGGGAAAACGCATGGTCATTATCCTTCGCCGGCAAAAACCTACAGCGGAGCAAATATATACGATCACGCGAAGGCCAAGTGTCGCCTGACGCTAAAGTTACTGTGCCGATAACGCGGACGCTGCCACCGCGCCGATAGCACCATGTTGCCCACGAATATGACCGGACGGTAACCGGCAACGCCGTCTAGCAAAGAAAAAGCCCCGCCAGTCTGACGGTGCTTTTTCTTTGCTTTCTAATTTTAGCACCGACGTGGGCTTGTCCCGGCTTTTAGGTCCACGTCTCCGCCTCGCTCTTGGTCGGCAGGCGGCCCTGCGGCGTCATCTTGTCGACGGCGTCCGGAAGACTTTGGCTCAGTTCGGAAAGGACGTCCATATAGGGCCGCCCGGTCTGTTGCGAGAGCTGCTGGAGCGTGTCTTTGCCGAGCGCGTCTTCGAGCGCGCGCGGATCGATCTGCCGGTTCGCGCCCTTGCCAACCCAAGAACCCGCAACGTCGCCGTGCCCTGCATTTTGCAGCTGTTCCAGCAGATTGCCGAGGCCGCCGCTCAAGACCGTGCCCGCGCCGGCGCCGCCAAGCAATCCGCCAAACCCGCCGCGCAAAAGATCGTTCAGTCCGCCACCGCCTGTCTGTGCGCCGGGTTGCTGGGCGCCGCCGAACAGACCACCCAAAATATCGCCGAGGCCCCCAGAGCCAGCGTTCTGCGACCCCGGTGTGGGAGCAGGCTGCGGCGCCGATCCTCCTTGGGCGTGGCTTTGGTACGCGCGGTAGGCCAGGAGCGCCAGAAGGCCGAGCGTGATCGGCGACATGCCGCCGCTTTGCTGCCCGTCCTTGTTGCCGAAAAGCTCGTCAAGAAATCCCATGGCGTCCTCCCTGGAACCGAAAGCAACTAAGCTAGTCCGGGAGGCCAATGTTGCAAGTGTCGCGGATGGAGTTGGCTTTGCGGCGGCTTGCTACTTTTGATCTAATTTTCGACGCGTCCGCACCGCGGCACGGTCGAGCGCTGAAAGAAACTCCGAGCGGTCGCGCGCCGAAAACGGCTTCGGTCCGCCGGTGATGGCACCAGTCGAACGCAAGGAATCCATGAGATTGCGCGTCGCCAACGCCATGCCGATCGAGTTTTCGTCGAACGCCTTGCCGTTCGGCGCGATGACCGCGGCGCCCGCTTTCACGCAGCGCGCGGCGAGGGGGATGTCGGCTGTCACCACGATGTCCGGCGCGCCGGCTCGCGCCGCGATCCAGTCGTCGGCAGCGTCCGGGCCTGCGGGCACGACGACGCGCTCGATCAATGGATCGCGCGGCACCGCCACGCCGGCATTCGATACGACGTAGACCTTCAGTCCGTAACGCGCGGCAACGCGATAGGCCTCGTCCTTCACCGGACAGGCATCGGCGTCGATGTAGAGGGTGATCGGCATTTGGAAAATGCGCGGCGTGCTCGCGGCTCACACCCGCGCGACGAAGCTGTCGACGACGCGCTTCTCGCCGGCCTTGTCGAAGGCGATGGTCAGCTTGTTGCCGTCGACGGCGGTGACGTTACCGTTGCCGAACTTCTGGTGGAACACGCGATCGCCGACGCCATACGCCGAGACTGTGCCGGTCGATTTCGCGACAAGCTCGCCCTCGATCGTCATCGGACCCTGCTTGTGGCGTGCGCCCTCGCGCTCGCTGCCGCGGAAGCCGCGCTGGTCGCCGAAGCGCGCACGGTTCGCCTGCGCGCGCTGCCAGCCGGGCGTCGCATAGGTCGAGCCAAAGGCGGTCGCGTCGTCGAAGCGCGATTGCCCGTAGCCGCCATAGCCACCGAACCCGCCCTGCGCTTCCTTCACCTCGACGGCCTCGACGGGGAGCTCATCGAGAAAGCGCGACGGGATGTTCGTCGACCACATCCCGTGCATGCGCCGGTTGGTGGCGAAAGAAAGTTTTGCGCGCCGCCGCGCGCGTGTGATGCCGACATGCGCCAGGCGGCGTTCTTCTTCGAGCCCGGCGCGGCCCTGCTCGTCGAGCGAACGCTGATGCGGGAGGAGTCCTTCTTCCCAGCCAGGGAGGAATACCGTTTCGAACTCGAGCCCCTTCGCCGAGTGCAAGGTCATGATCGAGACGGCGTCCTGGTCTTCGCCTTTCTCGGTGTCCATGACGAGCGAGATGTGCTCGAGGAAGCCTTGCAGGTTCTCGAACTCTTCCATGGAGCGCACGAGCTCTTTCAAGTTCTCGAGGCGGCCGGCGGCGTCGGCGGAGCGGTCCTTCTGCCACATCTCGGTGTAGCCGCTCTCGTCGAGGATGATCTCGGCGAGCTCGGTGTGCGGGAGCGCGTCGCGCTGTGCCCGCCAGCGGTCGAAGGAGGCGACGAGGTCGCGCAAGGTCGTCCGCGGCTTCGCCTTGATCTCCTCGGTTTCGGTAAGCACGCGCGCCGCTTCGAGCAGGGGCACATTCCGCGCGCGCGCAAAATCGTGCAGCACTTGCAGGGTCGCGTCGCCCAGGCCCCGTCGCGGGACGTTGACGATGCGCTCGAAGGCGAGATCGTCCGCGGGCTGGTTGACGAGCCGCAGATAGGCCAGCGCGTCGCGGATCTCTGCGCGCTCGTAGAAGCGTGGGCCACCGATCACGCGATAGGGCAGACCGAGGGTGACGAAGCGGTCTTCGAATTCGCGCATCTGGAATGAGGCGCGCACGAGGATCGCGATGTCGTTGAGCGCATGGCCGTCGCGCTGCAGTTGCTCGATCTCCTCGCCGACCTGACGTGCTTCCTCTTCCGAATCCCACGCGCCGGTGACGGTGACCTGCTCGCCGTCTTCATCTTCGGTGTGCAGCGTCTTGCCGAGGCGGCCCTCATTGTGCGCGATGAGATGCGCGGCCGCATGCAGGATGTGCCCTGTCGAGCGGTAATTGCGCTCGAGGCGGATCACCTTGGCGCCGGGAAAGTCCTTCTCGAAGCGCAGAATGTTGTCGACCTCTGCGCCACGCCAGCCGTAGATCGACTGATCGTCATCGCCGACGCAGCAGATATTCGCGGGTTTTCCCTCTCCCGCTTGCGGGAGAGGGTGGCGAACATCGTCAGATGTGAACCGGGTGGGAGAATTCCCCTCACCCGGTTCCTCGCTCCGCTCGGAACCACCCTCTCCCGCAAGCGGGAGAGGGGATGTCGCTCGCTGCGCCAGCAGCCGCAGCCAGAGATACTGCGCGACGTTCGTGTCCTGATATTCGTCGACCAGCATATAGCGGAAGCGGCGCTGGTATTGCCGCAGCACGTCGGGCTGCTCGCGGAACAGGCGGATCGTCTCCAGCAGAAGATCGCCGAAATCGGTGGCGTTGAGGGTCTTCAGCCGAGCCTGATAATCCGCATACAACTTGCCACCGCGCCCGGAGGCGAACGCCGCCGCTTCCCCGGCGGGGACTTGCGATGGCGTGAGCCCACGATTCTTCCAGCCATCGATGAAGCCTGCGAGCATGCGCGCGGGCCATCGCTTGTCGTCGATGTTCTCTGCGGCGAGGAGCTGCTTGAGCAGGCGGATCTGATCGTCGACGTCGAGGATTGTGAAGTCGGACTTGAGGCCGACCATCTCGGCGTGGCGGCGCAGGATCTTCACGCCGATGGCGTGGAAGGTGCCGAGCCACGGCATGCCCTCGACCGCCTGGCCCACCATGGTGCCGATGCGCGTCTTCATCTCGCGCGCCGCCTTGTTGGTGAAGGTGACGGCAAGGATTTCCGACGGCCGCGCCAGGCCCATGCTCAGGATATGCGCGATACGCGTGGTGAGGACGCGCGTCTTGCCGGTTCCAGCTCCGGCGAGGACGAGAACGGGGCCTTCGGTGGTCTCGACCGCTTCGCGCTGCTCCGGATTGAGGCCTTCGAGATAGCGGGCGCGCGCACCGCCCCGGGCCCGTTCGGCGATGCCGCCGGGACGGGGAATGGGCGTGTCAAAAAATTGCTGACGATTCAGAGGTTCAGCCACGCGGCGATCCAAGTGATTCTCAATCAGGAAAATGGCATCCACAGCCCCGTTTTGCGAGGGGCGCGACGGTCACCGCCAGAGATAGGGGCGCTTTGCGGCCCAGTTCAGGCGCGGGCGGGACTTGCGAAACGGGCGCCGGCGAGCACACCGCCCGCGAGGAGCGCAGGCACCACGGCAAGCCACGTGCCAGAGACGGCGAGCGCCGCGGTCGCCGCCCAGCCGATCGACGAGAAGGCTTCGGCGAATGTCGCCAGACGGGAGGATGTCTGACGGCGACGGAAATGGCTGCGCTTGGCCTGCACACGGAACCAGAGCTGGATGGCGGTCGCGCCGCCGGCCGCGACGAGGATCGCGACGGCGGTCGTCAGTGCCTCGATCGGTGCGGCGATCAGCAGCGCGGCGAGGAACGGCGCAAAGATCAGACCGATGGCGCCGAGCACCGCTTCAATCTTCGCCCGCATGATCATGCGCGGCGCGATCGGTGCGGAGGCGATGAGATCGGGCGCATCTTCGCCGGAGACCGCGAGCCAGGCGAGGCCGCCCGCAAGCTGCCCGGCGGCCATGACCAGGATCGGGACGATGACGATCAGCGCCGCATGCCGCGCACCGAAGCTCTGCCACAGGAGCACGGCCGGCGGCACCAGGTAGAGCATCTGCATCAGCGTCTGCGACAGAAGCCACGGGTCGCGGCGCAAGAGCGCCCATTCCTTCTCGCGCAAGGCGCGGCTGGGAGATCGGGTGTGGAACGGCCGCTCTGCGCTATGCCGCTGAGAGGGAGCCTGCGTCGCGCCAGCAGTGGCGATCGCGTCGGCAGCGAACCGTCCCGAGAAGATGACCATCGCCGCAGCGAGCGCCGCGATCGAGAGTGCGAGGACGATGGCAACGGCGAGGGGCTCGCCGAGCAGCGCGCGGGCGGGAAGCCAGACGACGCTCTCGGTGTCAGGCACGTGGCGCAGGACCGCGTCCGACTGCAGCAGACCGATCCGCGAGAGCGTCCCCGTGGACATGATCGCGGCGGTCTGCAGCCCGATGACGAAGGCGGCACCGATGATCGTGGCGATGACCTGTGCGGCCAGGCGCGTCTGCTTCGGCCCGAGGATTTGGAACAGGAGCTCCATCAGCGTCACCGCGAGCGCCGCGGCGGCGAGCCCCATCGCCAGCGCGACGATATAGGCGCTCAGCCAGCGCGGACTGTCATAGACCGCGAGCACATTGACGAAAGGGGAGGTGATGAGGAGCGCCATGCCGACGGCGGCAACCCCGACGGCGGCGATACGCACCATGAACATCTTGCGGGCGTCGGCAGGCGAGGAGAGGATCAGATCGAGGTCGGAACGCGCGTAGAAGGCGCGCGTCACCGACTCGAGCGCCTGTGACACCATGACCGACCAGGCGAGGAGCGCGCTCACCGTGATGATGAGAAGCGTCGCCTTGTCGGCGTGAACTCCATCACGGGCAAAGACGGTCACCATTGCGTAAGCGATGAGATGCATCATCGCGGCGACAGCGATGATCGCAGCGATGACGATGTGGGTGCGCCGGCGGTTTCCGGCGGTCAGCAGCGCGACCCAGTCGCGCCAGGCGAGCCGCAGCTCATGCCGCGCAAACCAGCCGATGCTGCCGGCGCCACTCATGCGACAACCGCGGGCTCGGTGGCGGTCAGGGTGAGAAAGGTGTCTTCAAGGCTGCTGTCGCCATGCCCCGCCTGCTGGCGCAATTCATCGAGCGTGCCCTCGGCGATGAGGCGGCCGTTCGCCATCACGCCGATGCGGTCGGCCATGCGTTCGGCGACCTCGAGGATGTGCGTCGTCATGATAACCGTGTCGCCGCGGCGCACCCGTGCGCGCAGCACTTCCTTGACCACCCGCGCCGACCCGGCGTCGAGCCCGGTCAATGGTTCGTCGAGAATGATCAGGCGCGGGTCGTGCACCAGCGCTCCGGCGAGCGCCACTTTCTGGCGCATGCCTTTTGAGAAGCCTTCGCAGCGCTCATGCATATGCGCCGCCAGGCCGAGCCAGTCGAGAAGCTCACGCGCCCGCTCTGCGGCGACGTTCGCGGCGATGCCCCAAAGCCCTGCGACGAACTCGAGAAACTCGAACGGGGTGAGCCGCTCGTAGATCATCGGCTCGTCGGATACCCAGGCGACGATGGCTTTGGCGGCGGCGGGTTCGCGGATGGCGTCGATCCCGAAAATCGAGATCGTTCCGGCGTCCGGCCGGAGCAGCCCCGCGACCATGCGCAAAGTCGTGGTCTTGCCGGCGCCGTTCGGCCCGAGCAGGGAGTAGAACTCTCCGGCATTCACCTGGAGGTCGAGTCCATCGACGGCCGGGCGCGCGAAGATCTTGCGCAAATTCGAGGCGCGGAGGGCGGGCCGCGGCTGGGGGCTAAGCATGGCGGTACCTGCGATGGCCAGCCGCCTTGGTAGACCGGAGATATTGCGACGGAGTGAACGCGCCTGCGGCCGGCCCGAGCCGGGCTAAGGTCAGGCCGTGAGCGTTGCAGGCTCGGGCATGGCAATCCGCCGGCCGGAACCCTCGGGCCGCGGCAGCATGCCGTGCGCCGTCTTCATCCGCAGCAGGCGCTGGGCGATCTCGTCCGTGAAGGTGGCGGTTTTTTTCGTCTCCATGTTGACATGGAGGGCCATGTTTTCCGACGTCGCCGAAACCCAGCCCTCGGTCGCATGGAACAATTGTTCGAAATAGTGCAACCGCTTGTTGTCGAAGCCGAGCAATTGAAACGTGGCCCGTACCGGGTCGCCGACCTGCAATTCGCGCAGATACCGGACATGAATTTCTACGGTGTAGAGCGAACGGCCCTTGGTCTTCGTGTAGGCCGCGCCGATCCCTAAGAGATCATAGGCCTCGTCGACGGCGCGATCGAACAGCACGTTGTAATAGGCCATGTTGAGATGGCCATTGTAATCAATCCAGGCGGGATCGATCGCCATTGCAGAGGAGACGAAGGGCGAGAAAAATAAAGGTTCGAAATCGCAACGATCGAGCATGAAAAGGTCCGCCCATACCAAGCGCGCAACTTAAACCGCGAAACTTGGCAATTTCTGGATGAAATGGCGTGTATTTCAGAAAAGATAGCGCCGTCTCTTGAATCAATTTCTCTCGCCCTTTTGCGCAGCGCAAGGGCAATCTGGTAACCTCACCGTCAAACCAATCCACGATTGAAGAGACCGTGAATGCAAGCGCCGCTCAAAGCCGCCGCGACTGAAACGCAACGTCCGGAGCCGGGAGCCGTGCGCGCCGTGCTGAGCGCTCTCGCCGCCAAGCTCGGGAACCGACTGGTGACGTCGCTCGCGGTGCGCCAGCAGCACGCCCACACGACCACGTGGCTCGACAATCAGCCGCCCGATGGCGTCGTCTTCGCCGCTTCGACCGAAGACGTGCAGACTGTCGTGCGGCTCTGCGCCGAGCATCGCGTGCCTGTCATTCCTTACGGCACCGGCACCTCGCTCGAGGGCCACGTCAACGCGCCCTTCGGCGGGATCGCCATCGACACCAAGGACATGAACCGGGTTCTTGCCGTGCACCCGGAGGATCTCGATTGCGTGGTCGAGCCCGGCATCACGCGCAAGACGCTGAACGAATATCTACGCGACCAGGGCCTGTTCTTCCCCATCGACCCGGGCGCAGACGCGTCGATCGGCGGCATGACGGCGACCCGCGCGTCCGGCACCAATGCGGTGCGTTACGGCACGATGAAGGACAACGTCCTGTCGCTGAAGGTCGTGATGGCGAACGGCGAGGTGATGACGACAGCGCGGCGCGCGCGCAAATCGTCGGCCGGCTACGATCTCACGCGCCTCATCGTCGGCTCCGAGGGCACGCTTGGCGTTATCACCGAGATCACGCTGAAGCTGCATGGCATTCCTGAAGCCATCGCGGCGGCGGTCTGTCCCTTCAAGTCCATCCAAGGCGCCTGCGATACGGCGATTGCCGCGATCCAATCCGGTATCCCGGTGGCGCGGGTCGAATTGCTGGACGAGGTGCAAGTTCGGGCGAGCAACGCCTATTCGAAGCTGACGCTGCAGGAGCAGCCGACGCTGTTTCTGGAGTTTCACGGCACGGAAGCCGGCGTCGCCGAACAGTCCCAACGCTTCGGCGAAATCGCGGCCGAGTTCGAGGGCGGGCCGTTCGAGTGGACGTTGAAGCCGGAGGAGCGCACGCGTCTCTGGCAGGCGCGGCATGATGCCTATTGGTCGATGCTCGCTTTGCGTCCCGGCGCAAAAGGCATCGCGACCGACGTCTGCGTTCCGATCTCGCGGCTTGCCGAATGCGTCGTGGAGACGCGGCGCGACATCGACGAGATGGGGCTGATCGCGCCGATCGTCGGCCATGTCGGGGACGGCAATTTCCACGTTGGCCCGATGATCGACATGGACAACCCCGCCGAGGTCGAGACCGCGCGCCGGTTCCTCGACCGGTTGGCGAAGCGCGCACTCGCGATGGAGGGGACCTGCACCGGCGAGCACGGGATCGGGCAGGGCAAGATCAAATATCTCGAAGCCGAGCACGGCCTGCCTGCACTGACGGCCATGCGGGCGGTGAAGCAGGCGCTGGACCCCGACGGGATCATGAACCCCGGCAAGATCGGCGACTTCGGCGGCCTGTTTTGAAGGCGGCGGACATACAATCGCCGTCAAAATAAGGCTGAAACGCCGCCAAAGCGCATGCGCGATGCGGCATCGGCGCGGCGAACGGCGGCCAAGTCGCGCCCTCGCGCGAAACGGGGCACGAATCGTCTAAGATTCAGCGCTTTATGCAATAATCAGCGCCGGCCGCGTCGAGCGATCCGCCGAGCGGCGACGGCACGAGGAGTTTCGGGCGTTGCAGACGACCCTGCTCGGGATCGGCATCGCGATCATTCTAGCGTTGATCGCAGCGCTCGCCGGTCCCTATGTCATCGATTGGCGCTCGCACCGCGCGATGTTCGAGAGCGAGGCGAGCCGTCTCGTCGGCGCGCCGACGCGCATCGACGGCGCAATCGACGTTCGGCTCCTGCCGGTGCCGAGCGTCACGCTGCGCGACGTCAAGATCGTGGGAGCAGGCGCGGAAACAAAGCTTGCCGCGCGCGAGGTCGGCGTCGAGTTCGCGCTCGGGCCTTTGATCCGCGGTGAATGGCGCATCACCGATATGCGCCTCGTCGCACCGACCATCCGGGCGGGGATCGATGCCGCCGGCCGGTTGGATTGGAACGTCGGCCGCGTGTCGGCGGAAGCCGACGGCTTCAGCATCGACCAGCTCTCGGTCGAGGACGCGACGCTCATCCTCTCCGATGCCGCGAGCAAGAGCCGCATCCAACTCGATCACGCCGCCTTCAAAGGCGAGGTGCGCGCGCTTTCGGGTCCGATCAGGGGTGAGGGCCAGTTCGTCTCCGGAGCGGAACGCTTCGGCTATCGGCTCGCGCTCAACCGCAAGGCGGACGATGGTAGCCTTCGTGTGCGCCTCAATGTGGATCCGGCGGATCAGCCCCTCACCAATGAGATCGACGGCGCGCTGACGCTGGAGAATGGCGCTCCGGAATTCAGCGGGACTTTCGTGCGCACGCGCACGCCAGACGTCAAGCTCTCGGCCGGCCAGGTCGTCGCCAACCAGCCTTGGCGCGTCACCGCGAAAATGCATGCGAGCCCCGCGGGCGCGATCCTCGACCATATCGAGGTCGCCTATGGCGTCGAGCCGCGCACGCTCAAGCTGACCGGCGGCGGAAAGTTCACGTTCGGCGCCGCTCCGAAGCTCGACGCGACCCTGACGGCACGGCAAGCCGACCTTGACCGGCTCGCGGCGCTGCCAGCCGCGACCCGCCAGCTGCCGCTCGTCGCGTTGAGTTCGCTGGCGCGGCCGTTCGACGGCGCGCCGCCGGCGTTTCCGGTGAAACTCTCCGTCCGGGTCGACAATGTCACGCTCGGTGGCGGCGTCATCAGGGACTTCCGCGGCGCCATTGCCGGGAGCACGGAGGGCTGGCGCGTCGAGTCGGCCGATTTCCGTGCGCCGGGCGGAACCGTCGTCAGCGCCAAGGGCGCGTTGGGCAGCGTCGAGAAGGCGGTGTCTTTCGTGGGGCCGGCCAAGATCGAGGCGGCTGACGCGACGGCGCTGGCCGCATGGCTCGAAGGACGCGCCGACACCGGCGCGGCACGGCTGGGCACCTTTCAGGCGAGCGGAGACGTGACGCTCGGCAAGGGCCGCTTCGCCATCGACCGTCTCGACGTTAACGTCGATCGCAAGGCCATTTCCGGCCGCCTTGCTTATGACGCGAGAGACGCGAAGCGTCCGGCAAAGCTCGATCTCGATCTCAAGGCGGCGGAGCTTGACGTCGACGGCACCGTGGCCCTGTTGCAGGCGGCATTGCCGAACCTCGCAGCCGCGATGCCGGCGGAAATCTTCCTCAACGCCGATCTCAATGTTGCGACATATGCCGGTGTGCGCGCACGCGATTTCAAAGCGAAGCTGAGCGTCGGCGCCAGTGGCCTCGTGGTGGAGCGCGCGACGATCGGTGATCTCGCCGGCGCGTCGATCGAGGCGAGCGGCCGCGTGCAAGGCCCGTGGTCGAAGCCGCGCGGTGCGCTCACGCTCGATATCGCCGGCGATGACATGCACGGTGTTGCCGACGCGATCGCGGGATTTTGGCCTTCGGCGGCAGCAGCTGTGAACGCTTCGGTTCCGCGTCTCGCGCCGGCGAAGCTTCGCGCGGCATTGAATTTCAGTGCGGCCGAGGGCGGAGCGCCGCAGACGACATTGCGCCTGACTGGTACGGCCGCCGGCGTTGCGGTGACGACCGATGCCACCGTCAGAGGCAATCTCGCGGACACTCAATCCTGGGACGCGAAGATCACTAGCGCCTTCGACGCCAAAGAGAGCACCGCGCTGCTCCGCTTGCTCAATCTTGATCGTATCGTTCCGGGTGGAACGGAAGCCGGCGCCCTTCGGGTGACGGCGAGCGGACGGCCCGGCAGCGACCTCAGCATCGAGGGGAAGCTCGCGGCGGGAGGGCTCGACGGCGATCTGCGCGGGCGCATGTCCGTGCTGGGCAAGGAAGGGCCGCGTGGCGAGGGCACGATCAGCGTCAAGGTCGCGGACCTCACATCGCTGCACGGGATTTTCGGCGACGCCGGAGCACCTTCGCCGGTATCGCTCAAAGCGCGCATCAATCTCGAGCCGCAACGCACGGCCTTTGAAGAGATCACCGGCCATATCGGCGGCAACAAGATTGGCGGAAGGCTGGCTTTCGCAGGGGGAGGGCGCGTCGGTGGTCGCATCGACGCCGACACGATCGACATCCCTGGCCTGATCGGCGCCTTCGCGGCAATGCCCACAAGCGGAGCGGCCGGTGGCGCATGGTCGTCGGAGCCGTTTGCGTCGCGGCTTCTGTCGGGTTGGATAGGCGACATCGCGCTCGCCGCGACGCGTGCGCGTCTGACCCCGAACCTCGAGGCCCGCGCGTTCAAGGCCGGTCTGAAATTCGACGGCTCCGACGCAACCCTGGATGCGATGAGCGCCACGCTCGCCAATGGCAGCATGTCCGGCCGCGTGACGCTGCAAGGCACGGAAGCCGGATTGACGGCGGCGACCGAAATGACCGTGTCCGGCGCCGACCTGGAAACGCTGACGCGAGACGGCGCGCGCGCGCCCTTGGCCGGCAAGCTCGACTTTCAGATCGACACCAAAGGGTTTGGGCGCACCCCCGCAGCGCTTGCCGCGTCACTGACGGGTTCCGGCACGCTGACGATCAAAGACGCGGCGGTTGCCGGGCTCGGTCCGCGAGCCTTCGATGCCGTTGCCCGCCTTGCCGAGCAAGGCGCGTCGACGGATGCCGATAAGCTGAGGACGCTGGTGGAAAAAGCTCTCGAGCGCGACCGCTTGGCCTTGGGGCGCATCGACGCCGCCTTCACGATGTCGGCTGGGCAGGCGCAGCTTGCGAATCTGACCGCGCACGGCGACCGCGCGGACCTCGATGTCAATGCCATCGTCGATCTCACGCGCCGCACGCTCGATGCGCGTCTCACACTTGTCGGGCCGGCGCAGACCGGCGCGGGGCCTGCTGGACGGCCGCAGATTTTGGTGATGCTGCGGGGCCCGTTGGAGGCGCCGAATCGCAGCGTCGATGTCTCCACGCTATTGGGCTGGCTGACGCTGCGCTCCGTCGACGTGCAGTCGAAACGGCTCGATGCGGCCGAAGCCGAGCGGCGTGCAACCGAGGAGGCGCTGCGGCGCGCCGAAGAGGCCGCCAAGCAGCGCGCCAAGGCTGAGGCCGACGCTCAGGCGAAGCGGGAAGCCGAGCGCAAGGCGCGCGAGGCGGCCGTCGTCCCGACGGAAACACCGAACATCATGCGCGAGGAGGGGGCGCCGGGCGCGTCCCCGGCGACGCCTGCGCCGGTTCCGCTGCCGCCCGCCCGGCCCGTGACGCGGGGGCCCGCTGCGCCTGCTACCGCGCCGGCGCCAGCCACGAGCGAAACTGCGCCGACGCTACCGCCGCCCGTTGATATTCGTCCAGCGCCTGCGCCCCGGCGTGCGAATACACATCGCCCCGACTCCAATCGTCGCGCCGGCTCGGTCTCTGGGAATGCGGCGCCGCCGCCCCGTTCGGCGCCAAACGTCTTCGAAAAGCTATTCGGTCTCGGACGGTGAGAGGGCGGGCGCCATCTCCCGTGTGACCGGAGCGCGCTCATGCGAGCGCGACTGGTCACGATAGTGACCAAGGACGAAAAGCCGGATCGCCGAGGACAGGTTTCCGTGGTTGCGACCCGTGTCGATGGTGGCCACAAGTTCCGACAGCGTCATGCCGCGTTCGCCGGCAATTTCCTTCAAGCCGGACCAGAAAGCATCCTCGAGACTGACGCTGGTCTTATGACCAGCGACGACGATCGAGCGTTTGATGACGGGCGAGTTCATGTGTCGTCTCCAGGCTCGAGACGGTGACCGTCGAGATCGCGCTTGCTCTTGGCCTTGCGCGCGCGCTGCAACTCGCGTTCGACCTTGCTCAGGCCGTGCTTGATGCGATTTTGTTGCGCGTGTTCAGCTCTTGCTTCGCGTTCCGCGCGCTTGCGCACAACGCGCAGATTAACAATCTCGGCCATCGCCGCACTCAGTAATGGCGGACGTCGGACGCGAAGGTCGCAACGTCATTCCAGGCCCCCACAGTTCACATTGGCCAGATGACCCGTCGTGGCAACACACGGTTAGGTGATCGGCTACCCTCTTGCATATCACGGTGTGGCCGCATTTTCGCTAGTTCGGGACACTAAGCTGGCCGCGTCATTTTGCGCGGCTGCACCAGCGTGTCGAATTCCTTCGCGGTTACAAGGCCGAGGCCGATGGCCTCTTCCTTCAGCGTCGTCCCTTTGGCGTGCGCCGTCTTGGCGATTTTCGCGGCATTGTCGTAGCCAATCTTCGGCGCGAGCGCTGTCACCAGCATCAGCGAGCGCTGCATGAGATCGGCGATTCGCGCCTTATCGGCACGAATTCCAATGACGCAACGGTCGGTGAAGGAATGGGCGGCGTCGGCGAGCAGACGGATCGACTGCAGCATCGCATTCGCCAGCACCGGCTTGAACACGTTGAGCTCGAAGTGGCCCTGGCTCGCGGCGACGGTCACTGTTGTTTGATTCCCGAACACCTGGCAGCAGACCATGGTCAGCGCCTCGCACTGCGTCGGATTGACCTTGCCCGGCATGATCGAGGAACCCGGCTCGTTCTCCGGCAGGATGAGTTCGCCTAGTCCCGAGCGTGGGCCGGAGCCGAGAAAGCGGATGTCGTTCGCAATCTTGAAGAGGCCCGTGGCGATTGAATTGAGCGCGCCATGCGCGAAGGCATAGGCGTCATGTGCCGCCAGCGCCTCGAACTTGTTGGGCGCGGTCACGAACGGCAATTTCGTCAGCGCGGCGACGCGTTCGGCGAAGAGCTTCGCGAATTGCGGCGGAGCGTTGAGACCGGTTCCGACCGCCGTGCCGCCTTGCGCCAGCGGATAGAGGTCGCGCAGCACCAATTGCGCGCGGCGGCGGCCCTCCTTCACTTGCGCGGCATAGCCTGAGAACTCTTGGCCGAGCGTGAGCGGCGTCGCATCCTGCGTGTGCGTGCGACCGATTTTCACGATGCCGGAGAACGCCTTCACCTTGGCCGCCAAGGCCTCGTGGAGATGCGCCAAGGCGGGCAGGAGCCGGTTATGGATCTCCTCCGCTGCGGCGATATGCATCGCAGTCGGGAAGCAGTCGTTCGACGACTGGCTCATATTGACGTGGTCGTTCGGGTGGATCGGCGACTTTTGGCCACGCGTCCCGCCCAGCGCCTCGTTGGCGCGATTGGCGATCACCTCGTTGGCATTCATGTTGGTCTGCGTGCCGGAGCCCGTCTGCCAGATGACGAGCGGAAAGTGATCGTCGAACTTTCCCTCGATCACCTCCTGCGCGGCGTTGATGATCGCCTTGGCGCGCTTGGCGTCGAGCTTGCCGAGCTTCTGATTGGTCTCGGCGGCGGCGCGCTTGACGATGCCGAGCGCGCGGATGATCGGCCGCGGCATGTGCTCGGTGCCGATCGGGAAATTCTCCAGCGAGCGTTGTGTCTGCGCGCCCCAATAGCGGTCGTCGGCGACCGCGATCGGGCCAAAGGTGTCAGTCTCGGTGCGCGTCTTGGTCATTGGAGCGTCGCCCCTTGTTCGTCATGGACGGGTGGGCTGTGCGTGCCGAAGCGGCATGCGCGGGTCAAGCGCGCGCACGACAACGAAGCGCGTCACTTCTTGCGGAAACGATCCAGCCGCACGACCTCGGCGCCGCCCGACGGCTTGCCCGGTTCGCTGTCATTCTCGGCCGCCGGTAAGGGCGCCGGCGCCGGCGCGGAAACGGGCTTCGTGTCTTTCTCGTTCTCAGCGCGCTGAGGTTTGCTGCGCGCCGCGCCCGGCTTAGCGTCCGTCGCCGGCAACGCCGGCTCGCCGTCTTTCGTCTTGTCGAGCGCGACTTCGAACTCCAGCCCGAACTGCACTGACGGATCGGCAAAACCTTTCAGCGCGTCGAAGGGCACGACCAGACGTTCCGGCACCCCATTGAACGAGAGGCCGACCTCGAACCCGATCTCGCTGACCTTCAGATCCCAGAACTGATGCTGCAGGACGATCGTCATCTCTTCGGGATATTGCGTGCGCAGACGCGACGAGATGCCGACGCCTTCGACCCGCGTGTCGAACGCGACGTAGAAGTGATGATCGCCGGGCAGCCCGTTGCGCGCCACGTCGGCGAGGACGCCGCGCACCACGTCGCGCAGCGCGCCGCGCACGAGAAGATCGTATCGGATGTGGTCGACGGCCATGGAAGAGCTTCTTTGCGCCACCGCGGATGAATCGCACCAGATATTATGCGACTAATTTCGACACGGCAGGGGCGGCGTCTCGAAGTTTTCAACACACTCGCAAGAGCGGTCGCGCCTCTGGAGCGCGGAAAAGCGAAGTGGAGGCTTCTGTTGCCAGGTGCCTCCGGACCCCGCCTGCCGCTGCTACACGTCAGGACTTAAGATCGGTATTTCAAACCGCTTACGCGGCCTGAGCAACCGGAGCATAGTTGTCATTCGCAACTATACGAGTGGCCCGATAACGGCGGAACCATGCCGGGCAAAAGCACGCCCTTTACGCCCTCGTCGATCCTATTTCGCCCCCGCCGAAACCCAGGCGGAGGCTGGGCTTGGGTGGAGGCGCCGGGTACCGCCCCCGGGTCCGAATGGTTTATTACGACGGCCATTTATCGCCATATCCGGCCTTGCGACCGGCACCCCAAATATAGAGAGGGAGTGGTGAAGAAAAAAGAGCGGACGCACGCTGAGCGGCGGCGTCGCGCGAAAGCGGTACGCTCGCTCTGTTCACTCCTCTTGAGGTAAGGCGGAGCGCTCTCTTCTCTGGTCATTCCGGGGCGCGCGTAGCGCGAGCCCGGAATCCATAACCCCGGTACTGCGATTTGATCGCCGAGGCTGCGGCGTATGGATTCCGGGCTCGCCGCAGGAGCGGCGCCCCGGAATGACAAGGCCGTGAATCCTTAACCGCTCTGGGACAAGCCCGGCGATGACGGCGGTCGTGGGGTGATCGTGGGCACCGCATTTCTTTCCCCTCTCCCATGGGAGAGGGGAAGAGCGCCCCTCCGCTTCGATTCCTCTTGATCCGATTTTCAAACAGCCGGCCGCATTCTCGCGGGCGAAACGCCCCGAGGTTTGCCAAGCCCTCCCCGAATGAGGGGAGGTGGAGCGCCGCGAGGCGCATCCTTATGACGGCGTGTGCGAGACGCCGCCGAAGCCACGCTGGTAAGGCGCGGCGGACGCTTTGCGATCAGCGTCCACGCCTCACGGCGCTCCACTCTGGCGGGGGAACGACTAGCGCCCGTTCCGCCGCGGCGTTTATAGAAACCCCGGGACCGCGCTTCGGACACACTCCGAAGAGAGCGCACCCTTCAGCCAGCTCCTGGCACCCGCTCCTAGTGGCGGGGGACGGAGCCCCGGTGTCCCCCGAGTGACGGCTTGCGTAGAGCCGGCCCGCGGGCGCCGCATCCACTCCCATCTCCAAGACGCCTCCGGAAGACGCCCCTCGTGGAGTGGACGACGCATCATAGGAATATTTTCTTTGGCGTGTCAAGGCCTGTCATTCCGGGGCGCGCGCAGCGCGAACCCGGAATCCATAATCCCGGTGCTGCGGATGATCGCTGGCGCTGCGGCGTATGGATTCCGGACTTGCCGCTTCGCCTGTGCTCGGACGGCGCGAAGCGCCGATCCGAGTGCGGCAATCCGAAATGACAGAGTCGTCCACGCTTTCGCGGGGACGACACGGGAGAGAGCGCGGCTGCGCCTCTTCACCTCTTCACCTCTCCCAGAGGGAGAGGTCGGATCGGCGAGCGCAGCGAGACGATCCGGGTGAGGGTTAGAGCCTATCGAGAGTCCGTAACCCCTCACCCGCCGCGCTGCGCGCGTCGACCTCTCCCTATGGGAGAGGTGACGGAGCGAACCTCCCGTTCTTCGTCATGGCCGGACTTGTTCCGGCCACCCCGATGAGGAACGCACCGCGCATGCCTAAGCGAGATCGCCGGGACAGGCCCGGCGATGACGGACCTCTCCCACGGACCTCTCCCTACGACGAGAGAGGCGAAGGAAGCGGCACCGCTTCGCCTCATCCCCGGCAACGGCCATGGCGATCCGCGCGTCGATCCTCTCATCGTCGCGCGTCTCCAAAATAATGGTTCGCAATTCCGTCATGCCGCCGCGCGCTCTTCTGCCGCGCGGAGACGGGCGCTAAACCATCATAATGTCCGAGGCGTCGCCCGCCATTGCTCCTCCGCTTCGTCCGCGTCCCACCCTCACCGAGCTGTGCCTCGTCCTCTCCTACGTGTCGGCGACGGCGTTCGGCGGCGCGCTGCCCTTCGCCCGCCGCATGATCGTCGAGGAGCGGCGCTGGATGAGCGCCGAGGAGTTCAACGAGGTCTTTTCCCTCTGCCAGTTCCTGCCGGGGCCGAACATCGTCAACTTTGCGGTGGTCTATGGCTCGCGCATCGGCGGGCCGTTCGGCGCGCTCGTCGGGCTCTTTGCGATCCTTGCCCCGGCGATGGTTGTGGTGATGGTGCTGGGGGCGCTCTACGCGCGCTACGGCGATATGGCGGCGCTGCAGCGCATCTTGTCGGGGCTCGCCGCCGCCGCTGCCGGGCTGATCGTTGCCGTCGCCGCCAAAATGGCGGTCCCTTTGTTTCGCCGCGGCATCGGCCCTGCGCCGCTCGTCGCCATCGTGATCTTCCTCGCGGTCGGCGTGTTGCGAACGCCGCTCCTGTGGGCGCTCCTCGTCATGACGCCGATCAGCATCGCGCTCGCATGGCGGTGGCGCCGATGAGTGCCGAGAACAACACGCTCGGCACCTTGGTCGCCCATTTCCTGCTGCTCTCGCTCTTGGCGGTCGGCGGCGGGAATGCGGCGATCCCGGAAATGCACCGGCAGGCCGTCGAGGTCCTCGGCTGGATGACCGACCATCAATTCGCCGATCTGTTCGCCATCGCACAGGTCGCGCCCGGGCCGAACATCATCGTGGTGACGCTGATCGGCTTCCATGTCGCGGGCATTGCGGGCGCGATCGTCGCGACCTTGGCGATGTGCGGGCCGACTTCGCTCCTTGCCTATGGCATGGGGCATGTCTGGACGCGCTTTGAATATGCGCAGTGGCGCGTGGTCATCCAGTTGGGCCTGGTGCCGGTCTCCGTCGGGCTCATCGCCGCGAGTGCGCTCATTCTCGCCCAAGCGGCTGACGTGAGCGCGGTCGCTTTCGCTCTGACGCTTGCGATGGCGGCGATCGCCTATTTCACGCGCATCCACCCTCTTTGGGTCTTCGGCGTCGCGGCTTTGGTGGGCTATCTCGGACTTGTTTGAACGGTGCGAAAAGGATGTGCTAGGGCTCGGATAAAGAAACCGCTCGTTCAGGGGGAGCGCGTGACGCAGGTCGACAAGACGGTGGCCGAACGGCCGCCGATGTGGGGGGTCATCCGCAATCCGCAGGACTTTTTCGGCGGTCTTGCGCTTGTGGCTTTGGCCGCGGTTGCCTTTTGGGCCTCGTCCGATTTGCCGGGGATGCAGGGCATTCAGTTCGGCCCGGGCACGGCGCCGCGCCTGTTCATGGGACTGCTCGCGCTCAACGCGCTCGCCATCATGGCGCATGCGGTGGTCGTGACGGGCCCGCCGCTCGAGCGATTCGCGATCCGCGGTCCGCTGTTCGTCACCGCGGCGGTCTTCGTTTTCGCGGCAACCATCCGAACCCTCGGCCTTATTCCCTCGAGCTTTCTGCTCGTCGTCGTGTCGTCGCTGGCGACGCCGGAGATGCGATGGCTGGAGACCCTGATCTGGGGCGCGGTCCTCGCGGCGTTCTGCGCGGTCCTGTTCCCCTACGTGCTCAATCTTCCCATGGCCCTCTGGCCGAGTTTTTTCTGAGCGAGGGGCGCCATGGAAGAGCTGTTTCACAACCTTGCGCTCGGCTTCTCGGTCGCCGCACATCCGGTCAATCTCGGCATGTGCCTGCTCGGCGCGCTCGTCGGCACGCTGATCGGCGTTCTGCCGGGCATCGGCCCGCTCGCGACCATCGCGATGCTCCTGCCGATCACCTTCGGGCTGCCGCCGGTCGGTGCGCTGATCATGCTCGCCGGCATCTATTACGGCGCGATGTATGGCGGCTCGACCACGGCGATCCTCGTCAACATTCCAGGTGAATCCGCTTCCGTCGTCACGACGCTCGACGGCTTCCAGATGGCGAAGCAGGGCCGGGCAGGGGCGGCGCTTGCGATCGCCGCGATCGGCTCGTTCTTCGCCGGCTGCGTCGCGACCGTCGTCGTCGCGGCGCTCGGCAAGCCGCTGACCAGCATCGCGCTCCAATTCGGTCCCGCGGAATATTTCTCGCTGATGGTGCTCGGTCTCGTCTTCGCAGTCGTGCTGGCGAAGGGCTCCGTCGCCAAGGCTGTGTCGATGATCCTCGTCGGACTTCTGCTCTCGATGGTCGGCACCGACATCGAGACCGGTCAGACCCGCATGACCTTCGGCATCATCGAGCTGTCCGACGGCATCGGCTTTGTCGGCCTCGCGATGGGCGTGTTCGGCTTCTCCGAGATCATGCGCAATCTCGAAGTCGCCGAGGAGCGCGACCTTGTGCAGAAGAAAGTCACGGGTCTGATGCCGACGAAGAAGGATCTGCGCGATGCGGCGCCGGCCGTTCTGCGCGGCACCATTCTCGGCTCGCTGCTCGGGATTTTGCCGGGCGGCGGCACGATCCTCGCCGCCTTCGGCTCCTACACGCTGGAAAAGAAGATCGCGAAGGACCCCTCGCGTTTCGGCAAGGGGGCTATCGAGGGCGTCGCCGGGCCTGAAAGCGCCAACAATGCCGCGTCGCAAACGTCGTTCATTCCGCTTCTGACGCTCGGCATCCCGCCGAATGCGGTCATGGCGCTCATGGTCGGCGCGATGACCATCCACGGCATCGTGCCGGGGCCGCAGGTGATGACCAAGCAGCCGGACCTGTTCTGGGGGCTCGTGGCCTCGATGTGGATCGGCAATCTGATGCTGGTCATCATCAACCTGCCGCTGGTCGGCGTGTGGGTGCGGCTGCTGCGGGTGCCCTACCGGCTCCTGTTCCCGATGATCCTCGTGTTCTGCTGCATCGGCGTCTACACGCTCAACAACACGCCCTTCGATGTCGTTCTGACCGGGATTTTCGGTCTCGTCGGCTATTGGCTGATCAAGCACGACTTCGAGCCGGCGCCGATGCTGCTCGGCTTCGTGCTCGGCCCGCTGATGGAGGAGAACCTGCGCCGCGCCATGCTGCTCGCGCGGGGTGACGCGACGGTGTTCCTCACCCGCCCGATCTCGGCGGGGCTCATCATCCTGTCCGCCATACTGCTCATCATCGCGATCCTGCCGATGATCCGCGGCAAGCGGGACGAGGTTTTCGTGGAATAACTGAGGCGAGTTGTCTCACCACCTAAAGTGGGTGTTGCTTTCAGGCTCAGTGCTCGGCTTCGGTCGGACGAAAGTTCAACCGATCGCTTAAGGACGACCCATGAAGAAAGCGCTTCTCGCCTGCGCGGCCCTGCTGCTTGCAGCAACCGGGGCTCTCGCGCAGGCCGCCTATCCGACCCGCCCGATCACCGTGATCGTGCCGTTCGCGGCCGGCGGCCCGACCGACACCGTGACGCGCATTGTCGGCGAGCACATGTCGCGCACGCTCGGCCAGCAACTGGTGGTGGAGAACGTGGTCGGTGCCGGCGGCACCACTGCGTCGACCCGGGCGATGCGCGCGACGCCCGACGGCTACACGATCATCACCGGCCATATGGGCACGCACGCTGCCTCGGTCGGCCTTTATCCGAAGCTCGCCTATGACCCGCGCAAGGACTTCGAGCCGATCGGCCTGATCGCGGGAACGCCGATCCTCATCCTCGCCAAGAAGGATTTTCCGGCGAAGGACCTCAAAGAGTTCATCGCCTATGTGAAGGCGAACGGCAGCAAGCTCAACGAGGCGCATGCCGGCGTCGGTTCCGTCTCGTTCACGACCTGCCTGCTGCTCAATCATCTCCTCGGCGTGAAGCCGACGCTGATCCCCTTCACGGGAACCGGCCCGTCGATGAACGCGCTCGTCGCCGGTCAGGTCGATTACATGTGTGATCAGATCGTCAATGCGGTGCCGCAGGTGCAGGCGGGCACGATCAAGGCTTACGCGATCGCGACGCCGGAGCGCAATCCAGCGCTCCCCGACGTACCGACGACCAAGGAAGCCGGGCTGCCCGAATATCTGACGTCGGCGTGGAACGCCTTCTTCGCGCCGAAAGGCACGCCCAAGCCCGTGCTCGATAAGCTGAGCGCCGCACTCGACAAGGCGCTGAGCGACGAAACGGTCCGCAAGCGGCTCCTCGACCTCGGCAGCGACATCCCCGAGGGCAAGGCGCGGGGGCAGGAGGCGCTCGCCGCCCATGTGAAGGCCGAGATCGACAAATGGACCCCGATCATCAAGGCGGCGGGAATCGAGGCGAAGTAAGCCTAAAATCAGGCTCTCTCACCTAGCTCCGTCATGCCCGCACTTGTTGCGGGCATCCACGTCTTTTTTCTTTTTCGGCCGCAAGCAAGACGTGGATGGCCGGGACAAGCCCGGCCATGACGAAAGGGGCCTCTCGGCCGAGCACCTCAGGATGACGGCAATAGGTAAGCGGTGGACGGTGACAACCGCCCATGGCAGGTGCGCTGCGGCGAAGCTATGTTAAGGGCTGAATCGCTCTAGGGCTCGTAGCATGCGCCAGTATCTCGACCTGATGGAAAGCGTGCTCGCCGACGGCGTCGAAAAGCACGACCGGACCGGCACGGGCACGCTCTCGGTCTTCGGGCGGCAGCTGCGCTTCGACCTGCGCGAAGGCTTCCCGCTCCTGACGACGAAGAAGGTCCACCTCAAGTCGATCGTGCACGAATTGCTGTGGTTCCTCGCGGGCGACACCAACATCAAATATCTCAACGACCACGGCGTCACGATCTGGGATGAATGGGCGGACGAGCGGGGCGAGCTCGGCCCCGTCTATGGTCATCAGTGGCGCTCATGGCCGACGCCGGACGGCGGCGCCATCGATCAGATTGCGAACGTCGTCGAGATGATCCGGCGCAATCCAGACTCGCGCCGCCTCATTGTCAGTGCCTGGAACCCGGCGGACGTCGACAAGATGGCGCTGCCGCCGTGCCATTGCCTCTTCCAGTTCTACGTCGCCAAGGGCCGGCTCTCCTGCCAGCTCTATCAGCGCTCAGCGGACATCTTCCTCGGCGTGCCGTTCAACATCGCTTCCTACGCGCTCTTGACGCTGATGGTGGCGCAGGTGACGAACCTCGCACCGGGCGAATTCGTCCACACTTTCGGCGATGCGCACCTCTACATGAACCACATGGAACAGGCGCATCTGCAGCTCACGCGCCCGCCGCGCGCGCTGCCGCGCATGACGCTCAATCCCGCAGTGAAGGACATCTTCGGCTTCCGCTACGAGGACTTCACGCTGGAAGGCTACGAGCCGCATCCCGCGATCAAGGCGCCGGTGGCGGTGTGAGCGGGCCGGTTGATAAAGATACTTTGATTGCTCTCGCCGAAGCACGTCTTTTAGAGGCGCAGACGCTGGTCGATCGTCGACTATGGTCTGGCGCTCATTACCTGGCAGGCTATGTGGTAGAATTGGCACTGAAAGCTTGTATCGCCAACCAGTTTGGCGCTCGGCAAATTCCCGATCCAAAATTTGTCCGATCCATTTTCACGCATCTCCCGGGAGAGTTGATTGTTCGTTCGGGGCTTGATGAACTGATCAAGAAGGACGCTGCCGCTGATGTCGAATTGGACAGAAACTGGCGTATAGTCAGCGATTGGCGAGAGGATTGTCGATACGAATTGGTCGCGAAGGATCGAGCCGAGGCGATGGTACGTTCTGTCGGAGATCCGAAGAGTGGAGTCCTTCAATGGATACGACGACATTGGTGAAGAGCGACGATCTCATCCATTTGGTGGATGTCCTTGAACGGAATCAAGTTCCTGTCGAAGGAGCGTATCTGATCAAGTTAACGAGCGATGACGGTTATGAGGATTTCGCATTCCGCGTCGTTACTGCGATGCCCTCTCATCCCTTTGTATTCAAGCTCATCGAATTGCGGCGCGAAGGAAAACTTCCGGAGATTGATCCTCGCGTACGGATTTCAGCCGAGAAGCCGGGCTCGGCGGAAGCCACGCGAATTTTGGATTATGCCGGTAAGGTGGGAGGGGAAGTAGTGACGATAAGGGGTGTTGGCCTTAACGGCCTCTTCGTCGAAGACGCAATTGTCGTCAAATGGCCGAAACGCCAGCGCGCGCTCGCATGACGTTCGACTTTTCTTGATGTCGCTCAGTATTCGCCCTGCGCAGCCTGGTGAAGCGCCGCTCGTCTTCGCCTTTGTGCGCGAGCTTGCCGAATACGAAAAGCTCACGCACGAGGTCGACGCGACCGAAGCGATGATCGACGCGGCGCTGTTTGGCCCCTTGCCACGCACCTTTTGCGATTTCGGCGCATGGAATGGCGAGCCGGTCGGCTTTGCGCTCTGGTATCTGAATTTCTCGTCCTTCAGTGGCCGCAGCGGCATCTTTCTCGAAGACATCTTCGTGCGCCGGGCGCATCGCGGCAAAGGTATCGGCAAGGCGCTGCTGAAACACCTTGCCGCGCGCTGCGTCACCGAGGGCTGGACACGGCTCGAATGGTCGGTGCTCGACTGGAACACGCCGTCGATCGAATTCTACAAAGCGCAGGGCGCCACGATGCTCGACGGATGGACGAACTGTCGCGTCAGCGGCGCGGCGTTGGCGCGGCTTGCGGCGCCGGACCGCGACTGATGGACATCGTCCCCGTCGTTGCGGTTGCCGAGAACGGCGTCATCGGTCGCGACAATGCGATGCCGTGGCGGCTCAAATCCGACTTGAAGCGCTTTCGCGCGCTGACGATCGGCAAGCCGATCATCATGGGGCGAAAGACGTTCGAGTCGCTCGGACGGCCGCTTAAAGGTCGCACGAACATCGTCGTCAGCCGCGATGCGGGCTATGTCGCCGCCGGCGCCGTCGTGACGACGACAATCGAAAGGGCGTTGGAGGTTGCGCGCGGCGACGCCTTGCGGCGCGGCTGCGATGCGATCGTCATCGGCGGCGGCAGTCACATTTACGAGGCGCTGATGCCGCGCGCGACGCGCATCGAGATGACCATCGTCCACGCAAATCCGGAGGGCGACACGCGCTTTCCTCGCCTTGACGACAGCGTCTGGGAGGAGGTCGCGCGCGAGCGCCCCGAGCCTGCGCCGGAGGATTCTGCGCCGACAACATGGGTCACTTACCGCCGGCGCGGCGTATCCTGATCCCGCTAAACCGTTTCACATTCGCGCAATTTGCCGCAAGACCTTGCGTTGAAAGGGGGAGAGGGGTCACGTATAACCCCGCCCGACATGGAGCGGGCCCGTTCGCAGGCGTCGGGTCGCGCAGGAGATTTATATGCCGTGGAGCAATCAAGGCGGGGGCCCGTGGGGCTCTGGCCCCAAGGGTCCGTGGGGTTCGGGCCCGCAATCATCGGGGCCGACCCCGCCCGATCTCGAGGATCTGCTGCGCCGGAGTCAGGACCGGCTGCGCAACGTCCTTCCCGGCGGCAATCTCGGCGGTAAGGGCTTCGCGCTCATTGCCCTCGCGGCGGTCGCAATCTGGGGCTTCTCGGGCTTCTTCCGAGTCGAGCCGGACGAGCTCGGCGTCGTGATGCGCTTCGGGCAATATGTGCGCGACGCGAAGCCGGGCCTCAATTACCACCTTCCTTATCCGATCGAGTCCGTGCTGACGCCGAAGGTGACGCGGGTCAACCGCATCGATGTCGGTATGCGGCTCGTGGAGGACGCGCGCCGTGGCACCACCATGCGCGATGTTCCGGAAGAGAGCCTGATGCTCACGGGCGACGAGAACATCGTCGATGTCGACTTCTCGGTGCTGTGGATCATCAAGCCGAACGGCGCGAGCGAATATCTCTTCAACATCCAGAATCCCGAAGGCACCGTGAAGGCAGTGGCCGAGAGCGCGATGCGCGAGGTGGTCGGCCGCTCCGAAATCCAACCGATCCTGACCGGCGCGCGGCAGAACATCGAAACCGCCGTGCATGATCTGATGCAGAAGACGCTCGATACCTATTCGGCGGGCATCCAGATCTCGCAGGTGCAGATGCAGAAGGTCGATCCGCCGACGCAAGTCATCGATTCCTTCCGTGACGTGCAGGCGGCGCGCGCCGACCTCGAGCGCGCGCAAAACGAGGCGCAGACTTATGCCAACCGCGTGATCCCGGAAGCGCGCGGCCGCGTCGCCCAGATCATCCAGGCGGCGGAAGCCTATCGCGAGCAGACAGTCGCCGAGGCGAAAGGCCAGACGGCGCGCTTCCTGAAGGTGCTGGACGAATACAAGAAGGCGCCGGCCGTGACGCGCGAGCGCATCTATCTCGAGACCATGGAACGCGTCATGGCCGGCACCGACAAGATTATCCTCGATGCCGACAAGAACGGCTCGAGCGTCGTGCCCTACCTGCCGCTCAATGAGCTCAACAGGGCGCCACGGCCGCCGGCGCAGAATGCCCCGCAAGGACAGCAGGGGGGCAACCGATGAGACTGAACCTCGCCGGCGGCCTCGCGCTCGTCCTTTTGGCCATCATCGTCGTCGTCGGTTATGGCACGATCTTTACCGTCTACCAGACGCGTCAGGCGCTGGTGGTCCGTCTCGGCCAGCCAGTGCGCGTGATCACGGTGCCGGGCCTGAACTTCAAGGTGCCGCTGATCGACAGCGTCATTTCGATCGACAAGCGCATCCTCGATCTCGAAAACCCCGCGCAGGAAGTCATCGCGTCGGATCAGAAGCGGCTTGTGGTCGACGCCTTCGCGCGTTACCGGATCAATGATCCGCTGCGTTTCTATCAGACCGTCGGCACGGTCGATGGCGCCAATTCGCGCCTCTCGACGATGCTGAATTCGTCGCTGCGCCGGGTGCTCGGCGAAACGACCTTCACGCATGTCGTGCGCGACGAGCGCGACCGGCTGATGGCCCGCATCCGCGAACAGGTCGACCGCGAAGCCAAGGCGTTCGGCATCGACGTGGTCGACGTGCGCATTCGCCGCGCCGACCTGCCGGAGCAGAACAGCCAGGCGGTTTATGAGCGCATGAAGACGGAGCGGCAGCGCGAGGCGGCCGAGTTCCGCGCGAACGGCGCGCAGAAGGCGCAGGAAATCCGCTCGCGCGCGGACCGCGATGTGACGGTCCTCGTCGCCGACGCCCAGTCCCGTTCCGAGCAGATCCGCGGCGAGGGCGATGCGACCCGCAACCGCATCTTCGCCGAGGCCTACGGGCAGGATCGCGACTTCTTCGGCTTCTACCGGTCCATGCAGGCCTATGAAAACGGCTTGCGCCACAATGACACGCGGATGGTGCTCAAGCCGGATACCGACTTCTTCCGTTACTTTACCGATCCATCCGGTAAGATGAAGGATCAGACACAGGCGCCGGCGTCCTCGACACGTCCGTCGCCATAGGGCTTGGCGGTTCATGTCCGACTTTGTGGTGGCTGTCGGGCTGGTATTCGCCATCGAAGGCTTGCTGTTTGCTGCTTTTCCGGGTCACGCGAAGCAGGCGATGGCAAGCGCCCTCGAGACGCCCGACGCGACGTTGCGCATGATCGGAATCATTTCGGCGGTGGTCGGCGTCATCATTGTCTGGCTGGTGCGAAGCTAACGGGAGCCGGAAAAGCCGCTATTCCGCCCCAATCGATGCGCTAATTTCGACGTGAAATGCGCTTGAATCCGCTCATGGAGAGCACAGGTTGGAGCGCGCAGATTTGCTGAAAATTCCAACTGGAGATGTCACGTTCATGGCCGCTCTCGTCGCCAGGGCCGTATCCCGCACGCGCCGTCCGCTCGTTGCCGCCGGCGTCTTCGCCGCGCTCGTCTTGCTGCCGGCGGCGCCGGCGCAGGCGCGTGGCCCCGAAGCCATCACCGAGGTGGCCGAAGCCGTCATCGATGCGGTCGTCAACATCTCGACGTCGCAGAAGATGGACTCGAAATCGGGCCCATCGACCCAGATGCCGCAGCTTCCGCCCGGTTCGCCTTTCGAAGAATTCTTCGACGAGTTCTTCAAGAACCGCCGCGGGCAGGGCGGCCAGGGTGGACCGGGCGGCGAGGGGCAGAACCGCAATTCGCCGCGCCGCGTCAATTCGCTGGGCTCCGGCTTCGTGATCGATGCGGACGGCTTGATCGCCACCAACAATCACGTGATCTCCGATGCCGACGAGATCACGGCGATCTTCAATGACGGCACGAAGCTCAAGGCCGAGGTGGTCGGCCGCGACACCAAGACCGACATGGCGCTGTTGCGGGTGAAGCCCGAGAAGCCGCTGAAAGCGGTGAAGTTCGGCGACTCCGACAAGCTGCGTCTCGGCGAATGGGTGATCGCGATCGGCAATCCCTTCGGCCTCGGCGGCACGGTGACGGCCGGCATCGTCTCGGCGCGCAACCGCGACATCAATTCCGGGCCGTACGACAACTACATCCAGACCGACGCGTCCATTAACCGCGGCAATTCCGGCGGACCGCTGTTCAACCTCAACGGCGAGGTGGTGGGCATCAACACGGCGATCATCTCGCCGTCCGGCGGCTCGATCGGCATCGGCTTCGCCGTTCCCTCCAAGACGGCCATCGCCGTGATGGATCAGCTCAAGCAGTTCGGCGAGACCCGCCGCGGATGGCTTGGCGTGCGCATCCAGCAAGTCACGGACGAGATCGCCGACAGCCTCAACCTCAAGCCGGCGCGCGGCGCGCTCGTTGCCGGCGTCGATGAGAAGGGCCCGGCGAAGCCTGCTGGGATCGAGGCCGGCGACGTGATCGTTAAGTTCAACGGCCGCGACATCAAGGAGATGCGCGACCTTCCGCGCATCGTCGCCGACACGCCGGTCGGGACGGATGTCGAGGTCGTCATCATTCGCAAAGGCAAGGAAGAGAAGAAGACGGTGAAGCTCGGCCGCCTCGAAGACGGCGAGAAGGCGATGAAAGCCTCGGCCGAGAAGACCGAGCCGCCGAAGGATGAAAACAAACCGGTCGTCAAGCGCACGCTCGGGCTCGACCTTGCGAATCTCAGCGACGATCTGCGCAAGCGTTACAAACTCAAGGACAACGCCAAGGGCGTTGTGATCACGGCAGTCGATCCGAATTCGCCTGCGGCCGACAAGCGGCTCAGCGCCGGCGACGTGATCGTCGAAGTCGCGCAGGAGCCGGTCGCGAACGCCGAGGACATCCAAAAGCGCGTCGAGCAGATGAAGAAGGACGGACGCAAGTCCGCACTCTTCCTCGTCGCCAATGCCGAGGGCGAACTGCGCTTCGTCGCACTGAGTTTGCAGTAGGACTGGGTCATTCCGGGACGCCGCTTGCGGCGGGCCCGGAATCCATCGCCGCAGCACTGGGATTATGGATTCCGGGCTCGCGAGCTTTGCTCGCGCCCCGGAATGACAGTGGCGGGCTTAGGTGCCCGCAAACTCTTCCCGCCGATAACCCTGCAGATAAAGCAGCGCGGTGAGGTCGCCGTGATCGATGCGTGCGGCGGCAGCGGCCGCGACGGCCGGCTTCGCATGGTAGGCGACGCCGAGACCGGCTTCGCCGAGCATGGCGAGATCATTGGCGCCGTCGCCAACCGCTAGCGTATCGTCGCGCTCGAGACCGAACTTTGTGCGGAGCGTGATGAGGGTCTCGAGCTTCGCTTCACGGCCGAGGATCGGCTCCGTCACGACGCCGCTCAAAGCGTCGCCGTAGCGCTCGAGCCGGTTTCCGTGGGCCGCGTCGAAGCCGATCATCGCCGCGACGCGATCGACGAAATCGACGAAGCCGCCGGAGACGAGGCAGGTGTGGGCGCCGTTCTTCCGCATCGTGGCGATCAGCGCGCGCCCGCCCGGCATCAATACGATGCGTTCGCGAATGACTTCGTCAATGACCGCGACCGGCAATCCCTTCAGCAAGGCGACGCGCTCGCGCAGCGCCGGCTCGAAAGCGATCTCGCCGCGCATCGCGCGTTCGGTGATCGCCGCGATATGCGCCCTCAGCCCGACATAGTCGGCCAACTCGTCGATGCACTCCTGTTGGATCATGGTGGAATCCATGTCGGCGATCAGGAGATGCTTGCGCCGTCCCGCCACAGGCTGCACGACGATGTCGACCGGCACGTCGCCAAGTTTCGCTCTTGCGCGCGCGGCGACGCTTTTGGCGTCTGCGCTCGGGATCTCGACGGCAATGTCGGCGGCGATGTCCGCCGCGAGCCAGGTCGTCTCGCCGGCCGCAGGCAGGGCATCGCGCGCGCGCGCGATCACGCTATCATCCAGGGATGGATGCGCCGGATTTGAGATCAGCGTCGCGACGTGAGTCATCGATGACCGAAGGAGAAGGAAGAACCGGGCGGCGGGCGGTGCTTATCGCAGGGCCGACGGCGAGCGGCAAGTCGGCGCTGGCGCTCGAGGTCGCGGCGCGCACCGGCGGCGCGATCATCAACGCCGATTCCATGCAGGTCTATCGCGACCTGCGCATCATCACGGCGCGTCCGTCGCCGGACGAGGAAGCGCGCGCGACGCATCGCCTTTATGGCCATGTCGACGCGGCCCAGACCTATTCCGCCGGACAGTGGCTGCGCGATGCAACGGCGGCGATCGCGGATGTCGAGCGCGCCGGCCGGCTGCCGATCCTCGTCGGCGGCACTGGCCTTTATTTCAGCCTCCTCACCAAAGGTTTGGCGACGATCCCGCCTATTCCTGCGGATATTCGCGCGCTCTGGCGCGCACGTTTGGCGGAGGTGGGTGCCGCGGCGCTGCACGCTGAGCTCGTGCGATGCGATCCGGTGACCGCCGGCCGCCTGAGCCGCGAGGATCGCAGCCGCATCGTTCGCGCTCTCGAGGTCTGGCAGGCAACGGGCCGCTCGCTTTCTGACTGGCAGCAGCGCAACACGCCGCCGGCGATTGCCGAGCAGGACGCGATCCGCATCTTCCTCGCCCCCGAGCGCGACAGCCTGCGCCAGCGGATCGAAACGCGTTTTGCGGGGATGCTTGCCGCAGGTGCGCTGGAGGAGGTGGCAGCACTCGCGGCGCGACGGCTCGATCCGCTCCTGCCGGCGATGAAGGCGCACGGCGTGCCTTGGCTGATCCGCCACTTGGAGGGTGCGTTGAGCCTCAATGAGGCCGCGGCCCAGGGCATTGCCGACACGCGCCGCTACACCAAGCGCCAGTTCACCTGGTTCCGCAATCAGCTCCCCGGCTGGACCTGGACGCCGCCCGGCGAGGCGCTTGACGTCATCTTGAAGGCGCTCGCGGCTTGACCCGGTCCGGTCACGCGAGTATTTTCCGCCACAATCGCGAAGGAAACGACCGTGTCGACGAGCCTTATTATCGTAATTTGCACGCCACCGCCCCGCCGGCTCTAGGAGCCGGAGGTTTTGGTGGCGTGTGGCCAGGCCCTCCAGGGGCCTTTTTTGTTGCCCGCGCATGTCCGAGGAAGAAGAAAGCAGGAGCAGACCCATGAACCGCGAAATGACAGGTGCCGAGATGGTGGTGCAGGCGATGGCCGACCACGGCGTGGCGCATGTCTTCGGCTATCCGGGCGGGGCGGTACTGCCGATTTACGACGCCATCTTCCAGCAGAAAAAGGTCAAGCACATCCTCGTGCGCCACGAGCAGGGGGCGGTGCATGCGGCGGAAGGCTATGCCCGCTCGACGGGCAAGGTCGGCGCCGTGCTGGTCACGTCGGGTCCCGGGGCGACCAATGCGGTGACCGGACTTGCCGACGCGCTGATGGATTCGATCCCGGTGGTCTGCTTCACCGGCCAGGTTCCGACCCATCTCATCGGCAGCGACGCCTTTCAGGAGTGCGACACGGTCGGCATCACGCGTTCCTGTACCAAGCATAACTACCTGGTGAAGAACATCGCCGACCTTCCGCGCATCCTGCACGAGGCGTTCTACGTCGCGGCGAGCGGCCGGCCGGGTCCGGTCGTCGTCGACATCCCGAAGGACGTTCAGTTCGCGACCGGGATGTATCACGGCCCGAGCAACACGGGGCACAAGACCTACAAACCGCGCGTGAAGGGCGACCCGGACAAGATCAAGGCCGCGGTCGAATTGATGGCGAAGGCCAAGCGGCCGCTGTTCTACACCGGCGGCGGCGTGATCAATTCCGGCCCGCAGGCGAGCCGCCTGCTGCGCGAACTGGTGCGGCTGACGAAATTCCCCATCACCTCGACGCTGATGGGGCTCGGCGCCTATCCGGCTTCCGACCCGCAGTGGCTCGGCATGCTTGGCATGCACGGCACCTACGAGGCCAATTGGGCGATGCACGAATGCGACGTCATGATCAATGTCGGCGCGCGTTTCGACGATCGCATCACCGGACGGCTCGACGCCTTCGCGCCGAAGTCGAAGAAGATCCACATCGACATCGATCCGTCGTCGATCAACAAGAACGTCAAGGCCGATATCGGCATCATTGGCGATTGCGCCAATGTGCTTGCCGACATGCTCGAAGCATGGCGTGAACGCGGCGCAAAGACCGACGAGAAGGCGCATGCCGCCTGGATGAAGCAGATCGACGGTTGGCGCGCGCGCAACTGCTTGGCGTATCGGCCGTCGAAGAACGTGATCAAGCCGCAATACGCCATCGAGCGCCTATACGCCTTGACCAAGGATCGCGACGTCTACATCACGACCGAGGTCGGTCAGCATCAGATGTGGGCGGCGCAGTTCTTCAAGTTCGAGGAGCCGAAGCGCTGGATGACGTCTGGTGGCCTTGGCACCATGGGCTACGGGCTGCCGGCCGCCGTCGGCGTGCAGATGGCGCATCCCGACGCGTTGGTGATCGACATCGCCGGCGAGGCGTCGGTGCTGATGACCATGCAGGAGATGTCGACGGCGGCACAGTACCGGCTGCCGATCAAGATCTTCATCTTGAACAACGAATATATGGGCATGGTGCGCCAGTGGCAGGAATTGCTGCATGGCGGGCGCTATTCGGAAAGCTACTCCGCGGCGCTGCCTGATTTCGTGAGGCTCGCGGAGGCCTACCACGGCGTCGGAATCCAGTGCGACAAGCCGGCCGATCTCGATGATGCGATCCGCGAGATGATCAGCGTCGACAAGCCGGTGATCTTCGACTGTCGCGTCGATCCGACGGAAAACTGCTTCCCGATGATCCCGTCGGGCAAGGCGCATAACGAGATGCTGCTCGGCGACGCGGCCGGCGACCTCGCCAACGCCATCGACGAGAAAGGCAAGGTGCTGGTGTGAGCGCGTCCGACGCAACGACGACCCACTATCCAGCCGCGACCGTCAGCGAGCGCGCGGAGCGCCACACGCTCGCGGTGCTCGTCGACAACGAGCCGGGCGTTCTCGCGCGTGTGATCGGCCTCTTCTCCGGCCGCGGCTACAACATCGAGTCGCTCACGGTGTCCGAGACCGAGCACGCCAAGCACGTTTCGCGCATCACGGTCGTCACCACCGGCACCCCGATGGTGATCGAGCAAATCCGCCATCAGCTCGAGCGACTGGTGCCGGTGCATAGCGTCACCGACCTTACCGTGTCCGGCCCTTCGATCGAGCGCGAGCTCGCCATGGTGAAGGTGCGCGGGCGGGGCGACGACCGCGTCGAATCCCTGCGGCTTGCCGACGCCTTCCGGGCCCGGGTCATCGACGCCTCGATCGAGAGCTTCGTCTTCGAGATCACCGGGCGATCCGACAAGATCGACCAATTCGTCGATCTCATGCTGCCGCTTGGCCTCGTCGAGGTCTCACGTACCGGGGTCGTTGCCATTTCTCGCGGGCCGCAAGGGATGTGAGGATTAACAAAAGATGCTGGATTGGCTGCGGAGGAAGCAATTTGAGCGTCTAATTGGAAAGACCCCGATTGGCAAAATGCTCGACCAAATAGCGATCGCCGTAGCTGTTTCGGAGATCACGTCGGAATACTTTAGGTCAGGTCGAACAAGGCCTATCTGCTCAGATAACAATGCGAGCGTGATGGAGATTTGGTCCGGAACGCGCCTCGAAGCAATATCTCGTTTATGGAATTTCGGGGCGGCAGATCTTCAACTTATAATTGATCCAACAAAACATCCGGCTCTTGTTAATTCGCTCGTAGAACGCTCAATTTCACACTTGGCGCCCGCGGATGCAACAGGACGTCCGCTTGAGGACACGGTGTCAGCCGTTCTGCGCGTTTATGAATATATTAGTTTGCTTGAGGAACAAGTTGCATCGCCTTATCGCCAGATAACGGAGTCAAATCCGACGTACGTGTCAAAATATGCAAGCCTTATAGAGGGAATGAGAAATCTTCACCTCAAGTGGCAAGGGTTTAGATATGCCATCGACACGAAGGCACAGATTCCGACCCAGCCAGATACTGTATTCATCACGGTTTGGCGTGATATCACCCGGCGCTCAAAAATCGTCGCTCTGGCCAGTAAGTTTGGGCCACAATATATGGCGACAATCCACATGATGCGAGAAAACATTACCCAAGCGAAGCTTGACCCGAAAGACCTCGACGAGCTCATCGTGCGCATTTTCGCGGCAGATGATCCCGATGACGTAGGGCGAGGGCCAATGACATGAGGCAAGCAGGCAGCGCCAACAAGAACGCTTGATTTTCCACGCCAATTGCCGTTTCTGCCGTCATCATTCCGCAAATCCAGCCATCCAGCACCGGGGATATCATGCGTGTCTATTACGATCGCGACGCCGACCTGAACCTGATCAAGGGCAAGAAGGTCGCCGTCATCGGCTATGGCAGCCAGGGGCACGCGCACGCGCTCAACCTGCGTGACTCCGGCGTCAAGGAGGTGGCGGTCGCGCTGCGCAAGACGTCCGCTGGCGTCAAGAAGGCGCAGGGCGAGAAGTTCAAGGTGATGGAAGTCGCCGAGGCCGCGAAGTGGGCCGACGTGATGATGATGCTCACCCCGGACGAGCTGCAGGCCGACATCTATAACGAGCACCTGCACAAGAACATGAAGGAAGGCGCGGCGCTGATGTTCGCGCACGGCCTCAACGTGCATTTCAACCTGCTCGAGCCGCGCGCCGATCTCGACGTGCTGATGATCGCGCCGAAAGGGCCGGGCCATACCGTGCGCTCGGAATATCAGCGCGGCGGCGGCGTGCCCTGCCTGCTCGCGATCCATAAGGATGCCTCCGGCAACGCGCACGACCTTGGCCTTTCTTATGGCTCGGCGATCGGCGGCGGCCGCGCCGGCATCATCGAGACGTCGTTCAAGGAAGAGTGCGAGACCGATCTATTCGGTGAGCAGGTCGTGCTCTGCGGCGGCCTTGTCGAGCTCATCAAGGGCGGGTTCGAAACCTTGGTCGAAGCCGGCTACGCGCCCGAGATGGCGTATTTCGAGTGCCTGCACGAGGTGAAGCTGATCGTCGACCTCATCTACGAGGGCGGCATCGCCAACATGAACTATTCGATCTCGAATACCGCCGAATACGGCGAGTATGTCAGCGGTCCGCGCATCGTCAACGAAGAGACGAAGAAGGAGATGCGCCGCGTCCTCGCCGACATCACGAGCGGCCGCTTCGCGCGCGACTGGATGCTGGAAAACCGCGTCAACCAGACCTCGTTCAAGGCGACGCGGGCGAAGCTCGCGCAGCACCCAATCGAGGAGGTCGGCGAGCGCCTGCGCGCGATGATGCCCTGGATCAAGAAGGGCGCGCTGGTCGACAAAGCGAAGAATTGATCGCCGTGTCATGAGCGGAAAGGGCTGCGGAACCGCGGCCCTTTTCGTTTCTGTGGATGTACGGCATGATCCGCTCCGACCCATGGAGAAACCAATGCCGAAGGGCAAATTAGCCGCACGCGCGACGACCAAGATCGGCGATGCACCGCGAGCAGGTTAGGCCGGTGGCCTCGTCGGCAAAATTGCAGGCCGGTGCGGACGCTGTCGCGCTGCGGGACGTGACGATCGCGTTTCGCCTGGCCGATGGCGGGACTTATACGGCGGTCCAGAATGCGTCGCTCGATGTCGCCGATGGCGAGTTCGTCGCCATCGTCGGCCCGACCGGCTGCGGGAAATCGACGCTCCTCAATGCCGCGGCCGGCCTGCTCACGCCGTCCGCCGGTTCGGTGAACAGCTTCGGCGCGCCGCTGACCGGCTTGAACAAGATCGCCGGCTACCTCTTTCAGGCGGAAGCCCTTTTTCCCTGGAAAACGGCGCGCGACAATGTCGCGATCGGCCTGGAGATCGCGGGCGTGTCGAGCGCGGAAGCTGCGCAGCGCGCCGACGCGTGGCTCGGGCGCGTCGGGCTTGGCAAGTTCGGCGATCGCTATCCGCACATGCTCTCCGGCGGGCAGCGCAAGCGCATCGGCTTGGCGCAGGTGCTCATCCGCGATCCGAAGACGTTGCTCATGGACGAGCCCTTCGGCCCGCTCGATGCGCAGACGCGCCAGATCATGGGCAATCTGCTGCTCGACCTCTGGAGCACCGATCGCAAGGCGGTGATGTTCGTCACCCATGATCTCGAAGAGGCGATCGCGCTCTCCGATCGCGTCGTCATCATGTCGGCGGGACCGGCCGCGCGCATCATCGGCAACTGGAAAGTGCCGCTGGCGCGGCCGCGCGACATCGCCGAAGTGAAGCTCGACCGCACCTTCCACGATCTACATCGCGAGATCTGGGAGGCCTTGAAGGGCGAGGTGCTCAAAGGCTACGCGCAGACGGGGGGCGGCTGATGACCCGCACGAAGCTCCTGCTGCTCCAAGTCCTCGTCGCGGTCATCGGCATCGCGCTCTGGCATGTGCTCACGACCACGCCGATCTTCGGCGTGACGGTTCTGCCGCCGTTTTTCTTCTCGACGCCCAAGGACGTGATCAGTCGCATCGTGACGTGGTTCGCCGATGGCTCGATCTGGCGGCATTTGTGGATCACGCTGCTCGAATCCATGCTCGCCTTTGTTATCGGCTCGGTCGCCGGCGTGCTGATCGGATTCTGGTTTGCGCGTAAGCCGCTCGTCGCGGCGGTGTTCGACCCCTATGTGAAGATGGCGAACGCGCTGCCGCGCGTCGTGCTGGCGCCGATCTTCGCGCTCTGGCTCGGGCTCGGCATCTGGTCGAAGGTGGCGCTCGGCGTCACCCTCGTGTTCTTCATCGTGTTCTTCAACGTCTATCAGGGCGTGAAGGAAGTGAGCCTGACGGTTCTCTCCAACGCGCGCATGCTCGGCATGAACGAGCGCCAGCTCATGCGGCATGTCTATTGGCCCTCGGCATTGTCCTGGATGTTCTCCTCGCTGCATACGTCGGTCGGCTTCGCCGTCGTCGGCGCGGTCGTTGGCGAATATCTCGGATCGGCCGCCGGCCTCGGCTATCTCATCCAGCAGGCGGAAGGCGTGTTCGATGTCGCCGGCGTCTTTGCCGGGATGATCGTCCTCGCCGCTTTCGTCATCGCGATCGACGTCTGCGTCTCGTTGATCGAGAAGCGCCTGCTGGTCTGGCGACCCGTGGCGACTGAGGTGCGGACGTAATGCGGATTTGCGCGGTGCGTTTGCGCGGCCAAAGAGATCATGAAGAATGAAAGTTAAGGAGACTGAATCATGAAAGGTCTGGTGAAGGTTTTCAGCGCTCTTGCGCTCGCTGGCATGCTGGCGACGTCGGCGCAGGCGCAGGGCGCCATCGAGAAGAAGGACATCACGCTGGGCGTCGGCGGCAAGCCGCTGCTTTATTATTTGCCGCTGACGATCGCCGAGCAGCTCGGCTACTTCAAGGAGGCGGGCCTCAACGTCACGATCACCGATTTCGGCGGCGGCGCGAAATCGCTGCAGTCGCTACTCGGCGGCTCGGCGGACGTTGTGACCGGCGCTTACGAGCACACGATCCGCATGCAGGTGAAGCATCAGCCGATCACCGCGGTGATCGAGCTTGGCCGCTTCCCCGGCATCGTTCTGGCGGTGAAGAAGGACAAGGCGGCGTCGTATAAGAGCGCGGCTGACCTCAAGGGGATGAAGATCGGTGTCACGGCGCCGGGCTCCTCGACCAACTTCTTCGTCATGTATCTGATGGCGAAAGCAGGACTGAAGCCGACCGATGCGTCTTACATCGGCGTTGGCGGCGGGCCTTCGGCGGTCGCGGCGATCAAGAAGGGCGACATCGACGCGATCGCCAATCTCGATCCGGTGATCTCGAAGCTGGAGAAGGACGGCGACATCAAGGTCGTTGCCGACAGTCGCACGGAGGCGGGCAGCAAGGAAATCTTCGGCGGCTCGAACCCGGCGGCGGTGCTCTACGCCAAGCAGGACTTCATCGACAAGAATCCGAACACCGTGCAGGCGCTGGTGAACGCGTTCTACAAAACGCTGAAGTGGATGGAGAAGGCGACGCCCGAGGAGATCGCGGCGAAGGTGCCGGAGGCTTACCTTCTCGGCGACAAGGCGACCTATATCGCGGCGCTCAAGGCCAACAAGGAAGTCTACTCCCACACCGGCATCATCCCGGAAGCAGGCATGAAGTCGGCGCTCGATATGCTCGCTCAGTTCGACGACGAGTTGAAGAATGCGAAGGTCGATCTTGCCAAGACCTTCGACGGCCGCTTCGTGAAAAAGGCCGCCGGCGGCAGCTGAGCGGCCAAGGCATCATGCTTGAGGCGGGAGGCGCCATGCGTCTCCCGCCATGTCGCAGTGACGGTCGGAAAAGATCGCGTTGAACATCCTCTCGATCCAGTCGCACGTCGCCTATGGTCATGTCGGGAACGATGCGGCGACGTTTCCGCTGCAGCGGATCGGTGTCGAGGTCTGGCGCGTCAACACCGTGCAGTTCTCGAACCACACCGGCTATGCCAAGTGGCGTGGCCGGGTTTTTGATGCAAAGGATATCGCGGAGGTCGTGCGCGGCATCGAGGACTGCGGCGTTCTCGGCGAATGCGACGGCGTCATCTCCGGATACCTCGGCAGCGCCGAGATCGGCGAAGCCATTCTCGACAGCGTCGCGCGCGTGAAGCGTGCGAACCCGGCGGCGCATTACTGCTGTGATCCGGTGATCGGCGACGTCGGCAAAGGAGTCTTTGTGCGGCCGGGCGTCGCCGATTTCCTACGCGACAAGGCGCTTTCCGTCGCGGACGTGATCACGCCGAACCAGTTTGAACTGGGGCAATTGTCCGGACGCGAAAGCGCAAGCACGGCGGACGCGCTGCGCGCGATTGACGCTTTGCACGCGAAAGGCCCGCGCATCGTGCTAGTCACATCCCTGCACACGCAGGAGACGCCCGACGGCGCCATCGATATGGCCGTGTCCGACGGCAAGGAGCGGTTGCGCATCCGCACGCCGCGGCTCGAAATCGCGGCGAATGGTGCGGGTGACGCCATCGCCGCGCTTTTCTTTGCCCATTGGCTCCGCAACGGATCGGTCGCCTCCGCTTTATCGGCGGCAGCCTCGTCGATCTACGGCATTTTGCGGCAGACATTGGAGGCGGGCGCGCGCGAAATGCTCCTCGTCGCCGCGCAGGAAGAGTTCGTCCAGCCGAGCCAGGTTTTCGAGCCGGAACGGTTCGGTCCATAACGTGGAGAAATGCCGATGCGACGCCGCTTCGCCACGCTCGATGTCTTCACCCGCCACCGCTTCGCCGGAAATCCGCTCGCTGTCGTGCAGGATGCGCAGGGCTTGAGCGACGATGCCATGCAGGCCATCGCGCGCGAGTTCAACCTGTCCGAGACGGTCTTCGTCTTCCCGCCGGCCGATAAGGCGCATCGCGCGAAGCTGCGGATTTTCACGCCGGCGGCGGAGCTTCCGTTCGCCGGGCATCCGACGGTCGGCACCGCCGTGCTGTTGGCGGAAGGACGCGGGCCCGAGAGTTTCGTTCTCGAAGAGAACATCGGCCCCGTCAGATGCGATGCGGAGCGTCATGGCGACGAGGTTGGCCGCGCACGCTTTGCGCTGCCGCGTTTGCCCAAGCATATGGGCGATCTCGGTGAGGCAAGCGACGTTGCCGCAGCCTTGAGCCTCACGCTCGATGATCTTGGATGCGACGATTTCGAGCCGGGCCTCTGGTCGGCCGGCGTCGGCTTCGCGATGGTGCCGATCCGCGGCCTCGATGCGGCGGAGCGCGCGCGTCCCGATATTACACGCTGGGAGGACGCTTTCGGCGCGAAGCCGACGACCGGAGCTTTCGTGTTCTGTCGCGAGACCGCACAGCCCGGTCATGCGTTTCACGCACGCATGTTCGCCCCGCTGATGGGCATCACGGAAGACCCGGCGACGGGAGCCGCGATCGCGGCGTTCGCGGGTCTTGTCGCCCGCACCGTTATGCAAACAGCCGGGGAGCAGACGATCGTGATCGAGCAGGGGTTCGAGATGAAGCGCCCAAGCTTGATCACATTGTCGCTCACGCTGGCGGACGGCGCCTTGGCGCGCGCGAGCATCGGCGGCGACGCGGTGCTGGTCAGCGAAGGAACGATCGAGGCGTGACACTGCCGAAGCCCCAGATCATGGACGGCGCCGCGGCGGATTGGCCGGTCGTTTCCATCCGGCACCTCGATCTCAAATTTATGCCGCGGGCTTGGCCGTTCTCCGAAAAACGCCGGCAGGAGATCGACGACTATTTCGCCGCTCGCCAGCGTGACAATCCCGCCCTCTGGAACGGCCGAGTGCTGGCGATGCATACCTTCGGCATTCACGGCGATACGCTGTGCGGCGCTTATCTTGAGACCGACTTTGCGAGCTTCCTCGCGTGGCGGGATTGGGACTTTCCCGATGCGCACATGCGAAACTGTTTCGGCATGGCGGCGCTGCTCAGTCGCGATGGCGCCTTTCTCCTCGGTGTCATGGGGCCGCACACCGCAAATCCCGGCCGCGCCTATTTTCCGGCGGGCACGCCGGACCTCTCCGACATCGTCGGCGATCGTGTCGACATTGAAGGAAATATTCGTCGCGAATTGATGGAAGAGACAGGCCTCGACATGCATGCATTGCGGGCCGAGCCGGACTGGCACGTCGTTCTTGCCGGCCCGCGCATCGCATTGATGAAGGTCTTGCAGGCGCCGGACGATGCTGCGACGCTGCGCGCCCGCATGCTCGCACATATTGCTGCCGATCGAGAACCCGAACTGTCCGACATTCGCATTGTGCGAGAGCCGCGCGATCTCGATGCGGCGGTTCCCTCCCACATGACGGCCTTTCTGCGAAGCGCATGGAGGCGCGATCGCCAATGAAAGACGCGCTGCTCTCACCCGGCATCGTCAAGCGCTTCCGCGTGGAAAACGGCAGCCGCTTCAAGCTCGCGTCCGTCGATCCCGACGATATCGCAGGGCTGGATCTTGATAAGTACAAAGCCAAGAAGCTCCTTCGCGCAGGCGTCAAACGCCTCCGTGAATGGCAGGAGCGGCTTTACGCGCAGGATCGGTGGGCGATTCTCGTCATTCTTCAGGCGATGGATAGCGCCGGCAAGGATGGCGTCGTCGAGCACGTGATGTCGGGCATCAACCCGCAGGGCTGCGACGTCTATTCCTTCAAAGCGCCAAGCGCGCAGGAACTCGACCACGATTTTCTGTGGCGCACGTCGAAATGCGTGCCGGAGCGCGGTCGCATCGGCATCTTCAATCGCTCATACTATGAGGAGACGCTCGTCGTTCGCGTCCATCCGGAAATCCTGGCGCGAGAGAAGCTGCCGCCGTCGCTGGTCGGTGACGACATCTGGAAGCAGCGGTTCGAGGATATCAACGGCTTCGAACGCTACCTCGCCCGCAACGGCATCGTTCCGATCAAGTTCTTCCTGCACATCTCCAGGGAGGAGCAGCGCCAGCGTTTCCTCGCCCGCATCGATGAGCCGGACAAGCATTGGAAGTTCTCCATGGGCGACATCGCCGAGCGCAAGCTCTGGGATCGTTACATGCACGCCTACGAGGACATGGTGCGCAATACGGCGAGCCGCGAGGCGCCGTGGTACGTCGTGCCCGCCAATCACAAATGGTTCGCGCGTTTGTTCGTCGCCGCCGCGATCGCCGAGCATATGGAGCGGCTCAATCTGCAGTTTCCGACCGTCAGCGACGCGGCGCTCGCGGAGATGCGCGCGGCGCGCGACGCCCTCCTCGCCGAGGAGCCGTCGGACAAAAAGCGTCGGAAATGAGCGCACTCCCTCTCCCCTGCGGGGAGAGGGTTGGGGTGAGGGGGCTCAGTCTTTTCGAACGGCCGTACGCCCTCACCCGGCACGCTTCGCGTGCCGACCTCTCCCCACGGGAGAGGTGAAGAGCGGCCGGGCGTTCCTGATCCGCCGCTTCTTCAGCGATACCCGTAGCGATGTTTGAGGGCGGCGAGGGCGCTCACCGCAGCGCCGCCATGCCCGGCGTCACATGTCTGCGTGACCTTCGCGAGTTCCGGCAGCATGCGGTTGTAGACCGACCGGTTGACGTTGCCGGTCTGCGCATCGCTGTCGATGATGCGGCGAAACTCGCTGATCGCGCCGTGACATTCGCCTTGGGCCGCGGCCGGGCCGGCGAGAACGATCGGAACGAGCGTGAAAAGCAGCCAGCGCGGCATCGATTGTCTCCAGCGGGTAGTGAAGCGCCCTTGCCGCGATGTTAAGCAAATTTTCCGAGTCGGCGAGGCCTATTGAGGGTACGGGAAATGGCGCGCCCTTGCGCCCGGGGCGGCCTTTCCGCTAGAAGGGCAGGGCGTGAGGGCTGCTGCGCCGCAATGACGGGGCCAGCCGGACAGGGATTTGGAATGTCGATCCGACGCGACAGCTGCTTGAAGGGCCGGTCAGCCGCCATGGCTGCGTCCGGCCTCGCGCCGTCGCGCATGCATTCCCCCATGTTGCTTTCCGCGTCCAAGCTTATCGGCGGTCTCCTTCTGCTTATCAGCCCCTGAGGGCCGGCTGGGCGTGCGCGCCTGGGCACTCAGGGGATCGGACGGCAAACGGAACCTCCGCGGCGCCGCAGGGCCGGCGCGCATGACAGAAGGACGACTTTCATGAGCACGCAACCGGGATCCGAGAAGGATCGCGTCATCATTTTCGACACCACCTTGCGCGACGGGGAGCAGTGCCCCGGCGCGACGATGACCTTCGAGGAAAAGCTCGAAGTCGCCGAGATGCTCGACGATATGGGCGTCGACGTCATCGAGGCCGGCTTTCCGATTTCCTCCGAGGGTGATTTCCAGGCGGTCCAGGAGATTGCACGGCGTTCGAAGAATGCCGTCATCGCCGGCCTCTCGCGCGTCAACCCGAAAGACATCGACCGCTGCGCCGAGGCGGTGAAGGTCGCAAAGCGCGGCCGCATCCACACCGTGATCGCGACCTCACCGCTTCACATGAAGGTGAAGCTGAACATGACGCCCGAGCAGGTGATCGAATCCTCGATCATCAATGTCACGCGCGCGCGCAACCATATCGACGACGTGGAGTGGTCCGCCGAGGACGGCACCCGCAGCGAGATGGACTTCCTCTGTCGCATCGTCGAGGCCGTGATCAAGGCCGGCGCGACGACCGTCAATATCCCCGACACGGTCGGCTACACGACGCCGGATGAGTATGCGGCGTTCATGCGCACGCTCATTGAGCGCGTGCCGAATTCGGATAAGGCGATCTTCTCCGTGCATTGCCACAACGATCTCGGCATGGCGGTCGCGAATTCGCTCGCCGGAGTCGTTGGCGGGGCGCGGCAGGTGGAGTGCACGATCAACGGCATCGGCGAGCGCGCGGGCAATGCGGCGCTCGAAGAGATCGTCATGGCGATGAATGTCCGTCGCGACAAATATCCCTACTGGAACAAGATCGACACGACGATGCTCACGCGCGCATCGAAGCTCGTATCGGTCGCGACCTCATTCCCGGTGCAGTACAACAAGGCGATCGTCGGCCGGAACGCCTTCGCGCATGAGAGCGGCATTCATCAGGACGGCGTGCTGAAGAACGCGCAGACCTACGAGATTATGACGCCCGAGAGCGTCGGCGTGAAGCAGTCCTCGCTCGTCCTCGGCAAGCATTCGGGGCGTCATGCGTTCATCCATAAGCTGGAGGAGCTGGGCTACAAGCTCGCTGCCAACCAGCTGGAAGACGCGTTCGTGCGCATGAAAGCGCTCGCCGACCGCAAGAAGCACGTCTACGACGAAGATATCGAGGCGCTGGTCGACGAAGGCATCGCGACGGCGCAGGACCGCATCAAGCTCGTTTCGCTGAGCGTCATCGCGGGAACGCATGGACCGCAGCGCGCGACCATGAAGCTCGACATCGATGGAAAGATCGTGGTCGAGGAGGCGGAGGGGAATGGCCCGGTCGACGCGACCTTCAACGCCATCAAAGCGCTGGTCCCGCACGAGGTGGTGCTCGAGCTCTACCAGGTCCATGCCGTGACGGAAGGGACGGATGCGCAGGCGGAGGTCTCGGTGCGCCTGTCTGAGAACGGCAAATCCGTCACCGCCAAGGGCGCCGACCCGGACACGCTCGTCGCCTCGGCCAAGGCCTATCTCGGCGCCCTCAACCGCCTGATGATCAAACGGCAGAGCCGCAATTTCGAATCGATGGCGGCGCAATAGCCTCGCCGTAAAGCACGGCGCGAACCGCAAGCCCGGCCGACAAAGCCGTCGGCCGGGCTTGCGCTCTTTATGATTGTGGTGGTGAGGTGGCGATTTTATCGCCTAAAAATGTCTAAGTCCCTGATATGTTACAATAATTTACAGAATTTGACTTGGCGTATTGGAACCGTCCCGTTAGAAACTCCGCATCCACAAAACGCGGGACGGAGATTAAGCATGCGAGCGGCAGCTGTTGCGGCCATTGTAGGACTTCTGACCTTCGGTGCGGCAGGAGTGCCTGCATTCGACGCGCAACCGGCGGCGGCGCAGTCGGGCTTTGTCCTCACGGAAGGCCATATCGCCCAGGCCAAGGCAGCCTTGCACCTCACGCCTTCGCAGGAGCGCCATTGGCCGGCCGTGGCGGCCGCTATGCGCGGCGTGATCCGTGCCCAGGCGCGCGACGAGTCCTCCGAGTCCGACGGCATGGTCTCGCGCATCCGCAGCCGTGCCGCTTCGATCTCCGCCACGACGGCAAGCGTGCGGCGCCTGATCGCGGCGGCGCGTCCGCTGATCCGCAGTCTCGATGCCGAACAGCGCCAGAATGCCCAGGCGATGGCGCGTTCGATGGGCTTTACCCAGCTCGCGTCGGTTCTCTGAGCGAGGCAGGGTTCTCTCTCACGCGGTGATATTCGGCCTCGTTCCACAGGAGCGGGGCCGTTTTCTTGTCCGGCGTTCGGCTTTGCTGGACAGCCTATGTATGAGTTGCTACAGGACCCCGCGCGGAATTTCCGCGCATTGGTGGCCGGGCGCATAGCTCAGTTGGTAGAGCAGCTGACTCTTAATCAGCGGGTCCAAGGTTCGAGTCCTTGTGCGCCCACCAAACCTCCTCAGATTTGATCCTGGACTTATCGTGTTTGAGGCGGCGGCGGATTGTGCTCCGCGGTCTCCTCCGGCGGCGATACGAGGGCCTGCGCGGTCCCCGCGGCGTGCTCTTCGCGGCGCTTGGCGATGAGATACCAGACCGTCCGCAGCACGATCCACGCGCCGATGACGGAAAGGACGAAACGCAGCCCGACGAGGGTCAGGGCCGCTTGTCCCAGGAAGAAGATCAGCGCGCTCCAGAACCCGAACCACAGCGCGGCGGCGGGGACAGTGTAGAGCGCGAACGACGATAGCGGCAGATGCAGGATGCCGGCCGCCGTCGAAATCAGCGACGCGACGTTGATCTGCCAATAGGTCATGAAAATCGCGCTGAGGCCGTATCGGTTGAGCCGCCGCTGCGCATTGTCGAGCGGCTCCTTTAGCCCGAAAGCGAGCAGCAGGCGGTACCAGCCGTATTTGCCGACGAAGTAGTTGGTGAAGTAGGCGATCCATAAGCCCACGACCGTCGTCGCCCAGACCTCGACAACGCGCGCGACGTCCTGCCCCGCCATGATGAGGCCGAGCACGATGACCAGCGTGCCCGGTGCATACCAGCCGATCACCAGCAGGCCCTCCAGCACCGCTGAGATGAGAATCGTAAGAAGGCCGTAGCGCTCGAAAAAATCCTTGGCGATCTCGATCAACCGCTCCTGCGAGGGAAGGTCGATGAAGATCCAGACAAGGTACAGCGAGAGGAAAACGGCGAAGAGCGTCAGCGGAACGATCAGCAGCTTCACGAGCGGATGCTGCACCAATACCCCCAAAGAATTTCAGCCCCGGGGGAGGAAAGCATCTTGAGGGTGGGCGGTAAAGGTCGTTGCTCTCAATGGGTCGAAGCGGAGACTGCAACCAAAGTCTTATGCGTGGCGGTTGTCTTTCGATGCGATCTGCACGACGTTGCTCGATCGCAGGCGCTGCCGCGCGCTACTGCGCCCCGCCGTCGTCAAAGCGTCGCCACGCTGCCGCACAGGGGACGCGCCCGTCCGGCTGCCTCGCTTCTCGAGCGCGGAGCAAAGGTCCTTGAGGTCCTGCGCCGAGATGTCGTGCAAGCGGGTCTGCAAATCGAGCCGCGCCATCTCGAACAACAGCGCAGTCTCGGCGTAGCCGTCGGCACGCAATTGGCCAATGCACTCGTCGACGACCTCGACGAGTCTGCTAAGCCGAGTGACCTTGCTCGGTTCCATGAAGAGCTCTCCTTGCACGGCGTGCGTATGAAGTCGCTGAGATCCAGGCGGCGGTGTCGGTCACGTCGCCATAGAGATGAATGATTTTGCTAACGACGTTATGCGCGTCGCGCGGCGTCACCTCGTCGAGCTCGTGGCTCGCGGACGCGTTCTCGAGAAAGACGAAGCGATGGCCGCGATGGAAGGCGTCGACTGCGGTCGCGAGGCACGACGACTCGCCGGCAAATCCGGCCAGCACGAAATGCCCATTGCCGTAGCCCATCACTTCGCCGAATTCGGCGCTCGCGTAGCAGGACGGCCGATCGCGTTCGAACACCATGTCCGCGCCCCAGGGCTCGAAGCCGGGAATCCAGCGCGCGAAACGTGTCGCCGCATTGAAGATGGCGCCGCTGCCGCTCCGCCGCACGAAGGCGACGGGAAACCCCATGGCGCGTGCATGCGCGAGGGCCGCACGACAATGGTCCAGCGCTTGCGCCGCATTCGGGACCGCCAGCGGGCGTTCGCTCGTCACGTATTCCTGCTGCAGGTCGACGAGGACCAGCGTCGGAATGTCGGAGGGATCAACGTAGCGGCGAATATCGATCACTGAACTCATGCGTGCGCTCCGCCTCCCACTGAGGGCCGCGTGACCGGGCGGGATGCCGAGCGCTCGAGGATGCCGGGCTCGTGCCAGCGCCCTTCCGGGCGGATGATCAGATAGGGGTCGGCGCCGATCGAAATCGCCTGCGGATGTTTGCTCGCGTCGAGGACGATCTCGACATAGTCGAAATCCGAGAAGGTGAATTCGCGGCCCGTGTCGAGGACTTCGAATCCGAAGCGGCCCCAGAAATTCACCAGCCGCTTTTGCGAGTGGCCATAGAGGCGCTGATAACCTTTCACCCGGCACAGCTCGATGCCAGCCTTCACGATCTGAAAGGCGAGCCGCGTCTTGCGGAACTCGTGACGCACGGCGAGGCGCTCGATCTTTGCGAAGTCGGCGAAATAGCGGATGCGCAGGCAGCCCGCGGGCTCGTTGCCGACATAGCCGAGAAGGTGCGTCGCTGAGAGATCGTTGCCGTCGTATTCTTCGAGGTAGGGGCACTCCTGCTCGCCGATATAGACGGCGCTGCGGATGGCGACGACCCGCATGAGGTCGTCGAACGTGCGCGCGACGGTGACGGTCAGGTCCTTTTCCTTCGCTTCGCCCGCATATCCGTCATAGATCGGCGCTTCGCGCCGGCGGGGCGCGCGCGGATAGACATGAAGATGCGGCGCGCTGACCCCGCAATAGGAGGCGCCACGCTGGAAGCCGAGCGTCTCGAGGAAGCGGTGCCCGTCGACGGTGACCGCCTTCGCGTAAAGGTCGGCATCGCGGTAAAGCGGCGACCAGACCTTCTGGAAGGCGAGCGGCACGCCGGCCGCCAGCGCGCCGCGCGCATGCACCGCCCAGGCGTAGATCCCGGCGGGCTTCTCGTTTTGCGCCGTGAGGAGGGAAAGGTCGGGATTGCTGGCGTCGAAGGTGCCGTCGGCCAGCCGCTTCATGCCCTCGTCATTGAGGGTGAGAAAGGCAAGGAAGCCCTCGCCGCGCGGATCGAGCGGGTCGAATCGGTCCCGCCGCGCGATGGCCCAGAACGAATCGGGGTTGTGTGTCATGACGCGGTGCACGACCTCGGCGCCCGCGAGGCCGGCGAGATCACGCCGCGCGCGCGTCAGCAGCGCGTCGACATCCCGCCCAGTGGGGGTGAAGACGACCAGCCGGCTGGAGAGCTGCAGGACATTCAAATCCCCAACGGGATGAGCGGCCGGGCGGGGCGGGCGAGCGATGGTCTCGGCAATCCGGGTCGCGCGGAGGTCGTGGGCGGTCATGGTTACGCTCCTACGGGTTGTAGCCGCCGAAATTGTCTGTAAAATTTAAGCGCAGAACGCGGGGACCGTATGCATCTCAAGGCGCACAGGGGTGTTCCACGACAGGAACACCCGGAACAGTCGGGCTCGGTGACGCCCGACTGGGAAAGCGTGCGCGTTTTTCTCGAAGTGACCCGTCGCGGAAGCTTTCGTTCGGCGGCCGAGCATCTCGGTCAATCGATCAATGCCCTGCGGCGGCGGATCGAAGACCTCGAGGCCCAATTCGGCGTCACGCTTCTCACCCGTCACGTCGACGGCGTGCGCGCGACAAGCGAGGGCAACGAGATTCTGCAAGCCGCGATGAAGATGGAGGCGGCCGCTTTCGGGATCGTGCGCGCACGAGACCGTGCCGCCCCCTCCTTGAGCGGCGAAGTGAAGATCGCGGTGACGGAAGGGTTGGGCACGTTCTGGCTGGCGCCGCGCCTGACCGAATTCCAGCGCGCGCATCCACAACTGCTCGTCGATCTCAGCTGCGAGATGCGCTCCGCCGACGTGCTGCGGCTGGAAGCCGACGTCGCGGTCCAATTGACCAAGCCGACGGCGCCGGACTTGAAGATCGTCAAGCTCGGCCGCTTGCATTCAATGCCCTTCGCCGGCCGCTCCTATATCGAAACTTATGGCGTGCCCAAGACACTCGAGGAGATGCGGCGGCATCGCCTCGTGTTGCAGATGGCGGATCAGACGCAGACGAACGAACTCTACGAGCAGCTCTTCCCCGGTGTTCCGCATCAGGGCTTCGTCGCGCTGCGCACGAATGTCAGCAGCGCCCATCTCTGGGCGATCTCGAAAGGCGCAGGCATCGGCTGGCTTCCGACTTACGTGCATGCGATCGCAGCGCGCATCACGCCCATCGATGTCGACGTACGCTTCCCGTTCGACATCTGGCTGACCTACCACCCCGATGCCGGACGTATTCCGCGTGTCCGCCGCATGATCGACTGGATCGTCGATGCGTTTGATCCGCGGCAATTCCCGTGGTTCCGCGACGAGTTCATCCACCCTGCGGACCTGCCCAAGACCTATCGCGGCGGTCCGCTGTCCAATTGGTTCGAAGGTTTTATGAGCAGGTGATGCCATGCACGCGAAGACGAACATCATGACCAGACGCGGCGGCGTCAGCGCACGCCGCGTCGAGCCTCACGATGTCGAAGTGGGGCGCCGCATCCGCATCCGCCGTCTCGAGCGGCAGATGTCGCAAACGGAGCTCGCCACGCGCTTGGGCGTGACGTTCCAGCAGGTGCAGAAATACGAAAAGGGCCTCAATCGCGTCGGCGCCGGGCGGCTGATGCGCGTCGCGGAAGCGCTCGAGGTACCGGTCTCGTTCTTCTTCCTCGAGGAAGGACACAGTGCGCCAGAGCAGCCCTCCGTCATGAACTTCCTCGACACCGCCTATTCCGTCCGCCTCGTGCAAGCGTTCGCGCGGATCAATGAGCGCTCGGTTCAAAGGGCCATTGTCGACTTGGTGGAGCGGCTGTCGGAGCAGGAATAAGGCGGCGTTGCGCAGCTGATGCGCTATTTGGCGACGGTGCGGGAGGGTTCTGAAGCCGCACCGCGGCCTTCGTCGCGCAGCATGGCGGCGACGGCGTGAAACGCAGGCAGGCTGTCGAGTTCTTCCAGGTCGAGCGGAAGCCGCCGGCGCCAGTTCGGATGCTCGAGGACTGTTCCCGGCACGTTCGGCTGATCGATGACATCGAGCACGTCATCGATCGAGACGGCCAAGAGGCGGCTCGGCGTGCGCGCCAGAAAACGCAGGACATCGAGCAGGCGAAGCGGCCCCTGGCCGGGGTCGATGCTGTTGCGCTCCAACGCCGCGCGGAGCGTGCCCCAGGCATAATGGCGCGCATCGTCACTTTCGCCGGGATCGATGCCCAGCCCGCGCTTGATATTGAGATCGTGGCCGACGATCCAGCCGGAGAAGCTCGGCAAGTCGTGGGTGCTGAAGGTGACGAGGGCGTTGCGCAGATAATGCCGCGGCTCGCGGAAGCCGCCGTCGTGGCCACGCTCGAACATCAGGACGAGGTATGACCAGATGCCCCAGTCGGCGAGCGCCGCGCGCAGTTCATCGGGCACCGTGCCGAGGTCTTCACCGATCACGACGCAATTGTTGCGCAAGCTCTCGAGTGCGGTGACGGCGAGAAGCTCCTGCAGCGGATAGCGGATATACGCGCCCTCCGCCGCCTTGAATCCCAGCGGAATGAGATAGAGCCGATTGAGGCCGAGCACGTGATCAAGGCGCACCGCCCCGGCGTAGCGCATCGCGGCGCGAAGGACGCGCCGAAACGGAGCGAAGCCCTCGGCGACGAGCGCGCGCGGATTGAACGCCGCCAACCCCCAGGCTTGCCCGGCGGTATTGAGCGCATCGGGCGGCGCGCCGACCTCGATCTGCGGCACCACGGCGCCTTGATCGCCCCAAGCGTCGGCCCCGCCGGGGTCCGCGCCGACGGCGAGATCGGTGTAGAGCCCGATCGGCAAAGCGAGCCGGCGCGCTTCATCCCGGCAGGCGCCGAGCTGACGGTCGGCGATCCATTGGACATATTCGTAGTAGCCGACATCTTCGGCAGCTTCGGCGCGCACCTCATCAATGAGGTTCGCCGATGCACGCCGATAGGGCTCCGGCCATTCCCACCACACAGTCTTGAAGCGCCGGCGCAGCACTTCAAAGGCCGCAAAAGCCTGCAAGGCGAAGCCTTGCTCGCGCCGGAACGCTTCGAAATCCTCGCGGCGCTTTGCGTTCGCCTTCTTACGGAAGCGCGCATAGGCGAGACGAAGCGCTTCCGATTTTGCGGCGGCGACATCGGCATAACGCACGATGTCGGAATGCCGCGCCGCCTCGATGCGCTCCGCAAGTCCCGCAGCATCGCTGCCGGGAAAATCCGGCACGGCATCGACATCGATATAGAGCGGATTGAGGAAGAGGCGGCTGTTGGGCGAGTAGGGGCTTGCCTCCTCGGCGCGGTCATCGAACAGCGCATGCAGAGGGTTGAGCCCGATGCCCGACGCGCCAGCGCGCGCGGCGATGTTGAGCAGAGCGCGCAGATCGGTGAAGTCGCCATGTCCCCAGTTGCGCGGCGAACGCACGGCATAAAGCTGCACGGCGAGAATCCAGACGCGCTCGGATCTTGCGGCGTCGGGCTGAAACGTCTGCGCGGGCGCGATGATCAGATGAGCGGAAGGACCGATTGGCGTCCCGTCTTCCCGCCGGCACTCGAGATCATAGGTGCCAAAGGAGAGTTCCGGCAGCGACGACGTGATGTCATGTGGCGGACATTCGCCTTCCGCGACGATATCGCCGCGCTCGGCGCGAAGCCGCCAACGCCGCGCCTCGTCCGGCAGCACGACGGACGTGCGATTGGCGTCGCGCCAAATGATCGTCCGGGTGGGTGCAAAGTCTCGGCTGCCGCTCAGGGCATCGAGTAGGCGCGTAAGCGCCTCGTGTCCGACCTCGCGCCGGTGCCCGAGCGCATCGACGAAGACGCGCTCGATACCCCATTCCGAAGCGCGGCCTGCAAGATCGTCCATTCAGACGCTGAATTTAGAAACCTGAGACCTTGTCGACCGCTATGCCGCCGCTTGCCCGCGGGAGCGCCTTCGCGAGAGGATGTCCATACGCGACGGTCCGCTTGACCTTCGGCTTTTCCGTGAGCGCGGCGACAAACTTGTCGAACCAGGAGTTCAGGCCGGAATCTTCAAGACATTGGATCATCGATTGCCACCGCTCGCGCCGTTCGCTTGCCGACATGGAGAGCGCCTGCGCGAAGGTGCGCGCCATGGCGTCGATGTCATGCGGATTGACGAGGAGTGCCGCGTCAAGCTGCTTCGCGGCGCCCGCGAACTCGGATAGGACGAGGACGCCGGGATCAAGCGGGTTCTGTGCCGCGACATATTCCTTCGCGACGAGATTCATGCCGTCGTTGAACGGCGTCACGAGGCCGACCTGCGCTGACCGATAGAAGCCCGCGAGCATCGATTGCGGAAACGCCTTGTTCAGGTAACGGATCGGCGTCCAGTCAACGTCGGCCAATCCGCCGTTGATTTCGCCGATCAGGGTCGCGAGGTCGTTCTTCAACTGGCGATAAGCGGGGATATGCACGCGCGTCGGCACCGCGATCTGCAGCATGCTCACGGATTTCTTGAGATCGGGATTGATCTCGAACATGCGCTCGAAGGCGCGCAGCCGATTAAGCAGGCCCTTCGAGTAGTCGAGCCGATCGACGCCGATGGCGAGGCGGCGGCCCTGTAGGCTGGCGCGCAGCCGTGCGATCTCGGGGCGTGCCGCCGCCTTGGTGGCGCGCTCGGCGAAGGTGCGCACGTCGATCCCGATCGGGAAGGCCGCAAGCCGCGTGCCGCGGCCATTCGCGATGCGGTTGTCGCGGCCGACCACGATGCCGAGCTCGCGTGTGAGATAGTCGCGGAAATTCGCAAGATCGGCGTCTGTCTGGAAGCCGATCAAATCGTAGGCCAGCATCGCTTCGACGAGCTCGCGATGGTGTGGCACGCTCACCATCACGCCGGTGCCCGGGAAGGGCGTATGCAGGAAGAAGCCGATCGGATCCTCGACGCCGCGCGCACGCAACTCCGCGCCGAGCGCGAGATAGTGGTAATCATGCACCCAAATCGGCGCGTCCGGCTTGGCAAATCGCAGCAAGGCGCGCGCCATGAACGCGTTGATCGCGCAGTACGAGGCGTAATCTTCGATATTGGCGCGGATCAGATCGGGGCGCGAGTGAAAGGCGGGCCAGAGCACGGAATTGGCGAAGCCCTCGTAGAATCCGTCGTAATGCTCGCGCGGCATGTCGACCGTCGCGAGCGCGCCGGCGCCGAGCGGCTGCACCTCCGCAAGCGTGTCCTTGCCGCCGCTTTCCACCAAGCGGCCGCTTGCACCGACCCAAATGGCTCCGGAATTTCTGACGGCTGGAAGTAATGCTGCGGCAAGTCCACCTTCTACGGCCTCATCCCCCTTCGGCCGCGCGACTCGATTTGAAATAACAATGACCGCCACGCATCTCTCCCGCTTGTCCAGACCGTAACGCCCGCGGGCGGCGTCTGGTTCCCAAATGATTGCCGGATTTGCGCCAGATGTCGGGCGGCCGGGAACCAATTCTGCATTTTCTCAGTTTCCCATCGAGCCGGATCGCCTTACCCTTTCCTTAGCCACGGAATTTTCATGAAGACTGAGCTGCGCCCGCGCCCAGCGAGTCCGTGTTCTTCCTCCGGCCCCGAGCCCGGCGCTCCGCGTTTTTTCATCGAGGACGTCTTTCCGGCGGTCGATGGCGGTCGCTGGCCGGTCAAGCGCGTCCAAGGCGAGGTGGTTGAGGTCTGGGCCGACATTTTTCGCGACGGCCATGATGTCCTCGCCGCTTCGCTCCTGTTGTGCCGCGACGGGGAGAGCGATTGGCGTCGCGAACCCATGCGCCATTTCGAGAATGATCGCTGGGTGGGCGCGTTCACGCCGACGCAGCCCGGGCGGTATCACTATGCGCTCGAGGTGTGGACCGACACGTTTGCGACGTGGCGGCGCGGTTTCCTCCTCAAACGTGACGCCGGACAGAACGTCGACGTCGAAGCGCAAGAAGGGCTGGTGCTGCTCAAGGACGTGCGCACGGGGTCGCGCACTGCGCGCCGCGTGCTCGAAACGGCGGCAAAGGCCTTCGAAGAGTCTCGCGACGCCGAATTTCTGCTGGCGGACGATGTTGCGGAGGCGATGAGCCAGACTCAGGCGAGGGCTGATCTTGCCTGGAGCCGCAGCTATCCTTTGATCGTCGACCGTGAGCGGGCGCGGTCCAGCGCCTGGTATGAGATTTTCCCGCGCAGCCAAGGCCGTTCGCCGGGGCATCACGGCACGTTCGACGATTGCATCGCGCGGCTGCCGGAGATTGCGGCGCTCGGATTCGACGTCGTCTATTTCCCGCCCATCCATCCGATTGGCGCGACCAATCGCAAGGGCCGCAACAATGCGCTCAAGGCGGGGAAGGACGATCCGGGCAGTCCCTATGCCATCGGGGGCAAGGAGGGCGGGCATGATGCCATGCACCCGCAGCTCGGCACGCTGCAGGATTTCCGGCGCTTCGTCGCGGCTTGCGAGAAGCACGGCATGGAAGTCGCGCTCGACTTCGCGACCCAATGCTCGCTCGATCACCCTTGGCTCAAGGAACATCCGGACTGGTTCAAGCGCCGGCCGGACGGCTCGATCAAATTTGCCGAGAACCCGCCCAAAAAATACGAAGACATCGTCAACCCTGATTTCTACTGCGGCGACCGCGTCGCGCTGTGGACGGCGTGGCGCGACGTCGTCCAGTTCTGGGTCGACAACGGTGTGCGCATCTTTCGCGTCGACAACCCCCACACCAAGCCGTTTCCGTTCTGGCAATGGCTGATCCGTGACATCCAGAGCCGCGATCCGAGGGTGATTTTTCTCTCGGAGGCTTTCACGCGCCCGAAGGTGATGAAGGCGCTCGCGAAGCTCGGCTTCAGCCAGTCCTACACCTACTTCACGTGGCGCACGACGAAGGCAGAGTTCAGCGCTTATCTCTCGGAGCTGACCGGCTATCCGGAGCGCGAATATTTCCGTCCGAATTTTTTCGTCAACACGCCTGACATTCTGCCCTTTCACCTGCAGGGCGGGGAGCCGTGGGTCTTCAAATCGCGCGTCGCGCTAGCTGCGACGCTCTCGTCCAATTATGGCGTCTACAGCGGCTTCGAACTCCTGGAGCACATCCCGATCCCAGGGCGAGAGGAGTATCTCGATTCCGAGAAATACGAGATCAAGGTCCGCGACTGGGACGCGCCCGGCAATATCAAGGCCTACATCGCGGAGCTCAATCGCGTGCGCCGCGCCAACCCCGCGCTCCTGCAGACGAGCAACCTGCGCTGGGCGCAGGTGGATGACGAGCAGGTGATCGGCTTCGTCAAGGAATCGATTGCGCACGACAATGCGGTCGCCGTTGCGATTTCTCTCGCGGGCTCGGCATCGCGCGAATTCTGGTTTCATTTTGGCGATATGGAAATCGGTCCGCCCGATGCGCGCCGGCGCGTGAGCGCGATCGAGCATTTGCGCACCGGTGAGCGCCATCCGATCCAATGGGGCGGGATAAGGTTGCGCATCGATCCACGCCACGATCCCGCTATTTTATTCCGGTGTATTGCCTGAAAACTTAGGAATTTCCCCGTGGACGTGCTGACCGAAGCCGCGATCGAAGGCGCACCGAGCGTTGCCGATACGTCGTGGTACAAAGACGCCATCATCTATCAGCTGCACGTCAAAGCTTTCGCCGACAGCAACGATGACGGCATCGGCGATTTTGCCGGACTGACGGAGAAGCTCGACTATCTCCAGGACCTCGGCGTCACGGCCTTGTGGCTGTTGCCGTTCTATCCAAGTCCCGGCCGCGACGACGGCTACGACATCGCCGACTACCGCAAGATCAACCCCGATTTCGGGACGCTGAAGGATTTCCGCCGCTTCATGATTGAAGCGAAGCGCCGCGGCCTGAAGGTGATCACGGAGTTAGTCGTCAACCACACCTCGGACCAGCATCCGTGGTTCAAGCGCGCGCGCCGCAGCCGCTCAGGTTCGAGCGCGCGCAACTGGTATGTCTGGAGCGACACCGACCAGCGCTATCTCGGCACGCGCATCATCTTCACCGATACCGAGAAATCGAACTGGGCCTGGGATCCTGATGCCGGCGCTTATTATTGGCATCGCTTTTTCTCGCATCAGCCGGATCTGAACTTCGACAATCCGCGCGTGCTGTGGGCGATCGTCCAGGTCATGCGTCGCTGGCTCGATATGGGTGTCGACGGGTTCCGGCTCGATGCGATCCCCTATCTCTGCGAGCGCGAAGGGACGAACAACGAGAACCTGCCCGAGACGCATTCGGTCATCAAAAAGCTGCGCGCCGAGCTCGACGCCTATGCGCCCGGCAAGCTTCTCCTTGCCGAGGCCAATCAATGGCCGGAGGACGTCAGCGCCTATTTCGGCGAGGGCGACGAATGCCATATGGCCTATCACTTCCCGCTGATGCCGCGCATCTACATGGCGATCGCGCAGGAAGACCGGTTTCCGATTGCCGATATCCTTCGGCAGACGCCGGATATCCCTGACAATTGCCAGTGGGCGCTGTTCCTGCGCAATCACGACGAGCTCACGCTCGAAATGGTGACGGATTCGGAGCGCGACTATCTCTGGTCGACCTATGCGACCGATCCGCGCGCGCGCATCAACCTCGGCATCCGTCGCCGCCTCGCGCCGCTCATGGATAATGACCGGCGCAAGATCGAGCTGATGAACAGCCTTTTGATGTCGCTGCCGGGCACGCCGATCATCTATTACGGCGACGAGATCGGCATGGGCGACAATATCTATCTCGGCGACCGCAATGGCGTGCGCACGCCCATGCAGTGGACGCCGGACCGCAACGGCGGCTTCTCCCGCTGCGATCCGGCGAAGCTGTTCCTGCCGCCGATCATGGACGCCGTCTACGGCTATCAGGCGCTCAATGTCGAGGCGCAGTCGCGCAGCTTGTCGTCGCTATTCAATTGGATGAAGCGGCTGATCGCGGTGCGCAAATCCTCGCCCGTCTTCGGCCGCGGAAGTTTGAGCTTCGTGCGCCCCGCCAATCGCTCGGTCATCGGCTATGTCCGCCAATACGAGGGCGAGACGATCTTCTGTGTGGCCAACCTCTCCCGCTCCGCGCAGGCTGCCGAATTCGATCTCTCGCAATGGCGCGGCCGCGTGCCGCTGGAGATGCTGGGGCGCAGTCGCTTTCCGGCCATCACCGACGCGCCGTTCCTGATCACGCTCGCTCCTTACGGCTTCTTCTGGTTTCAGCTCCTGGAACAGCCGGAGGGCTTCGAAGCGCCGAGCACACTACCGGAACTGCCCACGCTCGTCGTTCGCGACGGATGGAATTCGTTGTTGGAAGGCCGCTCCCTGCAGGCTTTCGAGCGCGACATCCTTCCCGTATTTCTCGCAAATCGGCGTTGGTTTGCGGAAAAGGGGAGCCGCTGGTTCGATTCCCGCGTCGACGTCGCGACGCCGCTGACGCCGGGCGATCCCGGATTCCTTTGGGCGAAAATCGAGGTCGCGACCGAGCGCGGCAAAAGCAGCTATGCCTTGCCTTTGGGCATCAACTGGAGCCGCTTCGACTACACCGCGCCGCATGTGGCGGCGACGGGTCTTGCACCGGTGCGGCGTGGCGCGCGCGAAGGCGTCCTGTTCGACGCGGCGGCAGAGCCCGATTTCATCGCGTGGCTGGTGACGCGCCTGCACGCCGGCGAAGTCCTGGAAAGCGCGACAAGCAGAATCCACTTTCTGCCGAGTGCGTCCTTCAAGGCAGAAGAGTTCGAGCCCATCGCGGACGTTCAGCCGCTCTCCGTCGAGCAATCGAATACGACGGTCAAAGCAAGTCAACGGATCGTCAAACTGTTCCGCAAGGTGCAGCCGGGAATCAATCCGGAAATCGAGATCGGACGCTTTCTCACCGACGTTGCCGGCTATCAGAATACGCCGCGCTTCTTGGGCTCCGTCGAGCTCGAAAAGGATGGCGAGACGTTCGCTCTCGCCGTCGCCCACGCCTTCGTTCAGAACCAAGGTGACGGATGGAATCTGACCAGCACTTATCTCGACCGCTTCATTGAAGAATATCGTCTGCTCGGTTCGACCGAGGCGGACGATCCGGATCGCCATGCCGCGATGCTGCTTCGCGTGCGCCAGGTTGGCCGGCGCATTGGCGAGCTGCATCTCGCGCTGGCCGTGAGCGAGACCGATCCCGCCTTCGTCCCCGAGCGCATGACGGCCGATGATGCCGCCGCATGGACGCGGGAGCTCAAGGAAATGACGGAACGCGTGCTGGGCGATCTTGCCGCGCGTCTGGACCAGCTTCCTGAGGGAACGCGCGCGCTTGCCGCCATGCTCCTTGCGCAGCGGGAAGGCTTGATGCTGCGGATCGAAGCTTTGCTGCCGCCGACGCTCTCGGTCGCGAAGATCAGGACCCACGGCGACCTGCATCTCGGTCAGATTCTGATCGTCAAGGACGATGTCTTCATCATCGATTTCGAAGGCGAGCCCGGCCGCAGCATCGAGGTGCGTCGCCGCAAACTGCCGGCGGCGCGGGATGTCGCGGGACTGCTTCGGTCGATCGACTATGCCGGCGCCGCGGCGCTCGAGCGTATGGTGCCGGGCGAAGACAGGGCGCGCCTCGACGAGGCCGTCGATGAGTGCCGGCGGCAATCGGAACAGGCGCTGCTTGAATCTTATCGCGAAACGATTGCCGGCAGCGCCTTGGAATCGCAAGACAAAGAAATTGCGGATCGTTTGCTCGACTTTTTCGTTCTTGAGAAAGCCATCTACGAGGTCGAATACGAACTCTCCAATCGTCCCGCATGGCTGCATATCCCATTGACAGGGATTTTGCGTTTGTTCGCACCCGCGCAAGTCGAGGCTTCGTGACGAATGGAATAGAAGAGCTGGACCCGCAAGCCCTTGCCGTCATCGGCGGATATCACTCCGATCCTTTCGCCTATCTCGGCTTGCATGGAATCGACGGCGGCACGGTCGTCCGCGTGTTCTTGCCTGACGCCAATCGCGTCGAGGTCATGGATCAGGCGGGGCATCATATCGACCTTCGCAAGGTGCATCCGGCCGGCTTATTCGCGGCAGCTGTGAACGGACTGGAGCGCAATTACCATCTGCGCGTGCAGTTTGGCGAAGCGGAGGTGGAGTTGGAGGACGCCTACAGATTCCCTCCAGTCCTCTCGGATTTCGATCTCTATCTGCTGGGCGAGGGAACGCATCTTCGCTCCTACGACAAGCTCGGCGCCCATCCTGTGACGATGGAAGGCGTGGCGGGTGTCGCCTTCGTCGTGCTCGCGCCGGCGGCGCGCCGTGTCAGCGTCGTCGGCGATTTCAACAATTGGGATGGACGCCGTCACGCCATGCGTGTGCGCGGGAATGGCTTCTGGGAAATTTTTATTCCCGGCGCGAAGGCCGGCGATCGCTACAAATTCGAGGTTTTCGGCAGCGGCGATGTGCTCCTGCCGCTCAAATCCGATCCTTACGCCTTTGAGACTGAGATACGCCCGTCGACGGCGTCCGTCGTCTTTGATGAAACGAAGCTCACGCCGGCAACGCCGCGCGAGGGCGTTAATGCGCTGAGCGCGCCGATCTCGATTTACGAGGTGCATTTAGGATCGTGGCGTCGGCGGCCGGAGGCGGACAATCGCTGGCTCAGTTATCGCGAGCTCGCCGAGACGCTGCCCACTTATGCTGCCGATCTCGGCTTCACGCATATCGAGCTGCTGCCGGTCTCGGAACATCCGTTCGATGGCTCCTGGGGCTATCAGCCGACCGGCCTTTACGCGCCGACGCGGCGTTTCGGCGAGCCGGCGGATTTTCGTGCGCTCGTCGATGCCTGTCATGACGCCGGCCTCAGCGTCATTCTCGACTGGGTGCCGGGGCATTTCCCCGATGACCCGCATGGCCTCGGATGGTTCGACGGGCAAGCGCTTTACGAGCACGCCAATCCCAAACAGGGGCGCCACCTCGATTGGGGCACGCTGATCTACAACTACGGCCGCTCCGAGATCGCGAACTTTCTCGTCAGCAACGCGCTGTTCTGGCTCGACCGCTACGGCGTCGACGGGCTGCGCGTCGACGCCGTCGCCTCTATGCTCTATCTCGACTACAGCCGGCCCGAGGGCGGCTGGGTCCCCAATCGCTATGGCGGCCGCGAGAACATCGAAGCGATCGAATTTCTTCGTCGCGCCAACTCCGAGGTGTTCGCGCATTTCCCAAATGCGACGACGATGGCGGAGGAATCGACCGCCTGGCCGATGGTGTCACGCCCGGTCGAGTGGGGCGGGCTCGGCTTCGGCTACAAATGGAACATGGGGTGGATGCACGACACCCTGAACTACATCTCGAAGGACCCGATCTATCGCCAGCATCATCACGGCGACGTGGTCTTCGGGTTGCATTACGCCTTCTCTGAGAACTTCGTGCTGCCGCTCTCGCACGACGAGGTCGTGCATGGGAAGGGCTCGCTTATTGGCCGCATGCCGGGCGACCGCTGGCAGCGCTTCGCCAATCTGCGCGCCTATTACGGCTTCATGTTCGGTCATCCTGGCAAGAAGCTCCTGTTCATGGGCGGCGAGTTCGCGCAGGAGCGCGAATGGAGCCACGATCACAGCCTCGATTGGCATCTGCTGGACGATCCCGCACATCGTGGTGTCCAGACGCTCGTGCGCGATCTCAACAAGCTCTACCGCGCGCAGTCCGCGCTGCATGAATTGGATTGCGACGCCGCGGGCTTTGATTGGATCGTCGCCGACGACACGGCGCAAAGCGTCTTCGTCTGGCTGCGCAAGGGCCGCGATCCGAATGCGCTGTGCGTCATCGCGGTCAACTTCACGCCCGAGGTGCGCCGCGAGTATCGCTTCCATGTCCCGCGCGGCGGCAGGTGGGCGGAGATTCTCAACACGGATTCGGAAATCTACGGGGGTACGAATGTCGGCAATAACGGCGCGGTCCAAGCGCAGGCATTGCCGGACGGCAGCTTCGAGCTGCGCATCGTGATTCCTCCGCTCGCCGCCGTATTTCTTTCACCCCAGGACTGAACATGCGCGTTCTCGAGGGCGCCCCCCACCTTCTCGGCGCGACGTGGGACGGGCGGGGCACGAACTTTGCGATCTTCTCCGGCCATGCCGAGAAGGTGGAGCTCTGTCTGTTCGACCGCCAAGGGCGGCGCGAGCTTCACCGCATCCCGCTGCCGGAGAATACCGACGATGTCTGGCACGGTTATCTGCCGGACGTGCTGCCGGGGCAGCTTTATGGCTACCGCGTCTGCGGACCCTACGCGCCGGAGCGGGGCCATCGTTTCAACCCGAACAAGCTTTTGATCGACCCCTATGCCAAGCGCCTGGTGGGGCGCATCGTCTGGAGCGACGCGCATTTCGGCTATCGCGCGGGGAGCCCGCGCGCCGATCTTTCTTTCGATCGCCGTGACAATGCGCGCGGCATGCCGAAGGCGATGGTGATCGACGAAGCCTTCACCTGGGGCGACGATAGGCGCCCCGATGTGCCCTGGCACGACACAATCATCTACGAAGCTCACGTCAAGGGCGCGACCATGGTGCGCGAAGACGTGCCGCCCGGTTGGCGCGGACTGTTCAGCGGTCTCACCGCGCCGGGTCTGATCGATCATCTCAAGCGGCTTGGCGTGACGAGCCTCGAGCTACTTCCGGTCCACGCTTTCGTCGATGATCGCCATCTCGTCGAGCGCGGCCTCAAGAATTATTGGGGCTACAACTCGATCGGCTTCTTCGCGCCGGAGCCGCGTTACAGCAATGACGGCGGCGTCGATCCGTTCAAGACCATGGTGTCGCGGCTGCACGCGGCCGGCATCGAGGTGATCCTCGACGTCGTCTACAACCATACCGCCGAGGGCAACCATCTCGGGCCGACGCTGTCGTTCAAGGGGATCGACAACGCGTCCTATTATTGGCTCAAGCCTGATCAGCCGCGCTACTATGATGACTTCACCGGCATTGGAAATTCGCTCAACCTGACGCATCCGCGCGTGCTGCAGATGGTCATGGACTCGCTGCGCTACTGGGTCCAGGCCTGCCACGTCGACGGGTTCCGTTTCGATCTCGCGACGACGCTCGGCCGCGGGCCCAACGGATTCGATCGACGCGCGCCGTTTTTCTCCGCCATTCGCCAAGACCCGATCTTGAGCCGCGTGAAGCTCGTGGCCGAGCCGTGGGACGTCGGTCTTGGCGGCTATCAGGTCGGCGCCTTTCCTCCGGGCTGGTCGGAGTGGAACGACGCTTATCGCAAGACGCTGCGCTGCTATTGGCGCGGCGACGCCAGACAGCTTCCGGAACTTGGCCGCAGGCTCACGGCGTCAGCCGATATCTATCGCCATCACGGCCGCGCTCCGCGTTCGAGCATCAATCACGTGACCGTCCATGACGGCTTCACTTTGGCGGATCTGTGCAGCTACACGCAAAAGCACAACGAGGCGAACGGCGAGGGCAACCACGACGGCTCGGCGGAAAACTTCAGCACCAATTTCGGCGTCGAAGGTGCAACCGACAAGTCTGACATCCTGGAGCGTCGCCGTGCTTTTCGGCGCAATCAGCTTGCTTGTCTGATTTTGGCGCAAGGCGTTCCGCTGATCCTTGCCGGCGACGAGGTCGCCAACAGCCAGAACGGCAACAACAACGCCTATTGCCAGGACAGCGAAATCGGTTGGACCGATTGGAGCGGGTTGGGCGGCGCGGACGATCATAGCGCCTTGATTGCGCAACTGACCCAATTGCGCCGGCGCTACCCGCAGCTCAAGCCGCGGCATTGGCTGATGGGCAAGAGGTCGGACGGCACGCGCGACATCATTTGGCTCACGCCCAAGGCGACGGAGATGAGCGCGCAGGATTGGGACTTCGCCGAGGGGCGGTTCCTCTCCTACATCCTTGCGCCGGTCGAGGAGTCGCCTGGCGCGCTGTTCATCGTCCTCAATGCGGCCGAGCAGCCGGTCGACTTCATCTTGCCGGCAGAGCCCGCGGGCAAGGCGTGGACCTGCGCGCTCGCAACGGTGCCACTCGGAATGGCGGCGGGGATGAGCCCCAACTATCATGCGGGGAAATCATGTCGCGCGCCGGCTCATTCGGTGACGGTGTTTGCGTCCGCGTCATGAGCGCGCCGGCGACATTCGGGCCGAAAATCGATTCGGACGGCGTCACGTTTCGGCTATGGGCGCCGAGCGCACAGAACGTCGAACTTGTCCTCGATCGTCCCATGGCGATGCCGCGGGGCGGGGAGGGCTGGTACGCGCTGCATATGCCGGGTGTACGGGTGGGAACGCGTTATCGCTTCCGTATCGACGGGGAGCTCGAGGTTCCCGACCCGGCGTCGCACTTTCAGCCGGACGACGTTTTCGGTCCGAGCGAGGTCATCGATCAGGCTTATCCTTGGCAATGTACGGAGTGGCACGGAAGGCCGTGGCACGAAACCGTTCTCTCCGAGCTGCATGTCGGAACGTTTTCGAAGGCAGGCACATTCCGCGGCGCCGTCGCGCATCTCGACGCTTTGGCTGAAGCCGGCATCACCGCCATCGAGCTGATGCCGGTTGCGGACTTCGCGGGCAAACGCAACTGGGGCTACGACGGCGTGCTCCTTTACGCGCCCGATAGCGCATACGGCCGACCTGAAGAACTCAAGGCGCTTGTGGACGCCGCGCATGTGCGCGGCCTCATGGTGTTTCTCGATGTCGTCTACAATCACTTCGGGCCGGAGGGGAATTATCTCTCACGCTATGCGGCCCCGTTCTTCACCGCGGAGCACAAGACGCCCTGGGGTGACGCGATCGACTATCGCGTTGCGGCGGTGCGGGACTTCGCGATCGAGAATGCGCTGCACTGGCTCGACCATTATCGTTTCGACGGGCTGCGCCTCGATGCCGTGCACGCGATCGCCGAACCGGCCAGGCAAATCCTGCTGCAATCGCTGAGCCGCGTGGCCGGCGAGTTGGCCGCGGCGAGCGGGCGGCATATCCATCTTGTCCTCGAAAACGACGATAACGCTGCCTCGCTCCTCGATGGCGGCGAAGGCGTGCCGCGCGGCAAATACCGTGCGCAGTGGAACGACGACTATCATCACGCCTGGCATGTTTTTCTGACGGGCGAGCGCGCGGGATATTATCGCGATTATCCGCGACCGCTCGCCGGTCTAGCGCGTGCGCTCAAGGACGGCTTTGTCTATCAGGGCGAGCCGTCGGAGCATCGCGGGGGCGCATTGCGCGGCGAGCGCAGCAGCAATTTGCCGCCGACCGCGTTCGTCGATTTCCTGCAGAACCACGATCAGATCGGCAATCGGCCGTTCGGCGACCGGGTGACGACGCTTGTCTCGATGCCGGCGATCGAGGCGGCGCTCGCGGTGCTCCTGTTGGCGCCATCGCCGCCGATGCTCTTCATGGGTGACGAGTGGGGCGCAGCAGAACCGTTTCCGTTCTTCTGCGACTTCAAGGGCGACTTGGCCGAAGCTGTGCGCAAGGGCCGCGCGGAGGAATTCGCGGCGGCCTTTGCCGCCGCTTCGCGTGAGATTCCCGATCCGCTTGCGATGGAGACATTCGAATCGGCCATCCTCGACTGGTCGCAGCGGGAGAGCGAGATAGGGGCAAGGCGGCTCGCGCTTGTGCGCGCGCTGCTCGCGGCGCGGCGTCAGCATATCGTGCAGCTCCTCGCCGGCGGCGCCAAGCCACAAGCCGAAGCATCTGCGGACGGCACGCTTCTAAAGGCGACGTGGCGCTTCGACGATCGCGTGCTGCGACTGGCCGCGAACCTCTCCGACACCGCGCGGGCGCCAACGGCGCCGATCGGGGAGGGCGCGATCATCTGGGGCGCGACAGAGCCGGTGCAAGCGCCGTGGTCCGTCGTCTGGTCGATCGGGAAAGCCTGATGCCCCGCGACATCCCGACGTCGACCTACCGCGTGCAGCTCACCCACGCCTTCACCTTCGACGACGCGGCGGCCCTGGTGCCTTATCTGAAAGCGCTCGGCATTAGCCATCTCTACGCTTCGCCGTTCCTCAAGGCGCGCGCGGGGAGCATGCACGGCTACGACATCGTCGATCACAATGCCCTCAATCCTGAGCTCGGCGGCGAAGAAGGTTTTGCGCGCTTGTCGAAAGCCCTGGCCGACGCCGATATGGGGCTCATCCTCGACTTCGTGCCCAACCATATGGCGATCAACCGCGCGGACAATCCGTGGTGGCTCGACGTTCTCGAATGGGGGCCGAAATCGCCCTACGCCGATTACTTCGATATCGCTTGGGAGACGCTGCCGTACAAGCCCGAGGGCGGCGTGTTGCTGCCGCTGCTCGGCCGGCCCTATGGCGACGCGCTCGAAGCGGGGGAGATCGAACTCAAATTCGACGCGGGAGAAGGAAGCTTCTCCGCTTGGTATTTCGAGCATCGCCTGCCGATCCGCGTCAACCGCTACGGCGATATTCTCCGCGCCGTTGTCGCGCACGCGGACGCCAGTGACGACGATGTTAGGCGCAAGCTTCTTGAAATCGCAGCGCGCTACCCTGATCCGCGCGCGCCATCGCGCGCGGACGCACCGGCCCTCAAGAGCGCGCTGGCGCAGAGCGATGCTGGTGCGCTGATCGAGCGTGGCCTCGACACTTATCGTCCATCGGCCGGGAACGGCTCAGCCGTGGTGATGCTGCATCGGCTCCTGGAGAGGCAGCATTATCGCCTCGCACATTGGCGCGTCGCTGCGTCCGAGATCAACTATCGCCGTTTTTTTGACGTCAACGATCTCGCCGGTCTTCGCGTTGAAAATCCGAAGACCTTCATCGATATCCATCGATTGGTCGTCGATCTCATCGCCGCCAATCGTCTGCATGGGCTGCGCATCGATCACATCGATGGGCTTTTCGATCCGGCGCAATATGGCCGGCGCTTACAGCGGCTGGTGCGCCGTGCACGCGGAAAGGCGGCCGCGCGCCGCCCGTTTTATACCATTGTCGAGAAGATCCTGGGCGAGAGCGAGGCGATGCCGCGCTTAGCCGGCGTTGCCGGCACGACGGGATATGAATGGCTGAACGCCATTTCGCGCGTGCTCATCGACGCGAATGGGCTGGAGGCGCTGCGCAAGACGGCGCGTCAGATGACGGGGCGTGACGCGCCCTTCGAAGAGGTCTTGGAAAGCGCGAAGCGTCGCGTTCTCGACACCATGCTGACCAGCGAATTCACGGTGCTGACGCGCCTTCTCGCGCGCATCGCTGCCGGCCATTGGCGCTCGCGCGATTTCACGATGGACGGGCTACGTGCCGCGCTAGAACTCTTCGTGCTGAATTTCCCGGTCTATCGGACTTACGTCACGGGTGACGGATGCGCGGCAAGCGATCGCACGACGATCGAGAGCGCGATCGAAAGTGCGCGCGCGCAATGGTTCGCTCCCGGCAAGGAGATTTTCGATTTCCTCAAAGACACGCTGACGCTCGATCTGGTCGGGCCTGATCGGCAGGGCTACAGCGCGCCGCGCGTCAAGCGCTTCGCCATGAAGGTTCAGCAGTTCACCGGGCCGATGATGGCGAAGTCGCTCGAGGATACGTCCTTCTATCGCGACGTTAGCGTCCTCGCGCTCAACGAGGTCGGCGGCGATCCGGTCGCGCCGCCGCTCTCCGTTCCACAATTCCACGCACTGATGATCGAACGCGCCCGCACGGCGCCGCACGGGATGACCACGACGGCGACCCACGACACCAAGCGGGGCGAGGATACGCGCGCGAGGCTTCTGGCGCTTGCAGAGGTGCTGGGCGAGTGGAGCGAGGCCGCGGCAAATTGGCGCGCTCTCAACGAAAGCGCGATCGTGCAGGTGCGGGATCGCGGCGGTACGCGCCGCGCTCCGTCCCGCGCGCATGAATACCTCCTTTATCAAACGATCGCGAGCGCATGGCCTTTCGGTGGGCCGGGCCCGGACTTTGCCGAGCGGATTGGCGCTTACGCCGTCAAAGCGGCGCGTGAGGGCAAGCTCGAGACGAGCTGGATGAATCCCAACGCGGCCTATGAAGAGGCCCTGCAGCGCTTCGTTACCCACATCCTCGACCCCATCCGCTCCGGCGCATTTCTCGACGCCATCGGCGCGTTCGCGCGCCGTCTTGCGCTTCTCGGCGCGCTCAACGGTCTCAGCCAGCTGACGCTGAAGGCGATGACGCCGGGCGTTCCCGATTTTTATCAGGGCACCGAGTTTTGGGAACTGTCTCTCGTCGACCCGGACAATCGGCGGCTGCCGGATTTTCATGCGCGGTCTTCGGCATTGCGCCGCATCGGCGCGACGCCGCGCTGGGCGGCGATGACGGCGGATTGGGCGAGCGGCGATCTGAAGCTCGCCTGGACTCGCGCGCTCTTGGCCGTGCGCAATGCGCTGCCGCACGTGTTCTTGCAAGGCGACTATCGCCCCTTGGAGGTGCGGGGCCGCGATCGCGACAACGTCATCGCATTTTCGCGCACCGGCGGTTCCGACGTCGTCGTCGTGGCGGTGGGACGACATTTCGCCCCATTGATCGGCGGCCAATTGCGTTGGCCGCAGCCGACGGACTTCGATGCGGAACTCGCACTTGGAATGCCTGGCGGCACTGTCTGGCATGTGGTCGGCCATTTCGATCTGACTATGGTGGGAGATACCGTGCCGGTCTCATCGCTCTTCACGCATTTTCCGGCCGCGGTGCTCGTCGGGCGCGCGATGCACACCGCGCGTCGGCGTTCGGCCTAGCGTCGATTAGGTCTTTTCCACCATCCGTGTGGTGAAGCGCGCGTTCCCGAGCCCGGTCCCCAATGTCAAGATGCCCCAATGTTTGAGGCCGCGGGTGGACGGCACTTCGCTCAGGCCCTGCAGCACGGCGTCGTTATGCATGACGACGGCAGTGTCATGCGCCCCGATGGTCGGGATGGCTTCGACGATGGCGGCCGGCAGATTGAAGCGCGTGCTTTGCCAGTTTCCAGGCAGGTTTTGCGCCCCGCGATCGATCGAGCCGTCAGGGTCGATCTTGCCCGGGCAGCCGATGCCGATGAAGGGCGCTAGGGCTAGGCCCTCTTTGTTCGCGGCCTTGATCAGCTTCTTCAACATATTGACAAGGACACCGACGGCCTCATCCCGTTTCGGCTTCTCGTCCGCGTAGCGCCACAATTCTTTCTTCCAGACCGCTGCCTTTGCAAGGTCCGCGGCTTTCTTCACGTTCAGCAAGACGACGCCGGCGCGAATATTGGTGCCGCCAATATCGACCGCGAGAATGCTGTCGTAGTTGCCGAAGATCCATGATGGAGCAAGCTGAACGGCGCCGACGAGGCCGGCATCGTCCGGGTGACGGGCGATCGGTTTCAGATCGATCTTGATGCCGTCGGCCTTGAGAAGAACGCCCGCCCGCGCGATGGCCAATTCGCCGATCTGATGCTCCCGCATGCCGCCGCCGACCACGATCTCTTCCGTGTCGCGCCAATCCTTCGTCTTGAGAAAGCGCCGGATGATGTAGGCGAGCTCGTTGGCGAAGTCCTCGACCACGCCCTGCACGACGCCGGCGGCATCGGCATCCTTCCCGTTCAGCGCCGCGTCCAGCTTCTTTTTTCCAAGCTCGTCGCTCGCCTCGTCACCGAAAGGATCGGCTCCGAGCTTGCGCAATGGCTTTCGCCATTTTTCGAGCAGCGCCTGGAACGCTTTCTTGCTGGCCCGGTCGCCCAGGAAGCCGCCTTCGTCCTTGATTTCGATGTTGTAGTTGTCGACTTCGACGTTCGGCAGCCGGGAAGCGCCGTGGGGTGCGAAACCGTGATGCTTATTTTTCTCGTCAGGCATGATGCGGAAGGCGGCTCCGGAATCACAAAGGACGTGGGCAGGTGCAGCATGGCGCGCGGCTTAGCCCGAGCAAACGTGGGATTCCCCTTGCCGGTTCCATCGTTATCCCCCTTCGGCTGGGCTCGCGCTTTCCGTCCGCCACGCGAAACGATGCCCATGCCCAAAAATGATGCAGCGCGGGCTTGGGCGATGACAAGATCGATCGGCCTCCGCGACGTCACTTGCATTTCGTGAGCCGACATAAATTCCCGCTGACAAGGGCAACGGAATTGACCTAAGCTATCCCGCGAAAACGCCGAACGCGCCGGGGAGGGGCCAAAGCCCTTCGATCAGAGTGCGGGACGTTTGAGGGTCCGATCAACGGGAGGAACCGTTCCTATGTCGAAGAACAAACTTACGCGACGCGACTTTCTCGCGACGACCGCGGTCGCCTCGGCTGCGGTCGCGATGCCCTTCGTGCGAGATGCGAAGGCTGCGGGCAAGCTCTCCATCATGCTTTGGGACCACTGGGTCCCTGGAGCCAACAAGGCCTCGACAGACGTGGTCAATGAGTGGGCCGCAAAGGAGAAGGTCGAAGTCTCGATCGATTATGTGACCTCGCAGGGTAACAAGAACATTCTGACCATTGCCGCAGAGGCGCAGGCGCGTTCGGGCCACGACGTTCTGGCGATGCCCAACTGGTGGGCGCAGGACCAAGCCAAGAATCTGGAGCCGGTCGACGACATCATGACCGAGCTCATCAAGCAGAACGGTGATGTGAACGGCACAGTCAAATATCTCGGCCGTGCTGAAAATCACTGGGTTGCCGTACCGGCGACGATCGGCAGTCAGATCAAGGGGCCATGCTCGCGCATCGATCTGATGAAGCAACTTGCCGGTATCGATGTGCAAGCGATGTATCCGGCCGGTGAGGCGCCGAAGGCGGAGAACTGGACGACCGATACCTATCTCAAAGCGGCCGAAGCCTGCCACAAGGGCGGACATGCCTTCGGCATTGGTCTCGGGCAGACGACGGACTCGGTCGACACGGCTGGCGCATTCTTCCAGGCATTCGGAGCCGATCTCGTTGACGAGAAGGGCAATATCACCGTCAAGACCGACAATGTCCGCCAGGCGCTCGATTATTTGAAGCGTGTCGCGGCATTCTACCCGCCGGATGCGCCCGCTTGGGATGACGCTTCGAACAATAAATGGCTGGTGTCCGGCAATGGTTCGCTGATCATGAACCCGCCAAGCGCCTGGGCCGTGGCCAAACGCGACGCGCCCAAGGTCGCGGAGCAGTGCTGGACCCATGGCTTCCCAAAGGGACCGAAGGGACGTTTTGCTCCCTTCCTTCCGTATTTCTGGGGCACCTGGAATTTCAGCAAGAACAAGTCAGCAGCGAAAAGCTTGCTGGTTCGTCTCTCTCAGAAGGACGCGGTTGAGAAGTTCGTTGCGGCGAGCGGTGGCTACGACCTGCCGTCCTTTGCGAACTTCACCACGCTGAAGACCTGGGCCGAGGAAGGGCCTCCAAAGGGTACGCTCTATCACTATCCGAATCCGCATAATCACCAGACGCTGTCGATTGCTGCGGCGCCGGCTCCGCCCAAGATCGCCTTCCAGATCTACACGCAGGCGATCCAGACCAAGATGATCGTGCGCCACATGCAGGGCGAGAGCATGGACAAGACGCTCGCCTGGGCAGAGAGCGAGGTGGAAGGGTTCATGCGAACCTGACGAATGCGCAGGGACTGCGCGCCCTATGGCCGCAGCACCTGCGTCAATCAGACGCCGCGGACGTGCCATTGGGGAACGGTGCGTCCGCTGCCGCCACGCGATCATCAAGAAAGCTGCGGGCGTGTCTGCGCCGGGGCAGCAGGCGGGACAGGGCGACAGCGAACGCTAGGGAGAATAGTCGATGGTCGATGCAACGATTGCCGCGCATCGAGAAGGCACGGCGGCGCGCCGGCGTTCGGGGCTGCAGAAGGCGCTGCAGAGGAAATCGACGATTGCGTTCTTGATGACGCTTCCGCTCATCCTGGTGATCGCAATCCTTGTTATTTATCCCGCCTTCTACGCAGTCCACCTGGCGACGCTCAACAAGTCGATGGAGCGCTTCGTTGGGCTAGGCAACTTCACCTTCCTGTTCAAACGTGAGACGTTCTGGATGGTGGTGAAGCAGTCCTGCATCTTCGCCATCACCGCCGTCATTTTCAAAGCCATCATCGGCTTCTTTGTTGCCCATTTTGTGCACAACATTCCGACCGAGGGGCAGCGCAAATGGCGCGGCATGCTGCTGGTACCATGGGTGATCCCGCCCGCCATGAGCACGCTCGCCTGGCTTTGGCTGTTCGATCCATCCTATAGCGCCTTCAACTGGATTTTGGCCCTGTTTGGTATCAATCCGATTCCATGGACGGGCGACTACGCTTGGGCTCGCTTCTCCGTCATCCTGGTGAATATCTGGATCGGCGCGCCGTTCTTTATGATCATGTATCTCGCGGCGCTCAAATCGGTGCCCGACCAGCTTTATGAGGCAGCGGCGATTGACGGCGCCAATTGGTGGCAGCGCATGTGGTACGTGACGCTGCCGATGATGCGCAACATCATCGCGATCACCGCGCTGTTCTCGCTCATCGTCACCTTCGCGAATTTCGACATTGTCCGCATTCTGACGGCGGGCGGGCCCATCGATCTCACCCACATCTTCGGCACCTGGTCGTTTAAGCTCGGCATCGAGGGTGGCGACATCCCGCTCGGCGCTGCGGTGTCGCTGTTCATGGTGCCGATCCTCGCCATCGCAGCGATCTTCATCCTTCGCGACATCAACCGCCGGGGGAACGAAGCATCATGACGACGCTTTCGGTTTCCCAAGGGGCCTCGCCGACGCAGCGGCGCAAGGTTCGCAGCATGAGCCGCGATCGAAAATGGGCGCTGCGCTGGTCGTACTTCTTCCTCATTATCTTCGTGATCTTCTTTCTGACCCCTCCGGTCTACATGTTGATCACTTCGCTGAAAACGAGCGCCGAAATTTCGGCGGCCACGAATCCATGGTGGGTCTTCAATCCCACCCTCTCGAACTACATCGAACTGCTCACGCAGCGACAATATCTGACCTACTTCCGCAATTCGGCGCTGGTCTCGATCTTTGTCGTCACGATCACGATGCTGATCAGCGTGCCTGCCGCCTTTGCCCTCTCGCGAATGAAATTCTGGGGTTCGGGCGTGCTCGCGACGGGGATATTCCTGACCTACCTGGTTCCGGACACGCTGCTCTTCATTCCACTATTCAAGATGTTCGCAACCTTCACCAACTGGACCGGGATCGAGCTCATCAATCACTGGTATGTGCTCTTGATCGTCTATCCGACGCTGACCGTGCCGTTCTGCACCTGGATCATGATCGGCTATTTCGCCTCCATTCCGAAGGAGCTCGACGAAGCGGCGTTGATGGACGGCGCCAACTACCGCCAAATCCTGATGAAGGTGTTTATCCCGGTTGCGCTGCCGGGCTTGATTGCGGCGACGATCTTCGCGTTCACGGTCAGTTGGGCGCAGTTTCTCTATCCACTCGCCTTCACCACTTCGGCGGATCAATTGGTGCTCCCGGTCGGCATCATCACGTCGCTGATCAAGGGTGACGTATTCAACTGGGGGCAGATCATGACCGGCGCGCTGCTTGGCGCGGCGCCGCCGCTGATCATCTACGCCTTCCTCATGGACTATTACATCGCCGGGCTGACCGCCGGCGCGACGAAGGGCTGAAAAACATGGCGCAAGTTCTGCTGCGTAAGGTGGTCAAGAAATACGGCGACGTCGAAGCCGTGCGTGGTGTCGACCTCGACATCGCTGACAAGGAGTTTGTGGTGCTTGTCGGGCCCTCCGGCTGCGGCAAGTCGACGACGCTGCGGATGATCGCCGGCCTCGAGGATATTTCGGACGGAGAGATTTCGGTCGACGGTGACGTCGTCAACGACGTGCCGCCGAGGGACCGCGATATGGCGATGGTGTTCCAGAACTATGCGCTCTATCCGCATATGACGGTGCACGAGAACATGTCCTTCGGTTTGCGGCTGAAGAAGTACCCGAAAGACGAAATCCAGCGGCGCGTGAGCGAGGCGGCGCGCATTCTCGACATCGCCGACCTTCTCGATCGCAAGCCGCGTGCGCTCTCGGGCGGCCAACGTCAGCGCGTCGCCATGGGGCGCGCCATCGTGCGCAATCCGAAAGTGTTCCTCTTCGACGAACCGCTCTCGAACCTCGATGCGAAATTGCGCGTGCAGATGCGCACCGAGATCAAGCGCGTACACCAGAAGGTGCGCACAACAACCGTCTATGTGACGCACGACCAGGTCGAGGCGATGACGCTGGCCGACCGGGTCGTTGTAATGAACAAGGGAACGATCGAGCAGATCGGCGCGCCGAACGATCTCTATCACAAGCCGGCCACGCGTTTCGTCGCCGGCTTCATCGGCTCGCCGGCGATGAATTTCATCCCGTGCAAGCTGGAGGCGGCGGGCGGCGGGCTTCGGGTGCGTCTATCCGACACGATTGCGTTTGCGGTGCCGTCGAGCCGTACCGAGCGTTACAGGCCTCACGTCGGCAATGACGGCCTTTTATTCGGCATCCGTCCCGAGCATATGACCGAAGGCAGGACGAACGGCGAAGCCAATCTCGGCAACTTCGACGCGGCGCTCGAAGTGACCGAGCCAATGGGCAACGAGACCATGGTCTTCTTCTCGATCAACGGAACGGAGGTTTGTGGGCGTGTCTCGCCAGCGGCAGGCGCGAAGGAAGGGCAGGCGTTGCGCATGGCGGCGCATCTCGACCACATGCATCTGATCGACAACGGATCCGGAAAGGTGCTGTGATCGGAGCCTGAGCCCGTCGCGATGTGCGGTCGGCTTCGAATACGCGAATGACAGCAGGCCCGGCCTCGGCCGGGCCTCGTCATGTGATGCTGAGAAGATATGTAGAACGAATGGGAAGGAGCGGATGGTGACTGACTTGAAGGACAAGATCGTCTGGGTGACGGGCGCGGGCACCGGGATCGGCGAGGCGGCAGCGCTCGCGCTCGCAAAGGAGGGCGCGAAAGTCATTCTCACCGGCCGCCGCGAGGATGTGCTGAAGTCCGTCGCCGATCGTATCGCCAAGGCGGGCGGAACGGCGCATGTCGCCGCGGCCGACGTCACCGACGCAAAGGCGATCGAGAAGGTCGCCGCCGACATCAAGCAGCGCTTCGGACGCCTCGACATCCTCGTCAACAATGCCGGCGTCAACATCACCGAGCGGCGCTGGCGCGAGCTTAACCCCGAACGCATCAAGCTGATGCTCGACACCAATCTGACGAGCGCGTGTTACTGCGCCGCTGCGGCGCTCAACATCATGCGGCCGCAGAAGGACGGGCTTCTGATCCACACCGCCTCGATGGCTGGCAAGGTCGTCGGCCTTCTCTCCGGGCCGGCCTATGTGGCGGCGAAGCATGGCGTCGTCGCCATGAGCCACACGATCAATATGGAGGAGTTCGCGAACGGAATCCGCTCGACTGTTCTTTGCCCCGGAGAGGTAGCGACGCCGATCCTCGACAAGCGGCCGGTGCCGGTCTCGAAGGAAGATCGCGACCGCATGCTGCAGCCGGACGACATGGCGAGCCTCATCCTCTACGTCGCGAAGCTGCCGCCCAGCGTTTGCATCAACGAGGTGCTCATCAACCCGACCTGGAACCGCGGTTACGCCGTGGCCGCCGGCATCGGGCCGAAGATCGCGTGATCTGTCGTTCCGGGGCGCGAGCGCCGCTCGCGAGCCCGGAATCCATAACCCCAGTACTGCGGCGTATGGATTCCGGACTCGCCACGGAGCCTGTGCTCGGACGGCGCGAAGCGCCGATCCGGGTGCGGCGATCCGGAATGACGGCCTCGCACCTCTCAGACGAGCAAGGGAGAGTTTCTCGTCCGGCCTCGTCATTGGACCGCTCCGCAATATTGCTTGAAACCGGCAAAGCTGATTGAACCAGAAAATGCCGCGCTCGCGGCTAGGACTGATTCCCTTGCAAGGTGAGATGCGATGAAGATCGAAGCGGCGGTGCTGCAAGATTTTGTGAGGAATATCTTCAGCGGCGCCGGCTGCTCGGCGGCTGAGAGCGCACGGATCGCGAAATATCTCGTCAGCGCCAACCTCGTCGGCCACGACAGCCATGGCGTCGTGCGCGTGCCGCGTTATGTCCGCTCGAAGCTCGACGGCACGGTGAACCCGGACCAGAAGGTCGATGTCGTCGTCGATACGCCGGTGATCGCCGTGGTCGACGGCAAGAACGGATTTGGCCAGACGGTCGCACCGCAAGCTGTCGAGATCGGCATCACGAAATGCAAGGCGGCGGGCCTCTCCGCCGTGGCGTTGCGTAACGCGAGCCACATCGGCCGCATCGGCGACTGGGCCGAGATGGCGGCCGCCGCCGGTCTCGTCTCCGTGCATTTCGTCAACGCGTCCGGCAGTGTCCTGGTGGCGCCTTTCGGCGGTGTCGATCGGCGCATCTCGACGGCGCCGTTCTGCATCGGCATTCCGCGGCCGGACACCGATCCTGTCATTCTCGATTTCGCGACTTCGGTCGTTGCCGAGGGGAAGGTGCTGGTCGCGAGCCAGGGCGGCAAGACGCTGCCGGACAATGCATTGATCGGCCCGGACGGAACGATCAACGGTGATCCGCATCAGCTCTACGGCGACTACGAGGCGGACGGCCCGCGTAATTATCGTCAGGGCAAGGGCGCGATCCGCGCGTTCGGCGACCACAAAGGTTCTGGCCTTGCCGTGCTCTGCGAATTGCTGGGCGGCTCGCTGACCGGCTGCGGCGCCACCGAGCCGAAGGACGTGATGATGAACGGCATGCTGTCGTTCTACATCGATCCGAAGGTCGTCGACCCGACGAATTTCCTCGCGCCGGACATGGCGCGCTACCTCAGCTATGTGAAGAGCTCACGTCCGATCACGCCGGGCGGCGAAGTTCTCGTCCCTGGCGAGGTGGAGGTGCGCAACCGCGCCCAGCGCTCCAAGGACGGCATCCCGCTGCCGGAATCGACATGGGCTGCCCTTGTCGCCGTCGCGCGCGAGGTCGGGGTCGTGCCGCCCAACAGCGCCGCCGCAAACTAGCGCGTCCTCCGTGTCATTCCGGATTGCCGCACCCGGATCGGCGCTTCGCGCCGTCCGAGCACAGGCTCCGCGGCAAGTCCGGAATCCATACGCCGCAACGGAGCTTATGGATTCCGGGCTCGCGGACCATGTCCGCGCCCGGAATGACAAGGCTGGGAAGAAACCTCGTGTGCCCTGTATAATAGGTCATGTCCTCCGTTCTCGATCTCATCGGCCACACGCCGCTTGTCGAAGTCGAACGTCTCGACACCGGCCCCTGCCGCTTGTTTCTCAAGCTCGAAAGCGCAAACCCGAGCGGCTCGATCAAGGATCGCCCCGCCCGGGCGATGATTGACGCGGCGGAGGTCGCCGGCACGCTGAAATCCGGTGGTACGATCGTCGAGGCGACCGCCGGCAACACCGGCCTCGGCCTCGCGCTCGTCGGCTCGCGCAAGGGCTACCGCATCATCCTCGTCGTGCCGGACAAGATGGCGCGCGAGAAGGTCTTGCACGCCAAGGCGCTAGGCGCCGAAATCGTGAGCACGCGCTCGGATGTGGGCAAAGGCCATCCCGACTACTACCAGGACTTGGCGCAAGCGATCACGCAGCGCACGCCCGGCGCGCTCTACATCAATCAATTTGAGAACCCGGCGAACCCGCTCGCCCATGAGCAAACGACCGGCCCTGAGATTCTCGAGCAGATGGACGGCGACCTCGATGCCGTCGTGGTCGGCGTCGGCTCCGGCGGTACGCTGACCGGCATCGGCCGCTACTTGCGTAACGCGTCGCCGAAGACCGCGATGGTGCTCGCCGACCCGGCAGGCTCTGTGCTTGCCCCTTATGTCGAAACCGGCCGCATGACGGAAGCGGGAAGCTGGGCGGTCGAAGGCATCGGCGAGGATTTCCTGCCGAAGAATGCCGACCTCTCCCTCGTGAAGCACGCGTATTCCATCACCGACCCGGAAAGCTTCGCGGCCGCGCGCGAGCTTTTGCGCAAGGAAGGAATTTTCGCCGGCTCCTCATCGGGTACGTTGCTTGCCGCGGCGCTCAAATTCTGCCGGGCGCAGACAACGCCGAAGCGCGTCGTCAGTCTCGTCTGTGATTCCGGCGCGAAATATCTCTCGAAGGTGTTCAACGACGCCTTTCTCGCTCAGGAAGGCTGGAGTGATCGCGAGCGGTTCGGAACCGTCCGCGATGTCGTCATCAATCGTTTCAATGAAGGCAGCGCCATCACCGTTTCGCCGCAGGACAATCTGCGCACCGCGTTTGCGCGCATGCGTGCGGCGGATGTGTCGCAGCTACCGGTCCTCGAGGGTGAGCGCGTCGTCGGTCTCGTCGACGAGAGCGATATCCTCGCGGCATTGCTGACGGCGGCGGACGGTGGCGCGGCGTTCTCCACGCCGGTGCGGGATGTGATGGTCTCGCGCCTCGAAACGCTCTCGGCCGATGCTCCGGTCGCCGATCTCGTTCCGTTGTTTCGAAACGACCATGTCGCCATCGTCATGGACAACGGCCGTTTCCTCGGCATCGCGACGCGAATGGACTTGATCAATTATTTCCGTGTTCAGCGTTAGCCCCCCTCCATGATCCGCGGCGTGACGCCGTAGAGGCAAATTTCATGAATCGTTCAAACGCTCTGGGCTTTTCCACGCGCTGCGTGCATGCCGGGCAGGAGCCGGACCCGACGACGGGCGCGGTGATGATGCCGATCTACGCCACTTCGACATATGTGCAGGAAAGTCCCGGCGTCCACAAAGGCTACGAATATTCGCGCTCGCAGAATCCGACGCGCATGGCGTTCGAACGCTGCATCGCCGACCTCGAGAGCGGCACCGCCGGCTTTGCCTTCGCCTCGGGCCTCGCGGCGACGGCGACGGTGCTCGAGTGTCTCGATCACGGTGCGCACGTCATCGCGCTCGACGACCTCTACGGCGGAACGAGGCGGCTCTTCACGCGCGTGCGCGAGCGCTCGGCGGGATTGGAGACGAGCTTCGTCGATCTCAGCGATGCCGACATGCTCGAGGCCGCGATCCGTCCGAACACGCGCCTGATCTGGATCGAGACGCCGAGCAACCCGCTCCTGAAACTCGTCGATCTGGAGCGTGTCGCGGCCATTGCGCGGCGGCGCAAGATCTGGTGCGGGGCAGACAACACCTTCGCGACGCCCTGGATTCAGCGCCCGCTTGAAGCGGGCTTCGACGTCGTCGTGCATTCGACGACGAAATATCTCAACGGGCACTCCGATATGATCGGCGGCGTCGCCATTGTCGGCCAGAATGAAGAGCTCAAGGATCGCTTGACCTTCTTGCAGAACGCCGTCGGTTCCGTGTCTGGCCCGTTCGACAGCTTCCTGGCGCTGCGTGGCGTGAAGACGCTCGCGCTGCGCATGGAGCGCCAATGCGCGTCCGCGCTGCGGATCGCGCAATGGCTCGAGGCGCATCCGAAGGTGCGCCGCGTCTTTTATCCGGGTTTGCCAAGCCATCCGCAGCATGCGCTGGCGAAGCGCCAGATGCACGCGTTTGGCGGCATGATTTCCGTTGACCTCAAGGGCGACCTTGCGACGACGCGGCGCTTCCTCGAACGCTGCCACCTGTTCGCGCTCGCTGAAAGTCTCGGGGGCATCGAGAGCCTGATTGAACACCCTGCGCTCATGACGCATGGCTCGGTGCCCGAGGCTGTGCGCACCGAGCTTGGCATCAGCGACACGTTTGTCCGATTATCCGTTGGCATTGAAGATGCCGACGATCTCATTGCCGAACTGGAAGGTGCCCTCGCATGACCAAGATTTCCGCCCGCGACCGCCTCGACAAAGCGCTGGAGCGCATTCGTGACCCGAAAGGGGAGGGACAGCGGGCCTGCCTCACCCTTTATGAGCAGGCGGCAATCGCCGCAGCGGACGCCTCCGATGCGCGGCGCAAAGCCGGCGTGTCCCTCGGTCCGTTGGATGGCGTCGTCGCGTCGATCAAGGATTTGTTCGACGTGAAGGGCGAGCCGACCCGCGCGGCCTCGAAGACGCTGGTCGACGCGCCACCCGCGACCGAGGACGCGCCGATCGTGCAGCGGCTGCGCGCCGCCGGCGCCGTCATCGTCGCCAAGACAAACATGTCGGAATTTGCTTTTTCCGGTGTCGGCGCCAATCCGCATTTCGGGACCCCGGGGAATCCGGCGGATCGCGCGCGTGTTCCGGGTGGCTCCTCGTCGGGAGCCGCCGTCGCGGCCGCGGACCACATGTGCGACATTTCGATCGGAAGCGACACCGGCGGCTCTACGCGCATCCCGGCCGCGCTCTGCGGCATTGTCGGCTACAAGCCGAGTAAATACCGCGTGCCGACGGAAGGTGCGTTTCCGCTGTCCTTCTCGCTCGACTCGATCGGGCCGCTGGCGCGCACGGTGACGGATTGCGCCTTGGCTGATGCGGTGATGGCGGGAGAGGAGCCGCACGCTCCCGAACCCGCGCCGGTCGCCGGCTTGCGGCTCGGATATCTTCGCAGCAAATCCCTACTGGCATTGGACGCCACCGTCGCCGCCGCTTGGGACAAGGCGGTGAGCGCGCTGGGCAAGGCCGGGGCCAAGATCGCAGACCGCGACGTGCCGTTGGTCGAGGATATGATTGCCGCCAACAGCACGGGCGGCTTGGTGGCGCCGGAAGCCTATTTCATCCATCGCGAGCGCCTGAAGGTCCGCGGCGAAGATATCGACCCGTATGTGAGGCTGCGCCTCGAGCGCGGCGCCAATATGGGCGCCGCCGATTATGTGGCCTTGTGCCAGACGCGAATTCAGCTCGTCCGCGCCATGGATGCGCAGATGCGCGACATCGATGCTTTCGTCATGCCGACGACGCCGATCGTCGCGCCGCGCCTCGACGAGGTGGCGACCTCGGAGACCTTCGCGAAGAAGAACATGGCGCTGTTGAGCTACACGTCCATCTTCAACTTCTTCGATCTCTGCGCGATATCGCTGCCGCTGCGCACCGAAAGCTTGCCGGTCGGGCTCATGCTTGTCGCCCGCAATGGGCGCGATCATGATCTTTTCCGCATTGCGGCCGGCATCGAGAAGGTCGTCTGTTGATAGCTAGGAGCCAGCCATGAGCACGCCACGCACGATCCGCCTTTCGCCGGACGACAACGTGGTCGTGGCTGTAGATCAGGTGGCGGCAGGTGCCTCCGCGGCCGGCGTGACGGCGCGGGCGCGCGTGCCGCGCGGACATAAGCTCGCCGTCGCCGCCATTGGCGAGGGCGAGCCTGTCCGCAAATATGGGCAGATCATCGGCTTCGCATCCGTGCCGATCGCGCCGGGCGACTGGGTGCACGAGCACAATGTCGCGATGCATGACTTCGCGCGCGATTATCGCCATGCCGAGGGTGCGAGGAACGATGAGTTGCTGCCGCCGGAACACCGGGCGACCTTTGAAGGATACGTCCGCGCCAACGGGCGCACCGGCACGCGCAATTACATCGGCGTGCTCACCTCGGTGAACTGCTCGGCATCGGTCGCAAAATTCATCGCCGAGGCGGTCAACCACTCCGGCATGTTGGCCGATTTCCCCGAGATCGACGGCGCCGTCGCCTTCGTACACGGCACCGGCTGCGGTATGGCCTCGCGTGGCGAGGGCTATGAGACTCTGCAGCGCACACAATGGGGCTACGCGACGCATCCCAATCTCGGCGCGGCGCTGATGGTCGGACTTGGCTGCGAAACCTTCCAGATCGATCGCCTGAAAGACGAGTACGATCTCGTCGAAGGCGATCACTTCCAGACCATGACGATCCAGGCGACGGGCGGCACGCGCAAGACCATCGAGCGGGGGCTTGCGCGCATCAAGGAGATGCTGCCGGTTGCGGCGCGGGCAAAGCGCGAGACGCGGCCAGCGTCCGAGGTCGTACTGGCGCTGCAATGCGGCGGGTCGGATGGCTATTCGGGGATCACCGCCAATCCGGCGCTCGGCGCCGCGGTCGATCTTCTCGTCAAGCACGGCGGCACCGGCATTCTTTCGGAGACGCCGGAGATCTATGGCGCCGAGCATCTTCTGACGCGCCGCGCCGTCAACCGCGCGGTCGGCGAGAAGCTCGTCGAGCGCATCCGCTGGTGGGAGGATTATACCGAGCGCAATCGCGGCGAGATGAACAACAATCCTTCGCCCGGCAACAAGGCGGGCGGCCTCACCACGATCCTGGAGAAATCGCTCGGCGCCGCGGCTAAAGGCGGCAGCACGACGCTGCGCGCCGTCTATGAATACGCGCAGCCCGTGAAGGAGAAGGGCTTCGTGTTCATGGACACGCCGGGCTACGACCCGGTCGGCGCAACCGGTCAGGTGGCCGGCGGCGCTAATGTGATGTGCTTCACCACCGGCCGCGGCTCTGCCTTCGGCTGTAAGCCGACACCTTCGATCAAGCTCGCGACCAACCGTTACGTCTACGAGAGCATGGTCGAAGACATGGACATCAACTGCGGCGATGTGCTCGAAGGCGTGTCCCTTGAAACGAAGGGGCAGGAGATTTTCGAGAAGGTCCTGCGCGTCGCGTCGGGCGAGCACACGAAGTCCGAAGATCTCGGCTACGGCGACATGGAATTCGTGCCGTGGCAGATCGGCGCGACGATGTGAGCGCGGGTCGCGCAGTTACGCGAAGCTGAGCTGCACCTTCATCGCGCGAGAACGGTCAGCTGCAAGCTCGAAGGCGTCGCGCGCCTTCGCGAGCGGAACCGTTGTTGTCAGAAGCGGCATCACGTCGACGCGCCGGCGGTCGATCAGATCGACCGCCAAGGCGAACTCCTCGTGGAAGCGGAAGGTGCCGCGCAGGTCGAATTCCTTTGCGACCGCGACGTTGAGGGGAATCGAGACTTCGCCACCCACGCCGATCTGCACGATGATGCCGCGCGGGCGCACAACGGCGAAGCTGCTCGCAAGTGCGACGCCGCTGCCCGACGCTTCGAACATCACGTCGAAGGTGCCTTTGTCCGCCGTGAAAGCGGCGAGCGCATCGGCCTTCGCGACATTGATCACGGCGTCGGCGCCGATGCGCTTCGCGGTCGCAAGCGGCGCGTCGGCGATGTCGGTCGCGACGATCTCGCTCGCGCCGGCATAGCGTGCGGCGATCACCGTGAGCGCGCCGATCGGTCCTGCGCCGGTGACGAGAACGCGTTTTCCGAGGAGCGGTCCCGCGCGGTTGACCGCATGCAGACAAACGGCCAACGGCTCCGCGAAGGCGGCTTGCGCCGCGCTGGTCGTCGGGCCGACCGGGATGGCTTGCGCAGCATCGCAGACGAGCACATCGCGGAAGCCGCCCTGTACGTGCGGAAACCGCATCGCGCTGCCGTAGAAGCGCATGTCGAGACAGTGGTTCTGCTTGCCCTCGGCGCAGTAGCGGCAATGGCCGCAAGGTTGGCTCGGATTAACGGCGACGCGTTGCCCGGGCGTGCGATCTCGGACGTTTCGCCCGACGCGCGCGATGGTGCCGGCGATCTCGTGGCCGAGGATCATCGGCTCCTTGATGCGCACCGTGCCGAAGCCGCCGTGCAGGTAGTAATGCAGGTCGGAGCCGCAGATGCCGCCGGCTTCGATGCGCACCTCGACCTCGCCGTCGCCGAGCGGCGGCGTTTCGACATTGTCGATGCGAAGGTCCTTGGCGGCATGGATCACGGCGGCGCGCATCGGGGCAGCTCCTTGTGATCGGCCGGGGCGGACTTGCCGGCCGGACGCTTACTTCGCCGGCGGTCCGATCGTCACCGTCAGCTTGCCGACGCCTTCGACTTCACACTCCAGCTTGTGGCCGGGCGAGAGGGCGCTGACGCCCGCCGGCGTGCCGGTGAGGATGACGTCGCCCGCGGCAAGCTCGACTGACTGCGAGAGCTGGTTGATGATCTCCGGGACATTCCAGATCATCTGTTCGAGGTCGCCATCTTGCTTCACGGCGCCGTCGACCTTGAGGAAGATGCGACCCTTCTTGGGGTGTCCGATCCCGGACGCCGGCCGCAGCGCGCTGCAGGGCGCCGACCCGTCGAAGGCTTTGCCGATTTCCCAGGGCCGCTTGATGTTGCGCGATGCGATCTGCAGGTCACGGCGCGTCAGGTCGATGGCGACGCCGTAGCCCCAGACATGGTTGAGCGCCTGAGCGACCGGGATGTTGCGCCCGCCACTCTTGAGTGCGACGACCATTTCCACCTCGTGGTGGAGGTCCTTCGTCAGCGGCGGGTAAGGGATCGTCGACCCATCGGGCGCAAGCGCGTCGGCCGGCTTTGCGAAAAAGAACGGCGGCTCCCGCTCGTCCTGCCCCATCTCGCGAATGTGCTCGACGTAGTTGCGGCCGACACACCAGACGCGGCGCACGGGGAATTTCTTGTCGCTGCCCTGGACGGCGATGGCGGGCCGCGACGGCGGCGTGATGACGTAGTCCTGATTTGCGGCGGTCATGGGAGGCCTTGTGAGGTTTTAGTCGTGCGGAAGGCGGGCTTAACGTCAGCGCATAGAACGTGGCAGACGGCGGGTCAATCGCGCCCAGGCACCGGCTATTGGGCGGCCTCGGCGGCGGGGTGCGAGGCTGTCTTGTCCCCCGTCTTGTCGCCCTCCTGGAGCTGCAGGCGATAGAAGGAGGCATAGCGGCCGCCCTTGCGGAGCAGCTCGCTGTGGCGGCCGGACTCGACGCCGCGGCCATGCTCGATCACGTGGATGCAGTCCGCATGCGTGATGGTCGACAGGCGATGGGCGATCACCAGCGTGGTGCGCCCCTCGCAGAGGCGGGCGATGGCGCGCTGGACCGCTTGTTCGGATTCGCTGTCCAGCGCTGCGGTCGCCTCGTCGAGCAGGATGATCGGCGCGTCCTTGATCAGCGCGCGCGCAATCGCGATCCGCTGCCGCTGCCCGCCGGAGAGCTGCAGGCCGTGTTCGCCGACGGGGCTGTTATAACCTTGCGGAAAGCGCACGATGAAATCGTGCGCAAAGGCGGCCGCCGCCGCGGCTTCGATCTCCGCATCCGTCGCGCCAAGCTTCCCGAAAGCAATGTTATCGCGGATGGTCCCGCGGAACAGGAATACGTCCTGCCCGACATAGGCGATCTGCCGCCGCAGCGATTGCCGATTAGTTGCTGCGATGTCCTGCCCGTCGATAAGCACGCGGCCACGGTTTGGATCATAGAAGCGTAGCAGAATGCTGAAGACGGTCGATTTCCCTCCGCCGGAGGGACCGACAAGCGCCGTCACCTGGCCGGGCTCGGCGATAAAGCTCATGTCGCGCAGCACCGCTTCTTCGGGGCGATATGCGAAGCCGACATGATCGAGCTCGATCTTCGCATCCTTGAGAACGAGCGGCGGCCTGTCGTGCTCGTTCGGCTCGCTCGACGGACTGTCGATGACGTCGAACAGGACGCGCACGCCGACCAGCGCGGAATTGAGATCGATATTGAGACGCGCCAAGCGCTTGCCGGGCTCATAGGCCAGCAGAAACGCCGTGATGAAGGAGAAGAATTCGCCGGGTGCAGCACCCGTATTGATCACCCGGTATCCCGAATAGAGGATCACGAGGCCGATCGCGAGCCCGCCGAGACTTTCCATCAGCGGGCTCGAGCGGTTGGCGACGCGCGCCATCTGGTTCGAGGCCTGTTCGACGGAGGCGATGTTCTCCTCGACACGCCGCTGCATTTCCTCTTCGAGCGTGAATGCCTTGACGGTGCGGATGCCCTGCAGCGTCTCCTGCAGAGATTCCAGCACCCGCGCGCCCCCGACGAACTGGTTGTAAGCGACCGTGCGCACCCGGCGGATGAGCTTGCGCAAGACGAACATCGCCGGCGGCAGAACGACGAGCGCCACGATGGACAAGAGCGGGTCTTGCATGACCATGACGCCGACAAGCCCGACGAGCGAGAGGAGATCGCGTCCGATCGCCGTCGTCAGAAGGTTGAGAACCTGGCTCGCGGCAATCGCGCCAGTGTTCAGCCGCGCCATGAATTCGGAGGAATGCCGGTCGGAGAAAAAAGCGAGATTTTCGCTCAAGAGCTTCGCATACATGCGCCGCTGGTTGTCGGCGATAATGCGATTACCGATCCGGGCGAGGATCACGGCATGCCCGTAGGTCGCCACACCTTTCGCCGTGAACAGGCCGATCACCGCGACGCAGAGGAGCACGATGCCGTGCATGTCGCGTGAGATGTAGGCGGTGTTGATGACCTCGCCGATAAGATAGGCCGTGAGCGCGGTGCACGCTGCGGTAATCGCCATCAAGGCGAACGCAAGCGCATAGCGGGGCCAATAGGCGCGCCCGTAGTCGATCGCCAGCCGGCGCACGAGCGCGGTCGCGCTCTGCGCATGGACGGCACGTAGATCATCGAGACGGTCGGGCATCACCTGGCCATCGAAAAACGGACGCCCGGCAGGGGCCCGAGCGAGCGTTCCTTGCCCGCTTGGGTACGACAATTCAAGGGAAAATGGCGCAGCGCGTTCGCCCCGCGACCGCGAGAGCCGACGATCTACCCGGCCTGGAGCTCAGGCTGGGCCGCCGCCGCTTGGCGCTCTTCCCACGCAAGGGCATGGCCGACGATGGTGTTGAGATCGTCATAGGCCGGGCGCCAATTCAAGATCTGACGGGCGCGCTGGGCCGCCGCGATGATGGCGGCAGGGTCCCCCGCTCGTCGCGGCGAAAAACGAACGCTGAAGTCGCGCCCGGCTGCCTTCTTCACGGCATCGACGACCTGGAGCACCGAATAGCCGCGGCCATAGCCGCAATTGAGCGTGAGGCTCGGGCCGCCGCGCCGCAGGTGTGCCAGCGCGGCTGCGTGTGCACGTACGAGATCGGTGACGTGGATATAGTCGCGCACGCAGGTCCCATCCGGTGTCGGATAGTCGGTCCCGAATACCTCCATCTGCGGACGCAGGCCGAGCGCGGTCTGCACCGCGACCTTGATGAGATGCGTCGCCATCGGCGTCGACTGCCCGGTGCGCAGTTGCGGGTCGGCGCCCGCGACATTGAAGTAGCGCAGGATAACATGGTTGAGGTCGTGCGCGCGCCCGACATCGTGGAGCATGATCTCGGTCATCAGCTTCGACGTGCCGTAAGGCGACATCGGCACCGTCGGCGCCTCTTCGGTGACCGGCACCTCGACAGGATTGCCGTAAACGGCGGCCGTGGACGAGAAGATGAAATGCTTTACGCCGTTGGCGACGGCCGCTTCGATGAGCGTGCGCGCATTGGCCGTGTTGTTGCGGTAGTAGCCAAGAGGGTCGCGAACGGAATCCGGCACCACGATCGAGGCGGCGAAATGGATCACGGCGTCGACGTTGCAGGCCTTCATGATGGCCGAGACGAGACTTTGATCCCCCGTATCGCCAACGAAAAGCTGAATACCGCCGGGGATCGCCTCACGAAAACCGGTGGAGAGATTGTCGAGCACGACCACGGATTCGCCGGCATCCGCCAGCGCGTGCACCATGTGGCTGCCAATATAACCCGCGCCGCCGGTGACCAGGATCGTCATGAAAACCTCTAGGAATTGAGCGGAGCTCAACGTAGAGGCTACGTGTGAACGTGAAGTTACGCTGATACTGGAGTGACGGGCTGGTCGGGATTCTCCTTATTTTGACGGGACTTGGATGCCGTGCGGGCGGCGAGGCGCCGCCGCATGGCTGACGTCCTTTTCGTCAAGACGTCGTCGCTTGGCGATGTCATTCATCACATGCCGGCGGTGACCGATGCGCGCCGGCAGCGGCCGGACGCGCGCATCTCCTGGGTGGTCGAGGAGAATTACGCGCCCTTGGTGCGATTGCATCCCGCCGTCGATGAGATCATTCCCGTTGCCGGCCGGCGGTGGCGCAAGGTCCTCCGCCGCGCGCAGACGTGGCGGGAGATCGATGCGTTTTTGGGGACGATGCGGGCGCGGACGTATGACACCATCATCGACGCGCAAGGCTTGCTGCGCTCGGCGCTGATCGCGCGCGTAGCGCGCGGGCCGCATCACGGTTATGGATTTGGCAGCGTGCGCGAGACGCTCGCCTCGTTTCTCTACGATGTCCGCCATGACGTCGCGCGCAACAAGCACGCGATCGACCGCAATCGTGAACTGACCGCGCGAGCGCTCGGCTACACGGTCGGTGGCGATGTCGACTACGGTTTGCGTCGTGACCTCACGGCCAATCCGTCACGCCGTTATGCGCTGCTGCTGCACGGCTCGGCGCGCGCCGAGAAAGAATGGCCGCCGGAGCGCTGGGTTGCCGTCGGACGTGCGCTGGCCGACGGCGGAATGGACGTGGTGCTGTCGTGGGGCAGTGTTGCCGAGCGCGCCCGCAGCGAAAGTCTTGCCACAGCGATAGGAGCGGCTGCACACGTCGCCGACCGCGGGGCGCTCGATGTCATGGCGCAACGCGTTGCAGGGGCGGCCATCGTCGTCGGGCTCGATACCGGCCTCACGCATCTCGCGGCCGCATTCCGCGTCCCGCTCGTTTCGATTTTCGTCAAAAGCCAGCCGCGTCTGACCGGGCCACGCGGCAGTGGGCCGATGGAGACCGTCGGCGACAGTGGTCAAACGCCCGCGGCCGACACGGTGATCGCGGCCTGCCAGCGCGTTTTGCGCGCATAAGAACGATCCAAAATCATCGTGGTCTAATGGGTGCCGGTGTGCTGCCGTTTCGCGGCGATGGCTGTCAGAGCATCGAGAACCTGTTGCGGTGAGATGTCCCGCATGCAGCGATGGTGTCCAAAGCGGCAGACCGGTTCGTGGCACGGCCGGCAGGGAACGTCCGTCGGCGCTTCGATGGTGGCGGCGAGCGGATTGAGCGGCGCCCAATGCCAGGCGCTTGTCGGCCCGAAAATGCCGGCGGTCGGCGTGCCGATCGCGGCCGCTACATGCAAGAGGCCGGAGTCGTTGGAAACGACGAAATCGGCCCCGGCGAGCGCCAGGATGCCGTCGCGTAAGTCGGTGCCCGTCAGATCATGGGCATGCGGGCCAGCCGAAGCTGTGATTTCGCCCGCGATCGCCCGCTCTTCGGGGCCGCCGACCACCCAGATTGCGTAGCCTTGTCCGATCAGCGTCCCGGCAAGCTCGGCATAAAATGATACCGGCCAGCGTTTCGAGGGCCCGACAGCCCCGGGAGCGAGAGCCACGACCGGCGCAGGATTGTCCAACCCGCGCTTGCCGCGCCAGGCCAAAACGTCGGCCAGGGGTACCTGCAGGGCCGGCTTCGGTAATTCGGCCGGGAGCGGCGTGCCGGTAGGGAGGGCCAGCGCGGCGCATTGGTCCACCAGGCGCGGCAGCTCGTGCTCGCCCCGGCGCATATCGTTCAGGAGCAGGAAGCGTGCCTCGCCGATGAACCCGATGCGTTCGGGAATACCCGCCAGGAACGGGGCCCAGGCCGCCTTCCACTTGCGCGACATGATCAGGGCCGAGCCGTAGGCTTCCCGCCGCAGCCGAGCGGCAAGCAGAGGGTGGCCGAGCAGATCCAGCCGATTGTGGCGGAGATCGGCGACGATTCCCTTCCGCACGCCCGGCATATAGTCCAGCAGGGGGGCGTTGAGGCTTGTGGTCAGGACGTCGATCGGCCGCTGCGGCCAGCGCTCCTTGAGCATCTGGACGACGGTGTGGCAGCGCACAAAATCGCCGATCCACATGAACGGAACGAGCAGGATGGGGCGCACATCGTCCGCATCGGCGCGGCCTTGCGTCGAGGAAAGCGGGCTGGGGGCATCCATCAAGGGTCTGCGGGTTGAGAGCGGAATCGGGTAGCTTCCCGGCGGCATTCTGTCCAGGGCTCTTCAGGGAAAGCCTCTGTTGCGAAACCTGCCGCGGGGAAAGCGCGCCGACCGCACGGCGATATTGCGCCTGCGCCCCGGCTGGGGCAAAGGAAAGCCCGGGGAACGGGCCGCCACCGGCAGGATTTGATGTTGCTTGTCACCGGCGGTGCCGGATTTATAGGGTCCAATCTCGTCGCCGATCTCAATGAGGTGGGCCGAACCGACATTGTCGTCAACGATGTCCTCGGTAGCGGCGATAAATGGCAAAATTTGAGAAATCGCCAGTTCGCCGATTTCGTCACCCCCGCCGACCTTCCTCGCTGGCTCGATGGCCGCAAGCTCGAGGCGGTATTTCACCTGGGTGCCAACTCCGATACCACCGCGACCGATGCGGACGAGGTGATGGCCACGAATTTCAAGCTGTCGCTCGCCCTGCTCGATTGGTGCGCCAAGACGCGTACACCCTTCATCTACGCGTCTTCAGCGGCGACCTATGGCGGCGGAGAGCAGGGTTTCGTCGATGACGGCTCGGTGGCGGCGCTGCGCCGGCTGAAGCCGCTCAATCTCTATGGCTGGAGCAAGCACCTTTTCGATCTCGTGGTTGCAGAGCGCGCGGAAAAGAACCGCGACCTGCCGCCACAATGGGCCGGTCTCAAGTTCTTCAATGTCTTTGGCGCCAACGAGTACCACAAGGGCCACATGAAGAGCGTTGTCGCGACGGTCTTCAAGGAGGCGCAAGCCGGCCGGCCGGTGCGCCTCTTCAAATCGTACCGCGAGGGTGTCGCCGACGGCGAGCAGAAGCGCGATTTCGTCGCCGTCGAGGACGCAACGGCAGTCATGCGTTGGCTTTTGAAGACCCCGAAAGTCTCCGGTCTTTTCAATGTCGGAACCGGCAAGGCGCGCAGCTTCCGCGACCTGATCGTCGCCTTGTTCCAGGCGCTCGGCCAGGACCCCCGCATCGAATATATCGAGATGCCGGAAAGCCTGCGCCCGCGGTATCAATATTTCACGCAAGCGTCCGTCGAAAAGCTTCAGGCCGCTGGATACAACCTCGGCTTCACACCGCTTGAGAATGCCGTCGCGCGTTACGTCGGCTATCTCAACGCACCCGACCCCTACCGCTAGCTGCAATGCAAAGCTTCGAAGACATCCTCTTCCGCCTTGGCGCGCAGACGGTGCTCTGTGTCGGCGATCTCATGCTCGATGAGTTCGTCTATGGTGATGTGTCCCGCATCTCGCCCGAGGCAGCGACGCCCGTCATCGCCGTGCGCTCGCAGCAGAAGGATATCGGCGGGGCCGGCAATGTCGCGCGCAATATCGCGAGCCTGGGCGGGCGCTGCCTCTTCGTCGGCGTTATCGGCGACGACGATGCCGGCCGCGAGCTCACGGCAGCGCTGGATGCGCAGCCGAACATCGAGGCCCGCCTCATCGTCGATGGCACGCGCCCGACGACACGCAAGGTGCGATTCGTCTCGGAACATCACTCGACCCATTTGCTGCGCGCCGACTGGGAGGATGCGGCCCCCGTGTGCGATCGCGTCGGAGAAGCGATCGTCGATGAGGTGCGTGCGATGCTGCCGCAGGCCGGCGCCGTCGTCTTGTCCGATTATGCCAAAGGCGTGCTGACGCCGCCGGTGATCCGTGCGGTCATCGATGCGGCGCAGGCGCTGGGCAAGCCGGTCGTTGTCGATCCCAAGGCCGCCGACTATTCCGTTTATCGTGGCGCGACGCTGATCACGCCGAACCGGAAGGAACTCGCGGAAGCGACACGCCGCCCGGCGCGGACGGATGACGAGGTCGCCGCTGCGGCGCAAATTCTCGCCGGCTTCGCCGGAAGCGAGAACGTGCTCGTCACCCGCAGTGAGGATGGGATGACGCTGTGCCGGTTTGGCGCCGCACCGGTCCACATCCCCGTCTATCCGGTTCGTGTGCGCGACGTCTCCGGCTCGGGCGATACCGTCGTTGCGACGCTCGGTGTCCTGCTGGCGATGGGCGCGGACCTTGAAATGGCTGCGCGCGCAGCCAATGCGGCGGCCGCCGTCGTCGTCGGCAAGCGTGGTACGGCGACCTGTTTCGCCGACGAGTTACGGGCGCGGATTCTGCCGCATGCGATGCTGGCGGCCGAGGAAAAGGTATTCTACGACGCCGCCGCCGCCGCTGTTCACGTCGCCGAATGGCGCCTGCATGGGTTGCGGGTCGGCTTCACGAATGGATGCTTCGATCTTCTGCATCCGGGCCATATCAAGCTGCTCACGGAAGCCCGCGCCGCCTGCGATCGGCTCGTGGTCGGCCTCAACAGCGATAGCTCCGTGACCGGCCTCAAAGGGCCCGGCCGCCCGATCCAGCACCAGCAGGCCCGGGCCGAAGTGCTCGCCGCGCTCGAGGCGGTCGACCTCGTCGTCATCTTCGATCAGCCGACCCCCCTCGAACTCCTTGGCCATATCCGGCCAACGGTGCTGGTGAAGGGCGCGGATTACCGTCTCGACCAAGTGGTGGGCCGCGAGCTTGTCGAAGCCGATGGTGGCGAGGTGCTCCTGGTCGAGCTTCTCGCCGGCCAGAGCACGAGCGGGCTCGTGAATCAGACTCTCAACCGAAAAAAGGCGTGAGCGGCGGTGGGCAAAGGCACGCCGGCGCTATACATCAATCATGAGGCGGCGGCGACCGCATAGGCACATTAAGGTGATGTCATGAAAGTCGAAGATCTCAAGGTCAAGCTTTTCACCGACGGCGCCGACAAGCAGCAGATCGTCGAGATGGCAAAGAAGCCCTGGATGAGTGGCTTCACGACAAATCCGTCATTGCTGAAAAAGGCCGGCGTGCGCGACTACGAGGCTTTCGGGCGCGAGATCGTCAAAGCGGTGCCCGACAAGCATATTTCCTTCGAGGTGTTCTCCGACGACATCCCCGAAATGGTCGCGCAGGCGCGTTACATCACGACCTGGGGCAAGAACGTCTACGTCAAGCTGCCGGTCATTAACACCAAAGGCGAAGGCCTTTACGAGGCCATTCACGCGCTGTCCCAGGACGGCGTCAAGGTGAACGTGACGGTGATCTTCACCGACGAGCAAGCGCGCAAGGCGACGGAAGCTCTCGCCGGCGGCGCGCCCGGTTGCGTCTCCGTCTTTGCCGGACGTCTTGCCGATCTCGGCATCGACTATCGCCCGTTGATGAAGGACACGATCAAGCGCGCGCGTTCGACCAAGAATGTCGAAGTGATTTGGGCCTCGACCCGCGAAGTCTTCAACGTGATCGAAGCGGACGAGATGGGGTGCCACATCATCACCGCGCCCGGCGACGTTCTCAAGAGGATGCCAGCCCTTGGCACCAAGACGGCTGCGGACCTGTCGCTCGACGGCGTCCGTGCATTCCGCGAGGACGCGGTTGCCGCCGGCCTTTCGCTCGACATCCCCGGCCAATCGCGCGCCGCCGAATAGGCTGCGCTAAGGACATTTAATGCAAAGGCCGCTCCGAGAGCGGCCTTACTGGCTTCGAATGTAACAGACAGTCTCCAAAAGTGCTTTCGCACGGCCGTCGCGCGGTCGCCAATGTCGGCTCTGCGTGCTAGTGTGGTGGTTCAGAAGTTCGCTTCATTGTCGCCGCGAGTCCAACGAGCGAACTTCTGAACCTAAACCACACTAGATTTACAAATCGCTAGTGTCCTTTCGAATCCGAAGTTCGCGACAGAGGGTGCCGAACAGTGGAGCGAACTTCGGATTCGGGACATTGTCGATCTGGGCAGATTCAGCGAATGACAAAAAGCAAGAAGCCGCAGGGTGCACTGCGCATCGGCGTCGTCGGTGTCGGCGTGATGGGGAGCAATCATGCGCGCGTTTTGATGGACTTGCCCGACGTGCAGCTTGTCGGCATTGCCGATCCCGATCGCGCCCAGGCCGAGCGCGTCGCCAAAATTGCCGGATGTGCGGCGGTCTCCGATCTCGATGATCTGTTCGCGCTCGGTGTCGACGCGATCTCGATTGCGGCGCCGACCCATTTGCATCATCGGCTCGCCATCGCCGCGATCGATCGCGGCATCCATGTGATGGTCGAGAAGCCAATCGGCTCGGACCCGGAGCAGGGGCGCGCCATCGTTGCGGCTGCGGCCCGCGCCGGCGTCGTTCTCACCGTCGGCCATGTCGAGCGCTTCAATCCTGCGGTGCAGTCCGTCAAGGAAGCGATTCGCGGCGAGGAAATCCTGTCGATCGGCATCACCCGCGTCGGCCCGTTTCCGCCGCGCATGTCGAATGTCGGCGTCGTCATCGATCTTGCCGTGCACGACATCGATCTCATTCGCTGGTTCACCGATTCCGATATCGTCGAGGTGCAGCCGATGCTGGCGCGCGCGCGGGCGCAGCACGAGGACATTGCCCAGCTGCAGTTCCGCACCCGGTCCGGCGTGCTCGCGCAGATCACAACCAATTGGCTGACGCCCTTCAAGGCGCGCACCGTACATGTCGCGACGCGCAAGAAATACGTGGTGGCCGACCTGCTGACGCGGCAGGTCACGGAATGTTTCGGCTTCCAGCCGGATGGCAGCTACTCCATGCGTCATTTGTCTGTGGGACACGCGGAACCGTTGCGCGCCGAGCTCATGGCGTTCGCCAAGGCGATCCGGGAGGGGAGCGCGCCGGCGGTGTCGGGCGAAGAGGCCGTGGCGAGCCTCGAGGTCGCGATTCGCTGCCTCGAGCAGGACACCGGCAGCTCCCGCCGCACGGCGGCCGGACCCAAAGCGCATGCCGCCGCAGAGGGCGCGACCGCCTGAGCCTTCGGCGCGCCATCGAGCCTAGGGATTGAGGGAGCGGTGGATAGACAGCGCCGCGTCCGCCACGCTAACAACCGGTCATGAGCGGCGAATCGCAGCAGGCGGGCGGCCAGCGCGGAATGCTCAGCCGCATCATGTCCGTCGGCGGGCTGACGCTCGTCTCGCGGATCGCCGGATTTCTCCGCGACATCATGCTGGCGGCGATCCTGGGCGCGGGGCCGGTCGCCGACGCCTTCTTCGTCGCGCTGCGTCTGCCGAACCATTTCCGGGCGATTTTTGCCGAGGGCGCATTCAACGCGGCGTTCGTTCCCGCTTACGCGCGCCTGCGCCAGCAGAATGGCCCCGCATCCGCCGGCCTCTTCGCGGACCGCATCTTCACGCTGCTGCTCGCCAGCCAGATTCTTCTTCTCCTCTTCGCGCTCGCATTCACGCCGGCGGTCATCGAGCTCTTGGCGCCGGGCTTCGAAAAAGACCCCGTGCGCTTCGCGCTCGCGGTCGAGCTGACGCGCATCACCTTTCCCTATCTGCTGCTGATGACGCTGGTGACGCTGTTCAGCGGGATGCTGAACGCGATCGACCGCTTCGCGGCGGCGGCGGCGGCGCCGATCATCCTCAATCTGATGATGATGGCCGCGCTCGCGCTCGCCGCATTCTTCCCGAGCGCGGGGCACGCTGCGGCATGGGGCGTGGTGCTTGCCGGTGTCCTCGAAGTGATTCTCGTTGGCGCCGACGCGAAGCGCGCCGGGATTATGGTCGTGCCGCGCTGGCCGCAATGGGACGCGGACATCCGCCGCTTCTTCAAGGCGCTCGTGCCCGCGACGGTCGGCTCGGCCGGTGTGCAGCTCGCTTTGTTTGCCGACACGATCATTGCGAGCTTCCTCACCGTCGGCGCGGTCTCCGCACTCTATTATGCCGACCGACTCAATCAGCTTCCGATCGGCGTCATCGGGATCGCGGCCGGCACGGTCGTGTTGCCGGAGATGGCGCGGCGCATCGCTGCGGGCGATGAGCGGGGCGCGCGTCACGCACAGGACCGCGCCATCGAGATGACCGTCGCGCTGGCGATCCCCTTCGTCGTCGGCTTCGTGATCGTGCCCGACCTCGTCATGCGCGCGCTGTTCACCCGCGGCGCCTTCACCGCGGCGGATGCGGCGGCCTCCGCCGCCACGCTGCGCGCCTATGCGCTCGGACTCTTACCTTTCGTCTTGATTCGCAGCCTGGTCGCGACTTTTTTCGCGCGCGGCGACACGGCGACGCCTGTGAAGGCCTCGCTGACGGCGGCCGCCGTCAATATCGCGCTGAAAGTCGCGCTCATGGGAACGCTGGCCCAGGTCGGCCTCGCGCTCGCGACCTCGGTCGGCGCCTGGATCAATGTGGCGCTGGTGCTGTGGTTCGCCCTGCGACGGCGCCTGATCGTCCTGGATGCCGCCTTGCTGCGGCCATTGGCAAGGTTAATGGCCGCCGGAGCGGTCTTGGCGGCGGTAATTTGGTCCGCCCATGCCGTTCTCGACGCGTATTTGGACCTAGTGCGCTGGAAGGATCAGGCGATGCTGGCGGCCCTGGCTTTCGTGGGCGCGATCGTTTACGGAACGGCCTTGTTGTTTTTGTATCGCGCGCGCTGGCGTGGTGTGAGCCCGGCGGCCCTGCGCCGCTGATGGGCGGTTTCGACGCCGTGCCTTGAGAAGGCCCGCGCGCTCTCATATATCCGGTCGCCCGCCATTTTGGGCCCAAGTGATTTGTCGGAGATTCCATGTCGATCGCCACGGTGGCGCGCACGACGCTTCTCGCCCTCTCGATTGCCCCTGTGCTCCTGGCTTGCGGCCAGCAGCAACAGCAGCCCGCGGCGGCCCCGCCGCCGCCCGCCGTCACCGTCGCGACGCCGGTGAAGCGCACGATCACCGATACGGACGAATATGTCGGGCGCTTCGTCGCCGTCGATTCGGTCGAGGTGCGCGCCCGCGTCTCTGGATATCTCGAAAAGGTCGAATTCAAAGACGGCCAGTTGGTGAAGCAGGGGGATCTCCTCTTCAGCATCGACAAGCGTCCGTTCCAGAATGCCGTCGATCAGGCAAAGGCGAACCTCGCGCAGGCCCGCGCGAATCTCGCCTTTGCCGAAAGCGACCTCGCGCGTGCAGCACAGCTCGTTCGCGAGCGCACGATTTCCGAACAGGTCTTCGAGCAGCGCACGCAGACCAAACGCACGGCCGAAGCGACGGTCGCGGCGAACGAGGCGGCCGTGCGGCAGGCGGCGCTTGACCTCGAATTCACGGAATTGCGCGCACCGATCGACGGCCGCATCGGCGACCGCCGCGTTTCGCCGGGCAACCTTGTGACCGGCGGCACCGCAGGCAACACGACATTGCTCGCGACCATCGTCTCGACCGACCCGATCCGCTTCGAGTTCACCTTCGACGAAGCCTCGTACCTGCGCTACGAGCGCTTCGGCAAAAAGGACAAGGACGACCTTGCAAGCCGTGGCGCAAAAACGCCGGTGAAGCTTAAGCTGATCGACGAGGAGAAATTCTCCCATGAGGGCATGATCGATTTCGTCGACAACGTTATCGATCGGACCTCGGGCACCATCCGCGGCCGTGCCGTGCTTCCGAATCCCAAAGGCTTGTTCACGCCCGGCATGTTCGGCCGCGTCCAGGTCCCCGCGTCTCCGCCTTATGAGGCTATCCTGGTTCCTGACGTCGCGATTGGCTCGGAGCAGGTGCGCAAATTTGTGCTGGTGGTCGGCGACGACAATACCGTTCGCCAGGTCTATGTGACGCTCGGGCAGCTTGATAACGGCGAGCGGGTGATCAAGGAGGGGCTCAAGGGCGACGAGCGTGTCATCGTCAATGGTCTGATGCGGGCGCGTCCGGGGCAGAAGGTGACGCCTGAAGAAAAAGGGCCGGCAACCGGCTCACCGCAAGCAAAGACCTAACCTCCATGCGCATTTCGCATTTTTTCATTGAACGCCCGATCTTTGCTTCGGTCGTTTCGATCGTCATCGTGATTTTGGGGGCGGTCGCGTTCACGCGGCTGCCGATCGCGCAATATCCGGAGATTGCGCCGCCGGTCATCAACGTGTCGGGGCAGTACCCGGGCGCGAGCGCGGAAACCGTGGCGGAAACGGTCGTCGCGCCGATCGAGCAGCAGATCAACGGCGTCGAAGGGATGATCTATCTCTCTTCGAACTCGACGTCGGACGGCCGCTTCTCCATTGCCGTGACGTTCGAGATCGGCACCAATCTCGATATTGCGCAGGTCCAAGTCCAAAATCGCGTGTCGATCGCGCAGCCGCGCCTGCCCGACGCCGTGCGCCAGATAGGCGTCACGGTCACGAAGAGCTCGCCCGACATCTTGATGGTGGTGAACCTCTTCTCGCCCGACAAGTCGCGCGACATGCTGTTCGTCTCCAACTACGCCAACCTCGAGATCAAGGACGTGCTGACACGTGTCGACGGCGTCGGCTCGATCACGGTGTGGGGAAGTCGCGAATACGCGATGCAGGTCTGGCTCGACCCGGACAGGCTCCAATCGCTCAATTTGACGGCGCAGGACGTCACCCGGGCCCTCCAGGCGCAGAATGTCCAGGTGGCATCGGGTGTGCTCAACCAGCCACCGCTTGCCAATCAGCTTGCCTTCCAAGTCGCGGTGCGCACGCTTGGGCGCCTGTCCGACCCGACGGAATTCGGCAACATCGTCATCAAACAGTCGACGAATGCGGTCGTGCGCATCAAGGACGTCGCGCGCGTCGAGCTGACAGGCCAGGACTACTCGTCGTCGTCTTATCTCGACAAGTATCCGTCGGTTGCGATCGGTGTTTTCCAGCGGCCCGGATCGAATGCGCTCCGGACGGGCGAAAACATCCGCAAGACGATGGCGGAGATCGCCAAGAAGTTCCCGCAGGGGCTTCAATACGGCATTCTGTACGATCCGACGCAGTTCATTCAGGAGTCGGTTGACGCCGTTGTGAAGACGATCTTCGAGGCGACGCTTCTCGTCGTTCTCGTGGTCATCCTCTTCCTGCAGACTTGGCGTGCCGCAATCATCCCGATCCTGGCGATCCCGATCTCGCTCGTCGGCACGTTCTTTGCGATGAGCTTGTTCGGGTTCACGCTCAACAATCTGTCGCTTTTCGGACTTGTGCTGGCGATCGGTATCGTGGTCGACGACGCGATCGTCGTCGTTGAAAATGTCGAGCGTAACATCAGCCGAGGCATGACGCCGCGCGAGGCGGCGCATCAGAGCATGGACGAGGTCGGCGGCGCGCTGATCGCGATTGCGCTGGTGCTGACCTCGGTGTTCGTGCCCTCGGCGTTTATCCCCGGCATATCGGGTCAGTTCTATCGTCAGTTCGCTCTGACGATCGCCGGTTCCACGGTGATCTCGCTGGTCGTGTCATTGACATTGTCGCCGGCGATGTGCGCTCTGCTGCTCAAGCCGCACGATCCGCAGCACCGCGATCGCTGGTACGAGAAGCCGATCCACGGCTTCTTCCGGCTGTTCAACCGCGGGTTCAATGGTCTGTCGAACGGTTATGCATGGTTCGTAAAGCGAATCGTGCGCTTCGCGGTTCTGATGCTCATCGTCTACGCGGGCATTCTGGGGTTCGGGCTGAACGAATTCCGCAAAGCGCCGCAAGGCTTCATTCCGCAGCAGGATCTCGGCTACGTGATCGTGGTCGCGCAGCTGCCGCCGGGTGCGGCGCTCGAGCGCACCGATGAAGTCATGCAGCGCGCGGCCGCGTCCGCGCTCGACACGCCGGGCGTCGCGCATGTCGTGAACATCGTCGGATTCTCCGGCGCCACATTCACCAACGCGCCGAATGCCGGCGCCATGTTCGTCGTGCTTGAGCCGTTTTCCAAGCGCGCTGGCGATCCGAAACGCTCGGCGACGGCGGTACAAGGGGCGCTATTCGGCAAGCTTGCCGCGATCCGTGAAGGATTCATGATCGCCGTTCTGCCGCCGCCCGTGCAGGGAATTGGCAACGCCGGCGGCTTCCGCATGATCGTGGAGGACCGCGGTGGGCGCGGTCCCCAAGAGTTGCAGAAGGCCGTCTACGCGATGATGGGCAAGGCGGCGCAGACGCCCGGCCTGCAGCAGGTCTATTCGCTATTCGAGACGTCGACACCACAGCTCTATCTCGATATCGACCGCACCAAGGTCCAGCTTCTCGGCGTCAACATGTCCGACGTGTTCGCCGCGCTGCAAATCTATATCGGTTCGTCCTACGTCAACGACTTCAATCTTTTCGGCCGTACGTTCCGTGTGCAGGCGCAGGCCGAGGGCAAATATCGGCTGCAGCCGAAAGACGTCCTTGCGTTGCGCGTCCGCAACGCGGCGGGCGAGACGGTCCCGCTCGGCTCGTTCACGACGGTGCGCGACATCTCCGGACCCTATCGTGTTCCGCGCTACAACATCTATCCCTCGGCGGAACTCGACGGAAGCCCCGCGCCGGGCGTCTCGCAGGGGCAAGCGATTCAGCTCATGCAGAAGCTCGCGGCCGAGACGCTGCCCGAGGGCTTCACCTACGAATGGACGGCGCTCGCGTTCCAGCAACTACGGGCCGGCAATACGGCGATCTTCGCCTTCGCACTCGGGGTGATCTTCGTCTTCCTCGTGCTGGCCGCGCAATACGAGAGCCTGACATTGCCGCTGGCGGTCATTCTCATCGTGCCGATGTGTCTCGTCGCGGCGGTCGTCGGCATCCTCTTGCGCGGGCAGGACAATAACATCCTGACGCAGGTCGGCTTCATCGTGCTGATCGCGCTGGCGGCGAAAAACGCGATCCTTATCGTCGAGTTCGCGAAGCAGCTCGAGGATCAAGGCCGCAATCGCTTCGATGCCGCCATGGAAGCGGCGCGGCTGCGGCTGCGGCCGATCGTGATGACGTCGCTGGCCTTCATTCTCGGCGTGTTCCCGCTCGTCGTCGCCATCGGCGCCGGTGCGGAAATGCGCAGGGCGCTGGGCACGGCGGTGTTCTCCGGTATGATCGGCGTGACGATTTTCGGCTTGCTGTTCACGCCGGCGTTTTACGTGATTTGCCGCTGGATTGCGGGCCTTGGCGCCCGCCGCCGCGGGGAGCAGCAGACGCCGCAACCCGCGGAGTAGTCACTGATGCCACCGGTGAAGTTCGGCTTCGGCCAGCCGATGACGCGCAAGGAGGATGACTGGCTCCTGCGCGGGCAGGGCCGCTACGTGGCGGACGTGATGCCCGACGGCGCGCTGCAGGCGGCCATCCTGCGTTCGCCGCATGCGCACGCCTCGTTTCGCATCGCCGACGCCGAAGCGGCACGCAAGCTGCCGGGGGCGCGTCTTATTCTGACCGCAGACGACATCCGCGACCTTGGGCCGATGCCGTGCCTCGGCATGCCGCCCGACGTGAATGTCGCGGTCCCGCCTTATCCGATGCTCGCCGACCACGTGGTGCGCCATGTCGGCGACCTCGTCGCCTTCGTCGTTGCCGATACGATCGAGCAGGCGAAGGACGCGGCGGAGGCGATCCAGGTGGAGTGGGAGCCGCTCCGTCCCGTCGTCGATCCGAAGGACGCTGCAGAGAAGGGCGCGCCACGGGTCTGGGCGGATCACGCCGACAACATCTCTTTCGAGGTGGCGCTGGGCGATCAGACGGCGACCGACGCAGCCTTTGGCCAGGCCGCCTATGTCGTTTCGCTCGACCTCGTCAATCCGCGCGCGACGGCGAATTACCTCGATACGCGCGGCGTCGTCGCCGAATACGATGCGGCGAGCGAACGCACGACACTGATACTGTCGAGCCAAGGCCCGCATGCCATTCGCGACGTGCTCTGCGAGCACGTTCTGAAAATCCCCGCCGATAAGTTGCGTGTGCTCACGCCGGAGGTCGGCGGCGGTTTCGGGACCAAGCTTTTTCCCTATCGCGAATACGCACTCGCCGCCGTCGCGGCGAAGCGGCTGACGCGGCCGGTGCGGTGGATCGCTGACCGCACCGAGCACTTCCTCGGCGACGCGCAAGGCCGCGCCAACATCACGAAGGCGCAGCTTGCGCTCGACGCGGGCGGCAAGTTCCTCGCGCTGCGCGTCGACACCCTCGCCGATATGGGCGCTTATCTCTCCATCTACGCGCCGTTCATTCCCTATATCGGCGCCGGCATGCTGCCGGGCGTCTACGACATTCCTGCCTGCCATTTGCGGGTGCGTGGCGTCTATACGAACACGCTCCCCGTCGACGCCTATCGCGGCGCCGGCCGGCCCGAAGCGTCTTACGTGATCGAACGGCTGGTCGACGTCGCGGCGCGAGAAATCGGCGTTACGCCCGACGCCTTGCGCCGCCGCAACTTCATCAAGCCGAAGGCGATGCCTTACGCCACCGCCGCCGGAAAGACCTACGACTCGGGAGAATTTGCCGCGCATATGGCGCGGGCGCAGGACGCCGGCGATTGGAAGGGCTTCACGCGCCGCGCCGCCGGCTCGAAGAGGGCTGGGAAGCTGCGCGGCATTGGCCTCTCGACGTATATCGAGGCCTGTGGCGGCAATGCCCCCGAGAGAGCGACGATGCGCCTCGATGAGGACGGAGGCGTCACGATCCTGATCGGCACGCAGTCGAGCGGGCAGGGGCATCACACCGCCTATGCGCAGATTGTCGCCGATCATCTCGGCTTGACGCCGGACAAGGTGCGGGTCGTTCAAGGCGACACGGCTTTGATCAGGACCGGCGGCGGCACCGGTGGCTCGAGCTCGATCCCGGTTGGCGGCGTCGCCGTCGCCGGCGCCTCGCGAAAGCTTGCCGACAATCTGAAGTCGCTCGCCGCCGATACACTGGAGGCGAGCGCTGGCGACCTTGAAATCGCCGAAGGCGCGGTACGGGTCGCCGGCACCGACCGGTCGGTCAGCTTTGCCGAGCTTGCGCGAACGGCGTCCGATCCGGCGCGGCTGCAGACGTCGGAAAAATGTACGCCGCCCGGCGAGACCTTTCCCAACGGCACGCATCTTGTGGAGGTCGAGATCGACCCGGCGACGGGCCATGTCGACATCCTGCAATATCTCGTCGTCGACGATTTCGGCGTCACCCTCAATCCGCTGATGCTCGCGGGCCAGGTGCACGGCGGCACGGCACAGGGGATCGGGCAGGCCTTGCTGGAAGAGACCGTTTATGACCGTGACTCGGGCCAGCTCGTCACGGCGAGCCTGATGGACTACGCGCTGCCGCGGGCGAGCAATACGCCGCCGTTCGCATTCGAGACGCGCAATGTGAAATGCCGCACCAACGCGCTCGGCGTGAAAGGGGCGGGCGAGGCGGGCGCCATCGGCTCATGTCCCGCCGTGATGAACGCCATTGTCGACGCGCTTTGGCGCGGTCACGGCATCTGCCATATCGACATGCCCGCGACCCCGCAAAACATCTGGCGCACCATTGCGGACAGCAAGCGACAGCATACCCTGTAAGGGCCCATCGGCAGGCTGAAGGGCGGCCTGCCCGGCTGCGGCGTCATGCGCCTCGCATTCATTCCGGAATAATTTGAAGGTGGCGGGGTTGGGAAATCGCGGCCCCTTTGCCGCCGGACGGGAAAGAGGAATCCTATGAAACGAATTCTGCTCGCAACGGGTGCCTTGGCGTTCGGGGTGACGGCCGTTTTGGCCCAGGACACCATCGCGAGCCGCAAGCAGCTGATGAAGGCCAATGGCGATCAGGCCAAGGTCGGCAGTGCCATGGTCAAGGGCGATGCGCCGTTCGATCTCGCCAAGGCCAAGGCGGTCTTTGCCACTTACGCGGATAGCGCGGTGAAGATAACTCCCATGTTTCCTGCCGGCTCGCACACAGGCGACACGACCGCGGCCCCCAAGATCTGGGAAGCCAAGGCCGATTTCGATGCGAAGCTGAAAAAGTTTGGGGATGATTCAAAGGCTGCGGAAGCTGCCACGAAGGACCTCGACAGCTTCAAGTCGCAATTCGGCGCCGTCATGCGCAACTGCGGCGGTTGCCACGAGACGTATCGGATCAAAAAGAGCTAGAATTTTCTTTTTCGGGCCGTCGACAGGGCGAACGCGTTATCGGCGCTCGCTTGTCTTTTTTTGCGCGTGGCCATTACTTTGGGTTGTTGGAATCGGCGCGGAGTCATGAATGTTGCGCAAGCTTGCGCTTGGCTTGGCGATCCTCGGTGTCGCAGGGGGCTCCATATCCTGGCTTCTGACGAAGCCGCAAGTCGTGCAAGCTGGCCCTCTAATCGCACGCACCCCGGATTTGGCGAACGGCGCGACCATGTTCCACGCTGGCGGCTGCGCCGAGTGCCATGCCACGCCCGGCGCGGCGGATAAAACGAGGCTCGGCGGCGGTTTTGCGCTGCATTCCCCATTTGGCACTTTCAACGTTCCCAATATCTCGCCGGACTCCAAGCACGGCATCGGCGCCTGGACGGAGGCGCAATTTCTGAACGCCGTTCTGCGCGGCACGTCGCCGATAGGCGAGCATCTTTATCCCGCGTTTCCATACGGCTCCTACGCGCATATGCGCATCGACGACGTGCGCGATCTCTTTGCTTATATGCGCACCTTGCCGCCGGTCGAGAGCGACGTGCCCGACCATGTGCTCCGCTTTCCGTTCAATATCCGGCGTGGCATTGGCTTGTGGAAGCTGCTGTTCTTCCACGAACAGCCCTTCACGCCGGATCCATCGCGATCCGAGGCCTGGAACCGTGGGGCCTATCTCGTCAACGGCCCGGCGCATTGCGCCGAATGCCATAGCCCGCGGAATTTTCTCGGTGGCATTGTCGAGAGCCAACGTTTCGCCGGCGGTCCCAATCCCGAAGGACGCGGCTGGATCCCGAACATCACGCCAAAGGGCATCGGCGACTGGTCGGATAAGGATGTGGCGGAGATGCTGGAATCGGGTTTGACGCCCGACGGCGATTCGCTTGGGAGTTCGATGGTCGCGGTCGTGCGCAACACCGCCCAGCTCTCGGCGGACGATCGCATGGCAATCGCGACCTATATCAAATCGCTCCCCCCGCGAGACGGCCCGAAGCGCGGGCACTGATCCGCCTGTCGGCTCGCCTCGCGCCATTGGGTAATCGCTGCGGCCATGATATGGCTCGCGCATGTACCTACCGCCGCTTTTTCGCGAGGATACGCTCCAAGCGCAGCACGCGCTGATCCGCGCGCACCCGCTCGGCCTCCTCATTACCGCCGGCCCTGGCGGGCTGATGGCCAATCCCGTGCCCTTCGTCCTCTATGACGAGGGCGAGCGCGGTGTCCTGCGCGTGCACCTCGCGCGCGCCAATCCACAATGGCGCGAAGTGGCCGCGATCGACTCCTGTCTCACGGTCTTTCAGGGGCCGCAGGCCTACATCACGCCGTCCTGGTATGCGACCAAGCCGGAAACCGGCAAGGTCGTGCCGACCTGGAATTTCGTGACGGTCCATGCCTGGGGGAAGCCCACCGTGATGGACGATGCGGCTTGGCTGCGCCGTCAGGTCGACGATCTGACGGCGGAGCGCGAAGGCAAGCGTGCGGAGCCCTGGCAGGTCGACGACGCGCCGCCGGACTTTGTCCGCGCTCAGCTCAAGGCCATCATCGGCATCGAAATCCCGATCGAACGGATCGAAGGCAAGTGGAAGGTGAGCCAAAACCGGCCGGAAGCGGATCGCCGCGGCGTCGTCGAAGGGCTGCGGGAGGAGGGCGGGCCGCAGGACCCGATGGCGGAGATCGTTGCCGCGCGCAATGGCCTGACCTGAACGCATGCGCAGGTATGCGCCTGCTCTTTTCGCGACTCGGGCAACGTGATCAATTGGCATTTGCCTTCCGAGCTGCCCCTCCCGAATGAACCTTCTCAAAGCCATCCTGCTGAAGGTCGCGTCGGCGATCGTTTTTACGATCATGTCGGCCATGGTGCGGTGGGCAAGCGAAGGGCTGCCGCTTGGCCAGATCGTGTTTTTCCGCGGCGCGTTCGCGATCCTGCCGGTGGTCCTGATCTACGCGTGGCGGGGCGAGTTGCGCACCGCCATGCGGACCGGGCGGCCGATGGGCCACGTCACCCGCGGCCTCCTTGGCGTCGTCGGCATGTTTCTAAGCTTCGCCTCGCTCGCGCGGCTGCCGCTCGCCGACGTCACCGCGATCGGCTTTGCCGCGCCGCTGATCACCGTCGCGCTCGCGGCGCTGATCCTGCATGAGCGCGTGCGGGTCTATCGCTGGTCGGCCGTCGCCATCGGCTTCGTCGGCGTCATCGTCATGCTGGCGCCGCATCTTGACGTCAGCCGCTGGACGGCGGGCAATGCCGAGCAGACGCTCGGCGCGGCTTTCGCGCTCGCCAATGCCTTTAGTTCCGCCGCCTCGACGATCCAGACGCGCCGGCTGACCGGCAGCGAGACAAATTCAGCAATCGTCTTCTATTTCTCGCTGATCACGGCGCTGTTCGCGCTACTGAGCTGGCCGCTGGGATGGGCGTCGCTCAGCCTGTCGCAGTTTACCGTTCTGGCGCTCATCGGCGTTCTTGGCGGCGTCGGCCATCTGCTGATGACCGAAAGCTTTCGCCTTGCGCCGGCGTCCTTCGTCGCGCCCTTCGACTACACCTCGATCCTGTGGGCAGTCATTCTCGGCTATTTTTTCTTCGGGGACATTCCAACCCCACCCATCTTCATTGGGGCAGGCATCATCATCGCCGCCGGCCTGTTCGTGATCTGGCGCGAGCGCCAGCTCGGGCTCGTCCGTGCCCGCCCCAATGTCGGCGGCGCTCCGGTGACGCCCGAGCCGACGGTCAAGCCGAAGGAAACGGTCAAAACGCCTTGAAAGTGATGATCGTGCGGGTGTCCTGGATGCCGGGGATCGTCTGCACCTTCTCGTTGACGAAATGGCCGATATCGGTCCCGTCCTCAACGTAGAACTTGACCAGCAGGTCGAATTCGCCGGCAGTCGAATAGATTTCCGACGCGATCTCCGCATCCGCCAGTCGGTTGGCAACTTCATAGGATTTGCCGAGGTGGCATTTGAACTGAACGAAAAAGGGGGTCATGCATGCCTCCGGCCGCCGCTTCGCGCGGCGCCCCCGCAATCCAGCAAAATCGCAGCCGCGAGACAAGGCGGCCTTGCACGGTAGGGGTAACGCCGTTAGCTCTCGGACGCCATGACCGTCGACTTAAGCCTTTACGCCCTTGTGGACCCCGAGCGGTCTGGCGGGCACGCCTTGCCGGACCTCGCCCGCGCGGTTGTCGCTGGCGGCGCCACCCTGCTGCAGTTACGGGACAAGCAGGGCGATACCCGCGCGATGGTCGAAACGGCCCGCGCCATCAAAGCTGCGACCGCCGGCAGTGGCGTGCCCTTGTTGATCAATGACCGAGTCGATGTCGCCTTGGCTGCGGGGGCGGGCGGGGTGCATGTGGGCTGGGACGACATGACGCCCGCTGACGCGCGCCGTCTGCTGGGGCCGCAAGCGATAATTGGGCTCTCGATGAAGACGATGGAGCAGGCGCGCGAGGCCCCGCTCGACCTCATCGACTATGTCTGCATCGGCGGCGTCTTTGCGACGATGTCGAAGGACAATCCGCAGCCTCCGATCGGGGTCGAAGGGTTGCGCCGCATTGCGGCCGAAGTCCGCGCGCGCAAGCCGGGCCTCCCTGTCGGCGCCATCGCCGGCATCGATGCGAGCAACGCGGCCGCCGTCATGGCAGCCGGCGTCGATGGCGTCGCCGTAATCTCGGCCCTGTCGATGACGAAAGATCCGACGGCGGCGGCGCGCGACCTGCGCGCGCTTGTCGATGGCGCCAAGGCACGGCGGTGACGGTTCCGATCGCCGTCACCATTGCGGGATCGGACTCTGGCGGCGGCGCCGGCATCCAGGCCGATCTCAAGACCTTCTCCGCGCTCGGCGTCTACGGCGCCTCGGTCGTCACGGCGCTCACCGCGCAAAATACCCGTGGCGTCACGGCGATCCACGATGCGCCGGCGTCCTTCATCGCGCAGCAGATCGACGCCGTCTTCTCCGATTTGCGCGTCGGCGCGACCAAGATCGGCATGCTCTCCCAGCCGGCCGCGATCGAGGCTGTGGCGGCGGGCCTCGCGCGCCATGCGACCGGCGACGTCATCCTTGATCCCGTGATGGTCGCGACGTCCGGCGATCGTCTCCTTGCCCCCGAGGCAATCGAGCTCTTGCGCCGCCTGCTGCTGCCGCGCGCGGCGATCATCACGCCGAACCTGCCCGAGGCGGCGGCCTTGCTCGAAACCGCTCCGGCGGGAAACGAGACCGACATGCAGCGCCAGGCCGAGCAGCTCCTCGAATTCGGGCCGCGCGCGGTGCTCATCAAGGGCGGCCATGCGGCGAGCGCCGAGAGCGTCGACCTCTTGGTCGATGCGGCAGGCATGACACGCTTCGCCACGCCACGCATCGCTACCAAAAACACGCACGGCACCGGCTGCACGCTCTCGTCGGCCATTGCGGCCGAACGCGCCAAGGGCCGTCTGCTTCTCGACGCGGTCCGCACAGCCAAGGACTACGTGACGGCGGCGATTGCTGCGGCGGACCACCTCGGCGTTGGCGGAGGGAATGGGCCTGTCCATCATTTTCATGCGTGGTGGCAAGACGATACGGCGTCGCGCTAGAGTATTGGGGCGCACGACAGCCGCCGCCGGAGGGGACCGAGATGAGTGAACGCGACAGCCGCAGGGCCGGCCTCGACGCCGGAGCGCTGGCGCTGTCCGGGCATCTCGGCAAGACCATCCAGCGGCTGCGCAAGGCCTACAATCTCTCGCTGTCGGAATTGGCCGAGCAGTCCGGCGTTGCCAAGTCGATCATCAGCCAGATCGAGCGCAACGAGACCAACCCGACGCTGGCGACGATCTGGCGGCTGTCGCAGGCGCTCGACATCTCGATCGAGCGCGTTCTCGCCGCGCATGAGGACGATCCCTTCATCGAGGTGCTCACGCGCGCCGAGACGCCGGTGCTGCTGTCGGAGGACGGCAAGATCAAGCTCGCCATCGTTGGCTGGACGCGCACCGTCGAATGGCTGCAATGGTACGAGGTGAGCGCGGAGCCGGGCGGCGAATTGGATTCCGAAGGCCATCAGCGCGGCTCGATCGAGTGCCTCTCGGTCTTGTCCGGGGCGCTGGAGGTCGAGGTCGGCGACCGTGTCGAACACGTCGAAGCGGGCGGCACGGTGCGCTACCGCTGCGATCGCCGCCACACCATCCGCAACAAAGGCAGCGAGCCCGCGACCGCAAGCATGATCTGCATCCTCAAGGCCGCGGTGATGGAATAACGGCGAGCAGGCTCTCAGAACGCCTTCGGCAGTCCGGCCTGACGCAAAATTGCATTGGCCGTGTGTCGGCTGGAGATTCCGACAGGTACCGCAAAGTGCCGGCCGGTCAGCGGGCTGTGCCAAATCTCATGACTGCCTTTGCCTTGTCGCACGAACTTGCAACCAGCGGCGCGCAGAAGGTCGCGAAGCGGTCTGTCAAATTGCGGTGCCATCAAGCAGCGGTTGGCTCCGCTTCCCGCAAAGCGGTGATCTGCAAAAACAGTGACGCCGGATCAACGTCCGGATGGTTTTCCGGCAGCAGATCAAGCGCCATCGCCGAAATCTTCGCAAGAAGCTCATCGAGCGTCGCGGCATCTCCAGCCGCGGGGATATCATCGCAGTGGCCGCTCCAGACGGACGCTTCGTCGTCCCAGACAGCGGAAATTGTGAAAATGACAGGTTTCGCCATGGCCATCCTTGAGAGCCGCGCCCGCCGGGGCGCGGCTCTCAATCTATCACATCTTGAAGCGCACGACCTTCTGGCGCTGCTCGCCCAGGCCCTGGATGCCGAGGCTGACGACGTCGCCCGCCTTGAGGAACTGCTGCGGCTTCATGCCGAGGCCGACGCCGGGCGGAGTGCCGGTCGTGATCACGTCGCCGGGCTCGAGAGTGAAAAACTGCGAGCAGTACCAGACGCAATGCGCGAGGCTGAAGATCATGGTGCGGGTCGAGCCGCGCTGGCGCTTCTCGCCGTTCACGTTGAGCCACATGTCGAGCTTCTGCGGATTGGCGATCTCGTCCTTGGTAACGAGCCAAGGCCCGAGCGGCCCGAACGTCTCCGCGCCCTTGCCCTTCGTCCATTGGCCGCCGCGCTCGATTTGGAAGGCGCGCTCCGACACGTCGTTGCAGATGCAGTAGCCGGCGACCGCGTCGAGCGCCTTCGATTTCGAGAGGTAGCGCGCGCGTGTGCCGATCACCATTGCGATCTCGACCTCCCAGTCGAGCTTCGTCGATCCCTTCGGGATCATCGTGTCGTCGTTGGGTCCGCAGATCGAGCTCGGCGCCTTCTGAAAGATGATCGGCTCCTTCGGTATCGGCGAGCCGGTCTCGGCGGCGTGATCGGCGTAGTTGAGACCGATGGCGACGAAATGCCGGGTGCCGCCGACGCAGGGGCCAAGGCGGGGATTGCCGCGCACCAGCGGAAGTTTGTCGACCTTTATCTTGGCGATCTTGGCGAGGCCCTTGGGGCTCAAAGCATCGCCCGCGATGTCCGTAACCACTTTGGAGAGGTCACGGATGCGGCCCTCCTTGTCGAGGATGCCGGGCTTCTCGCGGCCGGCCGGGCCGAAGCGAACGAGCTTCATCGAGCGTCTCCTGAAATGCTTTTGTTGAAGGATGATGGAAGAAGCGGATCATGCGTTGACGTTGCACCTGCTGCAAGGGCGGTGCGGGCGCAAATCAGCGCAATGCATGCTGTAGCGGTCGACTGAAACGATAGCCACGCCGTGTCATCTCACCGTCTCGCTCACGTCCCCGGGAAGATGCCGCCATCGAGCAGAAGGTTCTGCCCGGTGATGTAGCTCGCATGGGCGGAGCAGAGGAACGCGCAGGCTTCGCCGAATTCTTCCGCGGTGCCGAAGCGTTTGGCCGGCACGGTCGCAATGCGGTCGGCACGTGCTTGTTCGACGGATACGCCGCGCTTCTTCGCCACATTCGCCAGTCCACCACGCAAGCGGTCGGTGTCGAACGGGCCGGGCAGGATGTTGTTGATGGTGACGTTCGCGCTCGCGACAGCGGGAGAGCGCGCGACGCCGCCGAGGAACGCGGTGAGGCCGGCGCGCGCGCCAGAGGAGAGGTCGAGCCCGGCGAGCGGCATTTTCACCGAGCTCGATGTGATGTTGACGATCCGCCCAAACTTCCGCGCGATCATCGGATCGAGCACTTTCTGGATGAGCTCGATCGCCACGATCATGTTGGCGATGACGCCGTCGATCATCTGTTGGCGGTTGAGCTCGCGGAAGTCGCGCATCGGCGGGCCGCCGTTGTTGTTGACGAGGATGTCCGGCTGCGGGCAGGCCGCGAGCAGCTTCGCCTGGCCTGCGGGATCGGCAAGATCGGCGGCAACGGGCGTCACCTTCGCCCCGGTCGCCGTCGCGATTTCCTTGGCGACCGCCTCGAGGCGCGTCGCGTCGCGGCCATTGATGACGACCTCGCATCCGGCGCGCGCCAGCGCTTCGGCGCAGCCGCGCCCCAGGCCTTTGCTCGAGGCGCAGACGATGGCCTTGCGGCCGGCGATTCCGAGATCCATGGCGTGTCCTCTCTGCCGTAAAGCGACGCGTCGGCCGGCGGCATTTCCTTCGTCGACGGTCTTGTGTCAGTATTGTTGACCTTTTAGCCGAGGCTGTCGATGTCGCGCGACAACTTCATCGCGCTGTTGCTGTTCACGCTGGCGGGGACGTTCACGCCGGGGCCGAACACCATCATGGTGACGGCCTCGGGAAACGCGTTCGGATTCCAGCGCAGTCTACCGCACATTTTCGGCGTGACGATCGGCTTTGCGCTGATGCAGCTGATCTTCGGCCTCGGCCTTGGAAAAGTCTTCCAGGCCTATCCGGTCATTCACGAGACCCTGCGTTACCTCGGCGCCGCCTATCTGCTTTATCTCGCTTGGCGGCTTGCGCAAGCGGGCAACGTCAAGGGCGCCGGTGCAACGGGGCGGCCTTTGGCCGTCGTGGACGGCGCGTTGTTTCAGTGGGTCAATCCCAAGGCCGTAACGCTTGCGATCAGCGTCGTTGCCTCTTTTACGACGGTGGGCGGCGACCTGTGGACGGAGCTTGCGATCATCATCGCGGCCTTCGCCGTGATGACGCTGGCCTCGCTCTTCGTCTGGTGCCTGTTCGGCATGGCGATCCGCCGTTTCCTGTCCTCGCCTCGCGCGCTACGGGTCACGAGCCTGATCATGGCCGCGATGTTGGCGGCTTCGGTCGTTCTGCTGTTTTTATAAGCAAGGCGGCGCTTGCCGGCGCCCCGTCCCGGCATTAGTTTTCGACGATGGGCTCAGCACCCGAGATGACATCGCTGCCGACGGCGGACGATGTTGCCGAAGCCGTCAAGCGGCTGCGCGGCATTGCTTTGCATACGCCCCTCATTGCTTCGCCCGTCCTCGATGCGCTGACGGGCGGCACGGTCTTTCTCAAAGCCGAAACGCTGCAGCGCACCGGCTCGTTCAAGTTCCGCGGCGCCTACAACAAGCTCGCCTCGATCCCGATGTCGCAGCGCACCGGCGGTGTCGTTGCGTTTTCTTCCGGCAATCATGCGCAGGGCGTCGCCGCCGCGGCGCAGCTCCTCCACATGCCGGCGGTCATCGTGATGCCGAGCGATGCGCCGGCGCCGAAGCGGGAGCGCACGGCCGCGCTCGGCGCGGAGGTCGTTCTGTGCGATCGCGAGAAGGACGATCGCGAAGCCGTCGCGCGCGGCCTTGCAGAGCAGCGCGGCGCCGTCCTCGTGCCGCCGTATGACGATCCGATGATCATTGCCGGGCAGGGGACGACAGGCCGTGAGATCATCGAAGATCTTGCCGCGGCTTCGCTTGCTCCCGACGTGATCCTCGTCAACGCATCTGGCGGCGGGCTCGCCGCGGGAATAGCGCTTGCGGTGAAGACGCAACATCCGGACGTGCGCATCTTCACGGCTGAGCCGGCGGCGTTCGACGACCACGCACGCTCGTTCCGCAGCGGTCACCGCGAGAGCAACGAAGTGGTCGGGCGCTCGATCTGTGACGCGCTGATGTCGCAGCGGCCGGGCAAGCTGACCTTCGCGATCAACCGCACGCTCGTCGGCGACGGCGTGACCGCGACGGACGAAGAGGTCGGGCGGGCCGTGGCGTTTGCGTTCCGCGAGCTCAAGCTGGTGGTCGAGCCTGGCGGCGCGGTTGCCCTTGCCGCGCTCCTTGCGGGAAAAGTCGATGTGCGCGGCAAGGTCGCGGTCGCCGTCCTCTCGGGCGGCAATGTCGACCCCGAGCTGTTCTATCGGCTGGTGGCCTGAGCGCGCTTCAAGTGAACAGCGCGATCTTTTCTTCGGCGCTGAGCGTCTCCAGCGCGCTTGGCGGGCTTTCTGCCGACGGCGCGTCCGGCGCATCGGCAGCCACCGCGGTCTCGTCCTGTGCCGGGGAGGCTGCTTCGTCGGCCGGAATGACGGACGGAGCTTCGACGGAGGGCGTCGTGGATGCCATGCCCCAGAGATCGGTCATGGCACAGACGCGGCTTTCGACGTCGCGAAGCGTCTCGACGACCTTATGGACGTGCTGACTGGCGAGATCCTGGAAGGAGCAGGCGGTGTAGATGTCGGTCGCCTGCGCATCGAGGAAGTCGCACGTCTCCGGTTTAAAGCCCTGCTCACGAAGGGTCCAGGCGGTTTCCTGGATGTGCTCCGCCGCAGCGAGGATGTTGGAGATCGCGCGTTCGCCCGCCCGCAAGACGGCGCCGAAATCGTCGTCGCCGGCTCTGCGTTCTCCTGGCTCGAGCGGCATCGCCGCGATGGCGTGGCGCGCGCGTGCGATCCGTTCCGCGATCTCCGCCATCGCGGCCTGCAGCCCGGCGCTGAGGGGCGCCGCCACGGTCTCGCTGCGGAGCGATCCTTCGAGCCGGGCGATGGCCGCCAGAAGCGTCTGCGTGTCCGCCTGCCGGTTGCGATGGGCATATTCAGTCAGGAACCAGCGCCCGCGCGGCGTCGCCTGGACGGCTGCGAGGATCGACTCGTAGTCGCCAAAGGGCTCGGAGGGGGCGGTCGGCATCGGTATCATGTCTGGGTGTTGGGCCGGCCGGAGGTTATGGCCAAATCCTCACGATCCGTTTAACTGCGCCTGACATTGCGAGCGATACCGCCGCCCGGTGCGAGACGCTAAGGTCCCGCGATGGGATTCGTGCCGCGCCTGGCTTTGCTTTACGCGGCAGCGTTCGCCGCGACGGGCGTGCAACTGCCCTTTCTCCCCGTCTGGTTGACGGCGCGCGGTCTCGACCAGGCGACCATCGGCGCCATGCTCGCCTTTGCCGCGGTGGCGCGGATCATCGCCATCCCCTTGACGACGCGGGTCACCGAGCGCTTCGGCACCCTCAATGTCGGCATTGTCGCGGGCGCTGCCGCGGCCGCCGGTGCGACGTTCGCGCTCGCCGGCGTATCCAGCCTGCCGGCCATGTTTCTGACTTATGCCGTCGCCGCGATCGGCTTGAGCACCATGCTGCCGCTCGCTGACGCATATGCGTTGAAGGAGCTGAAATCGCGCGGCCGTGCCTATGGGCCGGTGCGGCTCTGGGGCTCTGCTGCCTTCATCGGCGGCAATCTGGCGGCCGGAGCGCTGGCGGATGTGATCGCGCCTGGGCACCTGATCTGGCCGATTGCCGCCGCGCTCTGCGCGACCGCCATCGCCGCCACCTTGCTGGAACCTGCCGCGCCAAGCGCCGCGCCGACCGGGCAGAAAACGTCGGTCGTGGCCGCACTTCGGCGGACGCCGGCGCTTCTTGCCGTGCTCGGCGCTGCTAGCCTCGTCCAGGGCAGCCACGCCGTCTACTACACGTTCAGCAGCATCGACTGGATGCAGGCGGGCTTGTCCGGCACCGCGATCGGCGCTTTGTGGTCGCTGGGCGTCCTCGCCGAGATCGCGCTGTTTGCGCTCTCGGCGCGGCTGCCGGCCGCCATCAGCCCCGCGATCTTGCTTCTGGCTGGAGCCTTGGGCGGTCTGCTGCGATGGGGGGCAATGGCGTTCGATCCACCCGCGGTGATCCTCGTGCCGTTGCAACTGATGCACGGCCTAAGCTTCGGTGCAACGCATCTGGGCGCGGTCCTTGCGATCGCGGCGCTTGCGCCGCCCGGCTTCTCGGCGACCGTGCAAGGCCTTTTGTCGACCGTGAACGGGATCGTGATGGCGGCAGCGGTCGCAACGGCCGGTGCGCTGCATGGCTCTTACGGCGCGCACACCTACGAGGTGATGGCGCTGATGTGCCTGTGCGGCGCGGGTTTTGCGCTGGCGCTACGCAAATGATTTTGACGGGTCAGCCCCACAGCGCCGGTGTTGCCGGATGCACGACACTGCCATCGTAGCGCAGCCCGTTCGGCCGGTCTTTTGCGAGCAGCAGCGCCCCGTCGAGGTCGACGACGCGCGCGCCTTGCGCGACCAATATCGCCGGCGCGATGGCGAGCGACGTTGAAACCATGCACCCGACCATCAGCGCAAAGCCTTGGGCACGCGCCGCGTCGGCGAGCCGCAGGGCTTCGGTGAGACCGCCCGTCTTGTCGAGCTTGATATTGATCATGTCGTATTTGCCGCTAAGCGCCGCGAGCGAGGCGCGGTCGTGCACGCTCTCGTCGGCGCAGACCGCGACCGGCCGTGCGACGGACGCGAGCGCGCCGTCATCCGCCGCGGGGAGGGGCTGCTCGATCATGACGACGCCAGCCGCGGCGCAAGCCGCGAAATTCTCGGCGAGATTGTGCGCGCGCCAACCCTCATTGGCGTCGACGATCAGCGCGGCATGCGGCGCCGCGGCGCGCACGGCGCGCAGCCGATCGGGATCGCCGTCCGCGCCGAGCTTGATCTTGAGGAGCGGGCGCTCCTTCGCCGTCGCCGCGGCCGCCGCCATGACTGCTGGCTCGGCTAGCGAGATCGTGTAGGCCGTCGTCAAGGGTTGCGGGGCGGGGAGCCCCGCGAGCGCATGCGCAGGCTTTCCCGCTCGCTTCGCCTCGAGATCCCAAAAGGCGCAATCGAGCGCATTGCGCGCGGCACCGGCGGGCATCGCCGCTTGCAACGCCTCTCGATCGAGTCCTTGCGCGATCTGGTCGCGCAAGGCGTTAAGCGCTGCGGCAACGCCTTCCGGAGTCTCGCCATAGCGTGAATAGGGCACGCATTCGCCGCGACCGGTCCGCGTGCCGTCCGAGAGTTCCGCGACGACGACGGTCGCATGTGTGCGCGACCCGCGCGCGATCGTGAAAACGCCGGCGATGGGCCACGATTCGGTGCGCACGGTGAGCGTCAGGGACATAACGGGATCATGCGAGAGGTGATCCGCTCGTCCCCGCGCGAAAGCAGGGACCCAGAGTTAAGGACACTGGATTCCCACTTGCGCGGGAATGAGCGGAGCACAGTTTGGCCGTTCGTTTACGTTGAAACGGCGAGCGCGATCGATATCACGCCCGCCGCGATTTTTGCACCGACTTCAGCGTCAGTCGAAACGGCCGGCCGCGTGGGCGAGCATCGTGTAGACCTTGCCCGTCTCCGACGCGAGATAGCTGCGCGCGACCTCGGGGCCCCGCTCATCGCGCGCAGCGCCATCGAGGAGCCGCTCGAATTCCGCGATGTAGCGATCGACGGTCTGACGGAAGTCACGGTCGTTGCTGTACTTGCGCCGGACATCTTCGAACGTCTGCTGTCCCTGCGCTGTGTAAAGCTTGCGCGTCATCGTCACGCGCTCGCCGCGATTGCGCTGCTCCCACACGGCCTGCGCGGCCTCGGGATCGACCATGTGGGCGATATCGAGCGAGATCGCGTCGAGCGGATTGCTGCCGCGGCCACGCTGCGGTTGCGCCGCGACTTCCTCGCGCGAGGCGCGCTGCAGCACATCGCTGAGCCAGCCGGCGCGCCCGTTCTCCCCGGGTTTCGCGTCCGGACGACGCGCCGGCGCTGCCGGGCGCGCGCCGGCGCGGGAGAGGGCGCCGCCATTCGACGCGACGGCCTCCTCGCGGACGCTGTGCCGCGGCGCTTCGGCTTCGCCCGCGCGGCTGTGCCGCGCGACGATGCGGTTGAGCTCGGCAAGCGCGTCCATCTGCTCGACGATGACGCGACGCATCTGCGCCGTGCTCTCCGCCGTATCCTGCGGGAGCTCAAGAACGCCACGGCGCATTTCGGCGCGGGTCGTGTCGAGGTCGCGCTGAACGGCCGCAGCCGATTCCTTCATCTCCTTTACCAGCGTATTGAAGCGGTCAGCCGCCGCCTGCAGCAGCGTCTGCGTGTCGGTGCTGGTCTGCTCGAACAGCGAGCGCAGCGCTTCGACCGAGCGGTTGCGCTGCTCCTCGGTCGTCGAACGCACGAGGTCATACTGATCGGCAATGGCACGCGTGCCCTCGGTGCTGGCCTCGGCGATGACGCGCGCGATCTCTCGCGCCCGCGTCTCGGCGGCGCCAAGCGACTCCTGCAGCAGGCCGGAGAAGCGGGTGAAGCGCTGATCGAGGTTCTCGGCGCGCTGGCCGAGCTCGTTGACCATGCCGTCGAGCGCCTTGTGGCGTTCGTCGAGCACGGTCTCGACCCGGCGATGGCTCTGGTCGAGAGCGCTCGCGGCCGTGGTGAGGGTCTTCGCCTGCTCCTCGAAGCGAGAGGCCATCGCCGTGATGTCGGCGAGCACGCCGCTGGTGACGTCGTGGAACGACTTCACCTGCTGCTCGACATGCGCGCTCGCGGTGCCGCTGCGGTCGCCGATCTCATGCAGCGCCGAGACGAAGTCGTTGACGCGCGTCGAGAGCTGGCCCTCGATCGTCGCGAGGTTCTGCGTCGCGCCGCTGAGCACTTCCTGCAGCAGCACGTTGGCTTCGCGCAGGCGATCGAAGAGGGCGCTGGTGTCGTTGCGCAGCATGCTGTGCGTTTCCAGCATCTCGGCAACGGCCGCGGTCGAGGTGCGCTGCGACTTCTCGATCGCAAGACGCGCTTTGTCCTCGAAATCGGACAGCGACCGGCTGACCGCGCTTGCCGCGTTGCCGCTCGCCTGCGTGATGAGCCGCACGATCTCCTCGCTGTTGGCGAGGATGCCGCGCGCGAGCGCGGTGCCCTTGGCGTCGATCGACTGCAACGCCTGGTCGGTCACACGCGTGACTTCGCTCGTGAAGTTCGAGCCCTTGCCGTCGAGCCCCTTCAGCGCCTGTTCGGTGATGCGGGTGAACTCGGTGCTGATGGTGATGCCGCGCGCTTCCATCGCCTTCAGGGTCTGGTCGGCGAGGCGGGCGAAATCGCCGGTCAATGCGGCGTTACGCGTATCGAGCGTCTGCAGCGTCTGTTCCGTGATGCGGCTGACTTCGCCGCTCAGGCCCTGGCTGCGTTCGGTGAACGCGGTGAGGAAGACGCCGCTCTTTTCGTCAAGGATGCCCGTGAGCTCTTGCGAGCGCTGGTTGATGGTCGACGTGAGCTCGTCGGCCTTGCCGCTCATCGCGCGCACGACGTCGTCGCTCACGCCGCGCAGCCGTTGCTCGACCTCGGTCGCGTTCTGCGTGAGCGCCTGACCGATGCCGCTCGTGAGGTTCGACACGATGCGCTCGGCCTGCTCGGCGCTGAGGCGGATCGAATCCGTGGTCGACTGGCTGGCATTATGGAGGAGTTGCTGCGCCTCCTGCGCGCTGACGCGCACCGCGTCGGCGCTTGAGGTCGCCGTCGTGTTGAGCATGCGGTCGGCGTCATGCGCGCTCTTGCCCACGATCTCGACGACCGCTGCCGCGAGGCCATTGATGCGCCGCTCGATGTCCTCGGCGCCGGAACGGATCGCCTCGGCGGTCGAAAGGGCGAGGGTGCCGATGCGGCGCTCGGCTTGCTCGGCGCTCGTGCCGATCGAGTCCGTGACGGAGGAGGCGATGGCGGCGATGCGATGCTCGACCGAGTCGCTCCCTGTGGTGAGGGTGTTGGCGGCCGAGGCTGCCGCGACGGAAATGCGCCGCTCGGCTTCCTCGCTGCCCGTCGCGAGCGATTGCGTCGTGGTGTGCGCGACCGAAGCGATACGCCGCTCGGCATTCTCGGTGCCCGATGCGATCGTGTCCGCCGCTGCGGCGGCCACCGCCTGGATGCGCCGCTCGGCGTCCTGCGTGCCGGTGCCGATCGTCGAGGCGGCATTGGTGGCCAGCAGGCTCAAGGTCCGCTCGGCTTCCTGCGCGCTTGCGCGGATGGCGTCGGCCGTGACCCGCGCCGTCGTTTCAAGCGACTGCTCGGCTTCGGTGGTTCCACCGCGCACGATGCCGGCGGTCGCGGTCATCAGGTTCTGGAGCGAGCGTTCGGCCTCCTGCGCGCCAGTGCGCACGGCATCGGCGGTGGAGGAGGCGAGCATCACCAGCGAGCGCTGCGCGTCCTGAGCCCCGCTGCGGATCGTTTCGACCGTGGCGTTGGAGAGCGTGCTGATCGCATGCTCGGCCTCGCTCGTGACCGTCTTGACGGTCTGATTGAGCTGCTCGATGCGGTTGACGATGGAATTCGCGACCGTCGAGCCGCGGGCTTCGATCTGGCTCGTCGCGGTCTCGACGCGCTCGACCAGCAGTTCCTCAAAACGGCCGATCCGCTTGTCGAGATTAGAGGCGATGTCGAGCGCCCGTGACCCGAGCGCCGCGTCGATTTCACCGGCCTTGAGCGCGAACTGATCGACGAGCTTGCCGCTGTTGTCGCTCATCGCCGCGGCGACATGATCGACGCGGGCGTCAAGCGCCGCCACCACGTCCTTGCCGCCATCGGTGAGGGTGCGCGCGATCTCGAGCACGCGGTTGCTGAGCATGTCGTTGAGCGACTGCGCGCGCGTATCGAGCGCCTGCTCGACGCGCGACAGGCGTTCGTCGAGCGCTGAGGCGACTTCATGCGCGCGCGTGCCCGTGAGCATGTCGAAATTGCGCGCATGCGTCTGCAGGGTCTCCGTCAATTCGGCGACCTTGGCGTTGGCGCGCTCCTCGAACGTCTGGGTGTGCGTGTGCAACGTGCCCGTGACGTCCATCATCTTGGCGCCGGTGCGGCTGTCGAAGCTTTCCATCTCCGAGCGCAGCGATTGCGTCACTTCGAGGATGCGCTGCTCCGCGCGCGTGTCGAACGTCTCGAGCTGCGATTGCAGCGTATGCGTCACCTCGTTGATGCGGTCGCCCGCGCGGCGATCGAAGGTCTCGATCTGCTCGAGCAGGACGTGGCTGACCTCCGACATCCGGTCGCCCGCACGGCGGTCGAACGTCTCGATCTGCGTGCGCAGCGAGTCGTTGAAGTCGCCGGCCCGCTCCGCAAGGCGCGTGACGAGGTCGCCGCCATGCACCTTCACGGTGCGATCGAACTCGGTGAAGTGATGCGTGATGACCTCGGCAAGCTGAGAGCTGTCGCGCGAAATCTTGTCCGCGAGCTCGGCGCCGCCATGGGTGAGCACGTTTTCGATGTTGGCGAGGCGCGTTGACAGCAGGTCCTGCAGCGCGGTCGTGCGCGTGCTGATGACGTTAGTGAGAATGTCGGCCTTGTCGCTGAAGGTCTCGGTCACGGCCGTGCCGCGCGAGAGGATCGTCTCGGTGATGCGCTGCCCGGCTTCCTCGAGCTTGCTGACAACGTCGCCGCCGCGCAGGCTGAGATCGAGGGCGAGGGAGTCGCCACTGGCACGGATGCTGTTGTTCACCTCGTCGGCGCGGGTGACGATCGTTTCCGCCATGCGGCTGCCGGTATCGACCAGCGCCGAGACAACTTCGCGCGAGCGCGCGGCAAGCTCGTCCGAGAGCGTTGCGGTGAGCTGCGTGAGCTGGGAGCCCGCGTCTTCCGTACGGCGGGAGAGTTCATCGGCGAGCGCGACGGTCTTCTCCTGCAGGCCGTCGGCGATGCGGTCGAGACGCGACGAGAGGGTCTGGGACAGGTCGCCGGAAATATCGACGATCTTGTCGGTGAGCTCGTCGGTCTTGAAGTTGAGCGCGGCGACGAGACGCGTGTTGGCGGCATCGAGCGTACGGCTCACCTCGTCGCTGGTGCGGTTGAGCTGTTCAAGGAGCTCGCCGCCGCGATCGCCAATGGCGTCGATCATGGAATCGCCAGCGCGGCCGAGCGCGAGGGTGATGTGCTCGCCCTTCTCGGCGAGCGAGCGGGTGATGCGCTGCGCGGCGTCGTTGACGCTCGAGGAGACAAGTTCGCTCACCGAGGTGATGTCCTGCGTCAGCCCGACATGCACGCCAGTGATTGAGTTGCGGATCTGCTCGGCCTGGCCGATCAGGGAGTCGCGCTGGCTTGCGAGGTCCTCGATCAGGCCGCGGATGCGCAATTCGTTGTCGTTGTAGGCGCGCTCGAGCGCCGCAACCTCGTTGTGGACGAGGGATTCAAGCTCGGCGGCGCGCGCAAGCGCACGCTCGACACCGTCGCCCATGGCGGCCACCTCGCGCCGGATCGCCTGACCGACGCTGACGATGGAGTCGCTGGCGATCGTTTCGGGCTCCGCCAGGCGGACCGCGACTTCCGTCATCGAGCGAGAGATCATCCGCAATTCGGCGGCGCGCGAGAACACATGCGCAAGAAGGAAGAAGAACATCACCGGCAGGGCGACGGCCGCGGTGATGGCGAACATCTGCGGCGCCGCGCTCGCGCCGCTCGCGGCACGCACTTCGGCGAGATAGGTCGAGCCGAGCATGAAACCGGCGATGATCCAGATCGCGGCGCAGACAGCGGCGACGATGTAGGGGATGTTGGAGCTCGGCTGCTGCAGTGTCTGCAGCAGCTGGCCGACCGGGCGGCGATCGTCGTTTGCGGCGGCGCGGCGGGTCTCGATCGGGCGCTCGACTTCCTCGAAGAACAGGTCCTGCTCGGGCGCGGCCTGTGGGCGCGCCGGACGCCAATTGTCGGCGGGAGGAGGGGCAACAGGCGCGGGCGCCGCGGCGCCCGCGTTCGGCGCGCTGTGCTCCGGCTCGGAATCCCGCAAGTTCAATGCATCCTGGATCGCCGACAGGGCCGCTTCCGTCGGATCCTTCATCTTCCTCGGGGTGGTCGCCATAGTACTCGTTGCCTCACATCGAACTGTCGGCCAGCATAACGCCGCGAGCGCAATCCACTCGCAACTGCACGCATCTGCAGAACAAAATACGCCCGTCCGGCCCCCTTGAGCGGCCCTGTTAGACCGCCGCCTGGTCATCCTAACCATAGGGGATGCCGAAAGAAACTGTCGTTGGTAACCTCTTTTTAATCATCGTTAACGCCGTTGCGGCCGTGCACCTGTGATTCCGGTCCGCGAGGTCCGTTCTCAGACTCTATGCCTTTGAAAAAGAACAAATATCCATCGATCTACGGCGCCAGCTGAGCAACTGGGCGCACCGTCGCCCCTTTGCGCCGGCCCGGAAGACGCCGGTCACACGCGTTTTTACCGAACGTTAAGCACGAAGCTGCATTGGTCGGGCAGGGACCGTCGACGGCTGTGAGGCCATCACGGCCTGGAATGACAGGTTTTCCAATGGCCGAGACAGCCGCTTTGAACAATCCCGAGGCCTCTGCGGTGGAGGGGCGAGCGGACTTCGAGGGCGGGCGGCCGATCGATCTCGTGCATCTTGCCCGCAGCACGCTCGGCGACCGCAGCCTCGAGCGTGAGGTTCTCGCGCTGTTCGAGCGGCAGGCCGCGATCCTTCTGCAGCGCATGCAGGACGCGGAGCCGGCGATGCTTGCGGGTCTCGCTCACACCTTGAAGGGCTCGGCGCGCGGGATCGGCGCCTGGCGCGTCGCGGCAGCGGCGGAGCAGGTCGAGGCCGCGCGCCACTGCGACACGACGGCCCGCAACGCGCTGGCGTCGCTCGCCAAGCACGTCGCCGATGCGACCGGATTTATCCGCGACCTCTTGCGCACCCACTAATTCCGGTTCGTTGCGCAATGGGGCTTTGCAATCCTTCCGACGAACCCCTAGTGTCACGCACCTTCAGCCGATATATGCAAGCCGCGGCCGGAAGCGCTCCGGCCGTTTCTGCTTTTTGACAGCGATATGCCCAAGATCACCTTCATCGATTCTGCAGACGTAACCCGCACCGTGGATGGCGAGATCGGTTCGACGGTCATGGAAACGGCGCTGAAAAACGGCGTTCCGGAGATCGAGGCCGAATGCGGCGGCGCCTGCGCCTGCGCGACCTGCCACGTCTATGTCGATGAAGCCTGGTTCGAAAAGACGGGCGGCCCCTCTCCGATGGAAGAGGACATGCTCGACTTCGGCTACGAGGTGAAGCCGAACTCGCGGCTCTCGTGCCAGATCAAGGTGACCGAGGAGCTCGACGGGCTCGTCGTTCGCACGCCCGAGCGACAGGCCTAATCCTCACCCAGTAGCCTTCAGCCGCGCGACGATCTCCGGCGGAATTGGCGACGGCCGTCGCGTCTGTGCATCGAGCTGCACGATGATCGAGCGCCCACGCGCCGCGCAGACGCCCTGCCTGAAAATCGCCTGATCGAGGGTCAACGACGTGTTGCCGATACGTGCGACGCGGGTGCCGATATCGACCGGGCCCGGCCAGTGCAACTCGCGCAGGTAGTCGATTTCAAGACGCACCACGACGATATTGCGGGCCGAATGCGTGTCGGACTGGAAAAGGTCGCGGATAAGGTAAACGCGTCCGGTTTCGAAATAAGTCGCGTAAACGGCGTTATTGACGTGATTTTGCGGATCGAGATCGCCGAGGCGGATCGAATCCGAGGCGCGGAACGGAAAATCCTCGATCGACGGGATTTCGCGCTCAGCCCTTATATTTGAATCGGTCAAATCGAGCTCCAAAAAGCGGTCAGGCCACGGTCAGGCCGCAGGTGCCCCGCGGGGTAGCCGGTTTCCCGAGGCAAGAAAATGCTCTAGAGAACGCGAAAATCGAGAGGACGAAGACGACGTTATGCATGCGATGACGGAAGGCAAGGGCGAGCCGATCAAGACCGACGTGTTGATCATTGGCGCGGGTCCGGTCGGCTTGTTCGCCGTATTCGAGCTGGGCTTGCTCGACATGAAGACGCACCTGATCGACATTCTCGACAAGATCGGCGGGCAATGCGCCGAGCTTTATCCGGAAAAGCCGATCTACGACATTCCGGGAATTCCGCTCGTGTCGGGCCAGGGATTGGTCGACGCGCTGATGGAGCAGATCAAGCCGTTCGGCGCGCAGTTCCATCTCAACGAAATGGTGGAAACGGTCGAGCGCATCGGCGAGCCGCTCTTTCGCGTCACCACCGATCAAGGCCGCGTATTCGAGGCGAAGATCATCGTCGTCGCCGCGGGCGGCGGATCGTTCCAGCCGAAGCGGCCGCCAATCAACGGCATTGAGCCGTATGAGAGCAAGTCGGTTTTCTACTCCGTCCGCCGGATGGAGGACTTCCGCGGCAAGCGGCTGCTGATCGTGGGCGGCGGCGACTCCGCGCTTGATTGGACGCTCAATCTCGCCCCGATCGCGAGCCACCTCACACTGCTGCATCGGCGTAGCGATTTCCGCGCTGCACCCGACAGCGTCAACAAGATGATGGCGCTCGCCGGCGAAGGAAAGATCGATTTCGTGCTCGGTCAGGTCGCCGGCCTCGAAGGCGCCGACGGGCAGCTTTCAAAAGCGATCGTCAAGCGCAACGACGGCTCGGAATTTCACATCGCCTGCGATGCGATGCTGCCGTTCTTCGGATTGACCATGAAGCTCGGCCCGGTTGCGAACTGGGGATTGGAGCTCAAGGATCAACTCTTGCCCGTCGACGCCGAGGCGTTCGAGACGAACGTGCCGGGCATCTTCGCCATCGGCGACATCAACTGGTATCCGGGCAAGCTCAAGCTCATCCTCTCCGGCTTCCACGAAGCGGCGCTGATGGCGCAGAAAGCGCACCGCTACGTCTATCCCGACAAGCGTCTCGTGTTCCAATACACGACGTCCTCGACGAGCCTGCAGAAGAAGCTCGGCGTCGTCTGAGCGCGAGTGCTGCGAAACCTTTACCCCTCCCCCTTGCCCGACGCTTCCCCGAAAGGGGGAGGGGAGTTGGGCTGCACTCGCTGATCCGCTTTGCCTTGACCGTGATTATTGAATCCGCCCTGCCGGCGGCCGAACCGTTGGATCGCCGCTCACGGGGCCGGGCGCGGCGGGCGTCGTGCCGAAGGGGAGCGGCGCGGACGTGACGCCGGCGTCGTAGAGGCTCGCGGCATTGAGGTGCAGAACGCTGCGGACCGCGGGAAGCGCCGCGTCCGCCATGACCGCATAGCCTTCGGCCGTCGGGTGGATCGCGCCGCCATAGACTGCACTTAAGATGCCCCACGCGGCGTCGTGAATGTCGGCCGGCTGCGTGATCGACGGCAGCCCGTCGGGATAAGTCATCGACGTGAAGTAGCTGTCGTTCGGCGTGCGCACCCAGCGCGCGCGCGACGCGTATGGCCGGAAATCCCGCGGGCGCATGTTGCACGCGAGCGGCCGCTCAGCGGCCAAGCGCAGATCGCTCTCGAAGCTTTCGCCGTTGACCGAGAAGCACGCGCGATCGAACGCCGGATCGCTCTCCGCATGCGCGCAGAAGCCATGATCGGCGAAGGCGGCCTGATGTGCATCGACAAATGTCATGCGATCGGCTTCGCCCCGGCAGATCACGCCGCCGTCGCACGTCGCCAGGTCTCGCAGCCGCGGCAGGAATTCGTGATCGACAAAGGCTGTGGTCTTCTGCAGCCTCGCGGCGTTGACGTTGAAGCTCGGATGGATATCGACGCCCTCGCGTCCGCCGCCGCACGGCATTCCCCCATTGCTCAAAGCGGGGTCGCTATACGAGACGAACACCACACGTCCGAGATCGCCGCCGACGAGCGGCCGCAGCGCCTTGCGCAACTCCGTGAACGCCCCCGGTAAATCGCGCTGCAAAGTTCGGCGCGCTGAATCGACGCTCGATATGCGGCTGCCGAACAATGTGCGATCGGCGCTATCGTCGAGCAGTACGTCGGAGACGAGCTCCGAGAAGCGCACGTCATTGGCGCCGATCGTAAGCAGGACGAGATCGAAGGTTCGCTGCGGCTGCGTGCGGTGCGCGGCATTCAGAATGCCGTTCATCTGTGCGATCTGCGCCGGCACGTTGCTCGGACACGACCCCGTGCGCCCCGGGCCGCCGCAGGTGACTTCGCGCGCGCGCTGCCCGCTGAGCAGGCCGTTCGCAATCTCTGCGCCGGTGCAGGCGAGGGGAACGAATGTCACGGCGATATGCGGCGTTTCCACCGCGAGCTGCAGCATCGTTCGCACCTGATAACTGTAGAGCGAGCGATGGCAGGCCGCGCTCATCCAGCTCGCGCCATGCCGGGCCCAGTCGCGGCTCGCCTTGTCGTCGCGGACGGTCGTTTCGCAGGTCTTGTTGCCGGTGTAGCCGGCGCGCGAGGGACGGAAATATTCGCCGCCGTTGTTGCCGATAAAGCGGCGGAAGCAGAATCCGTCATCGTCGAGCACGACGGCGCGGTCCGGATTGCCTTCGCCGGATGCGATGGAGTCGCCGATGCCCGCCACGAGCAGATCGCGCACGAGGATTTCGGTGCGGCCGCGTTGCGTCGCGCCGTTCGCCGAGGTTGCATCAACGGTGGCGAAAGTCGGCGTGCCGTAGCGCACGCGTAGGCGCACCTCTTCACCGCACGGCACCGCGACCGACCGGGGCTGCTCGTCAACGGCTTCGAATGTCCAGGTGCAGGTGGCGTCCGGCGGCGGTGCCTCGAGCGCGACGCCGACGCGATGATCAACCGGATTGAGGTAAGACTCGCGCACGCCATCGCGCTCGCACGCATCGACGATGCGGCCGGACGCATCGACGCACAAGGCATTGACAGTGAGCCGTGCCCACCCGTGTCCGCTGCTTCCTGCCGCCAGGCGCCGCTCGGCCGCGAGGATGCCGTCGCCGCGATTGGCATCGACATGGCGCAGGAAATCGGTCTCGTTGCGGAACAAGCGGAAGCGGTTCTTCACCTCCCATTTGACGCGCAAGGTCAGGGGCACCTCGGGCTGGGCGGCATCCGGCCGGATTTCGACGGGAGTATCGGCCGGCGCATTGGGCGTTTGCGCAGCCGCCAGGCCGGGCGACAGCAGACCAACAAACACGGCGATAGCGGCGGCGAAACGCATGCGGGCTCCTGAGGTCGGCTGCCTTATCAAGCGGGAGCTGGACTAAATCAGGGCATAATAGCGGCTAGGGAGGGTCGCGGACCGGCCGAATTGGCCTGAAAATCTGGCCGAAAATACATTGGGTCTCCGCTGACCTCCTCTGGAGGGGGAGGAGGGTCAGCCGCAGGAGCGCAGGCGACTGCGGCCGGGGTGGGGTGACGAGCTAGAGAAGGCGCGAGATTTCACCCCACCCGCTCAGGCTCTGAGGATGCCTGATGTCGCCTTCGCTCCACGCGAGCGCGGCGCGCCCTTACACCACCACGAAGTCGGCATTGGTGACGGCGGGATGCGTGGTCAGCGTGGCGAACTGGACTGCAGCATGGGCCCCGGTTCCGTCGTCGTCGTACAACAGCGCGCCGGTCGCGGCATTGTAGATGATGCGGTCGTCGGCATCGTGCGCCGCGCTGCCGATGAAGAAGGCGTTGGCATTGATGGTGCCGGTCGCCGCGAAGGCCGCGAAGACGCTCTTCGCCAACTGGATGGTGTCGGCCGCAACGTTGTAATCCATGATGCGGTCGACATTGGTCGAGGCATTGAGCGCGGTGTTGAACAGGAAATTGTCGGCCCCGCCGAAGCCATAAAGTGCGTCGTTGCCGGCGCCGCCGTTCAACGTATTTGCCCCGGCATTGCCGACGAGCGTGTTGGCAATCTCGTTGCCGGTGAGGTTGATGTTTGCCGTCGACGAGGAGCCCATGGTGTTGAGGACCTCGATCGACTGGCCGGCCGCCAGCGTGTAGTTGACCGAGGAATAGACCTGATCGGTGCCGTTGCCGGCGCTCTCGAACACCTGGTCGCCGGCATTATCGACGATGTAAATGTCGTTGCCGCCGAAGCCGTACATCTTGTCGGCGCCGCCGCCGCCATTGAGGCGGTTGATCCCGGCATTGCCGACGAGCGTGTTGTCGATCTCGTTGCCGGTGAGGTTGATGTTTGCCGTCGACGAGGAGCCCATGGTGTTGAGGACCTCGATCGACTGGCCCGCCGCCAGCGTGTAGTTGACCGAGGAATAGACCTGGTCGGTGCCGTTGCCGGCGCTCTCGAACACCTGGTCGCCGGCATTATCGACGATGTAGATATCGTCGCCGCCGAAGCCGTACATCTTGTCGGCGCCGCCGCCGCCATTGAGGCGGTTCATTCCGGCATTGCCGACGAGCGTGTTGTCGATCTCGTTGCCGGGGAGGGTGATGATTGCCGTCGTCGACGAGCCCATGGTGTTCAGGACCTCGATCGACTGGCCGGCCGCCAGCGGGTAGTTCACCGACGAATAGACCTGGTCGGTGCCGTTGCCGGCGCTCTCGAACACCTGGTCGCCGGCATTGTCGACGATGTAGATGTCGTTGCCGGCGTTTCCCCTCATCGTGTCGGCCCCCGTGCCGCCATTGAGACGGTCGTTGCCGCCACCGCCGTTGATCGTGTCGTCCCCGCCATTGCCATTGATGGTATCGTTGCCGTTGCCGCCGGTGAGAATTTCCTCGTTAACACCGCCGATAATGGTCGTATCCACGTTGGGCGCGACGATCACAGGAGTCCCGGCGAGGCCCAGTTGATCCGCGACGATTGTCACCGTGTCCTGGCCCGGCGTCCAGTTCGAGAACGTCAACTGCGAGAGGTCGATGTCGGCGGCGAAACGTGCGTCCGAGTGTCCGGCGCTGATGTCCGCGGGATTGGCCCAGACCGTAAAGGCGTTCGGCCCCGCATCGCCGACGATCGTCGTGTCGGTCAGGATATGATCGGTGCCGGAAAAATTGGCGCCAGCGAATTGCAGCGCGGTGGCGCCGTTGTAGACGATGTGATTGATCCTGAATATGTCGGCAAGCGAAAAATCGTTATTGCCTTGCGCCTCGATCGTGTTCACTTCGCCGGCAGTCATGGCTCCGTTGAAATTATAATCGGTTCCGTGGATTACGGTGGGGCGGTTCACGCCTTGGATGATGACGTTGGCGGCGAACACAAAGGTGTCGTTGCCGGTCGGGCTGCCACTCGTCCCGCCGCTTATGATCGGAATTGCCTGGTGGTCGACGATGATCCGATCGTTACCCTGGTCGCCACTGATGGCGTCATTGCCGCCATAGCCGTTGATGACCTGATCGCCCGTAATCGTTCCCGGGTTCCGCGCGCCGATGAAGTTGTTGTCGGCGAGCCAATGGCTCAGAAAGGCCGGATCAAAAACCGACACGTCGGACGTGCCGGCGCCAAGATCGACCACGGAGTCTTGTGGAACGCCGACATCCGAAACGTCCTGGCTCGGATCAAGAACCCAGACGTGGATGGTCGGATCAGGACCCTTGGACCCTATGAGGAGCTTTGAACCGTCGGCAAATTCGATTCTCCTGACCTGACCCTCGAAGGACTTGTCGACGATCGTGTCGCTGACGATGTTCGCCTGCGATTCAAAGCCGGTGACGAAGCTGAAATACGATTGATAACCGTTGACGAGCGTTACGCTGACATTGGCCATGGCTCATCTCCATTCATGATCGCCGTAACTCGGGCGCGCAGCGGAACCCGGGGAAAACGTCGGGCATCGACCGGCCGATCGCGCATTTCGCCTTCGCTCCTGGCGGCAACGGGCTCTCTTACACAAAACGAAGTCCGCCCTCGCTCAACCAACACGAGAGCCATCGAGAAACGTGACGGTTTAGCGATAACTCGACACGCCTAGGTTGGCTCGGCGCGGTCGATGCGATGTTGGCGAAGGACTCGAACCCGGTGAGAAAGCTGAAAAACGGCGTGTCGCCGCTACGCAATTCCATCGTCGGCATGAGCTGCCCCCCTTGCGATCATTGCTGCGACGACCGCGGCGTCCTTTCCGCCGTTCCGATCTCGCACGCCGATCTCTCCTGGCCCGTCGGCCAGCAGGCATGCACATTTAATGTAAAATTATACCGCAACGCGGCGGCGGCGCAATCACCGTGGCGTTCTAGGCCCGGTTAGAGAACTCCCCGCGCCTGCGGTATCGGGATGCGCTCGCCTAACGTATCGAGGTCTTGCAAACAGAAGCCCACGCCGGCGTCGCTTCGGCGACCCGCTCGTCTCCGCGTCGGCCTCGCGCCGCAAGTGGCGGAAGGGAGAAAACCTCAGACCACCACGAAGTCGGCGTTGGTGATGGCGGGATGCGTGGTCAGCGTGGCGAACTGGACTGCAGCATGGGCCCCGGTTCCGTCGTCGTCGTACAACAGCGCGCCGGTCGTGGCATTGTAGATGATGCGGTCGTCGGCGTCGTGCGCCGCGCTGCCGATGAAGAAGGCGTTGGCATTGATAGTGCCGGTCGCCGCGAAGGCCGCGAAGACGCTCTTCGCCAACTGGATGGTGTCGGCCGCAACGTTGTAATCCATGATGCGGTCGACATTGGTCGAGGCATTGAGCGCGGTGTTGAACAGGAAATTGTCGGCCCCGCCGAAGCCATAAAGTGCGTCGTTGCCGGCGCCGCCGTTCAACGTATTTGCCCCGGCATTGCCGACGAGCGCGTTGGCAATCTCGTTGCCGGTGAGGTTGATGTTCGCCGTCGACGACGAGCCCATGGTGTTCAAGACCTCGATCGACTGGCCGGCCGCCAGCGTGTAGTTGACCGAGGAATAGACCTGATCGGTGCCGTTGCCGGCGCTCTCGAACACCTGGTCGCCGGCATTGTCGACGATGTAGATGTCGTTGCCGCCGAAGCCGTACATCTTGTCGGCGCCGCCGCCGCCGTTGAGGCGGTTGATCCCGGCATTGCCGACGAGCGTGTTGTTGATCTCGTTGCCGGTGAGGTTGATGTTTGCCGTCGACGACGAGCCCATGGTGTTCAGGACCTCGATCGACTGGCCCGCCGCCAGCGTGTAGTTGACCGAGGAATAGACCTGGTCGGTGCCGTTGCCGGCGCTCTCGAACACCTGGTCGCCGGCTTTATCGACGATGTAGATGTCGTCGCCGCCGAAGCCGTACATCTTGTCGGCGCCG
>JBFWXB010000005.1:0-148260 GCA_050187875.1 Variibacter sp.
CCGATCTCTTCCACGTCGGGGGCCGGATCGGCAGTCTCCCGCCACAACGAGCGCGGAAGCGGCAAGTCGCGCATGCAAAGGGGCCTTTGTCGGAAAAAATCAGCCTTCGTCTTTATCCACGGCGTCGGCAAGCTCGCGCAACGTCGCGAAGTGGAAGTCCGGCTTGGTGACGGTCTTCGGCACCGGGGTCCCGCCAAAGCCTTTCATGCCTTTACGGCGCTCGATCCAGCACACCTTGTAGCCCAGCTCACGCGCCACGCCGATGTCGTGATATTGGCTCTGCGCGACATGCAAAATCTCGTCCTGCTTGTATCCGAACGCCGATTGCCGGCCGAGATTGTACGAGAAGAAGCGCGAGTCGGGCTTCGGATACTGAGCCTCATCGACCGTAATGCTGTCGTGGAAGGGCAGGCCGAGCGTGTTCGCGCAGGCGGTGTAGGCGACGCGATCGAAATTGGTCATGGCGACCAGACGGAACTTGCGCCGCAGCCGTTTCAGCGCCTCCGCCGAGTCTTCAAATGCCGGAAACTTGAAGAAGTGCCGCATGAAGGCGTCGCCCGCCGCGGCGTCATGCGGCAGACCGAGCTCCTTGGCGGTATGAAGATAGACATCGCGCATCACCACGCTCGAGCGGCCAGGGAACTTCACTCGGCCGTCGAGATAAGGCTTGAAGATTTCGTCGTCGGTGAGTTTGGCGGCCGCCTGGCCTCCGATGTCGCGGACGCCATCGAGGATGCCCTTCTCGAAATCGATGCATGTACCAACGATATCGAACGTCAAAAGCTTGAATTGTGCGAAGGACATCGGCTGCACCTTTTCTCATCTACCGCTTCGCTCTCGACGGGAGCGTGTGATCATACTCAAACGCGGCGGATGGACTTCCGCAATGGCCAAAATAATCACAGCGGGGCTTACATTTTGTAATGTCGATCAGGCGGCTGCTACCGTCCCTCAATACGCTCGTCGCTTTCGAGGCAGCGGTTCGCTGCGGAACGTTCGCGCGCGCCGCCAAGGAGCTCGGCGTGACGAGCCCCGCGGTGAGCCGGACGATCGGGCGGCTCGAATTGCATCTCGGCGTGCCACTGTTTCGCCGGACGCCATCCGGCGTCGTCCTGACAAGGGATGGCGATGACTTGTTCTCCGGAGTGTCGCAGAGCTTCGGTGAAATCGAGCGTACGCTCGCTCGTCTCAAAGGCGGCAAGCCGCATGTGCGCCGGCCCGTCGTCCTCTCCGTTTCATCGGCCTTCGCCACGCATTGGTTCATGCCGCGCCTCACGCGATTCAAATCTCGATTTCCCGATGAGGAAATTCAGTTCCAACTCATCAACGGGCCTTTGGGCGGACCGGTCGACAATGCCGATATCGCCATGCGCTTCGACCACAAAACGGCGAGCCATCATCGCATTTATGCGCTGATGCCGGAATTGCTCCTGCCGGTTCGATCTCCACAAGATCATAAAAGCGAATCCCAGCGAAGGTCGGCCCCGCGTTCGGCAAGGACTATGATCACGCTGAGCGGCGGCCAGCCGGATTGGGCCAGTCTTTCGCTCTTCTTTCCGCCGGCGGCAAGGAGTGTGGAACTAACCTTTTCGGACTATTCCCTTGTCGTTCAGGCCGCATTGGTCGGGCAGGGGATTGCGCTCGGCTGGTTGAACGTCGTGTCGCACCTGCTGGCATGCGGCAGCCTTGTGCCGGCCAGCACGAAAGTGCTCTCAACCCATCGCCGCTGCGAGCTTGTGACCCGCCGGGGTGGCCTTCGCGTTGCTGACGAGATCTGTAATTGGATTCAAGCCGAGCTTCGCGACGACATCTCCGCGATAAAGACGCGATATCCAGCCCTTCATATTCGGCTTTGACGGCAAACAATGAACCGCGTAGCAGCGTTAGCTGCGAGCCTTGCGTGAGTGAGATCGCTCAGGTTCTCGACGAAGCGAAACCATGTGCCGCGCGACGCGTCGTTCCTCGCGTGGCGCCAGCCCGAACTTATCTTTGTAGGAACGGGAGAAGTGGCTCGCGGTCGAGAATCCTGACGCGAGCGCCACACCGAGAACGGGAAGGTTCGATTGGCGCAGCAACTCGCGGCCGCGATCGAGACGCAGCGAGAAGAGATATTTCTCCACAGTCGTCCCGAGATGCTGCGCGAACAGGCGTTGCAAATGACGCGCGGAGACACCCGCGACGCCGGCGAGGGCCTCGACGTCGATCGGTTCGTCAAAGCGACGCTCCATGAACTTGATGGCTTTGATCAGCGATTCGTTGAGGATGCGGAGCCGCTCGCGCGGCTCCATCCGCTGCGCGCCGCTGCCGGGCCGCACCGATGTCTGAATAAACCATTCGGTGACGGCATTGGCGAGGGCGGCACCATGATCCGCCTCGATGATCGCGTGCATCATGTCGAGCGAGGCGATGCCGCCGGCGCACGAGAAGCGGTCGCGATCGATCTCGAATAGGGTGGCGCGCATGTCAATATGCGGAAACTCTTCACGGAACGCCGCCATGTGTTCCCAGTGGATCGTACAGCGGCGATTGTCGAGAAGGCCGGCGCGCGCGAGCATATAAGAGCCACCCGAAATGCCGCCGAGCGGCGTGCCGCGACGTGCGAAGCGGCGCAGCCAGCGAAACATCGCCGGATCACGATAGAGCGCCGGGTTGCCGCCGGCGCAAACGAAAAGCATGTCCAGCCGTTCGTCGCTTGCGAGGTCGCTGTCGAGGTGCAACTTCACGCCGATGGAAGCGGTTGCGGCAATCTCGTTCGCCGCAATGAAGCGCCAGGCATAGAGCGCGCGTCCACTCAAGACGTTGGCCGCACGCAACGGTTCGACCGCCACGGCGAAGGACAAAAGCGAGAAATTCTCGACCAGGAGGAATCCGATCGTTTTCGGCCTGCTTGGAGCGGGATTGTCCTTTGTGGGCATGGAAGCGTCGCTTAGGGGTAAGAAGCGGGGCCAGCGATAGCACATTTTGCCGGCCGAGCGGGGCCATATTCTCCGACGCTTCTGGTGCTATGCCGCCATGCGCTACTCGATCTTTTCACTGGCCAAGAATGCACTCACCGGCCATCGCAACTGGACCGAGCAGTGGCGCAAGGCGACGCCGCGCGACGCCTACGACGTGGTCATCGTCGGAGCAGGAGGGCATGGGCTTGCAACGGCCTATTACCTCGCCAAGAACCACGGCATCTCCAACGTCGCGCTGCTGGAAAAGGGCTGGCTCGGCGGCGGGAACGTCGGGCGCAACACGACCATCATCCGCTCCAACTATCTCCTGCCAGGCAACGAAGCCTTCTACGAGCAGTCGTTGAAGCTGTGGGAAGGCCTGGAGCAGGACTTCAATTACAATGCCATGGTCAGCCAGCGTGGCGTGCTCAATCTCTATCACTCCGACGCCCAGCGCGACGCCTATGCGCGGCGCGGCAACGCGATGCGGCTGCATGGCGCGGACGCTGAGCTATTGGACCGCGATGCCGTCAAGGCGATGGCGCCGTTTCTAAATTTTGACGACGCGCGCTTTCCAATCCAAGGCGGCTTGCTGCAGCGGCGCGGCGGCACCGCGCGCCACGACGCCGTCGCCTGGGGTTTCGCGCGCGGCGCGAGCGATCGCGGCGTCGACGTCATCGAGAATTGCGAGGTCGTCGGACTCGCGATCGAAGATGGTCGTATCGCCGGGCTGAAGACGACGCGCGGCGATATCAAGGCGAAGAAAGTCGGCTTGGCGGTCGCCGGGGCCACCTCGCAACTCGGCGCGATGGCGGGGCTTCGGCTCCCGATCGAAAGCCACGTGCTGCAAGCCTTCGTGTCCGAGGGGCTCAAGCCGCTGGTGCCCGGCGTCATTACGTTCGGCGCCGGCCATTTCTACATCAGCCAGTCCGACAAGGGTGGCCTCGTTTTCGGCGGCGACATCGACGGCTACAACTCTTATGCGCGGCGTGGCAACCTGGCTGTCATCGAAGACGTTTGCGAAAGTGGCATGGCGCTGATGCCGATGATCGGGCGCGTGCGGCTCCTTCGTTCGTGGGGCGGTCTCATGGACATGTCAATGGACGGCTCGCCGATCATCGATCACACGCCGATTAGGGGACTCTATCTCAATTGCGGCTGGTGCTACGGCGGCTTCAAAGCGACGCCTGCCTCGGGCTGGTGCTTTGCGCATCTCATCGCCACGGACCAATCCCATCCGAATGCCGCCGCCTACCGGTTGGATCGCTTCGCGTCGGGCGCCGTCATCGACGAAAAGGGCGCCGGCGCCCAACCCAATCTGCACTGAGACGACGCCATGCGCATTCCTTGTCCTTTCTGCGGTGTCCGGGACCTTACGGAGTTCACCTATCTCGGCGATGCGTCGCTCGCGCAGCGTCCGGATCCGGCGTCACCGGACGCCGCCGTGCGCTTCCATGAATACGTCCATCTCCGCGACAATCCCGCGGGGCTGCACGACGAGCTCTGGTATCACGGCAGCGGCTGCCGCTCTTGGCTGGTCGTCACGCGCAACACGCGCACGCATGGGATCGAAGGCGCACGATTCGCTCGGACGTCCAATGCACTGATCGCAACGCCATGAACGACCCGACGCAGCCTAATCGCCTCCCGGTGGGCGGGACGATCCAAGGTTTGATTGATCGCAAGCGGCCGCTGGCGTTCAGCTTCGACGGTAAGCGTTACAGCGGCTATGCGGGCGATACGCTTGCGTCGGCGTTGATCGGCGCCGGCGTGAAGTTGATCGGCCGCTCGTTCAAATATCATCGACCGCGCGGCGTCTTCAGCGTCGGTCCGGAAGAACCGAACGCGCTCGTCGAATTGCGCACCGGTGCGCGGCGCGAGCCGAACACGCGGGCGACGACGGTCGAACTGTACGACGGACTGAAAGCCGCGAGCCAGAATCGCTGGCCTTCGCTGACGTTTGACGTTCTGGCGATCAATCAGATCGCCTCGCCGCTGTTGGTCGGCGGCTTTTACTACAAGACGTTCATGTGGCCCGCTTCCTTCTGGGAGAAGGTTTACGAGCCGCTCATTCGCCGCGCCGCCGGTCTCGGGCGGGCTAGCGAACATCCGGACCCCGACCACTACGAAAAAGCCTACGCATTCTGCGATGTTCTGGTTGTCGGCTCCGGCCCTGCCGGGCTCGCTGCGGCCCTCGTGGCCGGGCGCAGCGGCGCGCGCGTTATTCTTTGCGAGGACGATATGCGGCTCGGCGGCCGCCTGCTGAGCGAACGCCGAGCGATCGACGACGCGCCCGCGCATCTTTTCGCAGCTGCGGCGGACGTGGAGCTGCGCAGCTTGCCGAACGTCCGCGTGATGCCGCGCACGCAGGTTTTCGGCGCTTACGACGACGGGGTTTATGGCGCACTCGAGCGCGTCTCCGACCACGTGGCCGTTCCTGCGGCCGGCGTACCACGTCAGCGGTTTTGGCATATCGCCGCCAAGCGTTGCGTCAGCGCGATGGGCGCGACCGAGCGCCCGATCGTGTTTGGAGGAAACGACCGGCCTGGTGTCATGCTGGCGTCGGCGGTGCGGACCTATGTGAACCGTTTCGGCGTCTTGCCTGGACGTAAGGTTGTTGTTTTCACCGCGAACGACGACGGTTGGCGGACCGTCGCCGACGTCGCCGCAGCGGGCGCGCACGTCGAAGCGGTCGTCGACCCTCGCACGACCGTCGACGAGACTCTGTCCAAGCCCGCCGCCGCGGCGGGCGCGCGCGTATTCTTGGGTGGTCAGGTTGTCGATGTCGCAGGCGGGGCGCGCGGCGTGACCGCTGCCACGATCTTGGCCGATGGGAAGCATCATTCGATCGACGCCGATCTCGTCGCCGTGTCCGGTGGCTGGAATCCGCAAGTCGCGCTCACCACGCATCTTGGCGGAAGGCCGCGCTGGTCGGACGTGCTGTCGACCTTTGTTCCCGGTGATTTGCCGAATGGAATGACTGTCGCCGGAGCGGCGAACGGCGACTTCGGACTATCGACCACCCTTCGGAAGGGGAGGGAAGCGGGCGCAGCCGCGGCCGCCGATTGCGGCTTCTCCGCACCGTCGGCGCCGACGCCTCGAGCCGAAGATGAGTCCGCTGCCGTCACGCCGCTGTGGCACGTCGCGGAAAGCCGCAACAAGGCTTTCGTTGATCTTCAGAACGATGTGACTGCCGGCGACATCGCGATCGCGCATGCCGAAGGCTTCCGCTCCATCGAGCATTTGAAGCGCTACACCACGCTTGGCATGGCGACCGACCAGGGCAAGACGTCCAATCTCAACGGGCACGCCATGATGGCCGCTTTGACAGGGCAGGCGATGAGCGATGTCGGGACGACATTGTCGCGCCCGCCGCATCAGCCGGTTGCGATCGGCGCCTTCGCAGGACATCACCGCGGTCGTGATTTCAGGCCGACGCGTCTCACGTCGGGGCATGCCTGGGCGATCGCAAACGGCGCGGTCATGGTCGAGGCGGGGCAATGGCTCCGCCCGCAGTATTTCCCGAGAGCAGGTGAGACAGATTGGCTCACCACTGTCGTCAGGGAGGTGCGAACGGTCCGCTCCATCGTCGGCGTTTGCGACGTTTCGACGCTCGGGCGCATCGACATCCAGGGGCGCGACGCAGGGGCATTTCTCGATCGTGTCTACGTCAATACGTTCTCGACGCTGCCCATCGGCAAGGCGCGCTACGGCGTGATGCTGCGTGAGGACGGGTTCGTGATGGACGACGGCACAACGTCGCGCTTCGCCGAAGATCATTACGTCACGTCGACGACGACGGCGAATGCCGCAAAGATTATGCAGCATCTCGAATTCTGCCACCAAGTGCTCTGGCCCGAGCTCGATGTCGCGATGGTGTCGGTCACCGAACAGTGGTCGCAGTATGCCGTGGCGGGCCCGAAAGCGCGTGAGCTGCTGATGCGGCTTTACGGGCCCGACGTCGATCTATCGAACGATGCGCTGCCCTATATGGGATGCCGGGAGATCCCCTTGCGGGGGATTACGACGCGGCTCTTCCGCATCTCGTTTTCGGGTGAGCTTGCCTACGAGCTCGCCGTGCCGGCGTGCTACGGCGCCGCCGTTCTCAAAGCCCTCATGGCGCTGTGCAGTGATTTCGGCGGCTGCCCATACGGAACCGAGGCGCAAAGCGTGATGCGCATCGAGAAGGGACACGTCGCCGGCAACGAATTGAACGGGCAAACGGTCGCGCGTGATCTCGGGCTCGGCCGCATGATGTCGACGAAGAAGGATTATATCGGCCGCGTCATGGCCGGCCGGCCGGCGCTTATGACGACGGACCGTCCGGCGCTCGTCGGGATTCGCCCTGTTGAGCAGGGGCGTCGCCTCACCGCCGGCGCGCACATTCTTCCGCAGGGTGCCGCCTCGGTCGCCGCCAACGATCAAGGCTATGTCACCTCGGTCGCCTACTCGCCGACGCTCGAGGGCTGGATCGGCCTTGCCCTCGTGGCCGACGGACCGGCGCGGCATGGCGAGCGCGTGCGCGCTTTCGATGCGGTGCGCAACAACGATCAAGACGTGATGATCTGCGCGCCGGTTTTCGTCGACCCGGAAGGAGTGCGTCTCCGTGGCTGAAGCAACTCTACAATTGAAAACGTGCAGCGCGTTCGACGGCCTGCTCGTGCCGGGCGGGCCAAAAGATGCGGGCATCGTGGTTGCGGAGCGTGCGAACCTTCAAATCGCGAGCGTCATGGCGCGCTCGCCGACGTTCGCACAGGCGGTCAAAGCCGCTTACGGGATCAATCTGCCCGACGGTTCAAAGCGGGTCGTAGTAAAGGGCCTTGCCTTCCTTGGCACCGGTCCGCGGACATGGCTGGCGGTCCGGGCCGGCGGTGCGCCGCTTGCGGCCGAGCTTCGGCAATTCTTCGGGGCATCTGCCGCCGTCGCCGACCAGTCCGACGGCTACGGCATTCTACGGATCGCGGGCCGTAAGGTGCGTGCACTCCTCGAAAAAGGCGTGCCGCTCGACCTTCATCCCCACGCGTTCGCTCAGGATGATGTTGCGGCGACCACTTGCGCGCATATCGGCCTCATCTTGTGGCGGGCCGATACGGATTCGACCTTCGATGTCGCGCTGTTCCGCAGCCTATGCGAAAGCTTCTGGCGCTGGCTCGCGGCCAGCGCGGAGGAGTGCGGATTGCGCGTGGACGCCGCTATATCCTGACCCACGTTGTGTGGGCCGCTACCGCGATCGATGCGTCGAGGAGGTTGGGGGCGGCGCTAAATCTCCCGCATCTGCCGCACCAACCGAACCCCGGTCCGGTGGTGCTTGAGCAGAAGATTGGCGAGCGCTTTGCCGTCGCGTGCACAAGGATTTCGCCCGTTGCGCGCGCGCCGCCAGCAGGTTCCACGTCCACAGTAGCAGTGGTCATGGCGGAAGCCCCCTCTCTGCGATAGCGCCGTGCGTTAAGCGGCGCGCTTTTTCGCGCCTCGCCGGCTTCGCGCAAATGTCCAGCCCGACGTCGCGATTTTTTGCGTGTGTCTTATGGGGCGAATTCCTAATATCCGCGTGGCTGCGCCAGGCTCGTTCGCGCAGGTTCGGCAATGGAGAAAATGTCCAATCTTAAATTCCATATTGGTGAGTTTGCGTGATGCCGCGAAATCCCGCACCGAATATCGTTTTGATCACCTTGGTTACGAAATCGACCTGCATCTTCGAGTTTTCGGATTTGATGTAGATTTCCGCCGCCTCCTTTGGGTTCGCTTTGATGAACGCGTTCGCGTCCTCCATTGCTGCGAGAACGGCGCGCGTGATTTTCGGGTTCTCCTGCGTCAGCTTTTCCGTTGCGGCAAGGACGAGAAATGTGGCGGGGCAATGAAACCCTTGCCATCCGCGATCAAGACCGGGGTGAAGGCCACGCCATACTGGACCGCGATGCGCACTTCCTTGAGGTCGTCGCCTGCCCGCGCCGGCGCGCAAGCAAGGGCTGCGAGCGCCAAGGCCGCAGCCGCGATCGGCGCACGCGCGATCGATGAAAGAGTGTCGAAAGTACGTCGTGCTCCTTGGTGCATTTTTCCGTCCCCGGTCCCAGACAACGCAGTGAAAATCACACGCGCGGCTTTGGCAATCAGTTAAAGGCGCTTGCCATTTGGGGACAAAGGGCTTGGGCGGGCTCGACGTCCGATCGCCACGACCGCGGGCCTATGTCCGATGAAGCCGCGCTCTCGTGGATCGGGCATTGTCATCGCTGTGACAATCTGGTCCTAGTAGTCTTTGCCTTCGGCGTCGGGCCTATGCAAGAACAAGGCAACGCCTGTTCAAGAGGCGGTATTTCGCGATCAGGGGAGGGTGAACAATGAAAAGAATTCTGCTCGTCATCGGGCTTGCTGTTGGGGCGCTGGCGGCCGCCGGACCCCAAGCTCAGGCCGCCGACGTCATCTGTTACAACTGTCCGCCGCAATGGGCCGATTGGGCCTCGATGCTCAAGGCGATCAAGGGCGATCTCGGCTTCGACATTCCGCACGACAACAAGAACTCGGGCCAGACGCTGGCGCAGCTCATCGCCGAGAAGGCGAGCCCGGTCGCCGATGTTGCCTATCTCGGCGTCGACGTCGGCTACAAAGCCAAGGAACAGGGCGTCGTCGAGCCGTACAAGCCGAAGGGCTTCGACGAGATTCCAGCCGGCTTGAAAGACCCCGATGGCTACTGGTTCGCTGTGCACTACGGCACGCTGGGCTTCTTTGTGAACAAGGACGCACTCGGCGGCAAACCAGCACCGGCCTGCTGGAAAGACCTCGCCAAGGCCGACTACCGCGGCATGGTCGGGTATCTCGACCCCTCGTCGGCCTCGGTCGGCTATGTCGGCGCGGTTGCGATCAACACGGCGCTCGGTGGATCGGAGCAGAACTTCAATCCGGCGATCGACCTCTTCAAGGCGCTGCAGAAGAACGACGCCATCGTGCCGAAGCAAACGTCTTATGCGCGCGTCGTCTCGGGCGAGATTCCGATTTTGCTGGACTATGACTTCAATGCCTATCGCGCCAAATATAGCGAGAAGGGCAACTTCGAATTCGTCATCCCTTGCGAAGGCACGGTAACCTTTCCTTACGTCATGAGCCTTGTGAAGAATGCGCCCAACAAGGACAAGGCAAAGCGCGTGCTGGACTACATTCTCTCCGATAAGGGCCAGACGATCTGGACCAACGCGTATCTGCGGCCGGCACGCGCCGTGCCTCTGCCTGAGCAGGTGCAAAAGCGCTTCCTGCCAGCCAGCGATTATGCGCGGGCGAAAAGCGTCAACTGGGGCGAATATGCCAAAGTGCAAAAGTCCTTTGTTGATCGCTATCTTGCCGAAGTCCGCTAGCTGGTGACTGTCAAAGCCCTGTGTGGGCGGCCGCGCCCTCACAGGATCGCACCGTTTATCATGACCGGACCGACTTTCATTCGCCTCTGTCTGTTGCCGCTCGCGCTGATGGTCGCGGCGTTCTTCCTCCTACCCATGGCAGAGCTGATCATCGCCGGCGCGCGCGGCCCGCAGGGGATCGCGGCCTATGCCGCCATCCTCGTCGAACCGCGTTACCGTGCGACATTGATCAATACGGTGCTGCTGGCCGCCGCGACCACGGTCGCCACGCTGATGATCTCCACTGTGGCGGCCCTCTTCCTGCAGCGGCATCGTTTTCCGGGGCGCTCACTCCTCGTCGCATTGCTCACCTTTCCGCTTGCTTTCCCCGGTGTCGTCGTCGGCTTCATGATCATCCTGCTGGCAGGGCGTCAGGGGCTGATCGGCGACGTCTCCTCGCGCCTGGGCGCGGGAAAGATCGTGTTCGCCTATTCGATGGGCGGCCTCTTCCTCGGCTATCTTTATTTTTCGATCCCGCGCGTCATTCTCACGGTTATGGCGGCGGTCGAGAAGCTCGATCCTGGCCTCGAAGAGGCGGCGCGCTCGCTCGGCGCCGGGCCGTGGGCCGTGCATCGCGATGTGATCCTGCCCGCGCTGATGCCGGCCTTCATCGCGTCTGGCGCGATTGCCTTCGCAACGGCGATGGGCGCCTTCGGAACGGCGTTCACGCTCGCGACGAATATCGACGTGCTGCCGATGCTGATCTACACCGAGTTCACGTTGGCGGCTAACATCGCGACGGCGGCGGCGCTCTCGGTCGGTCTCGGCCTTGTCGCATGGGCCTTTCTCATGCTGGCGCGCACCTTCGCCGGCAATACGGTGGCGGCCGCAGGATGAAATCGTCCTGGCATCGCACGCTGTTTGTTCTGCAGCTCGTCTTCACGATCGTGGTGGCAGCTTTCCTCATCGTGCCGGCGCTGCTTTCGATGCTCGCCGGGGTGACGGCGAATTATTTTCGCGGCATCCGCTCGGGATTGACCCTCGAGTGGATCTGGCAGGTCTGGCAGCTCTATGCAGATACGATCCTGCATTCGTTCGTCATCGCCTTGGTGACTCTCGCGATAACGCTCGTCATCGGCGTCCCGGCGGCCTATGCACTGCACCGTCGCGGCGGGCGGCTTTCGCGCGTGATCGAGGAGGTGATCACGCTCCCGCTTGCGATCCCGGGCCTCGCGATCGCGCTTGCGCTGCTTCTCACCTACGGCGAGTTCGGCGCGTTTCGCCGCTCCTGGACGTTCATTATGGTCGGGCACGTCATCTTTACGCTTCCGTTCATGGTGCGGGCAGTGATGGCCGTCTTCAGCGCTATCGGTGTCAATACGCTTGACGAAGGGGCGGCCTCGCTCGGTGCGTCGCCGTGGCGACGTTTTCGCGACGTCATTGTGCCGAATGCCAAGCCCGGCATTCTCGCAGGCTCGCTTATGGTCGTCACGCTCTCGCTCGGCGAGTTCAATTTGACGTGGATGCTGCACACGCCGCTGACGAAGACCTTGCCCGTTGGCCTTGCCGACAGCTACGCCTCCATGCGCCTCGAAATCGCCTCCGCCTATACGCTCATCTTTTTCGTCATGATCATTCCACTGCTCGTCGCAATGCAGCTTCTCTCGGTGCGCGAGCGTCGATTTTCGGGGCGACGCGCATGACCGAAAGGCAGGGTGCTTCGATCACTCTCGAGGCTTGCGGCAAGACGTTCCTTGACGGCACGCGTGCGCTCGAGCCGGTTCATCTCGACATCGCCCGCGGCGAGACCCTGGTCCTGCTCGGGCCGTCGGGCTGCGGCAAGACTACGACGCTGCGCATCATCGCCGGGCTCGAAGCCCCCGATGCGGGCGGGCGCGTCCTTTTCGACGGTGAAGACGTCACCGGCATCCCGATCGAGCGGCGCAATATTGGCATGGTGTTCCAGTCGTACGCGCTGTTCCCCAACATGGATGTCGCGGAGAACATCGCTTACGGCCTCAAGATCCGCGGCGTCGCCAGAGCGGACCGGACGCAACGCGTGGCGGAGCTTGTCGCGCTCACTGGAATCGAGGGCTTGGAGCATCGCGCGATCGATCAACTCTCGGGGGGGCAGCGCCAGCGCGTCGCACTTGCGCGTGCGGTGGCGATTCGCCCGCGCGTTCTCCTTCTCGACGAGCCGCTCACTGCGCTCGATGCATCGCTGCGCGAGCGTCTGCGGGGAGAGCTCAATAGGCTCCTGCGCTCGCTTGGCATCACGACGATCTATGTCACGCACGACCAGGCGGAGGCCATGGTGCTGGGCGACCGTGTCGTCGTGATGCGGCGCGGCGCGATCGCGCAGATCGGCAAGCCGCGTGAGATCTATTTCGAGCCAGCGAACCGGTTCGTTGCGGAATTCATCGGCGCAGCGAATATCATCGAGGCGACGGCCGCGGGCGGCGTTGCGTCGCTTCCGGGCGGAAAATTGCAGCTGCCGGACCCGAATAGCGCGGGGGCCGTGGTCGCCATGGTGCGTCCGGAAGCGATCCGGATCGTCGAGGAGCAGGCCGCGGCGCTGCGCGGCCGCGTCGACACGGTGGCGTTTGTCGGCGATCGGTTGCGCGTGACGGTGACGGATGTCATCGACAAGCCGCTGACCATCGACGTTCCCAACGCGCTGATGGTGGCGAGCGGTGATCGTGTCGGGCTGGCGATCGAGCCGCGCGCCGTGCGTCTCTTGCCGGTGGATACATGACATGACGGCGCCGTTCACGCTGATTGCGCAAATCTCCGACCTCCATATCAAGCGGCCGGACGAAAAGGCCTACGGCGTTGTCGACACGGCGGCCGCGTTGACGCGCTGCGTTGCCGATCTCAATCGGCTCCAACCGCGCCCCGATCTCGTCGTCATCTCCGGCGACCTCGTCGACGGCGGAACCGATGAGGAATACGCTCACTTCGCCGCATTGATCGCGCCGCTCGAGATTCCGTTCCTCGCCATCCCTGGCAATCACGACAGCCGCGAGCCGATGCGCCGGGCGCTTGCGCGACAGCCTTATGCGCAAGGTCACGGCGCGATGAATCTCGCGGCGCATGTCGGCGACCTCGACCTTTTCCTCCTCGATTCCAGTGTGCCGAGCAGGGCGTACGGTCACCTCGACGAAGAAACGCTGGCGTGGCTAGAGAAAAATTTGGCGAGCGGCGCGCAACGGCCAGCGATCATCTTTCTGCATCATCCGCCGTTCCTCGCCGGCATCCGACACATGGACGTGCAGAACCTGCGCAACGCCGAAGCATTGGCCGCAATCGTGGCGCAGTACCCACGCGTTCAGTTGGTTGCGGCGGGGCATGTCCATCGCGATGCGTCGACGTTGTTCGCCGGCGTTCGTGCGACGATCTGCCCGGCGCCGAACCATGCAGTGACGCTCGATCTGGTCGAGGCGCTACCACCGTCGTTCACGGTCGAGCCGCCGGCGTTTCACCTGCACGCGCTGTTGCCGAGCGCGGCTGGGCCGCAGCTCATCACCCATTTCGTGCCGATCGGTGATTTCGTGGGCCCGCACCCGTTTTTCGACGCAGAGGGGCGGTTGCTTTAGGGGGCGGCGGCTTGGCCAATCCGAGACTCGAGACCACGCTGCGCTTCGTTGGTTGTTGGGACGTTTTGTCGGTCGATTCCCCATTCGCTATTCAACGATAGTCACGAAGCGAGGTGATCGCCAGCGCATACGTGGTTAGCTTTTTCTCACCTGGATGATGGAGCCGAATGCCGTATTGTCATCCGGCTAAGATAAAGAAAACTGCGAGATGTGCTGATGACAACGATTGATCAACTGTGCTCGGACGTGCAAGCCGGCGCCATGATGCGGCACTTGGAGGAGTTCGCCCGCCGGGTGAAGCTGTCCGGCACGCCCGAAGAGCTCGAGAGTTTCAAGTATCTGCAGAAGACGCTCGACGGCTGCGGCTTCAAGACCGAGCTCATTCAGCACGACGCCTATATCAGCCTGCCGGGCAAGGCAAAGCTCGTGGCAGGCGATCATGAGCCTGCCTGCATCACACATTCGTTCTCACGCTCGTCCGGCCCGAAAGGCGTCTCCGGCGAGATGATCTATCTCGGTTCCGGCGCAGAAAGCGATTTCGCCAAACAGGACGTGCGCGGAAAAATCGTTCTTGTCGATGGGTTGGCTTCACCGGCGGTGAGCAAGCGAGCGACGCAGGCGGGCGCCGTTGGCCAGGTGCACGCCATGGTCCACGAGCACAAGCATGAGATGTGCATCTCGCCGGTGTGGGGAAGCCCGACCGACGAGACCGTGAAGTTGCTTCCGACGACGGTGGTGGTCACCGTCAACAAGGAGGATGGCGATGGTCTCAAGGCGCGCCTGGCGCAGGGCGAAAGCCGTGTCAAGCTCTTCGCCGAGGTCGACACGAGCTGGCGCAAAACTCCGATTTTGACCGCTGAACTTGCGAGCGCCAATGGCGGCGCGGATGAGCCGTTCGTGATGTTCTCCGGTCATCACGACACCTGGTATTTCGGCGTGATGGACAACGGTGCCGCCAACGCCACTATGCTCGAGATTGCGCGCCTGTTCGCGTCACGCCGGGCCGAGTTTCGGCGCGGCCTGCGTTTGTGTTTCTGGTCAGGCCATTCGCACGGCCGCTATTCGGGGTCGACCTGGTATGCCGACAAGCACTGGGCCGAGCTCGAGCGGCGGTGCGTCGCGCATGTGAATGTTGATTCGACAGGCGGTCGTGGAAACACCGTGCTCAACGACATGCCGGCGTCGTCGGAGCTGCGCGCGCTGGCCGTCGAGGCGGTGCAAGCCCAAGGGCAGCAAGAGCTTTCCGGCGAGAGGATGAGCCGCGCTGGCGACCAGTCCTTTTGGGGCATTGGCATTCCCTCGCTTTTCATGGGTGGCGGAGAACAGCCGGCGGCAGGCGGCGTCAATGTCGCCGCTGCGATCTTCGGCGGTGCGGCCCGGAAGGGCGCAGGCTTCGGCTGGTGGTGGCACACGCCTGACGACACGATCGACAAGATCGATCTCGAACTCCTGGTGCGCGACACCCGCGTTTATGTGCATGCGCTCTGGCGGCTGCTGACGGATGCCGTTGTTCCGCTCGACTACGCGGACTATGCCGACGCGCTGATCAAAGAGCTCGAGCCTCTCAAGGCGGCAAGCGCCAAGGGCGTCGACGTGACGCCGCTTCTCGAGGCCGCGCGCGACCTGAAAAGTAAGGCGGCAGCCTTCAATGCGCGGATTGCAAAGGCGAGCGACAAGGATGCCGCGGCCCTGCAGGCTGTGCTGATGAAGGTGTCGCGGCATCTGGTGCCGATCGACTACACGAGCGGCGATCGGTTCGGGCAAGAGCCCGCCTTGGCGTTGACGCCGTATCCGGTTCTCGATCCGATTCGGCGGCTTATGGGTGCGACGGCCGGCAGTGACGCGGCGCGTTTCCTTGCCGTCGCGGCGACGCGCGCGTGCAACCGCGCGCGTCACGCGATTGACGGCGCCCGATCCGTTTTCGCCGCATCGCCGGCGTGAGGTGACGTTGCGGCAGAGTGCGATTTCGGTCGCACCCTGCGCCGCCGGTGCAATCGGCGCCTCGCTATTCTGGCAGTGGTTTTCCGGCGCGCTCGACGATGAAGAAGGTCGCGATCAAGCTCGCGACGCCGCCGAAGATGACGTAGTAGGCCGGCGCGAGCGGATCGCCGGTGTAGCGGATCAGCGCCGTCGCGATCAGCGCGGCGAATCCGCCGAAGATCGCGACCGACAAGCCGTAACCGACCGACAGCGCCGTGTAGCGAATACGCGTCGGGAAGATTTCCGACAGCACGGCGCAGATGACGCCGGCGCAGAGCGTCAAGATGATCGCCGCGACGGTCTGGACGATGACAAGCGCCGCGACGCTGCGCGCCGACACCAGATAGGAGAACAGCGGATAGCCAAGGATTGCCGCGCTCAGGAACGACACATAGAGGAGCGGCTTACGCCCGACGCGGTCCGAGAGGGCGCCGATGATCGGCGCGAGGATGAGGTAGACGATGCCGGCGAACGTTGTCGAGAACAGCGTCGTTGAGGGACTGATCTGGAGCTGCTGCTGCGCAAAGGTCGGCATGTAGACCAGGAATGTCCAATAGATCACGCAAGGCGAGATGCTGAAGGCGAAGGCGACGAGGAGATTGCCTTTTTGGGTCGTGAGCGCCTCGCGCAACGGGGCTTCGGCGACGGCTTCGGTCGCGACTGTCTGCGAGAAGGCCGGCGTTTCCGCGACATGCGTCCGCAAGTAGTGGCCGATCGGACCGAGGACGAAGCCGAGGAGGAAGGGAATGCGCCAGCCCCAGGAGTGGAAGGTTTCGGCGTCAAGGAAATAGGTCAGGAGGCCGGCGACCAGCGTGCCGAGCAGCAGGCCCAGTGCCGTGCCGAATTGCTGGAAGCTGCTGATGAAGCCACGATGTTTTGTCGGCGCGTACTCGACCAGAAACGCGGCTGCGCCACCCCATTCGCCGCCGGTCGAGAAACCCTGGAACGCGCGGCAGAGCACGAGAAGGATCGGCGCGAGAATCCCGATGGTCGCATAAGTCGGGATGAGGCCGATCAGGCCGGTTGCGATCGCCATCATGCTGATGGTGACCACCAGCGCTTGGCGTCGCCCGTAGCGGTCGCCAAACGATCCGATCACAAGCCCGCCGAGCGGGCGAAACAGAAAGCCGACGGCGAACGTGGCGAACGTGCTGAGGAGGGCGGCCACCGGGTCTGCCGCCGGAAAGAACGCTTTCGCGATCGCCGCCGCCATGAAGCCGTAGATGACGAAGTCATAGATCTCGAAGACCTGGCCGATGGCGCACGAAATGATCGCGCGCCGCAGCATGACGTCACGCTCCGGCTTCGCCATGGCGTCTGCGGCGTCGATTGATAAAGCCATCCCGGCCTCCTCAACGTTGAGATGTTATGAGAATTGTGGGCAGCGCGGTTGTGCGGCTCGCGCACCGAACAGACGTTCGCGACTGATCGATGCGAGCAATTTCGCGCATTTTTTATGAGGTCCCCCTGCGTGCGATAGTCGACTTCGCATGCGCGCGATGTCAACGCTCGAGCTATGCGCAGGGCGGGGGCCTGCTTCAACGTTCAGAATGCGGCGGCTTGTGCTTCTCGATCGCGATCTCGAGCAGAGCGAAGATCGCATCGGCTGCGGGCGTCGACGGTGGCGTCGAGCGGCTGAGCCAGAAATTCAAGCTGAGTGGAACATCCTCGATGCGGCTGGCGCGGACAACGCCGGCTTGCATCTCGTCCTGCCACGACGAGAGCGGGTGGATCGTCGCGCCGACGCCCCCGATGACGGCCGCCCGCATCAGCGAGACGCTGTCGATCTCGGCCACGACATTGGGCGTCACCTCGGCCTGGCGAAACGCGGCGTCGTAGAGTGCGCGCAGCGTTTGCCGCGCGCTTGGCAGCAGGATGCGCAGGCTTCTGCTCTCGGCGAGGCGGACCGCCGGCGGCAAGCCGTAGCTCGACGGGCTGATCAGGTGTAGCTCCTCGCGATACATCGGCGTCGAGCGTACGCCCGCGCGCGTCTCGTTTCGTAGAAGCGTCGCCATGTCGAGCTGGCCGTTGATGACGCGCTCCGTGAGTTCGCCCGTCATCGCTTCGAGGAAAGTGAGGCGGATGCGCGGGTGGCGCTCGCGCGCCGCTTGCATCAGGGGCACGCCAAAGAGCGCCGCGGTGCCCGCCGTGAAGCCGACCGAAACCGTGCCGGAAAGCTGGCGCGATTCCGCCGTCACGGCGGCGCGTGCCTGGGTCACCTGGCGGAGGATGAGTTGCGCCTCGCGCAGCATCGCTTCGCCGGCTGCCGTCGGCTTCACGCCGGTGCGCGTGCGGTCGAGGAGGCGCGTCTTGAACTCGGCCTCGAGAATCGCAAGCTGCTGGCTGAGTGCCGCTTGGCTCAGCCCCAGGCGCGCGGCGGCGCGCGTGAGGCTCCCGGCGTTGCAGATGTCGACGAAATATTCTAGGCGGCGGGTTTCCATGGGACGGCAGTTTTCGGTCGTGAGTAAGTCTCTGAACTTACGCCAAATCCTTTGGAAAATCTGTATCTAAATATTTTCCTTATGCCTCCATCGGCATTCCGTGTTTCCGCCCAGCCGCCTAGCCTTCCTAGAGTGAAAAAAAGCTTAGCGCCAGAGCGCGAGCCGCTGCACGAGAGGGAATGGCGTGACACCGTTTGAAGGCTCCTCCATCGCTTACGATGTCCACGTGCTGCGTGACATCCGCGTCGCCATGCGCGACGGGGTGACGCTCTCGACGGACGTCTATCTCCCGGCACTTGGCGGGAAGCCGGTGAAGGGCTCATGGCCGGTCGTCCTGGAGCGCACTCCTTACGACAAGTCGCGCCGCGTCTCGCATTCGCAGACCGGACGGCACTTCGCGCGCCGCGGCTATGCAGTCGTGCTGCAGGACGTGCGCGGCCGCTGGTCGTCGGATGGCGATTTCGAGTTCCTGCGCCGCGAAGCCGACGACGGCTACGACACAATGGTGTGGATCGGCCAGCAGGACTGGTGCGACGGCAAGGTCGGCACCGTCGGCTATTCCTATACCGCGGCCGATCAGCAGTCGCTCGCCATCACCAACCCACCGCACCTCGTTACGCAGCAGCTCTTCGACGGCGGTCACAACTACTTCAATCAGACCTTCCGCAACGGCGGCGCCTGCGAATACGCGATCTTCTTCCAATACGTGCTGCAGATGGCACGGCAAGGCAAGGAAGCCGCGGCCGATCCGCAAATCCGCGATGCGCTAGACCGCATGTGGGGAAACCTCGGCAAGTGGATCCGGCGCCTGCCGCTGCGGCGCGGGGAGTCGCCGCTGCGCCTCGTGCCGCGCTACGAAAATTGGTTCTTCGAAATGCTCACGCGGTCGGACTACGAGGACTACTGGAAGGACCGCAGCCTCAACTTCGAGGAGTCGATCGACTCCTATCCCGACATTCCCGTGTTCCTCGAGACCTCGTGGTATGGCCATCATATCAATGCGACGCTGACGAAATATGCAGAGCTGCGGCGCCGCAACGCATCGCCGACGAAGCTGCTCATCGGCATCTGGACGCACGGCATGGAGATGTTCGTGCAATCCTGGGCCGGCGAAGTCGACTTCGGCCCCGAGGCCGCGCTGGAAAACATCAACGACCTGCGCGCGCGCTGGACCGACCATCACATGAAGGGTCTGAAGACCGGCCTCGACGACGAAGCGCCCGTGCGCGTCTTCGTCATGGGCGGTGGCACCGGGCGGCGCAACCTGGCTGGCCGGCTCGACCACGGCGGGCGCTGGCGCGACGAGGCGGACTGGCCGCCGCCGGGCATGCAGCCGACACCCTACTATCTGCACCGCGACGGAAGCCTCTTGCCCGAGAAGCCGCGCGGCGAGGGCGCGCCGAGCGAGTTCACCTTCAATCCGGCCGATCCAGTGCCGACCGTCGGCGGCAACTTCCCCGCCGGCGCGATTCCCGGGCTGCTCGACGGCGGCGGCTTCGACCAGCGCGGCCGCGCGGACCTTATCCTGTTCCAGGATACGCTGCCGCTCTCGTCGCGTCGCGATGTGCTCGTCTTCCGCACCGCGCCGCTGACGGAGGACGTCGAGCTCACGGGACCGCTCACGGTGCGGCTGTGGGTTGGCTCGAGCGCGATCGACACCGATTTCACCGCGAAGCTGATCGACGAATATCCACCGAACCCCGACTATCCGGAGGGCTTTGCGCTCAACATTGCGGATTCGATCCTCCGCATGCGCTATCGCGACACGCGCGACAGGGCGACGATGATGGAGCCGGGCGAGATCTACGAGATCAGCATCAAGCCGCAAGCGACGAGCAACCTGTTCGCGCGTGGCCACCGCATCCGCCTCGACATTTCGAGCAGCAATTTCCCGCACTACGACATCAACACGAATACCGGCGAGCCGGCGGGCCTTGAGCGCCGCGTCGTCGTGGCGCACCAGAAGGTCTTCCACGACGCCGTGCGGCCGTCTCACATCGTGCTCCCGGTCGTGTCGGCGCGCGGCCGATGACGGCGCTGCCACACCGTCGCGCATCGGCGTTCGGCGCGCTGCGGCGCAGGTGCGCACGGCGACATGACAGGCGCCGTGATCTAAGCTGCCGGCTATGAAACTGCTGCTCTTCCACCGTCTCTTCAGCTGGGCGCTGACGTTATTTGCGGTGACGGTGATCGCGTTCTTGGTGCTGGAGATCCTGCCCGGCGATCCGGCGCTGGTGCTGCTCGGGCCGGATGCGCAGCCGGACACGCTCGCGGCGCTGCGGCTGCAGCTCGGCCTCGATCAGCCCGCCTATCTGCGCTACGGCGAGTGGATCGCCGGCATGCTGCACGGCGACCTCGGCACCAGCTATACCTACAGCATTCCCGTCACCGAGCTCATTGGATCCCGCCTTAAAGTCACGATCCCGCTGGCGCTGCTCGCGATGGGGCTGGCCGTCGGCCTCGCGCTCCTCCTCGGCATCTATGCCGCCTCGCGCCACAACAAGCCCGGCGACTATGGCGTGATGGCGGTGACGCAGATCGGCGTCGCGGTGCCGAGCTTCTGGCTCGGCATGCTGCTGATCCTCTTCTTCTCGCTGACGCTGCGCTGGTTCTCCGCCGGCGGCTTCCCAGGCTGGGAGGCCGGATTCTGGCCGGCGCTGAAGGCATTGCTCCTCCCGGCGCTGGCGCTCGCCGTCGCGCAGGCCGCTGTGCTCGCGCGTGTCGTGCGCGCCGCGCTCCTCGACGTGCTCGGCGAGGATTTCATCCGCACCGCCCGGGCCAAGGGCCTCACGCGCGCGCAGGCGCTGCGGCGGCATGCGCTGCGCAATGCGCTGATCCCCGTCATCACGGTGATCGGCCTGCAATTTGCACATCTTCTCGCGGGCACGATCGTCATCGAGAATGTGTTTTCGCTGCCAGGCCTCGGCCGGCTGATCTTCCAGTCGATCAATCAGCGCGACCTCATGGTGATCAAGAACGTTGTGGTCTTCCTCGCCGTGATCGTCATCACCGTGAACTTCGTCGTCGATCTCTTCTATCTCGCGATCGACCCGCGCCTGCGGCACGCGTCATGATGATCGCCGCCCCCGCCGCCGCGCCGTCGCGCCGCTTCCGGATCGGACGCGTCCCGAGCCTCGTGGTTGGCGGCGCCATCGCGACCATCATCGTTGGTGCGACGCTCCTCTCGCTCGTGTGGACGCCGTATGCGGCGCTGACGATGAACATGCGCCAGCGTTTCCACGGCCCATCCTGGCAGCATTGGTTCGGCACCGATCAGTTCGGGCGCGATGTGCTCTCCCTCCTCATGGCTGGTGCGCAAAACTCGCTCGCGGTCGGCATTGTCGCGGTCACGATCGGGCTCGTGATGGGGACCGCGCTCGGCCTCATCGCCGCGGCGCGCTCCGGCTGGATCGACGAGGCCGTGATGCGCATGTGCGACTTCCTCTTCGCGTTCCCGGCCGTCCTCTCGGCGGTGATGCTGGCGGCGGCACTCGGGCCCGGCACGGGCAATGCGATGCTCGCCATCGGCCTCTACAATGTCCCGATCTTTGCGCGTATCGCCCGCGGCGCAGCGAAGAGCGTGTGGGTGCGCGAGTTCGTGCTCGCAGCACGCACGGCCGGCAAAGGCGCGATCCGCATCTCGCTCGAGCACATCCTGCCCAACATCCTCAACATCATCGTCGTGCAGGCGACCATTTCCTTCGCGACCGCGATCCTCGCCGAAGCGGCGCTGAGCTATCTCGGCCTCGGCACGCAGCCGCCGGCGCCGAGCTGGGGCCGGATGCTGCACGAATCGCAAGTCTTCCTCTCCCGCGCGCCTTATCTCTCGATCTTTCCCGGCATCGTCATCGTCATGACCGTGCTCGGGCTCAATCTTCTCGGCGACGGCCTGCGGGACCTACTCGACCCGCGCCATGCCCGAGCCCGCTGACATGGCGCTGCTCGATGTCCGCAACCTCTTTGTCCGGCTGGGTTCGCCGGAGGCGACGATCAATGTCGTGCGGGACGCGTCGTTTCGCGTCGACAATGGCGAGATCGTCGGCATCTTGGGCGAGTCCGGTTGCGGCAAATCGCTGACCGTTCTCTCCATCCTCGGGTTGCTCTCGCCCGGCTTGCAGGCGTCGGGCCAGATTCTTTTCGAGGGGCGCAACCGGCTGGCGCTCGATGAAGCCGCGCTCTGCAAGCTGCGCGGCGATCGCATCGGCATGATCTTCCAGGAGCCGATGACGGCGCTCAATCCGGTGAAGACCGTGGGCGAGCAGGTCGCCGAGCCGCTGCGTCTACACGGGAAGGCGAGGGGGCGCCAGGCGCGCGCCGAGGCGCTGCGTCTCCTCGAACGCATCCGCCTGCCGAACCCGCGCGCGGCGCTCGACGCCTATCCGCACCAGCTCTCGGGCGGACAGCGTCAGCGCGTGGTCATCGCGATGGCGATCGCATGCCGCCCGAGCCTCCTCATCGCCGACGAGCCGACGACGGCGCTCGACACGACGATGCAGCGGCAAATCCTCGACCTCTTGATTGAGCTCGTCGACGAGACACGCAGCGGCCTTCTCCTCATCACCCACGACGTCGGCGTGATGGCGGAGACGACGGATCGTGTGCTGGTGATGTATGGCGGCGCCATTGTCGAGGAGGGGCCGACCGCGGACCTCATCGCAACGCCGGCGCATCCGTACACACGCGCGCTGCTCCGCGCGATCCCGCAACGCGCGCTTGGCTCCGATGCCCGTCTCGAGGCCATCCCGGGTACCGTACCCGCGCCGTCAGTGGGTCAGCACGGTTGCTTGTTCCGCACGCGCTGTGCGGTCGCGCTGCCGGAATGCGAGACGCAACCTGCTCTGGTGACGACCGGCGCGTCGCGCCAGGCGGCGTGCTGGCGCGTGCCGGGAACGGAGGCTGCGGTGTCATGACCGACGCCCCGACGCTCGCGCTGCAGGACTTGGCGCTCGACTATCTGCTGCCGCGGGAAAATCTCTTCGCACCTCGGCGTTTCCTGCGTGCAGTCGATGGCGTTTCGTTCGCGATTCCGCACGGCGGCGCGCTGGGCCTCGTCGGCGAATCCGGCTGCGGCAAGACCTCGATCGCCAAGATGGTAATGGGGCTCGAGAAGCCGACCGCGGGCCGCATTCGTATCCTCGATCGCGATATCGCAACGATGCCGTCGCGCGATTTGCTCGGTTTCCGCCGGCATTTCCAGATGGTGTTCCAGGATCCTTACGGTTCGCTCGACCCGCGCCACACTGTCGGCCGTATCGTCGCCGAGCCGATGCGGACAGGCTGGAGCAAGGCGCGGCAGCCGGTGGAAGCGGCGCTTGAAGCCGTGGGCCTTTCGGCCGCTGATGCGCGCAAATACCCGCACCAGTTCTCCGGCGGTCAGCGCCAGCGCATCGCCATTGCCCGCGCGCTGGTGACGCGGCCCGAGCTCGTGGTCGCGGACGAGCCGGTCTCCGCACTCGATCTCTCCGTGCAGGCGCAAGTGCTCAACTTGCTGTGCGACCTGCGCGAGACGCTCGGCCTGACCTACCTCTTTATCAGCCACGATCTCGCGGTCGTCGAATATGTCTGCGATGAGATTGTCGTCATGTTCGCTGGCCGCATCGTCGAGCGCGGTGCGGCGCGCACGGTGCTCAACACGCCGGCGCATCCCTATACGATCACGCTGCGCGATGCGATGCCGCGGATCGACAGCGGCGGCCGCCGGCATCGGGCCCGGCCAGCTGCGACAAAAGCTGACGCGCCCGCAGATCGCGCCACTACGGGATGCCCTTATGTGCCGCGCTGCCCCCGCGCGATTGGGCGGTGTCGAACAGAAACGCCGCTCCTCCGGCCGCTCGCCAGCGGTCAGGAAGCGGCCTGCCATGTGGCTTGAGATCTGACGAGGGAAACGAGGAGATTACGATGACGTTTTCGAAGCTCATTGGTGCAGCGTTGCTGCTGGGCGCTGCTGTCCTGTCGGCGCCGGCGCATGCCGCCAAGGACCAGGTCGTGATGGCGCTGGCGACGGAGCCGCCGGGCCTCGACCCGACAATGCAGGCTTCGACCGCGGTGAGCGAAGTCACATGGATGAACATCTTTGAAGGCCTCACGCGCTTTGATGAAAGCGGCAAGATTCAGCCGGCGCTTGCGGAAAGCTGGACGCACGAAGGCAACAAGGCCTTCACCTTCAAGCTGCGCAAAGGCGTCAAATTCCACGACGGCAGCGAACTCACCGCGGCCGACGTGAAGTTTACCTTCGAGCGCAACACGTCCGACAAGAGCACGAACAAGCGTAAGCGCATCTTCGCCAATATGGAATCGATCGAGACGCCCGATCCGCTCACGGTCAAGATCACGCTGAAGAAGCCCTCCGCGCTCCTTCCTTTCTTCCTCGCGGAAGCGACGGCGGCGATCCTCTCGCCCAAGACCGCGGAAAAGGACGGCACCAATCCAATCGGGACCGGACCGTATAAATTCGTGTCGTGGACGCGCGGCGATTCGCTGAAACTCGAGAAATTTGCCGACTACAACGGCCCGGTGAAGCCGACGATTGCGCACGCGACCATCCGCTTCATCAACGACGAGAACGCGCAGATCGCGGCGCTCGAAGCGGGCGACGTGGATTATGTGCCGGTCGTCGGCGCGGTCGAGAGCGTCGACGGCTTCAAGGACGACAAGCGCTTCCAGACTCTCGTCGGCATGACGCAGGGCGTCATGTTCCTTGGGCTCAACAATAAGCAGGCGCCCTTCACCGACTTGAAGATTCGGCAAGCGCTTTATCACGCGCTCGACCGGCAGGCGGTCAATATCGGTACGCATAACGGCTACGGGAAACCGATGGGCGCGCAGACGACGCCGCTCAATCCTTATTGGGTCGATACGTCGGGCATCTACGAATACGACGTCGCCTCCGCGAAGAAGCTGCTCGCCGAAGCCGGCAAGCCCAACGGCTTCGAGGTGAATCTGAAGATTCTGCCGATCCCGTCGACGCGGCGCGCGGCCGAAATCATCGTCGCACAGCTCGCGCAGGTCGGCGTGAAGGTGCGCATCGAGGTTCTCGAGACGGCGCAGTGGCTCGAAGTCGTGTTCCGCAACAAGAACTACGACATGACGATCCTCTCGCAGCAGGAGCCGTGGAGCATTCTCAACTACACGGACCCGAAGTATCTTTATCAATATGATAGCGCCGAGTTCCGCAAGCTGATCGACGAAGCGGAGGCGAGCACCAACGATGCCGATCTGCGTGCCAAGCTCGCCGCGGCGCAGAAGCGGCAGGCGAAGGATGTGCCCTCGCTCTGGCTCTATGATTTCCCGAAAGTGGGCGTCGCGCGCAAGGAGCTCACCGGCCTCTGGAAGAACTCGCCGGCGCCCGCCTATCCCCTGGCGGAGCTGCGTTGGAGTGGGCGGTAAGCCGCAAATCGTCAGTGGATTTTGCGGACTCACAACGGAGATAGTGACCAAACAGAAAAATGGCGCCGCTGCTGGCGACGCCATTTTTTGTGTGCTACCGGTGTCGAACTTGACCTAACGCTGAAGCGTCGAGTCGAACGTCTCGCCGAGCTGCGATTGCCCGATGATCTGCGCCGTGCGGTCATGACCGGCGTGAAGCACGTGTGTCTCGAGGTCGCGAATCTGCCGGCTGAGCGAGCGCATCTGCCCACACTCTCGTGATGGTCGGATGGCTGCGATGAAATTCTGATCGCGGTTCCGGCCCGAGTTCGCCATGTTCCTCAGCATTTTCGACGTCTTCAAGATCGGTATTGGGCCGTCATCCTCGCACACCATGGGGCCGATGATGGCCGCCGCCCGCTTCCTCGATTTGCTGCGTGCCGTGCGCGACAAGACGCCGGCGCGCGTCCAGGTCAGCCTTCACGGCTCGCTCGCTTTCACCGGAAAGGGGCATGGCACCGACCGTGCGGTGGCGTTCGGTCTCCTGGGCTATAGGCCCGCCACGCTCGACGTCGAGCAGGCCGAGCAGCGTCTGGCGGGCGCTCGCATCACGAAGACGATTGCGCCGTCGGGCTTGCCGGTTCTGGCCTTCGATCCGGATGTCGACGTGATCTTCCATTACGGCCCACCGCTGCCTGGCCACGCCAATGGCATGATCTTCCGCGCCTTCGCAGCGGATAGGACAGCTTGCCTGGAGGAAACCTTTTACTCGATCGGCGGCGGCTTCGTCGTCACCGCCGCAGAGCGGCAGAATCCCGCCGTGACGCCGGAGAGCGAGCAGCAGGATTGGCCGTATCCATTCGACACCGCGGCGACGATGCTGGCGATGGCGCGCGAAAGCGGCTTGTCGATTGCGGCGATGAAGCGCGCCAACGAGGAAGTGTCGCGTTCCCCGCGCGAGGTGGAAGAGCGGGTCGCGAGCATCTGGCAGACGATGAATGACTGCATCGATCGCGGTTTGACGCGGGACGGTGTGTTGCCGGGCGGCCTCAAAGTGCGGCGGCGCGCGAAGAACATCCTCGAGCAATTGAAAGCCGAGCGGCATTCCAATCGCGCGCAGCCGCATGCGGCGTCCGACTGGCTGAGCGTCTATGCCATGGCGGTCAATGAGGAGAATGCTGCCGGCGGCAAGATCGTGACGGCGCCGACCAACGGCGCGGCGGGTGTGGTTCCTGCCGTACTGCGCTACTATCTCGACCACTGCATTGGCGCCGACCCCGCACTCATATCCGATTTTCTTCTGACAGCGGCCGCAGTCGGCGGCTTGATCAAGCACAAGGCTTCGATATCCGGCGCCGAGGTCGGCTGCCAAGGCGAAGTCGGGTCGGCGGCAGCAATGGCTGCAGCCGGCTTATGTGCCGTTCTCGGCGGCACGCCAGCACAAGTGGAGAACGCCGCGGAGATCGCGCTCGAGCATCACCTCGGCATGACATGCGATCCGGTGGCCGGGCTGGTACAAGTGCCGTGCATCGAGCGCAATGGGATCGGCGCAACCAAGGCGGTTGCGGCCGCTTCGCTCGCGCTACGCGGTGACGGCTCGCATTTCATGCCGCTCGACAACTGCATCGACGCCATGCGCCAGATCGGCGAGGAGATGAGCGTCAAGTTCAAGGAAACGAGTCTGGGTGGCCTCGCGACGAACCTTCCGGAGTGCTGACGCGACTTCGGAAGGGGTTCGCGGAAGGCCGAGCAGACGCGCTTGTTATTTCGCGTTCGAAGGTCTGAGGCCGCTTCCTTGCGCGCGCCGTCGCGCGAGGCCCGCGATCAAATAGGTGATCACGTACACAATCACGCGATAGATCACCGGTGATCCCGGCGGAATGCAGATGAACGACATTCCCGTCAGGCCGCGCAGGCCGAGCTCGTGTGCGATGCGAATGACCTCATAGTCGGTCATGCCAATCGGTTCGGCGAGCTCGCCCAAGATATCGCCACCGGTCGGACCGGCGCCGCCGAGCACATCCATGTCGAAATGCGCGTAGATGTCGCTGGTGCCGTCGTAGGCGCGATCGAGTAGCTTGCACAGGCCGTCGATGCCGAGCTCCGTACGCACCTTCCACATCGGCACGAAATTCGCGCCTTCTTTAACGAAGCGGCGCACCACATTCTTGTCCTCGAGCATGCCGCGCTCGCCGATCTCGACGAGGTGGGGGATGCTCAGGTTGGAATGCCATTCATAGAGCTTGTGCTTCCAGCTTGCCGCACCGGCGATTCGGGGATCCATCGAGGCGCGGTCGAGCGGCGCCGCATCCCAATGCGTGTCGAGGCTGACCACGCCGACCTTGCCGCTCGCGCGCTCGGCGATTGCTTTTGCGATCGCATAGGAGCCGCAGGGCGAGTTCTGTCCGATCACGATCGGGATGGCGCCGGCGTCGATGACCTCGCCGACCTTCTTCTCGACGGCGGCTTGGGCCGCGAGGATATTGCCGACGGTCGCAACAACGCTCGCCTCCGGCTCGATTTCGGCGTCACCGTAATCGACGATCTTCAAGGCCTCGGTGAGGTCGATGTCGAAGTCCTGCAGATAGGTGCCGTAGCGGACCGATTGCTGGCGCACCCGTTTCGGACCGGCGAGCCATTGCGACTTGTCGACTCCGGCGTATTGCGCTCCCCAGCCGGCCGCGAACGGCGCCCCGATAATGGCGACGTCGGCGCCTTTGAGGTCGTCAGGCGAATGCGCGAGCGGCACGCCAAGAAAGCTCGGCGTATCTTCGGCAAGGCGCGGATAGAATTTGTGCCGCACGAAATGAGAGTTGCGGAATTCTTCCCATTCGGGATAGCCGCTCATGTTTTATGTCTCCTTGATTGCCGCGAGTTCTTCCGCGCGATGGCACGCCACGTCGACGTCGCCGAAGCGCTGCACCATAGGCCATGCGCTCCGGCAAAGGTCGACGGCATAGATGCAGCGGGGCGCGAAGTTGCAGGCCGGGCCATCGCCGACAGGCGCCGACGCATTCATCAGCTGGGCGGGCAGCTCGGGCGGTGTCCGGCGTGGGTCCGGCACGGGCACTGCGGCCATGAGCTGGGTGGTGTAGGGGTGGCGGGGATGCTCCAGGATCGCAGCCGCTGGGCCGAACTCCGCGACCTTGCCGCGATAAAGAATCATCAGGTCATCGCAGACCTGGCCGATCAGCGACAGGTCATGCGTGATGAAGACCAGCGCCATTCCCAACTCGTCGATGAGCGAGCGGAGCAGCCGCAAAATGCCGGCCCGCACCGACACGTCCAGCATCGAAACCGGCTCGTCGGCGACGAGGACGGAGGGGCGAAGCACGATGGCGCGGGCGATGGCGACGCGCTGACGCTGCCCGCCGCTCATCTCATGCGGATATTTGTCGAGGAAGGCCCGGCCGGGTTTCAGCTCGGATCGTTCCAGAGCTTCGATCACGCGCTCCGTGCGCTCTGCGCGCGGGTAGCGGTGGATGATCAACGGCTCTTCCACCGTCCGGCCGATGGTGAAGCGCGGGTTCAGCGAGGCATAAGGGTCTTGGAAAACCATCTGCACTTTGCCATGGAACGCGCGCTTGTCGGCCCGTTGGAAGGTTGCGAGATCGGCGCCTTCGAACAGCATCCTGCCGCTGGTCGGTGCTTCGAGGCCCACCAGGACATTCGCCAGCGTGGACTTGCCGCTGCCGCTCTCGCCGACAAGGCCAAGCACGCGCCCCTTTTCGAGACGGAAAGAGATGTTGTCGAGCGCGCGGACGTCTCTCGTACCCTTCGCGCCGGGAATGAGCTCGGCGATGCCGCGGTGCCCGCGATAGGTCTTGCAGACCTTGGCGAACTCGATGACGGGAGCTGCGGTGGCGGCGGTCATTCGTCGCGGGCCCAGATGGCGGGGTCGGCGGCAAGGCGGCGAAACTCCTCCGCCTGTTCTGCGCGGTGGCAAGCGACCTGGTGCCCACCGACGTTGCGCGTCTGGGGGGCTTGAGTCCGGCAGATGTCTTGCGCGAACGGGCAGCGCGGTGCGAACAAGCAGGCGTCGACCGGGCGATCGAGCGCCGGGGGCGCACCGGGGATGTTGATCATCTCGCGCCGCACGTCACGCATGTCGGGAAAGGCTTGTTTGAGGCCGATCGTGTAGGGGTGCTGCGGCTGCTCCAACACGTCGACTGTCGATCCTTTCTCAATGATGCGGCCGCCGTACATCACCGCGATGTTGCTGCAGAGTTCGGCAATCACGGCGATGTCGTGGCTGATGAAGATCACGCCGGTGCCGTGCGTGGCGCGGATACGGCGCAGCAGGTCCAAGACCTGCCGCTGCACGATGACGTCGAGGCCGGTCGTGGGCTCGTCCGCGATCAGCAGCGGTGGCTCGAACAAGAGCGACAAGGCGATGATCACACGCTGGCGCATGCCGCCGCTCAACTCGTGCGGAAAGCTCTTCAGCCAATGACGATCGAGCCCGACGTCGGAAAACAGCGCCTCCGCGCGCGCATGGATGTCGCTCTGTCCGTGCGCGCGGCCCGTCTGCGCGAACTGCTCGAGAATGCGCGCCACGGGGTTGAGCGAGTCCATGGCGCTTTGCGTGACATAGGCCATCGCCGTCCAGCGCAGCTTTCGCACCTCCTCGGCGTCGGCTTTGAAGAGGTCGGTGCCGTCCAATAGGGCCGAGCCGGACGCGACGCTGGCGTTGCGCGGCAACAATGCGAGCACCGCCTTTGCCAGCGTGCTCTTGCCGCAGCCGGACTCGCCGACCACGCCAAGCGCTTCGCCCGCTTGGAGCGAGAACGAGACGTCGCTCAGCGCCCGTACCGAACTGCCTCCGGTACGGTATGTGACCGTGAGATCGCGAACGTCGAGCAGGCTCATGGGCTGCGCAGCCTGGGATTGACGATCGTCTCCGCCTCCCGGCCGATCATGAAGGCGGAGGCGACGAACAGTGCGATGCAGACACCCGGCGGTATCACAACCCACCACGACGAGCGGAACGAGCCCGTGAGGTAGGCCTGATAAAGAATCTCGCCCCAGCTCAGCATGTTCGGATCGCCAAAGCCAAGAAAGCTCAGACTTGCCTCCGCGAGCACCGCCCAGCCGATGCCGAGCGCGACGTAAAGCAGCGACATCGGCAGCACGTTGGGCAGGATGTGCACATACATGATGCGCAAATTCCCCGCGCCTGCGACCTTCGCCGCCTTGATGAACGGCCGCTCGCGCAGGCTCAGCACCTGCGCGCGGATCACGCGCGCCGTGGTGCGCCACAAGAGGCAGGAGATCGTGAGGATGATGTTCGACAGCGACGGCCGCAACAGGGCGACGAGCACGACGGAGAACGGCAGAAACGGAATCCCGAACACGACGTCGGTGATCCGCATCAGCACGGCGTCGACCCAGCCGCCGAAATAACCCGCCACCAGCCCGATATTGGTGCCGATGGCGGTGATGAAGAAGGCGGAAACGAGGCCGACGATCATCGCGACCCGCGTGCCGTAGATCAGCTGGCTGAGTACGTCGCGTCCGTAATACGTGGTGCCGAGCCAAAACTTAGAGGAGGGCGGCAAGAGTTGAGCGACGCTGTTGTCCGGCAGGCGGTGGATCATCAGCGGATCGTACGGCGCGATCAGTGGCGCTCCGAGCGCGACAAGGGTGAACACCACGAGGATCAGCACGCCGATCGCGCCGATCCGCGACGACAGGATCATGAGCAGTGACGCCTGCCAGCCCCGTCGAGGAAGAGCAACCGCAGCGTCAGCCATAATGAACCCGTGGATCGATGAACACGTAGAGCACATCGATAAGAAGGTTGAGGAGGATGGTGATGACCGCCATGAGGAAGAACGCGGCCTGCGCCACAGGGTAGTCGCGCTGCGCGACAGAATTGACCATCAGGCTTCCCATGCCAGGCCAGGAGAATAGCACCTCGACGAGCACCTGACCGCCGAAGGCGAAGCTGACCATGATCGCGAGATAAGTCAGCACCGGTCCGATCGCGTTACGCCGCGCCATCTTGCGCACCGTGCGCTCGCGCAAGCCTCGTGCCCGCGCGAACATGATGAAGTCCTCCTCGATCACCTCCAGCATGCTGGTACGCATGATCATCAGCGGATCGGAGAGGAAATAGATGACGGAGGTCAGAACCGGCAGCACCATGTGCTGGGCGAGGTCGAAGCCGGGCAATTCCTGGATCGCCGTTTCCGGAATGAACGCGGGTGTGCGCAGCCCGCCGATCGGAAACCAGCCAAGCCCGTAAGCAAAGATCATCAGCAGCATCATGCCGATCCAGAAGATCGGCAACGACCGTGGAATGAGAACGATCAGGCTGCCGATCGTCTCGATGCGGTGGCCGCGCTTCCAGCCGAGATAAGCGCCGATCACAACGCCGATGACGGTCGCGAGCACCATGGCGACGCCCATCAGCAGGATCGTGTTCCAGAGCATCGGCAGTAGCACGTCCAGCACCGGACGACGGTAGTAGAACGACGTGCCGAGATTGCCGGTCAGCAAGTTGCGGACGTAGTCGAAATATTGCTGGTAGAGCGGCGCATCGAGACCCCAGGAGTGGCGCAACGCCGCGAGCGCGTCCGGCGGCAGCTCGCCGCTGCCGAGAAAAATGGTGGTGGGGTCGCCCGGGATGAGCCGGAACATACACCACATCAAGGTGAGCACCGCCAGCAGCGTGACCGCTGTCTGCACAAGGCGGCCGCCGATGTAACGCCATAACGTCATGCACACGTTCCGTCGAGAAGGGAGCTCCTGCCATCGCGGCCGACGGATGCGGGCTTAGCCCGAACCCGACGGCCGGCGGGGAGCTTCCGACGCGGTACGAAGACCTACTTCTTCGGATGCAGCAGGTCGCCCGAGGAGTTCCAGGTGTAGCCGGCCTTCTCCAGTGTCTTGCGGGCTGCCTCGATGCTGAACTCCGGATTGGGTACGTTCGGATTCGTCCAGAACTTGTTGATCGGCATGATCGGCGAGTTGTTGGCGACGACGCCGGCGCCGCCGAACACGAGATCGAGCAGCATCTTGCGGTCCGTCGCCTGCTGCAGCGCCATGCGCATGTTCGGATCGTCGAGCGGCGCCATGGTGACATGCATGCGAATTTCATGCAGGCCGTGGCTCGGCGTAGAGACGACGGTGAGGTCCGCGTTCTTGGCGAGCATGTCGCCTTGCTTGCGATCGATGTACCAGCCGAGCAGGTCGGCCTCGCCGCGCTCCATCATTCCCATCTGGTTTTCCAGATTGGGGACGACGAGCCAGTAGACTCCCTCGATCTTTGGCGCCATCCACCATTCGGGGTTGGTCTTGAGGAAGAGATATTCGCCGCGCTTCCATTCGCCGAGCTTGAAGGGGCCGGAGCCGATGGCGTCGTCATTGGGATAGTCGGCCGGCGTCTTCAGGTTCTTGCTGGCGGCGATGTTCTCCCAGATGTGCTTCGGCGCGATGAAGGTGAAGCCGAGCACATTCGCGAGGAACGGCGCGTTCGGTTGCTTCAGGTGGAAACGCAACGTGCGTGGCGGCAGGATCTCGGTGCGCTCGACGGTCGTCGTCACGCGCGCGTAGGATGGGAATTTCCACTTATCGATGAAGTCGAAAGTGAATTTGGCATCCTCGATCGTGACCGGCTTGCCGTCATGGAACTTCATGCCGTCGCGGATCACGACGTCGACCGTTTTCTGATCGACCACCTTGAAGGACTCCGCAGCCCACGGCTTCAGATCCCACTTCTCGTCGCGGATCACGAACGTCGGGTAGATCCAGCGCAGCAGGCTTGTGTTGTAGACTTCCGGCGTCGCGAAAGGATTGAGCGTGTGGATGTCGTAGATCGACGTGACCTTGACCAGCTTGCGGCGGGTCTTGGCCGTCATCTTCAAATACGTCCAGGGAATGTAAGGCATCGCGATGCCGCTGCCGGTCACCGGCACGATGCCCTCGAAGCGCTTGTTGTTGTAGGCCTGAATGTAATTGCGTGAGAAAAGGATCAGCGACGGATTGGCGGCGGCTGCGACCGCTTGCGCCTCGAAGACTAGTTCCTGGCGCTTCTTGTCGTCCATCTCCTCGCGCTGTTTGTTGTCAACGGCGTCGTATTTCGCGTCGCTGTATTCGCCGTAATTGAGGCCGCCCTTGACCGTGCGCGACGAGTTGTAGAACTCGGTTAGGAAATAGTCGGGATCGATACGGTCAGGAGCGCCGCCCCATGACATTGCGGCGAGATGCGGCATCTGATGCTGACCGATGATTTCTGCCGTCCAGGTGTCGAGCGTGCCTTGCTTGACTTGCACGGAGATGCCGAGCTTCTTCCAGGCTTCGCTCAACTGCCGCGCGATCTCAATCATGTCGGGCCAGTTCGGAATCCAGAACTGGATCGGCCCCACCGGGGAGCCGGGTTCGACCGCGGCGCGCGCCGCATGGCTTGCGGCATCGAGCGCGCCGACGAGGCCAGGGCCGGCCACCGAGCCGAGTCCGAGCGCACCCATCATGCGCAGAACGCTGCGCCTCGACTCGGAGGGAAGGTCGTTGGGATCAAGCGGGGGCAGGCCAGTGCGTTCCGACATATACGCCTCCTCTGAGTTAAAGTTTGTTCGAAGGATTCACCGGTATCTTGCGGACTTCAGATTTCACGATCGCGATAGATAATCGTACGCGCTTAGCACGTGGGTGCGCACCACATGCAGCAGGTCGTCGACCTTTACGTGTTCGTCATAGGACGCCATGCCGGTCGGCGGCGGTCCGTAGACGTAAGCCGGGATGTTGCGGTAGCGCCAAAGCCGCGCGTCGGTGCCGCCGAGGCTCACGATCGGCGTCGGTGTCATGCCGAACAATTCCTTGACGTTGGCCTGCAGGATTTCGACCATCTCGCCATAAGGGTCGCAGTAGGACGGCGCGGTGAAGTTGATCTCCTCGAGCGTCACTTCCGGATAGCGCGCCAATATCTTGCGCAACTCGTTCATGATCGCTTCCTTCTCGACGCCGAGCGGTAGGCGGATATCCGCCTCTATCCGGCATTGACCGGGGATCATGTTGACCTTCAGCCCGCCCGTCACCATGCCGACGTTGAGCGTCACCTTCGGCACGATGTCGGCGGCGCCCTTGCCCATCGCCTCGTCGACCGCGGACTCCGCGAGCTTGATCGCCTGTGCGATGTTGTGAGGGAGGTTCGGGGGAATATTGGTTACCGCCTCGAGGTCGGCGATAAACTTGCCCGCAATCTTGGTCGCGCTCGGCGACAGATGTGTATAGGCGCCGTGCGCGCCGGGACTCGCGATATTGAACGCGATCCAGAACGGGCCTTTTTCGCCGAAGCGGACAGTGTTGGTGCCGCTTGGCTCGCCGTTGAGCACGCAGTCACCGAGAACTTCCGGGCAATTGTCGACGAGATACCGGGCGCCCCACGGCCCGAACGTCTCCTCATCGGACACGCAGGTCAGCGTCAATCGCCCTTTCAACTTGTCGCGGATGCGATTGAGATACCGATAAGTGAAAATGGATGCGCTGGTGCCCGCTTTCATATCGCAGGCGCCGCGACCGTAAACCTTGCCGTCGACCAGTTCGCCACCCCAAGGATCCTTGGTCCAGCCAGTCGGATCGACCGGGAACACGTCGATGTGGCCGTTGAGGACGAGATGCCGTCCAGGTTGCGGCGCATCAAAAGCCGCAATGATGTTCGGGAATTCTTCTTTCGGCGCGACCGTGCGGAATTCGATGCCCTGCGCGGAGAGAAACTTACCGACATACGCGGCGGCGTCGCGCGTGTCCCCCGGCGGGTTGGGGCTTTTCACGCGGACGAAGCCGCGAAAAAACTCGATGATCTCGTCGCGATCTTGTTCGATTGCCGCAAGGAGGGATCGCTTCACACTCACTCGTTTCCGCCCTTCGATCATCGCGGTCGAAATGGTCCGGCGCTGCGCTCGGTTCCACTCAACACACACGCCTTATTGTCAAGGTCCTTGACTAAAAGGTAAAGCAGCGAAAGCATGACCGTCAAGCGATAGTTAGCCGCGTTCCTTGTCAAAGTCGGTGCTGCGGCGATATGCGCAGCGACATGGCGGCGAACGCGACTCCTGGTTTGGAGATCGAGAGCATGCCGATCATGTCTGCCGACGACGTCAGCTACAATCGGTTGATGAAGACGTTTCCGTCGCTTCCAGAACCGGCGTTCGAAAGCGGCGAGATGCAACGACTGGTGTGGCACAACCAATGGGGTTGCACCAACGATGTCGGCCGCCTGCGCGCCGTGTTGATGCATCGCCCCGGCGATGAGGTGAACCTCGTCAGTGGCGCATCGTATCTTCCGGACATCGGCGCGCATGGCGATCCGAAAGCCGGCTGGTATTGGCGCGGCAAAGAGCCCCCTGATTTACCGGCGATGCAGGCGCAGCACGATGCGCTAGCGCAAGCGCTACGCAATGAAGGCATCGAGATCGTCTATCTGAAGGACGTGCCGAAGCGCCAACACAAATCCATCTCCACGCGCGACGTGATGATCGCGGTCGACGGCGGCGCAATCGTTTGCCGGCTTGGCAGCCGCTATCGTCGTGGCGAAGAGTTCGCCGCCACGCGAACGCTTGCAAGCATCGGTATGCCGATCCTGCGGACCATCCACGGAACCGGCGTCGTCGAAGGCGGCAGTTTCGCTTGGCTGAATAAGAAGACCGCGGTGTTGAGCTTGAGCACGCGGGTGAACGCGGAAGGCGCGCGGCAGGTCGAAGAAGTGCTGCGCGTGACCGGCGTGGAACTGATCCAGGTGCCGTTGACCGGCTATCGTCAGCACATCGACGGGGTGATGACGATGATCGACGTGGACACCGTTCTGCTCAATCCGCTTATCGCGCCATATCCCCTCATCGAGTGGTTTACGGCGATGAAATTCAAGATGATCGAGCTCGATCCGGATGACCATGCCTTCACGGTCAACTGTCTCGCCGTGGCGCCGGGGCGAGTCATCATGAGTGAGACCTCGCCGCGCACACTGGAGCGGCTCGACCGCGCCGGTATTACCGTGATCCCGATTGCATTCGACAAAGTTTATCGCGGCGGCGGCGGCATTCACTGCTCGACCGCGCCACTCGTCCGTGAAGCAATTTCGTGAATGCAGAACAACTTCAAGATATTTGAGAGGAAACGATGAGCGGTGCGACAGCGCGTGAACCTATTAAGGACGGATTGAAGCGGACGCTGCGCGATCTTTCCCGGCTACATGGCATTTCGGGTTTCGAGCAGGAGGTGGTGCGCTACACGCAACGGCGCTTTAGCGAAGCGGTCGAGGATGTTGAGATCGATCACTACGGCAATATCACCGCCACCAAGCGCGGGCGGAAAGACGACGCGCCGCGCTTGATGATCAGCGCCCACATGGACGAGATCGGTTTCATCGTAAAAGCCATCGAGCCGAACGGCTTTTTGCGCTTCGATCGCATCGGCGGCGCCGGCGACGCGCTCCTTGGCTGCCGCAAGGTGGACGTCAACGGTCATTTCGGGCTGATCGGTTCCGTATCGGGGCATCTCGGCTCGCCTGAGCAGCTCGCGCGTGTGACGCCGTTGCGAGAGCTCTACATCGATGTAGGCGCCGCGTCTGCGGACGAGGTTGCGTCAATGGGGATTGCTGTCGGCGACCCCATCAGCTTTTTCGGCGAGCTCGCTGAATTCGCCGGCGGCGACCGCGTGTGCGGCAAGGCTATGGACGATCGGGCAGGGCTGGCGATCCTGATCCAGGCTGTCGCAGAGCTGAAGGGTGAGGCGCCGTACGGAACCGTTCATGCGGTCGCCACCGTCCTCGAACAGGTCGGGCATCGCGGCGCGTCGATGGCGGCCTACCGCCTCAAGCCAAACTATGCGATCGCGATCGATGGCGTTCCTGCCGGCGATACGCCTGATCTCAGCTCGACGAAGACTATCCCGTGCACGATGGGCAAGGGCGCTGTGGTGCTGCTCGCGACCTCGAGCGGCGACATCAACGTCCGCGGCAATATCGCCCATCCAGCGATGAAGCGCTTGCTGCTGGAGGCGGCCGGCCGCGAGGTGCCGCACCAGTTTGCGACCACGATCAGCGGAGGCAGCACGGAGGCGGGGCTGGTCCACATCAGCCGTGCCGGCATTCCGGCAATTAGCGTCGGTGTTCCGCGGCGCTACTCATACTCGCCGCACGAGATGGTCGACCTCAATGACGCCGCAGCTGCGGTCGAGCTGATCGTCCGCTTCGTTCGTCGCATGGACAGCCATGGCAATCTGGGGTTTCTGTAGGCCGCCATACGCGACTCAAGGCTGCACGATAAGGATTGCGTGCAATTTTGAGACGACGCGTCATCGTTGGGAGAACGCATGCCGGTAAAAGGTGCCAAGCGGCCGCGACGGAAGGTCGAAAATAAGAATTTGCTTGTCGGAGCCTATCTTAAGCATGCGCGGCTGAACCAGGGGCGTAGTCTTCGTCAGCTTTCGGAGGAGGTCGGCTGTTCGGAGAGCTTCCTGTCCAAGGTCGAAAACGACAAGCTCCGCCCGTCGCTGGCGATGCTGCACCGGATCGTCTGCGCGCTAGGCGTCAGCATCGGGAAGCTATTTGCTGTCGGCAATGATGTCGATCCGTCGAGCCTCACGGTGGTCAGGGCTAATAACCGGCCGCTTCTCAAAACCGGGCATATACGATCGGGTAACGGCATCACGCTGGAATCGCTGGTTCCCATGTCAACCGCGGTCTTGCTGGAAGCGAACATCCACCGCGTAGCACCGGGCGGTTCGTCAAAGGGATTGATCCAGCATCAAGGCGAAGAAATGGGCTTCGTGCTCGCGGGTGACATCGAACTCAATGTGCAGGGCAAGAAGGTCACCGTCGGAAAGGGCGACACGTTTTTCTTCCAATCACACCTGAAGCACGGTTACCGCAATATCGGAAAGACCGAGGCCCAGATCGTGTGGATCAACACGCCGCAGAGCTTCTGAAGCGACAGCCCGCTCGCTTTTGCCGCGCAGAACGGGGCCAGATCGGCGGAAAATTGCGGCCGCTAGATGCGATGGCTTGTGCTGGCGCCCTCTCTAAGAGGGCGTTATTCTCCGCGGCAGCTCGGCGCAAAAGATAAGGTTAGGAGAGCACGACATGTTGGGCGTTCTCGGTGGCATGGGGCCGGCCGCAACAATCGATTTCATGGCCAAAGTGGTGGCGCTGATCGACGCTGCGCGGGATCAAGATCATATCCCAATGGTGGTGACCTCGATCCCGCAGATCCCGGACCGCACAAGTGCAATCCTTCACAACGGAGAAGACCCGCTCCCGGCGATGCTGCGATGTGTCGATGTGCTGGAAGGCGCCGGCGCGAGCATGATCGCCATTCCATGCAATACGGCCCACTTTTGGTATCCGCAGATTGCAGACTATGCCCACATTCCGGTTCTGAATATCGTCGAGGCTTGCGCGCAAGAGCTGAGAAGCCGTCAAAGTGGAGCATTGCGCGTCGGATTGATGGCGACCGCCGGAACGCTGGCGTCTGGAATTTATCAGAAGCGCCTGACGGAGTTCGAGATTCGTTTGCCGGCGGATCAAGGCGTCGTCATGCAAGGCATCGCGGCGGTGAAGGCGGGAGACCTCGAGGGCGCGCGCCTTTTGCTGGAGCGCGTTGCAGACGATCTTTTCCGTGACCGATGCGACGCTATCATCATGGCCTGCACCGAAATTCCCTTGGCTTTGGCGGAGCGGGCAAAGCGCGCGCCCTCGCAATATATCGATCCGACCAATGCTCTCGCCAAGATGAGCGTTTCTCGTTGGAATGAGAGGGCAGAATACGCGACGAAGCGTGAGGACAAAGAGCAATATGCCCGGGCTTAAGTCGCCTCGCGCGACGCGTTTCTTTAAAATTAGGTTGCGTAACGCGCTAGCGCAGCACGACGTTAGATGCCGGCCACGATGACGTGCGCCTGAATTTTGGCGGCAACCTTGCCGCGGCCATGCCGCTCCGCGATCGCGGCTTCGGCGTAATCGGTTGCGGCGTCCAGTTTTCCCGCCTCTCTCGCCTCGATTTCGCTGCGGAGAGGCGTTCCCTGACAATAGGCAACAGCCGGAATGCGCGGCGAGGACGCACGGCTCTCTTCGGCTCTCGTCTCGATCGTCAGGCGGGAGAAGCCTGCCTCTTCCAACTCGCGATGGATCAAAACCGTATCGTGGTAGCCGTGCGGCGTGCGGGCCAGAAAGCGCGGCGGATCGTTCGGAAAAATCCGCGCGAGAGCCTGCGTTACATCATCCGCAAAGACGTTCTCCTCGATGCGGTCCCACACGCTGAACAGAAAATGCCCTCCGGGTTTCAAAACGCGCTTTGCTTCGCGATAGGCCGCGGTGCGGTCGGGAAAGAACATCGCGCCGAACTGGCAGCAAACGAGATCGAACGCCGCATTTTCAAACGGTAGCGCCAGCGCATCCGCCTGATGCCATTGGATGCGTGTGTCGGGAGGTTGTTGCGAAGCGGCATAGTCGAGCATCGCCTGATTGAGGTCGGTCACCACATACCTTGCATCGGGAGACAGTTTCGGCGCCAACGCGCGCGCGACGACTCCCGTGCCTGCTGCGACCTCCAAGACAGCGCCGGGCGACAACGACGCTGCTCGTCGTGCGAGGTCTGCGGCATACGGCGCGAAAATCAGCGGCACCATGTAGCGGTCGTAGTTTTCTGGAACCGAGCCGGCGAATACCTTGTCCGCTTCCAGCATGGCTTATACCCGTTTGATAGCTCGCATGATTTACCATAGGATTTTTGACGCGTCCGCATGAGCCGGTTGGCTCGGCGGGAAGCGGGCGCAATGAATCGCATTGAGAGATGGCTCGAGACTGGACGTCCGGAATCTTGAGGCCATTATTGCGTATCGTCCGAGGAGGGGATTTCATGACGGATCGTAATCAGAACCTGTTCGCGCGCATGCAGGCCGGCGTGTCGCGACGATCGGCGCTCCGTTCAGGCGCCGCGCTTCTTGGTGGAACGCTCGTCGGCGCGCAACTTGGTCCGTATGCGACGCGCGCCGAGGCCGCCGGCAAGCAGCCGACGCTTACCGTTGCGCTTCCCGGGAATCCTGAAACGATCGATCCGCACCAATTTCGTTCGGTGTTGACGGCGTCCATTCTCGGATGCTGCCTCGAGACGCTGCTCACGCGCGATCCGGTCACGATGGAGCTGCGGCCGCTGCTCGCGACATCGTACCGTAACATCGATCCGAACACCTGGGAGTTCAAGCTCCGGCAGGGCGTGAAATATCACGATGGCGCGGAGTTCAACGCCGAGGCTGTCAAGTTCAATATCGAGCGCATCATCAACTCGCCGCTCAACACGCTCGGCAAGACCGTCTGGCCGCCAAGCTTCGGGCAGCGCGTCGAGATCATCGATCCCTATACCGTGCATATTGTCACCAAGAAGCCCGATCCCTTGGTGCCCAATCGCCTTGCGGCCGAATCTCTCAACATGGGATCGCCGAAGGCGCTGGCGAACTACAAGGACAAATTCGTCGGCGACAGCTTGATCGGAACCGGTCCGTATAAGTTCGTCGAGTACACGGTCGGCCGGAACGTTGTTCTCGAGCTCAACCCGGACTACTGGGGCGAGAAGGGCGCAACGCAAAAGGTGATCTGGGAGATCATTCCCGATCCAGCGACCCGCGTGGCCGCGCTGCAGCGCGGCACGATCGATATCGTCGTCAATCTGCCTTTTCCCATGTTGTCGAATGTCGAGCAATCGGCCGATCTGGCGCTATACTCGCGTCTGGGTTCGAGCATTCACGGCATCCTGCTCAATGCCAACCAGACCGCGGCGCTCAAGGACAAGCGCGTACGCCAGGCGCTCAACTACGCCGTCGATCGCGAAGCGATCCTGAAGAATCTCTACAAGGGCCACGGCCAGCTCCTCAACACGCCGGTCGCGAAGCAGGTCGAATATTCGATTGATCCCGCGCCCTATACTTACCAGCCGGACAAAGCCCGCGCGCTGCTCGCGGAAGCGGGTTTCAAAGACAAGCTGGAACTCACGTTGTGGCAGTCGACCGGACGCTACGAGCTCGGCGTCGAGGCGGCGCAGGCGATTGCCGGCTATTTCGAAGACGTTGGCGTCACCACCAATCTGCAGCTGCTCGAATGGGGCGATTTCAACGCCAAGGCCGGCCGCTCGCAGCTCAAGGACGGGCTCTACTACGCCTTCGTCAATGGCGTCTGGGACCCGGATTATGTGTTGCAGCGATTTCTGCCGACCTATCCGACGTTCCGCTATTTCAATGCGACCGGCGCACTGAAGGACAACCTCGAGAAATACAGCCAGACCTTTGCCAAGGACGAGCGCGCCAAGCTCGCGGCGACCTGTCAGCAGGAGCTGCACGACGAGGCCGTATGGGTTTTCCTCTATCAGCTCGATGAGAATTTCGGACTGAAGAAGAAGGTGAAGGGCTTCCGGATGCGCCCCGATCATCTGATCATCGTGCGCGATGCCTATGTCGAAGCTTGATCGCATGCGTGAGCGAGGTGCGCTGGCTGGCCGGCGCACCTAGGCGTCGCGGAGTTGAGGGGAAGTGATGGCAGGCTTCGTCGGACGGCGGCTGTTGCAAAGCCTGATAACCATCCTGGGCGTCGCGTTATTCGTCTTCATGCTGCTGCATCTGTCGGGCGACCCGGCGCTAGTCATGAGTTCGCCGGACGCGACACCGGAGCAGATTCAGCAAGTGCGCCAGAGCATGGGGCTCGACCAGCCCCTCTACGTTCAGCTGGCGATCTATCTCAAAAATATTCTGGCGGGCGATTTGCGCCAGTCGCTGCGTTTCAACCGCCCCGTCGCCGATCTGATTGCGGAACGTTTGCCGCATACCATCACCCTGACGGTCGCGGCGATGGTGATCGCGGTCGCCATCGCCGTTCCCGCGGGCGTCATTGCAGCGATCAAGCGCAACTCCTTTTTCGACCGCCTGATGATCGCCGGCGCGATGGCCGGCCAAGCGATTCCGATCTTCTGGCTCGGCCTGATCTTGATTCTGATATTCGGCGTAAAACTCAAGGTTCTTCCGGTTTACGGGCAGGGGGGCTTCAGCCATCTGGTGCTGCCGGCAATCACGCTTGCGACCATCGTCATTGGCCGCCTGACCCGCATGGTGCGCTCCAGCATGCTGGAGGTGCTTAATCAGGACTTCGTGCGCACCGCGCGCGCCAAGGGGCTTTCGGAGACGCGCGTGCTCGTGCTGCACGGCCTGCGCAATGCCGCGATGCCGATCATCACGCTTCTCGGCCTGCAACTCGCGCAGTTGCTTGGTGGCGCGGTGGTGACGGAATCGATCTTTGCCTGGCCGGGGGTCGGTAGTCTCGTCGTCGAAGCGGTCTTCAACCGCGATTTTCCCGTCGTCCAGGGCGTGACGCTGGTCATCTCGGCGATTTTTGTGATCGTGAACATGCTGGTCGATATCAGCTATGTCGCGCTCGATCCGCGCGTGAGGCTCGAGACGTGAGTCTGTCCGCAACCGTCATGAGCGCCCGGCGCTGGCGTCTTCCGCGTTCATCGTGGCTGGTCGTTCTCGGCGCAGTTCTCTTAGGTCTGATGGTGCTCGCCGCCATTTTCGCCGGCTATATTGCGCCGCGCGGACCGAACCGGATGGACCTCGCGCGCCATCTCGCGCCGCCGGCTTTCCTTGGCGGCACCAGCGCCCACTGGTTGGGCACCGATGCCCTAGGCCGCGACATCTTCGCCCGGCTCCTCTACGGCGCGCGTATTTCACTGACGGTCGGTTTGACGTGCGTCGCGATCGCCGCGCCCGTCGGCATCGCCGTGGGCCTCGTGGCGGGATATGTGGGCGGGCGCACCGGCGACGTGCTGATGCGGCTTGTCGACATTCAGCTCGCCATTCCGACGATCCTGCTCACCATCGCCCTCGTCACGGTTCTGGGGCCGGGGCTGCAGAATGTCATCGTCGCGCTCAGCGTCACCGGCTGGCCGACTTATGCACGGCTAATCCGCAGCGAAACACTTGTCGCCATCCGGCAAGATTATGTCGAGGCGGCACGCGCGGCCGGCGCCAGTCATCTGCGGATCATCTTGCGTCATATCCTTCCGAACACACTCACCCCCGTCATCGTGTTCGGCACGTTCGCCGTGTCCGACATGATCATCCTGGAGGCGACTTTGAGCTTTCTCGGGCTTGGGGTCCCGCCGCGTGTGGTCACGTGGGGCAGCATCTTGAACGATGGCCGCCTCTATCTGGAAACGGCGTGGTGGATCACGCTGTTTCCAGGTCTCGCGATCTTCATCTCCGTTCTCGGCATCAATCTGATTGGCGACTATCTGCGCGACCGGCTCGACCCGCGCTTGCGCAATGCGCTCTAAGCGCGGCCCGCTTCCTGCACAGGATTTTCGACACCTCCAAAACCAAACCGAAGGAACAGAAAATGGCTCGGCTTCCAGCCGTCGACCTCGCAAAGAACCCTCACATCGCGGAAGTTTTTGCCCGTGTGGAGAAGAGCCGGGGATGGGTCTCGAATCTGATGCGCTCGATTGCCCATTCACCGGAAGCGCTGCAGCATTATTCCGCACTCGGCCACTACGGCCGCTATGGGACGGATTTGACGGAGGTTCAGCGCGAATTGACGATCGTCGTCACAGTGCGTGGCGTTGAATATGGCTGGGTCCATCATGGCAACCTTGCACGCCAGATCGGCATCACCGACGCGCAACTCGACCAAATCAAGCAGGGCAAGACGCCGAGCGATTTCGACCCTGCCGAGCGCGCGCTGTGCGATTACCTTTTCGCATATACGGCGTGCAAAGGCGTCGGTCAGAAAACGCTGGACGCGATGCTCAAATATTTTTCGCCACGGCAGATCGTCGATGTGGCGTTGCTGAGCTCCTACTACATGGCCGCGGGGGCACTCATCATCGGCCTCGGTGTTCAGCTCGAAGGCCCGGAACTGCTCAAGACCGAGCTCGAATGGCAAAAGAAGACCATGGCAGCACGGAAATGACGCTGGCGCCGCCGCTCCGATGAGATTTACGGCATGACAGCCACGCCCGAGCGAGAGGGCGCCTTCTTCGCGATCGAGGGGTTGCGCACCGTATTCCCGACGGCGGAAGGTGAATTCGCCGCCGTCGACGGTGTGAGCCTGTCGATTGCGCGGGGGCGAACGCTCGGCATCGTCGGCGAGAGCGGCTGCGGAAAGTCGATCCTCTCGCTGTCGGTGATGCAGCTCGTCCAGCCGCCGGGGCGTGTTGCGAACGGCCGTATTCTCCTCGACGGCTCCGATCTCCTGACGCTGCCGCCGACAGCGATGCGCGATGTCCGCGGTAACCGCATCGCGATGATCTTCCAGGAGCCGATGACGAGCCTCAATCCAGTCTACACGGCAGGCCGTCAGATTACGGAAGCGATGCGCGCCCACGATTCCGCTGCGAGCGCCGCGGAGCTTCGCGCGCGGGGCATCGAAGCCTTGCGCCAGGTCCGCATTCCCGCGCCCGAGCGCCGCTTCGATGAGTACCCGCATCAGATGTCGGGCGGCATGCGCCAGCGCGTGATGATCGCGATGGCGTTGGCATGCAAGCCGGATCTTCTCATTGCCGATGAGCCAACGACGGCGCTCGACGTAACCGTGCAGGCGCAAATTCTCGATCTCCTGCGCGATCTACAGCAACAGACGGGCATGGCCATCATCCTGATCACCCACGATCTCGGCGTGGTTGGGGAAATGGCCGACGAGATTGCCGTGATGTATGCCGGGCGCGTCGTCGAGCATGCGGCGGCGCATGCGATCTTCGACGACCCGCAGCACCCCTATACGCTCGGCCTTCTCGGCAGCATTCCAAAGATCGAGACGGCGCAAGACCGCTTGCTCGCGATCGAAGGAAGCGTGCCGCCGCCGTTTATGCTGCCGGACGGCTGCCGATTTCACCCGCGCTGTGTATTTGCCACGGCGGACTGCAAAGCCGTCGATCCTTCGCTCCGGCCGTTGAGCAAAGCGCATAGCGCCGCCTGCATCCGCGCGCCCATCGAGGCCGCGGTGTCATGAGCGCGCCTTTATTGGAGGTCGAGAAACTCAGCAAACATTATCCGACCCGCGCACGCACCGACAAGGCTGCGACGCTGCTGCGCGCCGTCGACGGGGTTTCGTTTCATCTCAATGCGGGGGAGACGCTGGCGCTGGTCGGTGAATCCGGTTGCGGTAAATCGACGACCGCGCGCCTCGCGCTCCGCCTGATCGAGCCGACCACGGGGCGTATCCTGTTCGAGGGGCAGGACATAACACAGGCGAAAGGGGAGCGGCTGCGGCGCCTTCGCCGGCGCATGCAGATCGTCTTCCAAGACCCATTTTCATCGCTCAATCCGCGCATGCGGGTGAGCCAAGTGCTCGAAGAGCCACTGATCATCCACGGCATCGGCACGCGTGCGACCCGCCGCGCGCGTGTCGAAGAGCTGATGCAATTGGTCGGTCTCTCGCCGCACTATGCCGCGCGCTATCCACATGAGTTTTCCGGCGGCCAAAGGCAACGCATCGGCATTGCCCGAGCGCTGGCGCTGGAGCCAACGCTCGTCGTGTGTGACGAGCCGGTCTCCGCCCTCGACGTGTCGATCCAAGCGCAGATCGTAAACCTGATGAAAGATCTGCAAACGCGCTTGTCGCTGTCCTATCTTTTCATCGCGCATGACCTCGCGGTGGTGAAGCACGTGGCTGACCGGGTTGCGGTCATGTATCTCGGGCAGATCGTCGAACTTGCGCCGAAGGAGGTTTTGTTCGCTCAGTCGCGCCATCCATATACGCGCGGTCTCATGGCGGCGATTCCGCGGCCCGGTATCCGCAAGACGGAGCGATCGATCCCGAGCGGCGATGCGCCGAGCCCGATCGATCTTCCGAAGGGGTGCAGATTCCATACACGCTGCCCTTACGTTGTTGATCTCTGCCGCCGCGAGGCGCCGCCGCTCATGCCGTTCGCGGCCGATCATTTGACGGCCTGCCATCGCGCGACAGAGCTTCCGCCGCTTTCGCATACGGAAGCCGCTGCCACGCCGCCGGCGGCGGCGAAACGGTTGGCGCTGTATGCGCAGGCGCGAGAGCGTAACGAGGCTGCAAGTGCGGCGGGCGACGTCTCCAACCTGCAAAGCGATTGAAGCGTTCATGACGAATGATCACGCTTCTGCGGTCAGCCTCTATGTGCACGATAGGGTTGTATTTTGATGCAGCGGCATACGCGTGATCATGGCTCGCTCGGCATCGCGACGACGCACACCTGCAGGGGGACTTCGATCTTCGATAAATGATACGTCTGGAATTGTTCTGAAACCCGATCATCGGCAGCGTAAGGAAAAGATCGCATCGAGAGCGATCGAGTTACGCGACGGCTTGTTCGCCTATTGCGATCCGGCCCCCCGATTGTAATGACGGTTCGTTCGTTGTTATGGTCGGTTTAGCTAAAAGAATTTTCAGGGAGATGGCGCCTATGAAGATGCAACGTTTTGTATTGTTTGTCGGTGCGCTCGGGCTCATGGCGACGGCCGCTTTCGGCAGTGCGCACGCGCAAGATAAGACGATCAAGATCGGCGCGCTGCTCCCGATATCCGGCCCGGGCGCCTATTTCGGCGCACAGGACAAGCAGGGCGTCGAGCTCGCACTCGAGCAGGTGAACAAAGAGGGCGTGAACGGCTACAAATTCTCCGTTCAATATGAAGATTCCGCTTGTGCGCCTCTACCCGCTTCGCAGGCCGCCAAGCGGTTGCTCGATCAGTACAAGCCGGACGTGATCATCGGCGAGGAATGCTCCGACGCCACCCTCGCGATCATGCCGATTATTGCGCAAGCGAAGGTTCCGCTGCTCAATGCCGGCTCGTCGTCGATCAAGATTACCGATCCTGGAAACCCCTACACCTTCCGGATCTTGCCGAACGAAGTGATGCAGGGCGTCGACATCGCAACGCAGGCTTACAACAAGCTCAATGCGCGCACCGCGGTTCTCCTTTACGAGAACACGAATGCCGGCATCGGCAACGCGAAGGTTTTCAAGGAAACATTCGAAAAGCTTGGCGGCAAGATCATTGCCGATATCGGCTTCGGCCGCGACGTGAACGACTTCACTTCGATCGCGACGCGCGTCGCGGGCGCCGGCAAGGCCGATGTCATTCCGACCTATACGCTCGAAGGGCAGGGTTTGAAGATCACGCAGGCTCTCGCGCAGGCCGGCGTCGTGAAGGGCGGCGGCGGCTCGGCCATTCAACTCGGCACCATCTGGCTTCCGTTCGGATTCGAGCAGAAGGCCGGAAAGGCCGCCGAAGGCTACATCCGCATCGTCCAATTCGATCCGACCGACACGCGTCCGGTCGTGAAGAACTTCATCTCCGCCTTCAAAGCCAAGTTCAACGCCGACCCGACGCACCTCAATGCGCACGCTTACGACCAGATCATGCTGATTGCCGATGCCGTGAAGCGCGGCGCCAAGGATGCGCAGTCGATGCGCGACACGCTGGCTGCGACCAAGGACTTCAGCGGGGTCACAGGCAGCGTCGAGTTCGACAAGCACAACCAGAACGTCAAGATGGACACGATCCACTATATGCGAACCGAGCCGGATTTGTCGTGGACGGCGCTGAAGTGGAACTAAGCGCGTGACAGCAACGATCGTTGCGCAGCAGGCTATCAACGGCATCGTCCTTGGTAGCCTGTATGTGCTTGTCGCTCTGGGCCTCACGCTCATCTATGGCGTCTTGGTCCAGATCAACTTCGCCCACGCGGATTTTGTCACGCTGGGCGCGTTCGCCGCGTATTTCTTCATGCATCTGCTCGGTGGCGGATATCTGGCGAGCATAGGGGTCGCGCTGCTTGTCGGCGCGCTGCTTGGCTTTGCCATCAATCTTGCGATTTTTGCGCCGCTTCGAAACAAGGGCAGCGAATTGTTGCCGTTGATCGCCACGATCGGCGTTTCGACCATGATGCAGAACGCGATGCTGGCCTGGTTCGGGCCTGTGCCCTACGCGTTCGAGACGCCGTACAGCCAGCAGGTCTTTCGCGTTGCCGGCACTTTTTTCACGATGCAAAGCGTCATCATCATCGCGGTTTCGATCGCGACGATTGCGCTGCTCTATATGTTCATGAAGTTCACGTTCCTGGGCAAGGCGCTGCGTGCCGTCGCGCAGGACCGTGAGACCGCCGGGCTGATGGGCATCAATCCGAGCTTTCTCATCATGCTCACCATCGTCATTTCCTCGGCGCTGGCCGGCATGGCCGGGGCGATGCTCGCGCCGGTTCTGGTCCTGACGCCGCTCGCCGGCACCACCGTGATCGTGAAAGCGTTCGCGATCGTGATCATCGGCGGATTCGGCAATGTCGAGGGCACGATCCTGGCGGGCTTGCTCGTCGGGTTGATCGAGAGCTTTACTACGCAGTATCTCGACCCTGGCTTGATCGATATCGTCGTCTTCGGGCTCCTTCTACTGACGCTCGCCTTCCGCCCCACCGGACTGATCTCCGAAAGGCGCGAAGAAAATGTCTGACGCGGCCGCGGCGGTCGTGCCGTATCGGTCATCGTGGCGGCGACTCGCGTTCCTCGGTGCGGCGCTCGTGATCGCGCTCGTGCCGCTCGTCTTGAGCAGCAGTTATTGGCGCACCAATCTCACGCTTTGCGCCATCAACGTCTTGCTCGCAATCGGCCTCGATTTCATCCTCGGCTATGCGGGACAGCTTAATCTCGGCCAGTCGGCCTTTTATGGTCTTGGCGCCTATGTCTCGACCTTGCTGATCACGAAGCTTGGGGTGCACTTCTGGGCCGCCTTCGCGGCCGGTGTGGCTTTCGCCGGCATTGCAGGAATGATCCTGGCGCTCTTTGCCGTGCGGCTGCGCGGGCATTATCTCGCGATCGCATCGCTCGGCTTCGCGGTCATCGTCCACCAGATATTGTTGAACTGGATCAGCCTCACGCAGGGTCCGCTCGGCATCTACGGGATCCCGCCGCCGCCCGCGATCGCGATTCCGGGACTGCCGCCGATCGATTTCGGAAATCAGATTGCGCTTTTCTATCTCGTCAGCGCGTTCGCGCTGCTGGTCTATTTCCTCCTCGATCAGCTCGTGCACTCCCCGATCGGTGAGGCGCTTACGGCTGTGCGCGAGGATGAAGTCTCCGCGCAGTCGCTCGGCATCAATGCGAGCGTCTGGAAAGTGTTCGCGTTCGGCGTCGGGGCGGCCGTCGGTGGAGCGGCGGGCTGCTTCTACGCGACGTTCGTCGGCACCCTCGTTCCCGACGCGTTCTTCATTTCCGAATCCTTCTCCATCCTCGCGATGGTGATCGTTGGCGGCATGGGGACGCTGATCGGGCCGGTTTTCGGCGCGATCCTGCTTACGCTCTTGCCTGAGCTTTTGCGCGGCATCGGTGACCTTCGCCTCGTTCTCTACGGCGCCGCGCTGACCCTCGTCGTGCTGTTCATGCCGGGCGGACTGGTGCAGGGCTGGCAGTTGATCCGCCAGAAGATCGGCGGAACGTCGGCAGGCGCGCCATGAGCGAGATTCTGCTCAGCGCAAAGGGGCTGAACAAAAGCTTCGGAGGCGTACGCGCCGTGCGGGACGTGTCCTACGACATTCCGCAAAATTCGGTGTTCGCCATTATCGGCCCGAACGGCGCCGGCAAGTCGACGATGCTGAACCTGATCAGCGGCGTCTATCAGCCGGATACCGGTTCGCTCACCTTCGGCGGTGCGAACATGTTCGGCATGCCGTCGCACCGCCGGGTGCGGCTCGGCATCGCCCGGACTTTCCAGAAAATACGGCTGTTCAAGCAGCTTTCTGTGCTCGAGAACGTTGTGGCGGGCTTTCACGTCCATCACGAGATTCCGGCCTGGCAGTATCTCATTCATGGCGGAGCTTTCCGTCGAGATCATGCCCGCTGCCGCGACGAGGCGATGGACCTTCTCACGTTCATGGGGCTCGCGAAGCGGCATGATGCGCTCGCGGGCTCGCTCTCCTACGGCGAACAGCGCATGCTGGAATACGCCCGCGCGCTCGCGACCCGGCCGAAACTGCTGCTGATCGACGAGCCGGCCGCAGGACTGAACGCCGCGGAGGTCGACGCGCTGCTCGAGCGCATTCTGACGACACGCAAGCGCGGCGTGACGGTGGTAGTCGTTGAGCACAATATGGAACTGGTGATGACCGTCGCCGATCGCATTCTTGTGATGGATTATGGGCAACGGCTGTTCGAAGGCGTTCCTTCGGATGTGCAGCGAAATCCCGCCGTCGTTTCGGCCTATCTCGGCGGAGAGCTGATGTGAGTGCGCTTCTCGCCACCGAAAATCTGGAGCTTGCCTATGGCGAGTTGTCCGTATGCCGCGGCATTTCGCTCGAGGTGAATGATGGCGAGATCGTTGCGTTGATCGGCGCGAACGGTGCCGGAAAGTCGACAACGCTGCGCGCGATCGCGGGCCAGCTGGCGCCGCGCCGCGGGGCAATCCGGCTGCGCGGCGAAGAAATCACGCGCCTGCCGTCGCACGAGCGGACCGCGCGCGGCATTGCGCTGGTCCCGGAGGGCCGCCGCGCGTTTCCGTTTCTCACCGTGCGTGAAAATCTCGAGCTCGGCGGCTTCAAGAACCGCCGTGACAACGCGAAGGTGAAGCGCATGATCGAAGGCATCTTCGACATGTTCCCGCGGTTGCGCGAGCGCGCGAGCCAGAATGCGGGCACGCTTTCCGGTGGTGAGCAGCAGATGCTCGTCCTCGGACGCGCGATGATGTCGGAGCCGTCGCTCCTTTGCCTCGACGAGCCTTCGCTCGGTCTCGCGCCGCTGGTCGTGCGCGACATCTTCCGCACGATCCGCGCCATCAATGAAGGCGGGGCTGCAGTTCTGCTGGTGGAGCAGAATGCCCGCTACGCGCTGGAGACGGCCAATCGCGGCTACGTGCTGCAAACCGGAAGCATTCTCCTGACCGGCACCAGCGCTGAACTTGCGAAGGACCCGCGCGTTCACGAGGCCTATCTCGGCCGCGCCGCGACACGCGCCGAGGCGCAGTAGCCGTCTATTGACGACGCCTGCCGCGCGTGAGGCGGCGTTACCTTCCCAAAATGGACCCCGCCATCGCGCGTGGGTCGCGCGTGGGCCACGTGCCGGCGTCGGCTGCCGTGAACAACTCGGCGAGATGTGCATTGAACGCCGCCGGATCTTCAAGATTGATGTTGTGGCCGGCGTTCGGCATGACCACAAGTGCGGCGGTCGCGATGTTCTTCTTCATCAGGACGCCCGGCTCGATGCAGGGCCAGTCCTCATCGCCAGTCATCACCAGTGTCGGCGCCGTGATCGCCTTCATCTTGTCGACGAGATCGAAGAGGGAAGGGCGCTTGGCCTGCACACCGCGCATCGTCAGTGCGGCGCCCTCGGTCGAATGCTCCTTGAGCTGATCGGCGAATTCCCGCCATCCGCGCGGGTCCCGGTTCTGATGCTGCACGCGGGTCGGCCCAAGCGCGTAAGCCTCCGCGGCTTTTGCCATCGTCAGTTCTTCGAACCGCTTGGCGGAGGCCTCCGCCTCGGCGGCGAACTGCGCGCGCTTGTCGGGCTCCGCGCCATAGCCGCAGCCCGCAATCACGAGCGAGCGCGCGCGATCCGGATAGGTGAACCCGAAATGCAAGGTCGCAAAGCCGCCCATCGAGAGGCCGACGACATGCGCCTTGTCGATCTTGAGCGCGTCGAGCACGGCGCGGATGTCGTCGCGGGCGCGTTCTTGCGAATACTTGCTGCCGTCTTTCGGCACGTCCGATGGCGGATAGCCGCGCGCGTTGACCGTGATGCAGCGGTAGTAGCGGGAAAAGTAGCGAACCTGCTGCTCCCACGAGCGATAGTCGCCGGCAAACTCGTGGATGAAGACAATGGGAATGCCCTTGCCCGTCTCTTCGTAATAAAGCTTTACGTTATCGTCTGTGGTCAGGTGCGGCATGATTGCTCTCAATCGTCAGAATGCGGTCGCGCGTGCAGAGAGGCCGGCGTCGATGGTCACCACCGAGCCGCTCGTGTAGCCGGACAAGGGAGAGGCCAGGAACGCGGCCGCGACGCCGATCTCTTCGGCCGTGGCGCAGCGCTGGAACGGCAAGGGTTTGCGCAATTCCTCCCAGTTGTTCTCGTCGCCCGTTCGGTCCTTTGCTTTCTTTTTCATCAACGCGACGATCCGGTCGGTTTCCACGGGGCCGGGGCTGAGCGCGACCACGCGAATTCCGTCCTTTGCGCTGACGCAACCGAGCGATTGGCTGAACGCGGTCAGCGCCGCGTTTCCGGCGACGCCGCAGATATATTCGGGATCGTGCGTGTCGGCCGCGTTGCCGACGACATTGACGATGACGCCATCCTTGCGTGCCGCCATAAGCCTATAAAACGCGCGGCACATATTGATATAGCCGAATACTTTCAGGTCCCACGCCTTGCGCCACGTCTCCTCGCTGACGTTGAGCAGCGTTCCACCCGGGATCGCGCCGGCATTGTTCACCAGAATGTCGATGTCCGGATATTCCTTCGCAAGCTTGTCGACGTTCTTGCTGTCGGAGAGATCTGCGGCGACGATGTCGACACGCACGTTCGATTTTTGAGCGATCGCGGATTTCACGGCTGCAAGCGCCTCGGCATCGCGGGACACGATAATCACATTACAACCTTCGGCAGCGAACACCTCGGCGGTCGCGCGGCCAATACCTTTGGACGCGCCCGTAATCAGCGCAGTCTTCTTCGCGAGCTTCAAATCCATGATGACTCCGGAAATAGATAAAGGCGGGCGCGGCGGACTATGAAGCCGTTAAGACACCGGAGCAAGGGCGCGAGAACGCAGTCAGGTCTTGCGTGCCGGTCATGGATAAAGCGGACGCTCAGGTGCGAAGTCGTCCGTGAAAAGGCTCGGGGAGGGACATCGCGGCAGCGGTCAAAGTTCAGAGTCCGCGGTCGATCGTGCACCATCCGGCAGGCGCAGCGCGATGTCGAGCCAGCCGAGGCTGTTGACCGAAACGACATCGCCCGCATTCGCGACGACGGTCGTCGTCTCTGCTTCGAAGATCGCGGGCCCGGTGATCGTGGCGCCCGGTGACAATTTGTCGATCTGATAGACGGGCACCGATATCCAGCCGCCGAAATGGGCTTGGCGCGTCTCCATAAAATGGGCCTGTCGCGTCTCGGTCCTCGAAATTTTTCCCTGCGGCGATTGCTGTTGAAGGGGTTGACCGACTGCCGCCACCCGCGCGTTAACGAACACAACCTCCTGATCGCGGGACGAGTAAGTGTAGAGTTCCTCGTGGCGCAGGTGGAATCGTTCGGCGACACTGGCGGCCAAGCCTGGTCGTTCCCAATCGAGTCCATCCAAGGAGACGTCGACCTGGAAGACTTGCTCGCCATAGCGCATCTCGGCCGAGCGCTCGACGCGGATTTCGCCATCGAACCACTGACGCAGCCGGTCGACGGCTCGCCGTTCCAGTGTCGCATAAACCGATCGCAGGCTCTCATCGGTCATGGCTGAATTGTCGCCCACATGGGTCTCGCTGACTTCGTAGCGAAGGTCGCTTGTGAGCATGCCCCAGGCCGAAAGGACCGAGGCGACGGTCGGTACGATCACGCGCGGAATTTCAAGCTCGCGGGCAACCTCGACGGCATGAAGGCCTGCGCCGCCGCCAAACGAGAGAAGCGTGAATCCGCGAGGATCGACGCCGCGTCGCACGGTCATCAGCCGGATTCCCTCCGCCATGTTGAGATTGATCAGCCGATAGATGCCGGCTGCGGCCTCTCGCGCCGAGAGTGCGATCTTTGCTCCGACCTTTGCGACGGCGTCCTCCGCCGCGGATGCATTAAGGTTCTTCTTGCCACCGAAGAAATTTTTCGCGTCGAGATAACCGAGCAGTAGGTTGGCGTCGGTGACGGTGGGTTCGGCGCCACCATTGGCGTAGCACGCTGGGCCCGGAACGGCTCCGGCACTCTCGGGACCGACCTTGAAACTTCCGCCTGCATCGACATGGGCAATCGAGCCGCCGCCGGCCGCGATGGAAACAATATCGAGGGACCGTAGCGCAATGCGCTCGCCAGCATGGCTTCGCTCCGTCGACAGCGCAGCCTTGCCGTCATGGATCATCGAAATGTCGGTCGAGGTGCCGCCGACGTCGAAGGGAATGAGATCGTCAAGGCCGAGAAGCTGCGCGCAACGTATGGCTCCTGCGACGCCGCCGGCTGGCCCCGACAATACGGTCGCTGCGGCGAGCCGCGCCGCCTCTTCCACCGGCGCCATGCCGCCGTGCGATAGAACGATAAAAAGGCTTCCCGCAAAGCCGGCATCGCGCAGCCGGGTCTGCAGGTTGGTGAGATACCAATGAACGGTAGGCCCGACGTAGGAATTCACGACCGTGGTCGAGACGCGTTCGAATTCCTTGATCTGCGGCAACACATCGCTCGATCGCGAAATGTAAACGCCTGGGAGCGCGGCGCGTAGACGCTGTTCCGTCTCCAGTTCATGCGCTGGGTTTTTGTAAGCGTGCAGATAGCAGATCGCGACCGACGTTGCGTTCGCCGCGCGGATTGCCCGGATCGCTCTCTCAAGGGAGGCAGCATCCAAGGGCGTGATGACCGCGCCGTCGGGGCCGATGCGTTCGCGGACTGCGAGCCGCAGCTGTCTCGGTACAAGCGGGGTCGGAGGGCTCGAGCGCAGCTCGTAGCGATTGGGCTTCATGCCCTCTCGCATTTCTAGGACGTCGCGATGCCCTTCCGTCGTCAGAAGAGCGACCTTGGCGCCTTTGCGTTCCAGGAGCGCGTTGGTCGCCACCGTGGTGCCGTGGACGATCGAGCCCGTTCGCGCCAAGAGATCGCTCAGCGACAGGCCGTGGCGCTTCGCTAATTCCTGCAGCCCGGCGATCACGCCGAGCGACTGATCCTGCGGCGTCGAGAGCGCTTTTGCGAAGATCGTGCGGCCGCCTTCGTCGATCGCGACAAGATCGGTGAAGGTGCCACCGACATCGACGCCAATCCTCAGTCGCGACATCAGCCCGCTCGCTTGCTCACGAGGCCTTGGAGTTCATCTTGCGCACGCGCTTCTGCCGTTCGCTCGTCCGGTGGTCCCCATCCGCCGCCGCCGGCCGAACGGATCTCGAAGACATCCCCGGGTTGAACGGCAATTCCGACTTCCTTGGTTTTCAACACGCGCGGTTTCTTTCCTTTGGATATCAGCCGGTACTTGTGGGGCGGACTGTCTTCGCCGCCGAGCATTCCGAACGAGCCGTAGCGCGCGCCATCGCCCGCCGTGTTGGCGAGCGCCGGTTTTTCCGTGAGCATCACGAGGTCGAGCGCAACGCCAAGCCCGCCGCGATAGCGCCCTTTGCCGCCGGAATCGGGGAGAAACTCGTGCCGTGCAAAGTGCAGCGGAAAGCGGACTTCGGCAAACTCGACGCTGCCGAATTTAAGCCCACCCACGGACTCGAACTCCCCGATCGAAGACCAGCCATCGCCGGCGCTCGAGGCGCCGCCGCCCGGCCGCGCATGGAACATGTGCCAGATGAACTTGCGGCCGTTTCGCGGGTCTTCGCCTTGGATGGCGATCCTGTAGCGTCGACCCCAACCGGCCATCACCCGATCCGGGCACGATCGCGAAAGGGCGGTGAGGATCGCTTGCACGATGCCGTTTGAAGGATGGCTCGTGCACATCGTGACGGGCCGGTTCGGCTCCGGCCAAACGATGGTTCCTTCCTTGAGCTTGACGCTGAGCGGGCGGAAGGCGCCGTCGTTCTTAGGAACGTCCGGATCGATCAGAAAGGCGAGGGCCATTGCGCAAGCCGATTGCGAGTTCGCATAGGATGAGTTCATAAAGCTGGTGGATTGCGGGTCGGAGCCGGTGAGATCGACCTCGATATTGCTTCCGGTCTTGGTGACGCGCGCGTGAATGCGAATGTCTTCACGGCCGTGCCCGTCGTCATCGAGGAAAGCCTCGCCCTCGAAGACGCCATCCTTCCATTTCGAAACGATGGCGCGCGTGCGTCGCTCAGCCGCGTCGAAAGAATCCTCGATCGCCTGCAGAACGGTGTCGGTATCAACATCGTCGAGGAGCTTCAAGATGCGGCGCGCTCCGAGCCGCGCTGCGCCCACCATCGCCGCGAGGTCGCCGCGAAAATCGCGATCGTTTCGGGTGTTCAGCGCGAGCAAGTCGACGAGGTCATCGCGTTGCTGTCCCGCCGCGTAAAGCCGCACTGGCGGAATGCGCAACCCTTCGGTCCATATGTCGCGTGCGGAGGGGTTGTAGGCGCCATGAGCCGAGCCGCCGATGTCACTTTGATGTGCGCGGACAACGGTCCAGAAAAGCCGGCGATTGCCTTTGAACACAGGCACGAAGGCGGTGACGTCGGGCAGATGCGAGCCGCCATACGACGGGTCGTTCAAGAGAAAAACGTCGCCCTCGACGATGTCGTCGAAACGCGCCTCGACAGCGCGGGTTGCCCACGGCAGCGCGCCGACATGGATTGGGATGTGGTCGGCCTGCGCAACGAGCCGGCTGCGCGTGTCGACGATGCCGATCGAGAAGTCCCGGCTCGAATTCAGGATCTGCGAGAATGACGTCCGCAGCATCGCCTCGCCCATCTCGCGTGTAATCGAGGTGAGACGATGCTCAACAACGGAGCGCGTGATGGGATCGACGGGCTGGGGCATGGAGGGTTCTGTCGGCAGGGCGATTTCAAGCTGCGGAGAGCCGGAGAGAGTGGTTGGGCGTAGGGCGTAGGTCCAGGACCTCGGAGTGTTGGCCCTGATTTGCATGGGCATTACGCCATGTCCCCGCTGTGGTGGCAACCACTAGCGATGTTGGCATGAATAGATTCGAACCGATGCGCGTGCGTCGGTCGGGACCTTCAGGACGGCATCTGCGCTTCGCGTTGCCGTGGTACAGTCGAGCCAGAAATAAGCGTTGCTCGGGTCGACCACGATGCGCGACGGCCTAAAACCGGCGAGCACAATAGACAGATACGGGGTCGTCGAGAACCACGACAACGGGCGCAGTTTTTTGCTTATTCTTTCCGTCGAAACAAAGCGCGCATCGCCAACCGAAGGATCGGACAGTTCGCTTATCGCAAGCTGCTGCACAGCGTGCTTGTAGCGCGTCCAGCCGTCAAGGAATTTGGCTGTCTCGACGCCGTGGACCAGCGTGATCAAAACAAACGCGCCGGCAAATGCCGTCGTGAGGGCTTGAGTTTGTGTGGCTGCTCGTAAGAGGCCGGTGGGTGCATTCAACATGCGCTCCGCGCGCAAGGCGTTCATTACGGCGAAGACGGCGAAGAGGCCGAGCAGCGGTGTGAAAACCACCAGCAGAGTCCGCATGTAATATCTGTTGCTGGCGTGGAGCGACGTATCGAACAGAAGCCAATACGCCGCAAGACACAGCGCAACGGTCAGAACGGCGTAAATAGGCGCGCGCGGCGAAGGCGCGGTGCGGCGCCAGAGCCAAAGACAGGCTACGTATCCGGCAAGCGTTGCCAGCAGGATTCGCACGATGCTGGTAGTGAAGAGGCCGAGATCAAAGAAATGAAAGGCCGCCCGCCAATAAGCGCCGGCGAAATAATCATCGGGGCGATAGGTGATTTTTACGGTCCCCCAAAGAACCAAGGCGGCCAAGAGCACGCACGCGCCGCGTACGAATTTGGGATCCTGCGAGCCGCGCATCGCCAGGGACGCGACCACGGCGCAGGCAAGGACAAGGGCGCCCTCATGCGCCAGGATGAGGAAGGCCATGAGGACAAAGACAATGAGCGTCCCTCGATGCGATTGGCGCGCGCAATGTGCCGCCGTCAGCGTCGGCCAAAAGAGCGCATGGGCGATCCACATCTCCGTCGGGAATCCGAACACGAGAGGGGCGAGGAGAGCCGTCGAGGCGCAGGCGACCGTGAAAAAGCTGCGCCCCGGCGTGCGGTCGAAGTAAAATGTCGCGACGAGGCTGACAAGCGGTGCGCCATAAAAGAGCGCGCCATACGCCATGACGCCGGCGTGCGGGCTGCCTGTCCATCCGACAAGCAGTTCGGCCGGCCACAATGTCAGCAGGAAGACGGAAAGGCGGCCTGAGATATTGTGCCAATGGAACGCCCAGACATCCTGCACCGCTATGGCGTAGGAGAAGAAGGCGCCGTCGGCGTAAAGCTGCAGTCGCCAGATGAGAGCGATCACGATAAACGCGATGGACCAGCCGACGCCGGCAATCATCACCATCGTGCGGATTGCAGCGACGCTTTGCGCTGCGGGTGAGAGCGTCACGCCACGTTGTGGAGATTGATCGAAGCCGTCAGGACGGGTCGACAAGCGACGCCATCAAATGATCGAGATGGTGTCCGGCGCGCTCGGCTTTCGCGACAAGGTAACGCCGGTTTTCAGCCTTGATTGGCGCTTCGAGCGAGAGGCGGCCGACGATGTCGATACCGCTTCGGCCGAGCCCCTCGACCTTCGCCGGGTTGTTGGTGAGCAAAACGATCCGCGTGCAATCGAGCATTTCGAGCATACGCGCGGCGACGCGATAGTCCCGCTCGTCATCGTTGAAACCCAGTGTCGTGTTCGCGTCCACGGTATCGAGGCCTTGGTCCTGCAATTGATAGGCCCGCATCTTGTTGGCGAGGCCGAGACCACGACCTTCCTGCGCTAGATACAAAATGATGCCGCCACCGTTGTCGTCCAGCCGCGCTAAGGCCAGGCGGAGTTGATCGCCGCAGTCGCAACGGCGCGAGCCGAAGACATCGCCGGTGAGGCACGCCGAGTGCAGCCTCACCAGGATTGGCTTCGTATGATCGAGCGAGCCGACAATGATCGCCGTCTGGCTTCCGCCGAGCGCATCGCGAAACACGACGAAATGCGCCATCTTGCCTGAGACGAGCGGCACCGTGGCGTCGCTGGCGATCCTCAGGGCCTCGACGGTTTCGTCGGCGAATTGTTTGACGGCGCCGGCCTCGACAGTGATCACATGCGGGTGGGCGGTGATAACATCGTCCCGAACGACGGCCGCGAGCACAGCCGGCAGTCCTTGCGACATCTTGGCGATTTCAAGCGCTGCGGCCGCGGCGAGGCCGGCCGATTTGGCGTGCGGCAGCGGTTGGCGCGTGACATGCGTCACCAGCGCAAGGATTTCGCCGGCATCGCTCGCTTCGCCGATGGGCAGTTCCATGGGCGTCGGGCCAAACAGCCCGAGCGCTGCGGCGCGTTGCGCGGTGACGACGAGCCGTGGAGCGCCGGGGGCACACATCTGCACGAAGGCCTTGAGCCGTGCCGCGCTGAGCCCCTCGGCCGGCAACGCCAGGAGTATTTCATCGCGGCCCCGAATAAAGACGGGTCGGCCGCTGTTGAACTCCGCAAGACCACGGCTCACGCCGGTGCTTCCATCGCTGCCGAAAAGCACGGACACGGCCCTGGCCTCCAACGCACGCATACGGGGTTGATCTCCAAGATTAGAACACCGCAAGGGGAAGCACCATTCCATTCGCCACTGCGTGAGATTTGTGGCAGCTTCCGCTTTCAAAGCCCCAGATCAAGCTTCGAGACCGTTATTCCGATGTCAGGCCGACCTTTGGCTTCCGGCGCGCAAGAGAGGGGTGAGCACGCCGACGATTGGGCCGACTTTGTCGACGGATTTGGCGCGCGGCGTCCGGCATCGAAGCATTCGCGGTGGGGCGCGTTGTTCGATCCCCTCCGCCACGGCGCCGTCGATGATCTTGTCGTCGTCGGTCAGGTCGGCCAGTCTCTCGATGGCCGTGTCGCGACAGAGAGCGGGCACTCGAAATATATCAACGGCCCTGCGGGGCTTGCGCATCTGCATCGCCTCCGTGCGCTGGTCGATGCCGTCGTCGTCGGCGTCGGAACGGCGATTATCGACGATCCGCAACTCACCGTGCGGCATGTGGCCGGCTCCCACCCTGCGCGCGTCGTGATCGACCCCAATGGCCGTCTTCCCCGGGGCGCGCGGGTGTTGCACGAGGATGGCGTCAGGCGTTTGGTGATCACAAGGCCAGGCCAGCAGGAGCCCCTGCCGGCCGGCGTGGAAGTCGTCACGCTGACGATGAGTATGGGCGGCTTTGCGCCCGCCGATATTCTGACAGCCCTCGCGGCGCACGGCATGCGTCGCATCTTGATCGAGGGCGGCGCGCATACAGTCTCCCGCTTTCTGAAGGCCGGCTGCCTCGATCGGCTTCATATAGTGGTTGCGCCCATCATCCTCGGCGCAGGGCCTTGCGGATTTTCTCTTCCGCCTATCGAACGCGCCGATCAGGCGATGCGGATCAAAATGCATTCGCATCAGATCGACGATGAGCTTCTGTTCGACTGCGACTTGTCGGGCTTTCGTATTCCCGTCGGCTCCGCGAAAAAGTCGACATGACCTACGCGGATCGACGAAGCTCCTTCCGCAATGGCTGCGTGCCGCCGCGTTAGCCACATTTCGAGCTCCGCGTTCTCGATCGACGCCATTTCGCGCGCGGCGTTCGCCCAGCCTTGCAGCAGTTCCGTCTGCATCACGCGATCGTTTGGACCCAGGACCCAGTCGGAGGGACCATGAACGACGCGGAAGCCCAAGGCGTCAAGCCGTTTGATCGCAACATCCGCGGCCTTGGGGCCGAGTGCTGCACCAAACCCCTTGTCCGTTCGCTGATGCGCATTGACAGCGGCGATAACGGCGGCATCCAAGGGATCGTGGGGACGGAAATCGATGAGGCCGTTGTAGGAGAGCGCCGCATAGAAGGCGGTGGAATGATCAGCGACTGCCTGGAGGAGCTTCTCAAGCCACATCTCGGAAACAAGATCGAGCAATGCCGACGTCGTCAAGAGGTCGATCTGCTCCTCGAAGAGGGCGTCGAGATCGTGGCGGAGATCTTTCAATTGGGGCGCGATCGTGATGTGCGCCGGCGTCGGTAACTGTGCCGCTACAGCGAGCAAAGCCGGATCGTTATCGACGAGGCGCCACGCTTGCGGCACGGACGCGCGCCGACTGAGCGCCAGGATTGTTGAACCGGCTCCGCAGGCGAGATCGGTGATTCGCAACGCGTCATGCCGCCGCATGACGGCGCTCGCGGCGGCAAGAACGTCCGCATTGCGCGCGCGCAGGTCGTAGGGCTGGCGTAGCGCGAGCCAGCTGGCGGAAAAGCCGCTCATGCGACGCGCCTCACAACCTCGGCAAAGATTTTGGCGGAGTGCTCCCACGTCGGAAGGTCGCTCGCGGCCATGCGTGCTGCCGCCACCAACTGCTGGCGTCGTTGCGGATTGCCGATGATCTCGCAAAGAGCCTGGGCCAATCCTTCCACGTCGTCAGGCGGGACGAGTAGGGCGGCTGCCGGTGGCACGGTGTCGGGGATGGCTCCCGCACGGGTTCCAACGACCGGCAATCCGTGCGCGAGGGCCTCGGCATAGGCCATGCCGTAACCTTCGAACCGTGAGGCCAAGACGAACACGTCGGCGCTACGGAAAGCCTCTTTGAGGCGTTCCGCCGGGACAGCGCCCAGGACCGATACCTTATCCGTCAGGCCAAGCCCGGCAATGTCGGTATCGAGTTGCGTCGCCGCCTTCGGATCGCGCGTGCGGTCGCCGACGATCGCGAGGCGCCAGGGCAGATCAGGGATCGTCGCGAGCGCGGCAATCAGCGTGTCGTATCCTTTCCGCGGCACGATCGCGCCAACCGAAAGGAGGCGGACGATTCCATCTCCCATGCCGCGCGCCGGCGGAGCCGGGTCGGTGCCGGGGGGGGCAACCGAAATGTGGCTCGCCGCGACGCCGTAATCGGTGGCGAGCAGGCGGGCCGTCGCGGCGCTCGTGGTGACGATATGCGCCGCCGACGCCAAGGCGAGACGTTCACTGGCATGGAGGCAGGCCGCTTGGTCGGCTGTGAGGCCCGATTCCAGTGCAAGCGGGTGATGCACGAGCGCGACGAGGGGGTGGTTCTTGCCGATCTGCTTTGCCGCCTCAGGAAGCACCCCCAAGGCCAGTCCATCAACGACGATGGCCCGGCCTTCCGGAATATCCGCCAGGCAGCGGTGCGCGCTCTGAAGCGTGTCCTTATCGGCAAAGGGGAAGCCGTCGCCGAGTCCGATAAGATCGATGTGCCAGCCGGCACGCGTGAGTTCGGTCACGATGCGACGATCGTATGCGTAGCCGCCGGTCGGAGTCGAAAGCTCTCCCGGGAAGGCGAACGCGAAGCGCCTCACCACAAATCGGCCTCGTACCAGGCCCGTGCGACATGTGATTCCGAGAGCGTGACACGGATCGCTTTGAGGTCGCAGCCGCTGCGACCCAGCGCATCATCGCGTGCGACTTTCGCCAGCCGGTCGTGGATGTGCTTGCTCAAGAATTCCGTCGTCGTGTTGCGGCCCGCCAGTTCCGCGACGTCGTCGAGGTTGCGGTAATTCAACGACTGAAGAATGGCCTTTAGGGCGTCGTGGGCGCGTCCGATGTCGATGACGATCCCGTTCTCATCCAATGTTTCGGCAAAGAAAGCGGCGTCGACGACGAATGTCGCGCCGTGCAAGGCCTGCGCCGGGCCAAACGCCACGCCACGAAACGAGTGAGCGATCATCATGTGGTCGCGAACTTCGACGGCAAACACGATCCAACCTCAAGGATATGAAATGACTTGGCAGAGCGTGCCGCGTTTCGGGTCGAGAATTTGGGGAAGGCGGTGCGGCAGGTCATGAAAGGGGATGTCCGGCTCGAGCAGGCTATCGAGCCGTGGATCGGCGAGCAACGCCAGCGCGGCGGCGAGGCGGCGCGCATGGCTCCAGCGAGGGCGCCGCGACGGCGCGACCGTGCCGACCTGGCTCGATATCAACTGCAGCCGGCGGCTATGGAATGCGCCGCCGAGCGCTGCCGTCACCTTGGTTTCGCCGTACCAGCTCACTTCGACCACCTTCGATTCCTCCCCGGCAAGTCGGAGCGAGGTCTGCAGCCCCTCGCCCGTGCCGCTCGCATGGAAGACGAGGTCGCAGTTTTCGCGTGCTGCTTCCGGTGCTGCGAAACCAACACCGAGCGTGCGTGCCAATTCCCGCCGCGCAGGTTTGACGTCGACAAGCGTCACGTCGGCGCCCGGAATGCGCCCGCACAAATAAGCGAGCAGGGCGCCGACAACGCCACCGCCGATGATGGCAATCCGATCGGCCGGGCCCGGTGCGCCATCCCACACCGCGTTCAGCGCCGTTTCCATGTTTGCCGCAAGGACTGCCCTCCGCGACGGCACGGCGTCCGGCACGAGACAAACGGCAGCGGCTGGAATGTTGAATTCGGTTTGGTGAGGATAGAGGGCAAAGACTCGGCGCTTCGCCGTATCGCCCGCATCGGCCACGATTTCTCCGACCACCGCATAGCCGTATTTCACGGGGAACGGAAAATGGCCGTCCATGAAGGGCGCGCGCATGCGCTCGAATTCGCTCGGCGGCACGTGTCCGCTCGCAACGGTCGTCTCAGTCCCACGGCTCAATGCGCTATAGAGCGTGCGCACCCGGACATGCTTCGGCGCAGGCGACGCCAACGCCTCGGTGCGCATTTCGGCCCGTCCCGGCGCGACATACCATAGCGCTTGCGCCGTATCGGCTAAGAGATCAGACGCCAATCGATCTTGCTCGCGCATGGACTAGCGGGGGGTCTTGCGTGTTTGTATCGTGAAGTTTGCACGGTCGGTTGGGGAAAGAAAGTCGGACAGGTGGGGCGGCTCCCGGTTTCACGGTCTGGAGTAGAAAGTGTGTCCGCGGCGGCAGTTACGCGCCGCCGGTGGCTTTTTGCTGCCTTATTTGTTGTCACGATGGCCGGCGCCCTCGCGCTCGCTGCGGTCGCGCTATCGCCGGGCGGGTGGAGCGCGCTCGACATCGCGCTGCTTGCCACCTTCGCCCTGACGCTACCCTGGATGGTGGTCGGATCCTGGAATGCCCTGATCGGCCTTTTGATCATGTCATTCGCCGACGATCCGATTGCGGTGATCGTCCCGCAAACTAAACGTGTCCAAGGCGACGAGCCGATCGTGGCTTCCACGGCGCTTCTTCTTTGCATCCGCAATGAATTGCCAGATCGCGTGCTGCGCAATCTCGATCCGCTGCTCGCTGGGCTCGCGGCTTCCGGATTTGGCGAACGGTTTCATCTCTATCTTTTGAGCGACACGAACGAGCCGCAGATCGCGAGCCTCGAAGAGGCGCGCTTCGCCGCACTGGCCGAGCAATGGAAGGGGCGCATCGGCATCACCCATCGACGTCGCACGATGAACACCGGCTACAAGGCCGGAAATATCCGTGACTTTTGCCGCCAGTGGGGCGCCGATCATGAGTTCGCGGTGACGCTGGACGCCGATAGCTTCATGAGCGCTCAGGCCACTCTGCGCCTTGTCCGCGTGATCCAAGCCGACCCGAAACTCGGCATCCTGCAAGGATTCGTGGTCGGCTTGCCGTCGACGAGCGCTTTCGCCCGCCTCTTCCAGTTCGGCATGCGGCTCGGCATGCGCTCCTACACCATCGGCAGCGCATGGTGGCAAAGCGATTGCGGGCCGTATTGGGGCCATAACGCCATCTGGCGCGTGAAGCCGTTCATGGATCACTGTGAGCTGCCGCTACTTGCGGACGGCCGCCACATCCTCAGCCACGATCAGGTGGAGGCCGCGTTGATGCGGGCGGCCGGCTATGACGTGCGGGTGCTTCCGGAAGAGGACTTGGGCTGGGAGGAGAACCCGCCGACGCTTCTCGAATTCATTCGCCGCGATCTGCGCTGGTGCCAAGGCAATATGCAGTACGGGCGGCTTCTGTTTCGTCCCGGCCTCAAGTTCACCAGCCGCTGTCAGCTTGCGCTGGCGATGATGATGTTCATCGGATCGCCAGCGTGGGTCTGCATCCTGCTTCTTTCAACGATCGCGTTTGCCCGCGCCGACGCGCCGGGCGACGTCATTCGCGCCGATGCAGGCGCACTCCTGTTCGGCTGCGTCTTGACGATGTGGTTCGCTCCGAAGATCGCGAGCATGATTCATATCGCATCGCGGTCGGAGCAAAGGCGCGCCTTTGGCGGCACCGCGCTTTTCGGCGTCAACTGCGTCGTCGAGACGATATTCTCGATCCTGCTGTGTCCGATCCTTTGGGTCGGGCACACCCTTTTCCTGGGCGGCCTTCTGTTCGGCCGCGAAATCGGCTGGGGCGGGCAGACGCGCGATGACCACGTTGTGCCGTTCCGGCAGGCCTTGAGCGTTTTATGGCCGCACACGATCGTCGGGCTCGCCAGCCTTGGCGCTCTGGCGTGGGTGCAGCCTGCGACGATCCCTTACATGCTGTTCCTCGCTGGCGGGCCGGCGATATCCATCCCCTTCGCCATGGTCACGGCATGGCCGGCGATCGGCAGCCTGTCGGTCCGAATCGGCCTTGGACGGCTGCCGGAGGAGACCGACGCGCCGGTCGCGTTGCGCGCCTTGATGCTGCCGGCGATCCAGTTGTTGGAGCCGTCGCCGCAGCCCAGCACGGCGTGACGCGATGCTGGACACCCTGCGGACCGCGCGTGGAATTGGCCGTTCGTTGCGCACCTATTACGGCAACCGATCCCATGCGGCGGCGATGGATCGGCTCTATGCCGGATTTGTTCAGCCGGGCGATCTCGTCTTCGACATCGGGGCGCATGTCGGCGATCGGGTTTCCTCGTTCCGCCGGCTTGGCGCCCGTGTCGTTGCCGTAGAGCCGCAACCGGCACTGGTGAGGGTGCTGAGATTTTTCTACAGACGGACGGACGTCGTAATTCTCGCGTCGGCCGTTGGCCGGACCTGCGGCACGACGATTCTCAAGATCAATATCGACAACCCGACCGTGTCGAGCGCATCGGAGGATTTCATTGCCGCGGCGCAAGGCGCGGCTGGTTGGGAAGCGCAGCGCTGGACCCGATCTCTCGTCGTTCCGGTGACGACCCTCGACGCGCTTATCGCGGCGCATGGGATGCCGTCGTTCATCAAGATCGACGTTGAGGGATTCGAGGAAGAAGTACTGCTGGGCTTAAGCCGTCCGGCACGCGGCCTGTCTTTCGAATTCACCACCATCCATCGCGACGCCGCGTGCCGCTCTATCGAGCGCTGCCGAACTCTCGGCTATACGCGCTTCAATGCGGCGCTCGGCGAGACGCAAATTCTCTCGCATCCGCACTGGATGAGTGCCGAGGAGATCGCTGCGTGGCTCATAGCGCTGCCGCACGCGGCCAATTCCGGTGACGTCTACGCGGTACTGTCTTAAGCGACCGGCGCCTTGAACTGCATGTCGGTGAGCCGGGCAAAATGGCCGCCGCGGCGCTGGAGCTCGTCGAATGTTCCGCTTTCGACGATGCGCCCGTGATCGAAGACCAGGATCTTCGTCGCCTTGCGGATGGTGGCCAATCGGTGTGCGATCACAAAGGTGGTGCGCTTTTTCATCACCTCGTCGAGGGCGGCGAGGACCCTGGATTCCGTTGCCAGGTCGAGGGCGCTTGTCGCTTCATCGAGGATGAGGATTGGCGGGTCCTTGAGCAAAGCGCGGGCGATGGATAGCCGCTGGCGCTCGCCGCCTGACAGGGAGCGGCCGCGTTCGCCGACTTTGGCGCCGAAGCCTTGCGGATGCCGCTCGATGAAGTCCAGCGCCTGCGCGCGCGCCGCGGCCTCGCGCAGCTCGTCGTCGGTCGCGTCCGGCTTGCCGATGCGCAGGTTCTCCGCGATGGAGCGGTTGAAGAGGAGCGCCTCCTGAAACACCACGCCGATATTGTGGCGGAGCGCGCCAAGCCGCATGTCGCGGATGTCCGTGCCGTCGATTTTGATCACGCCCGATTGCGGGTCGAACGCACGATGCAACAACATCAGCGCGGTTGATTTCCCGGCGCCCGTCGGGCCAACCAGCGCAACCACATCGCCCGGTAAAGCCGTAAAGCTGAGCCCGAAGACGGCTGGCCGCGTCCCGTCGAAAGAAAACGAGACATTCTCGAAGTCGATCCGGCCGTGCAGATCGCTGGGATCGAGCGCGTCGGGCTGGTCCCGCAGCGCCGGCATGGTGTCGAGAACATCGAAGAACTCACGCAGGCGAGGGGCGTCCAGCGCCATGCGATTGGCGAAACTGACAGCCTGGTCCAGGCGGGTAATCACCATGCCGGCAAGCGCGATGAAGGTGACGATGTCGCCGATCGTCGCCAAACCCCGACTGAAGAGCCAGGTACCCATGAAGATGATGGCGAGCACCGTCAACGTTGTCGATGCGCGCGTCAGAACAGCGACGACCGCCCACCATGAAAGGACCGGAAACTGCGCCGCGAGGAGCGCATGGCTGACCGAACGAAGCGCGCTTACTTCCGATTCAGCACGCGCGAAGCTTTGCACGAGGGCGATATTGCCCAACGCATCGGAAGCGCGTTCGGCGAGCTCCGAATGATGGGTCTGAACCTGTGTTTGCAGCATTTCCGTCTTACGCAGCACCAACGCGGTCAGAACGAAGAAGACGCCGCAAAGTGCGATCAGGAGGCTGGCAAGGCGCCAGTTGAGCACCAGCGTGATGGGAACGAGGACGACAAGCGAAACGAAGGCCGCCAGATGCTCGCGAAAAAAGCCAAGCCAAAGCACCCACATCGCATCGGTGCCCTGGAGCATCGTTTTCATGAGGCGGCCGGAATGGGTCTCGCCGTGATACGCCAACGGCAGCTGCAGCACGTGTTCGAAATAATCGGTCAGAACGGCAAGCCGGCGCCGATGCGCAAGGCGGTCGGCGAAGAGCGCGATGAGCGCGCCGCCGACAATGGCGCTGAGGCCAAAAGCCGACCATGCGAACAGCAGTTTCCATAGAAGCGGCCAGTTAGCCGCGGCGGGATCGGCTTGCGCCGCGGCGAAGACATTGATGACGCGGCCGAACAGGATGGGCTCGGCAAACTGTGCCGCGGGCAGGGCGATGTTCGCCACAGCGAGAATTATCGCGGCGTGTTTGTCCGGCCCGAGCTTTTCGAGAACGCGGCCATAAGTCCGGAAAAAATTCATGGCCGCACAGAAGCGATTATTTCGTCCCTGCGGGCGTGGCGGTTCCGGAGGGCGCGGCGTCGCTCGCGGCTTTCGCCGGCATGCCGGTCCAGGCCCGATAATCGTCCTCGGACACGCTGGGCAATTTCTTCAGGAACGCCACCACGGACCATATCTCGGGATCTTTCGCGCCGGCGAGGGCAAAGCTCGGCATCCCGGTCATGTTGATGCCGTTCTTGACGACCCAGAAAAGTTGCGCGGGCGAGCGGTGATCCACGACCTCTTTCAGGTCGGGTGGATCAGGGTGCAGTCCCTCAGAGAACTTTTCCCACTTCACGCCGGGCGCGCCATGGCAGGTGCTGCAGCCCAGCGCCGCGAAGGCCTTCGCGCCGGCCTGAACGCTGCTTGGGTCGCTCAGAGAAGCGGGCGCTTGATCCTGCGCATGATGGTTGATCGAGGCGGTGCGGACCTGAATTAACGCCCAGCGGACGATCCCTGGGTCTTCCGCAGTCCCGGCGACGCTATAGAAGCCGCCAAAGAAGAAAACCGCCGCGCCGATGCCGATCAAAATGGCGAGCGCGCCAATGGTCGCGAGAATGCGCATGACCATCTCCCACGTTCTATCGGGCGACTATACGAGGCTGCCCGCACACACGCTAGCGGTTATGGCCGACGCTATTTGTTGCGGCCGCTGCAATAAAGCTCCATCGTCGGGGTTACGCCCGACGACATAGCGCGCGCCGTTGCGCCAATTTGGCTGTCATGACCGCTTCGCTTTCGTCCTCCTTCGCGTCCGATCCGCCGCGGCGCCGCGCCATGGCCGGCGTTGCCGTGTTGGCGCTGCTGCATGGCGCTGCGCTGACCGTTTTGGTGATGACGGAAGTCGATTGGATCGCGAAGGCAGCTTTTCTCCTCGCGTGGGGCGCTTTGAATTTTGCCTGGCTCGCGGTTCTCCGCCGGCCGATCTTGGCAGCCTTTCTGTCACTCGAAATAGTCGTCGCGCTGGTGATGCTGTCGCGCTTCAAGCACGACAAGCTTTGGATGACGGTCGACTTCGTCGACATTCTGATCATCGATCAGGACACGGCGCAGTTCCTTTTGGCCGCATTGCCCGGACTGCGGATGCCGCTCGCGCTTACAGCAGCTGGCACGCTCATTGCTTTGGCTGTCAGCTGGCGCTGCGATCCATATCGCCTTGCGCGCCGCGCCGGCGCTGCCGGTACATTGATTTGCGTTGGCGCTTTGACTGCGCTGGCGCTGTGGCAACCCACGAATCTCGACGAGGATTTCCTCGGACGGAACTACGTGTCCAAATTCTTCCGCACCGGGGTCGAGGCGATCTACGAACGCATCGCGCATGGATACCTGGACGCCGCCCCCGACCAGGCCGAACATCTTGCCGCGCCAGCTGCTTGTCACCCCGCCCGCAAGCTCCCTCACATCATTCTTCTGCACGATGAGTCGAGCTTCGACATCACGGCAGCGCCAGGCATCAATGTGCCGGCCGGCTATCGGCAGCATTTCGTGTCGTTCGATGGAAAGGCGCGCAAGTTCATTGTCGAAGGCGTCGGCGGACCGAGCTGGTTCACGGAATACAACGTGCTGACTGGATTGTCCGTGCGGTCCTTCGGGCGCTTCGCGACCTCCGTGACCCGGATGGCGGCGGGACACGTCATGCGCGGCCTTCCCCACTCTCTTCACCGGTGCGGCTACACGAGCGTCAGCCTGTACCCGTTCTACGGCTCGTTTCTGGGCTCGCGCGCGTTTCAAACATCGACAGGAATCGATCGCTATCTCGATATGACCGATCTCGGGACGAGCAACTTCGAGGCGGACAGCTACTATTTCGACCAAGCGACACAGATCATAGAGAAGCAACGGAACAAGGGACCGCTGTTTCTCTATGTCTATACGGTCGCAAACCATTTCCCGTGGGATACGCGCTTTCGCCCAGGCCTCACGCCCGACTGGAAAAGTCTCGGCAACGCCTCCGATGTCGACGAGTACATTCGGCGCCAAGGCCTCAGTGCGCAGGATTACAAACAATTCCTGCAACGTTTAGCGCGCGAGTTTCCGGACGACTCTTTCGTGATCGTCCGTTACGGCGACCATCAGCCGGGTTTCAGCCCTCGCATTCTTGATCGCTCGCTGGATGAGCAGGCGGTGGCGCGGCGTCTCAAGACGTTCGATCCAATCTATTTCACCACTTACTACGCCATCGATGCGGTGAACTTCATGCCCGCCGATGTGTCAGCGGCTCTTGATCGGCTCGACGCGCCGTATTTGCCGCTCGTCATCCTGGAAGCGGCGGGTGTGCCGCTTGACCCTACATTTGTCGAGCAGCGGAAAATTCTCAGCCGCTGCGCCGGGCGCTTCTATGGCTGCGCGCATGGCGTTGAAGCTCGCCGCTTCAATCGCCTTCTGATCCAAGCCGGCATGATCCGCGGCTTGTGAAGGTCCGTCAGTTCTTCATCCATTTAACGTTTAGCACGGAGGATCGGCGACCGGGCAGCCGCCGCCGCTTATGTTCGGCAACACGCTATGTTAAAGATCGCCTATGGCTGGCCGCACCTCGCTTGAGATGGAACTGATCTGGAAGGCGGGCCATCAGCCCGGGCGTTCATTTGAGCCGGAGCTTTTCGCCTTACTTGAGGCCATCAAAAACACCGGAAAGCTCACGACGGCGACGACGCAAGTCGGCGTGCCCTATCGCCAAGCCTGGGGGCTCATCACGGTCTGGTCCGAGCGTATGGGGCAGCCGCTCGTGATCAAGGAGAAAGGGCGCGGCACGCAATTGACGCCGCTCGGTGAGCGGCTGCTGTGGGCACGGCAGCGGATCACCGCGCGGCTGACGCCCTATCTCGAAAGCGCGGCGTCCGAGCTCGAGCAGGAGCTCAACCAAATCCTCGAGGAACCGAGCGCCGCGCTGACAATGTTCGCGAGCCACGACCTCGTGCTTGCCGAGCTGCGCGAGTTCCTGCGTGCGCGGCCGGGTCCGAAGCTCGACGTCCGATTCGTCGGAAGCTTGGAAAGCGTCATCGCCCTCTATCGAGGCCGATGCGATCTCGCGGGCTTCCATGTTCCGGAGGGCGCTCGGGGGCGGGAGATTCTGCGTCAATACAAGCCATGGTTCAAACCGCGCGCGCAGCGCGTGATCCATTTCGTTCGCCGCAGCCAAGGGTTTCTGGTCGCGCCGGGAAATCCGCTCGGCATTATGACGCTTGCCGACGTGGCGCAGAAAGGCGCGCGATTCATCAACCGCCAGCCCGGTTCGGGTACGCATCTCGCGCTTGAGCGCATGCTGCAGGAGCAAGGCATCGATCGGGCCGATATCAAGGGCTACTACACCGAGGAGTTCACGCATCTTGCTGTCGCGGCGGCCGTTGCGAGCGGTGTTGCCGACGTCGGCGTCGGCATTGAAGCGGCGGCACGAAAATTAGACCTCGATTTCATTCCATTGTTCGTCGAGGACTATTATTTGCTCGGTAAGCGGGAGACCGTCGAACGCGAGGATGTCGAGGCGATTGTGACGAGCCTCAAATCATCCGATTTCGCCGCGCTCGTGCGGCACATTCCTGGCTACGACATGTCGCGAACGGGCGAGATCACGAGCGTGAGCGATCTTATGGGCTGATCTGGGCGTCGCGAACGTCGAGATATGGCTCTCTGGACGTGCGCGTCAGCTCGCGTTCTGGGAATGGCCCAAGCCGCCGCCGCCGGCAGTGCGCATCACGACGTGATCGCCTTTGTTGAGCACCCAATGTTCAGCAGGGTCGATCGGTTTGCCGTTGAGCAAGACCTCGGCCGGCGCGCCGGCCTCGCCACCCAACAGGCCCGGCGCCGCGGCACGAAACCGCGTGAGGAGGAAGGAGCACATCGCCGGCGTCTCCCCCTTGAACTCGAAGGCTAGATCGAGACCGTCGCCGCCATGATGACGGCCGCGGCCGCCGCTTCCACGGCGAATTTTCCGATACAGGATGGTGATCGGCGCGCCGCTCTCCATGACCTCGATCGGCGTGTTCCCGAGATTGGACGGAAAACTGGTCGCCGAAAGTCCATCGCGGCTCGATGACGCGCCTTGGCCGGCGTTGAGAAAGTTCACCACGGCATAGGGGCGGCCATTTTCCTGGCCCGACATCGTGAACGATGAGTTTGCCGTTCCCGGCGCAACGACCTTGTCGGGAAGAACATCGGCGAGGGCGGCGATAAAAGCGACCGGCAGGAGATGGCCGACAAGGCTGCGCGCGCCTGTCGCCGACGGGCGACGGGGATTGAAGATCGAGCCTTCCGGCGCCGACGTTGTGAGCGGCAGGAAGCTGCCTTCGTTGTTCGGGATGTCGGGCGAGAGCAGGGCTTTCACACCGAAGGCCGTGTAAGCGAAGGTGTAGATCGGGACCACGTTGACGGAGCGGCTCAGCTGCGGCGAGGAGCCGGTGTAGTCGATGTGGATGCGGTCGCCCATGATCCGCACGAGGCTTTGTACAACGACCGGTTCCTCGAACCCGTCATGCTCCAGCCTGCAGGCATAGTCGCCATCGGGCAAGGCGCGGATGGCGTCGCGCATGGCATGCTCGGAGCGCGCCCTGATCTCATGGCCGAGCGCGTCAAAGTCGATATCGGACTCATCGAGGAGGTCGGTGAGCCTGCTTTCGAGCATGCGGCACGCCGACACCTCGCCCCAGATATCGCCCAGGGTCTGTTCCGGCACGCGCACGTTCTGACGGATGAAGGCGACCACCGTCTCGTCGGTCACGCCGGCGCGGACGAGCTTCACCGTCGGAATCTGAAGCCCTTCCTCAAAAATCTCGCGATTTCCCGAGTTGCGCAGGCGTCCGCCGATATCGGGCATATGGCTGGTGGCAGCGGCAAACGCGATCAACTCGCCATTTCGGAAAATCGGCATGGCGACCGAAACGTCATGGACGTGGCCGGTGCCGTTCCAGGGATCGTTGGTCACGAGCACGTCGCCCGGCTGCAATCCGGCCGGGGTAAAATGCGCGATGAAATGCTTCACCGTCGCCGGCAAGGTGCCGATGAACGACGGGATGCTCATGGACGACTGCGCGAGCGAGCGCCCTTTCGCGTCCGTCAGCACCACCGCGAAATCATTGGCCTCGCGCACAAGCGTCGAGAATGACGTGCGCACGAATGCCGCGGCGGCTTCATCCACGGCGCTGACGAGGCGCGTCCAGAGAATTTCGAGCGTGACGGAGTCGAGAGTTTCAGTGGACATCGGACGCTCCGAAGATAACGCTCACGGTCAGATCCGGCATGATCGTGACGCTGGCGGGGGAGGGGACGACAAGCGTCGATTCCCGCTCCTCCAAGATCAGCGGCGCTTCGAGTATCGTGCCGGCGCCGAGCGAATAGCGATCATAGACTGGAACCGGCCGGTACTTCTTTTCCAACGGCAGATAGATCGGCCGCTGGCGCGGCGCCGCGGGTTTTGCCGAGACGCGATTTTCCGCCCAGCTGAAGGCACGGCTCTCGGTGTGCGATTTCCCGGTCAGCCGCCACGTGACGACCTGCGGTACCGCGTCGGGAACCGTGCTGCCATAAAGCTTGCGATAGTTCTCCTCGAAGCCGGCCACAAAGGCTGGCGCCATCTCTGGCGTGATCGGGCTGTAGGGGAGGGACACGCCGACCGTCGCGCCTTGACCGGCGTAGCGCATCTCCAGGATCAGCGACCAGGTGATCGTATCCATGTCGACGCCGGTCGAGCGCAACTCCTCCGTGGCGTCGGCATGAAGCTCGGTGAGGACCTTGCGCGCCTCGGCCCAATCGAGGTGGGCGACCTCCTGCGGGTTTGACCAAGCGCGGTCGACGCGCGCGGGGGCAGCCAAGAGACCGAGGCACGAGCCTGCACCGGCCGCGATCGGACACAGCAATTGCTTGACGCGCAGCTTGCGTGCGACCTCCGCGGCGTGGACGGGTCCGGCACCACCGGTCGCCACCATGGTGAAGCTGCGCGGGTCGAGGCCCTTTTCGGCAATGTGAATGCGCGCGGCGGCGGCCATGTTCTCGTTGACGATGTTGGCGATGCCCCACGCCGTCTCGGTGACCCCGAGGCCGACCTGCGCGCCCACTTTCGCCACCGCCTGTTCGGCGAGATCTTTGCGCAGCTCCATCTCGCCGCCGAGGAAGCTCGCCGCGTCGAGATAGCCGAGGACGAGGTCGGCATCCGTCACGGTCGGCTCCGTGCCGCCGCGCCCATAACAGGCGGGTCCCGGAACGGCGCCGGAACTTTGCGGGCCGACCTTGAGCAGACCGAGCCGGTCGACGGACGCGATGCTGCCGCCGCCAGCGCCGATCTCGATCAAGTCGATGCTGGGGATGAGAATAGGCAGGCCGCTGCCGCGCTTGAAGCGCTTCACGCGCGCCGTCTCGAACGTATGTTCGACATCCGGCGCGCCGCCGACGGCGACGCAGGCTTTGGCCGTCGTGCCGCCCATGTCGAAGGCGAGGATGTGGTCGATCTTCGCCTCGAGCCCGGTGTTCACCGCGCTGATGACGCCGGCCGCCGGGCCAGATTCCAGGAGCAGGATGGGTGTTTCGGCTGCGGACGGCGCCGACGTGAAGCCGCCGCTCGACAACATGATGCGCAGGTGACCGGGAATGCCGGCCTGACGCAGCCGATCGCCGAGGAGACCGAGATAGCGATCCATCAGCGGCTGGACATAGGCGTTGGCGACCGTCGTCGACATCCGCTCATATTCGCGGATCTCGCGCGCAACCTGAGACGAGGTGCACACGCTGAGATTTTTGAAGCGCCGCTTTAGTTCGCTCGCAAGGCGTGCCTCGTGGGAGCCGCTCACATAGCCATGCAGGAAGCAGATCGCGACGGAATCGAGTTTCGCTGCGGCGAGCACATTGCAAATCCGCTCGATCTCGGCGTCGGTCAAAGCTTTGAGCGCTTGGCCGGCTGCGCTCAAGCGTTCGGTCGCCTCGAAGCGGTGCTGAGGCGGGACGAGCGGCTCGGGAAGTTCGAGCGCGAGATCGTAAAGGTCGTAGCGGTTCTCGCGACGAATATCGAGAACGTCGGCGCAGCCTTCGGTGACGACGACACCCGTCTTCACGCCCTTTCGTTCGATCAGCGTATTGGTGACGAGGGTCGTTCCATGTACGACTTCCTCGACATGGCCGGCGGGACGATCGCCTCCGATCTTGGCGAGCAATTGTGCGACGACTTCCGACACGCCTTCGCCGGGATCGTTCGGGGTGGTCAGGCATTTGCCGACCCAGATGCGCCCCGTTCCCGTCTCCTCGGCGACGCCGTCGGTAAAGGTGCCGCCAATGTCGACGGCAATACGGAACCGAGCCTCTGTCATGCAGCACAACCCGCTCAGGAGGAAGACGTTGGATGAATACCTTTGTATGCAATAGTCCGATACTCAAGCGCCTGTCAACACGACGGTTTTGCTGCGTTTTATCCCGCGAAAGCCATCGTTATGACGGCTGAATTCCGCGGCGTTTTGGGGGCGCTTAGACCTTGAAAAGATGCCCTTCGGCGATGCGCGCGATGACGTCCCACTGCGCGCGTCCAACCGATTGCGGTGCTGTTGCACCGAGGCCGCGCGCCCAGACGAAGCGCCGGCCGAGCCGCGCTGCCGCGTCCCGATCCACGCCGCCCGGAGGCGAGGCGAGATCGAAGATGACGCAGTCGGGTCGCGTGGCCATTAGCACCGCTTCGTCAACGACAAGCGCAGGCGCGGTGTTGACGAGAATATCCGCTGCCGAAAGAACCTCCGGTGCCGGAAGCGAGCTCGCCAGATGCCCTGCGGCTCTCGCCGCGTCCTGTTGCGCGGCTTGGCGCGCCAGAACATGCGTTTTCGCGCCAAGGGCTTTTAATGCCGTAGCGACGTGCTGGCCGACGACTCCGTAACCGATTTGCGCAACGGCGGCGCCCCTGATCGTAAAATCGGTGTCGGTGATGATCCGCGCGATGGCGCCTTCGGCAATAGCGGGGGCGCGCGCGATGCGCCCGGCCTCGTCGTGCTCATAGCCGACGAAGGTCAAGCCGAGATCATTGATCGCAGCGGTCAGCGGCGCGTTCGCCGTTCCGCCCATCACCAGGCCGCCGGGCGCCATGCCTTCGAGCACTGCGCGATCTACGACAACAGGCGCCGCGACCTGCGGTGAAAAGACGGTGTTGCCCGTCATGCCCGGCAGTGGCAGGAGCACAATGTCGGCGCCGGTAGCGGCCTCCCGCGGCGATGAAGCAAGGGTCACGCGGTCGATGCCACCGTCGGGCCAGGGAAATCCGAACGCGCGGACGGTCGCGCCCGTTGCCGCCGCGGCGCGCGCGATCTCCTGCTCGCGCCGATCGCCGCCGATGATGGCGACGCGCTTTCCGGTCCAGTCGCGATGGGTCACGTCGTTCACGTTCGTCGAAGCAGCAAAGCATTGAGGGCGAGCGTCAGCACCGTGACGCCGATCAGGCAGGTGCTGACGGCAGCGATGGTCGGCTCGATCTCAAGCGACAGGTTGTTCCAGATGCGGACGGTCAGCGTCTGCGCCTTGACGCCCGCCAAAAACAGCGAAATCAGCAGTTCATCGAAAGAAGTGAGAAAAGCAAAGAGCGCGGCGGAGGCAAGGCCCGGCGCCGCGAGCGGCAGGGTGATGCGCCGCATCGTGTACCATTGGCTGGCGCCGAGACCGAGGGCCGCTTGTTCGTAACGCTCATCCAACTGCTGGAGGCTCGACGTCAGAATAATGATGACGAGCGGCAGCGCGAGAACGGCGTGCCCAAACGCCATCCCGATGACGCTGCCCGATGCCCCCCACTTGGCGAAGGCGATATAAAAGGCGATCGCGGTGATGATGTTCGGTACGATCATCGGCGTCAAAAGGAAGCCGTAGATCGTCATCTTGTTCGGGAACGCGCCGCGCACCAAGGCGAGCGACGCAAAGAAGCCCACACTCGTCGAGACGACCGTCGCAAGCACGGCAACCTTCAAGCTGACCCACAGCGACCAGCGCCATTCGGGATCGCCGAGAAAGCGTTCGTACCAGCGCAAACTCCAGCTCTTCGGCGGAAAGTTCAGCACTTTCGCGGCATCGAAGGAGATGATGGCGATGATGATGACGGGGGCAATGAGGAACACGAAGACCGCGGTCGCAAAAAGCCAAACGGCGTAAGTTCCAAGGCCGGCGCGCTGCCCGTTCTCGTTCATCGGTGCTTCATCCCGAAGAGGCGGTCGAGATGGATGAAGCGGCTATAGAACGCAAAAACGATCAGCGTGACGAAAAGGAGCACGGTCGCGAGCGCAGAGGCGAACGACCAGTTCACGGTGATCTCCACCTCGCGCTGGATGAGCATCGCGATGGTGACGTCGCCGGGACCGCCCATCAGGGCTGGCGTGATGTAGAAGCCGACGGCGAGGATGAAGACCAGCATCATGCCGCCTGCGAGCCCCGGAAGACTGAGCGGCAGGAAAATGCGGCGGAATGCATAGAAGCGAGACGCGCCAAGGATATGGCCGGCGCGCATCAGTCCCTGATCGATGCCGCGCATCACCGTGAACAGCGAAAGGATCATGAAGGGCAGAAGCACATAGGTCATGCCGATCAGCACGCCGGTCTCGTTATAGAGAAGGTCGGCGCGGCTGAAGCCCAGCGCCAGCAGTTGCTGGTTAATGACGCCCTCCTTGCCGAGGAGCACCATCCAGGCGTAGGTGCGAACGATGACGCTGCTGAAATAGGGAACGACGACTGCGATCATCAGAAGCCGCGCGATGCGTGACGGCGCATGCGTCAACACATAGGCGGTCGGATAGCCGATGATCACGCAGATCACCGTCACTATCGTGGCGATGCGGAACGTCCGCGCGATCACCAGGAAATAAATGTCGTCGCCGAAAATCTCGAGATAGTTGCCGAACGTGAATTGCTGCGTGAAGAAGCTGCGGCTCACGATGCCGGCAAGCGGGACGATGAACATCGCGGCCAGGAAGATCAGGGCCGGCGCCAACATCAGCCGATGACGCCACTGCGCTTTGCGCTCCAAGATGTGGGCGCGATCCGTCATAGCGGAAAGACCCGCATGTCGCGCGTGGCCCAGGACAACGACACGGGCTCTCCTCGCCCAGGCACGAGCGTCGTCTGCCGGTTCTGTGTCTTGATGGTCAGTTCGACCTCGCGCAGGCCGACCCGACAGCGCGTGACATCGCCGGCGTAGATCAACTCACGGACGCTGCCGTTGCATCGATTATGTGCGCTGCCTTCCGGCGCTCCGATAGCAAGCCGTTCGGGTCTCACGGCGGCGACAACGCGCGCGCCTTGCTCGATCCTCGAGGCGGCGATGCCAACGAAGTCCCAGCCGTCGGCGGTGCGGACCCGCACCTCTCCTTGAGAGGAGCCAACGGCAATGCCCTCGATGAAATTCTGCTCGCCGAGAAAGTCAGCCACGAAGCGCGTCGCCGGCGTTTCATAAAGATCCGCAGGCGTGCCGATCTGCTCGATGCGGCCCTGATTCATGATGGCGACGCGGTCGGACATCGTCAACGCTTCATCCTGATCGTGCGTGACGTAGATGATCGTCACGTTGAGCGTGCGATGAATGCGCCGGATCTCGGTCTGCATATGATCGCGCAGCTTGCGATCGAGCGCGCCAAGCGGCTCATCCATCAGCAGCACGCGGGGGCGAAAGATGAGGGCGCGCGCAAGCGCCACGCGCTGCTGCTGACCGCCGGAGAGTTGCTGCGGCATGCGCGCGCCATAGCCAGGCAGGTGCACCAGGTTGAGCATCTCGTCGACAAGGCGACTGATCTCGGCTTGCGGCACGTTACGTGCGCGCAATGGGAATGCCACGTTCTCGAAAATCGTCAGATGTGGAAAGATGGCATAGTTCTGGAACACCATGCCGAGCCCGCGCCGCTGCGGGGGCAGCTTGGCGACCGAGCGGCCATCGACGCTGATCTCGCCGCGGGTCGGATAGGTGAACCCCGCGATCATCATCATCGTGGTTGTTTTCCCCGAACCGCTCGGCCCAAGGATCGTCAGAAACTCGCCAGGCGCGACCGTTGCAGTGATGTCGTCGACCGCAGTAAAGGAGCCATAGATTTTGCAGAGACGTTCGAGACGAACTTCGGCGCCTTTCAAGCCGGCTTCGGTGGCCATCTGTCGATCCGTTCCTGGTTCCCCTCATCCGTCCGCGATGTCTGTGCGAACGGCTATTTCCTGCAAAGCCGTTGAAGCCAGCGCGCTCGTTTTCCAAGACTCGGCCATAGCACACCCGATAGCGCTGTGAGGAACTCTCGCAAATCGCGAGAGGGCGCGCCCCGAAATCCGTGGCCGAGCACGGATGCCGCTTGAACAACTTGTGCGCTTTTGTATACATTGCGTTCGACAGGAGCAAGTCGACCGCAAGGCTCTCACGACGATGATCTCTCCGCTCGACGATCCCAGTCCCCTGCCGCGGGCCTATGCCGACGATGCGCCGCAGGTGGTCCAGGCGGGAACGCTGGTCGGCGCAGCGGAGGCGGACGTTGCGATTGTCGGCGGTGGCTTCACGGGCGTGTCCGCAGCTTTTCATTTGGCGCAAGGCGGCTTGCGGCCCATTCTGCTCGAAGCAAGATCGATCGGCGCCGGGGCGGCCGGCCGCAATTTCGGGCAGGTCGTTCCTTACACGAAACATTCTGAGGCACAGGTTCTCGCGCATTTCGGTGAGGAGCGCGGGCAACGCTTGATCGCGGCGGCGGCTGCGGCGCCCGATCTCGTCTTCAGTCTCATTGAGAGCTGCGCCATTTCGTGCTGGGCGGCACGGAAAGGGTTGCTGTTCGCGGCGCATACGCCGGCGGCAGAAAGCTCGCTCAGGACACGTGCCGCGTTTTGGCAGAAGCACGACGCTCCCGTGGAGATGCTGGGAGCCACCGCGACGCGCGAGCACATCGGGTCCGATCTTTATAGCGCGGCGCTTTTCGACCGACGCGGTGGCACCATCAATCCGCTGGCGTTCGTTCGCGGGCTTGCGAATGCGGCAGGGCGTCTCGGGGCGACGTTCCACGAAGGAACGCGCGTGCGCTCGCTCGATCGCGCCGGCGCCAAATGGCGGCTGCGGACGGATGAGGGAACGCTCGAGGTCAAGACAGTCCTACTCGCCAGTGATGCCTATACCGATGGGTTCGCGCCGGCGATTCAACGCGCGATGATCCCGCTGCGGGCTTATCAAGTGGTCAGCCAGCCGCTGAGCGAGAATGTCCGCCGGACGATCCTGCCTTATGGCCAGCCGCTCACGGATACGCGGCGACTGTTTTCCGGTGTGCGGCTGCATCCGACGGGACGGCTGCATGTGAGCCTCGACGGGCCGCCCTTTCAAGCTTCAGGTGAGCCGTTCTACGCAACGGCCGTGCGCCGCGTGGCAAAACTCTATCCGCATCTCGGCGATCTCGAATGGAGCGAATCGTGGAGCGGCTGGGTCGGCATGACCGCGGACCATTATCCGCGCTTGATCAAAATGGGCCCGGACTTGTTGGGCGCGCTCGGATTCAGCGGCCGTGGTATCGCGCTTGCGACACTGTTCGGGCGTGAATTGGCGCGGCACGCGTTGGGGACGCCGGAGAGTGATCTCGTACTTCCGTTCATGCCACCGGAGCCGATCCGCGTGAAGCCCTTCTCGCGCCCGCTCGTTGGCGGACTGATCAATCTCTATCGGGTGTTGGACGGCATCGACGACCGTCGCTTGCAGCGACGCGAACAAAGGAACACGCATGCGCTTGAAGGGTAAGTCGGCATTGGTGACAGGTGCGGCGCAGGGCATCGGCCTCGGCTGTGCGGCGCGGTTCGCGCGCGAGGGCGCGCGCGTTGCGCTCGTCGACATCAACGAGAAGGCGGGAGAGCAAGCCGCGAAGGCGTTGCGCGATGAAGGCGCCGATGCGTTCTTTCTGAGCTGCGATGTTGGTCTGAAGCCGGCGGTCGACGCGACGGTTGCCGCAGCGATCAAGCGCCTCGGGCGCATCGACGTGCTTGTCAGCAATGCCGGCATCAACCGGCGCGCCGATTTCCTCGACTTCAGCGAGGAGGATTTCGATCTCGTCATCCGCACGAATTTGAAATCCGTGTTTCTGTTCGGCCAGGCCGTCGGCCGGCACATGGTCGATCAAGGCGGCGGCTCGATCGTCAATATGGCATCGACCAGCGTGCAGATGACGATGCCGACGATACCGGCCTATGCGGCGTCGAAAGGCGGCATCGCGTCGTTGACGGTGGCGATGTCGCTCAGCCTTGCGCCACGGCGCGTGAGGGTCAACGCGATCGGTCCGGGGACGATCGCGACCGAGCTGACCCGCGGTCAATTGCTGAACGATCCAGCGACGAAACAACGCATCCTTTCGCGAACGCCGCTCGGCCGCGTCGGCGAGCCTGACGATGTGGCTGGCGTCGCTCTATTTCTGGCCAGTGACGATTCCGCCTACGTCACCGGCCAGACGATCTATGTCGAGGGCGGGCGCTTTGGACTTAATTACACGCTTTGACCTTTTCGCGAGGCTGCGCCTCGCCACTAACGATGAGGGAGACGACGATGAGCGCAACATGGACACGAGACCTGAACCGCCTGCGGCCGACTCGACGCCACGTGCTGGGCGGCGCGGCGGCCTTCGTGGCGACCGCTCCCGCCTTGATCGGAACCAAGGCGCGGGCCGCAGAGCAGGTGGTCGTGCGCACTTCCGGCGGCGCCTATGCGGATTCGATCACACCGACGATCTATGAGCCGTTCACGAAAGAGACCGGCATCGAGGTCGTGCAGGTCCCGTCGACGATCGGAAAGCTCTACGCCATGTTCCGGTCGGGCAATATCGAGCTCGACGTCATCAATACGGACCAGGTCGTCCTGCTCGGTCTGCAGCGCGAAGGCGCACTGGCCGATCTTGACTACGCCTCGTGGAAATTCTCAGACCCCGCGCAGATCGATAAGGCTGTGAAGCTGCCTCACTTCGCCGGCCACCTCTATTTCTCGTGGGTACTCACCTACAATCGTGAGGTCTTCCCGGACGGGAAACATCCGCACTCCTGGGCCGAGTTCTGGGACGCCAAGCGTTTCCCCGGTCCGCGCACCTTGCCCGACCTCGCGTCAGGTCAGCCGCCGCTCGAATTCGCGTTGCTGGCGGACGGGGTGCCGAAGGACAAGATCTATCCGCTCGACCTCAATCGCGCTTTCAAGTCGCTCGATCGCATTCGGCCTGCGGTGAAGAAATTCTGGGACACGGGCGCGCTGTCGGCGGAACTCTTGACTTCAAAAGAGGCCGTGCTTGGCGCGCTCTGGAATGCGCGCGTCCAGCCGATCATCGACGCCGGCGGGCCGATCTCGATCGAGTGGAATGAAAGTATGTATACTTGCATGGGCTATTCGATCTTCAAGGGCGCAAAGAACATGAAGAATGCGCAGCGCCTCATCGATTTCGCCATGCAGCCGAAGAATCTGGCGGCCTTTCTGAGCCGCTATCCCTACGGCCCTGCGGTGTCCAAGGCGCTCGATTTCATGTCGCCCGACGCGCTGTCGCGTCTGCCGACAACGCCCGAGCGGCGCGAAAAAGCCTTGGCGCTCGACATCGTGTGGTGGGAGGATAACCGCAAAGCCGTGAGCGACCGCTGGTCCAAATGGCTTCTCAATCGGGCCTGAGCGCACGGCTGCATCCTCGGCAGCCATTGAGTGACGGATAGGCGACCGCGGAGGATGGATGGCGGTTAAGTGTCAACTAGAGGGGGTGTCCAAGCGGTTCGGCGCCTTCCTCGCGGTCGACAACGTCTCACTGAATATTGAGGACGGTGAGTTCGTCGTGATCCTCGGGCCGAGCGGCTGTGGGAAGACCACGACGCTCCGCCTGATCGCCGGCCTCGAAACCCCAAGCTCTGGGACGATCGCGATTGACGATCATCTCGTTTCCGCTCCGGCGCAGGACCTGTTCGTCCGGCCGGAGCGGCGCGGGATCGGTATGGTGTTTCAGTCCTACGCGATCTGGCCGCATATGAGCGTGTTCGAGAATGTGGCCTATCCGCTTCGCGTACGGCGCATCCGCGGGCCAGCCCTGAAGGAGAAAGTCAACGCCGCTCTCGAGGTCGTCGGACTTGTGGGTGAGGTTCAGCGTCCGGCGACGGCGCTCTCGGGCGGCCAGATGCAGCGCGTGGCGCTCGCCCGCGCGTTAGTCGCGGATCCAACCCTCCTGCTCTTTGATGAGCCGCTTTCCAACCTCGATCTGAAATTGCGAGAACGACTACGTGTAGAGCTCAAGGAGCTGCAACAGCGGACTGGGCTGACCAGCATCTACGTCACGCACGACCAGACCGAGGCGGTCGAGCTCGCGGACCGGATCGTAGTCATGCAAGGAGGCCGGATCGTCCAGGCCGGACCGCCGACCGAGCTCTATCGCAATCCCCGCGCGCGGTTCGTTGCCGAATTCATCTCCTCGGCCAATATCTTTGAAGCGCGCGTCGTCGGACCGGAGGGCGAGGACGCGGCGCGGGTGCGCACGGCCGACGGACGAGAGTTGACGGCAAGGACAGAGAGAGCCGTCAACGCGGGCGAGACGGTCGACGTGATCGTCCATCCGGAAGATTGCTCGCTTGTCGATTCAAGCGACGGCGATGACGAGGCGTTTCTGGTCCGCATGCTGCGCCGACGCTTCCAGGGCACGGCGACGCGCTACACCGTCAGCTGGAACGGGGAACCGTTCGATATCGTCGCCCAGGGAACCGAGCCGCTCGTGCCGCAAGGCGTCGAGGCTCGGCTGCGCATCGCCCGGGGCCGTGCGCGCATCATCCCGCGGGCGAGCGGGCGCCAATGATGGCGGTCGCGGCGTCGGATCGTAGCGGCTCCGGCCGCCTCGCCGGCAAGATGCTGGTCCTCGGCCTCGCCGTCATTCTCATCGTCTTGATCGTGCTGCCGATCGGCGTCCTGCTGCTCGGCTCCTTCTTGTCGGAGCCGCCGCGCGCACTTCAATTCAATTGGTCCGGCTTCACGCTGCTCAATTACGTGGCCGTCCTGACGGATGCGGATTTCCTTCCGCTGCTCTTCACGACAATCGGCGTTGCGCTCGTCGGTACGGTCGGGGCGTTGATCATCGGCACAGGCCTCGCGTGGCTTGCGGTGCGCACGGACGTGCCCGGCCAACGGGTCATTGAAGCCGTCGCCGTCATGCCGATGTTCGTGCCGCCGCTGGTTGGCGCCTTTGCCTGGGACATTCTGGGGTCTCCGCGCAGCGGCATCATCAATATCTTTCTGCGCGCGGCGGGCCTTCCGCCCTTCGTCAACATCTATTCGTTCTACGGCGTCGGCTTCGTCTTCGCGATCTACTACGCGCCCTATGTCTATCTCTTCGTAGCTTCTGCGTTGCGCAACATGGACGCCTCGCTCGAGGAAGCCTCGGCGATGTCGGGCGCCGGCCGGCTGCGAACGGTTTTGCGCATCACGCTTCCACTGATTTCGCCCGCGCTCATGTCCGCCGGGCTTCTTGTCTTCGTGCTGCTGATCGAGCTCTTCTCGATCCCGGCCGTTCTCGGCGAGCCGGGCAATGTTCACGTCGTGTCCGTGCAAATCTGGGCGCTGATCGGGTTTACGCCGCCGAAGGTCAATCAGGCTTCCGCGCTCGGCGTGCTGCTGTTGGCCGTGACGATAACGCTCGTTCTGATCCAGAACCGCATTCTCGCGAAACGCAGCTTCGTCACAGTGGCCGGAAAGGGTCTCAAGCCGAAGCGCATCGAGCTTGGAGGCGCGCGCCTGCCGTTTGCCGCCGCGGGCTTCCTCTATCTCGTTGTCGTCGTCTTTCTGCCTTACGCCGCATTGATCTTCATCGCGCTGCGTAAGAGCCTTTTTTATTCGTCGGTCACGGCGATGGCGAATCCGTCGCAATTCTCAACCGACCAGTTTGCCGCTGCGTTCGGCAATCCCGTTGTCTGGCAATCCTTCACGAACTCTTTGATCGTCTCATTCGTGACCGTGATCTTGGGCGGCATCCTCTATTTCGCCGTCGCTTACATCGTGCATCGCACCCAGCTCGCGGGCCGTCGTGCGCTCGACGTCATCACCGTTTTGCCGATCGCAATCCCCGGCCTCATCATCGGGCTTGGCTATCTATGGGCATGGATCAGCCTGCCGGTCGGGCTCTATGGGACATTGTGGATCATCATTTTCGCCTATGTTTCGCAGTTCTCGCCGCAGGGCGTGCGAACGATCGCGAGTTCGCTGATGCAGATTCACAAAGAGCTCGAGGAAGGCTCGCGGGTGTGTGGCGCGGGCTTTTTCTATACGCTGCGGCGCGTGGTTATCCCGCTGGCCTGGCCGGGCATCCTCGCTTCGATGACGCTGCTGCTCGTGCTTTCGTTTCGCGAGCTGGCGACGGCGCTGTTCCTTTACACGTCGACCACGCAAGTCTTTTCGCTCACTATGTTCGACTATTGGCTGCGCGGGTCGACCAGTCTGGTCGCCGTGATGGCGCTTGTGCAAACCGCCGTGCTGCTGATCTTCGTCGTCGCCGGTCAGAGTGTGCGGCGTGAGCGCACGGCTTATGCACTGCCGTCGTCGTGACCGGACAACGAATTCAAAAACGGCCGCGCTGAAAGCGAGCTTGCGCGGTCAACGTCAATCGCGGGAGGAAGCAAATGAAGGCGAATGGGTTCAAGACGTCGATCGCTGCGACCATTGCGGTCATGGCCGCTGCTACCACAGCGCTCGCACAGACCTTGCCAAATCCGGTGGTCGATGGTGAGACGATCGGCACGCCGGAGCTTGTCAAAGCGGCCTGCGCCGAAGGGCAGGTCATCTACTTCACTGCGCAGAGCGCCGCGGACGAACAGGCCATCATCGCGCCCTTCGAAAAGCAATTTTCGTGCATCAAGGTGTCAATCATCAGTGCCGTGACCGGACGCCTTTACGAACGCATCACGACAGAGGCGGCGGCCGGAAAAGTCCAAGGTGATATCGCCACGATCACCGACGAGGCGCTGACGGACAAATTGATCAAGGCCAAGCTCGTCCGCGAATGGACGCCGCCGGAAGCGGCCAAGTATCCCCCAACCTCGCAAGTCAAAGGATGGTGGTACGCAGCGTCCGGATCGCTCATGTACCCGTTCTACAATACGCAGACCGTGACGGCTGCCGAGGCGCCGAAGACGTGGGAGGACCTGATCGATCCGAAGTGGAAGGACAAGATCGCGACATCGCCGATCACCATCGGTGGCACCGCCTGGATGCAATATGCCTTCATGCTCGAGAAGTTTGGGAAGGAGTACATCCAGAAGTTCGTCGCTCAGCAGCCAAAGCTTTTCACGGCATACAATCCTGCAGTGATGTCGGTCGCGCGCGGCGAAACCGTCATCGGCATATCGGCCGCGTTGAACGAATTTCCGCTGCGCGTGTCGCAAGGGGCGCCGACGAAGCCGATCTTCCCGGATCAGGGCGTGCCGTTCACTAACTATCCGATGCTTCTGCTGGCGGGCTCGCCACATCCCCATGCAGCCGAACTGTTCGGCAACTGGTATCTGTCGAAGCAAGGGCAAGCGAGTCTGGTCAAGGTGCGCGGCGCCTATTCGGCGAGAAGCGACGTCGCCCCGGCGCCAGGCAATCCTTCGTTGAGTGAGGTCAAGCCCTGGAATCCCGGGCACGACTTCATCATCAAAAACCACGATAAGGTCATGCAAGAGGTGTCGGAGATATTCGGCCGGCGCTGAGCCTTTTTGTATCTCGGGGTTGACGCAACCGCCGACGTTGCAGCATTTGACGCGAGATGCGGTCTAGCTGGATCGCCTCGCGTCACGCTTCTATTCGTGCATTGCAGTCAGTCGGGAGTTTTCATGAAGACTTACAAGATCGCCGCCGTTCCGGGCGACGGCATCGGCACTGAAGTGATTGCCGCTGGGGTCGAAGCGCTCGATGCCGTCGCGAAGCGCGACGGCGGCTTTGCATTCGTGTTCGATCACTTTGATTGGGGCGGCGAATACTACAAGAAGCATGGCCGCATGATGCCGGAGAACGGGCGCGATCAGATTCGCCATCATGATGCGATCCTCTTCGGATCGGCCGGCCATCCCGATATCCCCGACCATGTGACGCTCTGGGGATTGCGGCTCGCGATCTGCCAGCCTTTCGATCAGTACGCGAATGTGCGGCCGACACGCATCTTGCCGGGCATCAGGTCGCCGCTGCGTGACGTGACCGACAAGGAGCTCAACTGGGTCATCGTCCGCGAGAATTCCGAGGGTGAATATGCGGGCGTTGGCGGGCGGGTGCATCAGGGCTCACCGCTCGAGGCGGCAACGGATGTTGCGATGTTCACGCGCGCCGGGGTCGAACGCGTGATGCGTTTTGCCTTCCAGCTGGCGCGATCCCGGCCGCGCAAGCTCCTCACCGTCGTCACCAAGTCGAATGCGCAGCGTCACGCCATGGTGATGTGGGACGAGATCGCGACGGAGGTGGCGAGGGAATTCAAGGATGTGACGTGGGACAAGATGCTGGTTGACGCGATGACCATGCGGATGGTCATACGCCCGCAGACGATCGACACCATCGTCGCGACCAACCTCCATGCCGACATCTTGTCCGACCTCGCGGCGGCGCTTGCCGGCTCGCTCGGTATTGCGCCGACCGGCAACATCAACCCGGAGCGAACGTTCCCGTCGATGTTCGAGCCGATCCACGGCTCGGCCTTCGACATCATGGGGAAAGGCATCGCCAATCCCGTCGGAACGTTCTGGTCGTCCGTGATGCTGCTCGAGCACCTGGGAGAGCAAGGCGCGGCCGATCGATTGATGAAGGCGATCGAGCGGGTGACGGCGGACCGCCGGTTCCATACGCCCGACCTTGGTGGCACGGCGAAAACCGTCGACGTGACCAAAGCTGTCATCGAGGCCGTTCAGGGCGCGAACGACTGAGTTTCGCGAGCGCCGCGCTAACGCGCCGCGGCAGCGAGGTGATGCGCCAGGCGATCGACGAAGCCGTCGACGTCGCTTTCGTTGTTGTAGAAATGCACGGCGGCGCGAATGCGGCGATCCTTGCTGGCAACGCGAATGCCTTCGGCGGCAAGCGTCTTCTCGATCGTGGTGGAATCGGCACCTTTCAGATCAATGCTAACGATGCCGGCGCGCTGGCTCCAAAGGTGAGGGGTTCGCACGGTAAGGCCGCGCATCTGTGCGCGCGCGATCAGCCGCTCCGTGAGCGACCGGATACGCTCTTCAATTTGCGTCAAGCCGACGCTTTCAATGAAGGCCGCTGACCGGCTTTGGACCCAGATGCCGAGGAAGTTGGGATTGCCGTATTCGAAGCGGTGGGCGTCCGGCGCGAGCTGCGGGTCCGCGACGGTGCGATCGAGCGTCGCGAAGGAGTATTTCGAGGCGTAGGTCGGCCGGATGCGCTCGAGCGCGCGATCCGACACATACATCAGCCCCGCGCCCGCGAGGCTGAACTGCGCCTTGTGGCCGCCCGAGACGACAATGTCGCCGCCGAGCGCGTCGATCCGGTCAGCGAGGACACCGAGCGCCTGAATCGCGTCGATCAGCAGCAGAATATTGCCCTTTCGGCAGAGCTCAGCGAAGCCCGCGAGGTCGGCGCGCTGTCCGAGACCATAGGAAACCCAAGCGACGGAGACGACGCGCGTCTTGGCGTCGACAAGGCGTCGATAGGCGTCGAGATGAATTTGGCCGTTTTCGGTCGCGGCGGCAATGCGAAGTTCAACGTCTTGCCGTTGTAGATGACGCCACGGGAACGTGTTGTTCTCGTGCTCCGCCTCGGAGATAACGACGTTATCTCCCGGCCGCCAATCCAAACCGTTGGCGACGATGTTCACGCCCTCCGAGGTGTTCTTGATGAAGGCGAGCCGGTCTGGCGCAGCGCCGTAGACGCGTGCGACGACGCCGCGCGCGCGCTCGATCTCGTCCATGGAAAAGGCGAGCTTGCCGCCGGTCTCGCGGATGTCGGCGAGCCAGGATTCCATCGAGCGATCCACGACGCGCGGCAGGATCGCTTTGCGCGCCATGTCGAGATAATTGAACTTCTCGAGCGTCGGAAACTCCGCCCGCAGTCCGTTCCAATCCGGGCTCGCGGCTGCCGGCGTTTCGAGTGTCCGCACCGCTGCGCTTCGGCTCGGGGTGGTCATGCGACGTGCTCCTCGTGTCGGGCGAGTTGCCCCAGGAAAGCTTGCGCGCGCGGCGAGCGCGGCGCGGTGAAGAATTGGTCAGGCGAAGACGCTTCGATGATTTCACCCTCGTCCATGAAGACGATCAAATCGGCGACGCGCCTCGCGAATCCCATTTCATGAGTGACGACGATCATGGTCATGCCCTCGCGTGCGAGCTCTTCCATGACGGTGAGAACTTCGCCGATCATTTCGGGGTCGAGCGAGGACGTCGGCTCGTCGAAGAGCATCACGTCGGGATTGAGAAGGAGCGCCCGCGCGATAGCGACGCGTTGCTTTTGTCCGCCCGAGATCTGGCCGGGAAATTTATCGGCGTGTTCGGCGATGTGGAGCTTTTCGAGGATGCCGAGGGCGCGCTTGCGTGCCGAGCTTTCACTCTCGCCGCGCGCATAGATCGGCCCGAGCGTCAGGTTGGTCAGCACGGTGAGGTGCGAGAAGAGATTGAAATTCTGGAACACCATGCCAGTGTGTCGCCGCACGGTGTCGAGCGTGCGCGCGTCATGTTCGAGGCTCGTGCCGCAAACGACGATCTGGCCCTCCTGGTGGCGTTCGAGCCCATTGATGCAGCGGATCAGTGTCGACTTTCCTGAGCCCGACGGGCCGCAGATGACAACCTTTTCGCCGCGCCCCAGCCCGAGCGTCACGCCGCGCAAAGCATGATAGTCGCCATACCACTTGTGTAAGTTACTTATCGTGACGATGTGCGGCGCGCTCATAAGGGGTCACCGGCGGTCGCGCGACGCGATGCGTCTTTCGACGGAGCGTCCATAAATCGACAGGACGAAACAGAAGCAGAAATAGAGGAGATAGACGAAGATGTAGGCCTCGGGGGCGTAGCGTACCCAAGCCGGATCCTCGAGGGCCGCCTTCGTCGCGCCGAGCATGTCGAAAAGGCCGAGAATGCTCACGAAGCTCGTGTTCTTGAAGGCGCGGATCATGTCGCTGACAAGCGGCGGAACGACCGCCGACAGCGCTTGCGGCAGGATGATCTTCCAGGTGCGCGGCCAATAGCGAAGGCCAAGAGCTTCCGCCGCTTCATATTGGCCGATGGAGATGGCTTGCATCCCTCCACGGATGATCTCGGCCGCATATGCGGCGAAGAACACGATCATTCCGATCTCGGCGCGCAGGAGCTTGTCGAGCGTCAAGCGCTCGGGAATGAAGAGGGGGAAGATCAGCGCGGCAACAAAGAGGACCGCCAGCAGCGGGATGCCGCGCACCACCTCGATGACCGCGGTGCAGAGGGTGTGGACAACCGCGAGCTTGGAGCGGCGCCCGAGCGCGAGAAGCACCGCAAGAGGCAAGCCGCCGGCGACGGTTCCGACGAAGATGATGAGCGTCAGCGGCAGTCCGCCCCAGACGTCCGTGCCCGTCGGCGTGAGGCCGAACACGCCGCCCGACATCAGGATCAATGTCGTGACGCAGGTCGCCGCCCAGCCGATCAGTTTCGCTTTGAAGGGAATATGCCGGACGACGGACGCGAGCCCCATCGCGATGATCAGGCCTGCGGCGAGGGCCGGGCGCCATTGCTCTTCGTAGGGGTAAACTCCGAACAGGATCACCCGATATTTCTCCGGCACCACGGCCCAGCAGGCTCCGGCAATGCCGCGGCACGCCGCGCCGCCGGGCGCGTACCAGACGGCATCGACGATCGCCCAACGGATGACGGGCGGCAGCGCGAGAGCGAGAACGGCAAGCAGAAGAAGGGTGATGACCGTATCTTTGGCCGAGCTGAAAAGCGCGCCTTGGATGCGAAGCGGCAGGCTGCGCGGAGCAGGCGGCGGCCGTGATGCGGGCTCCGTCGTTGCAATCGCGAAGGATATGGCGGTGCCTTGCGCCACCTCAGCGCTCCTTCACCTGGACGGATTGATTGATCACGCTCGAGGTCGCACCGATCGCCAGCGAGATCAGAAGGTAGATCGCCGCCATGATCGACACCGCTTCGATCGTGTGCCCGCTGTAGGTCAGCACGGTGTTCGTCAGCGAAAACAGTTCGGGGTAGCCGATGGCGACGCCGAGGGAACTGTTCTTCACGATGCTGATGTATTGCGACGCCATCGGCGGCACGATCACCCGCAGCGCTTGCGGCGCGACGATCTTGAGCAGCCGGTCCCATGACCCGAGCGAGATCGCGTTGGCCGCTTCGATCTGGCCGCGATCGACCGAAAGGATGCCGGCGCGCACGACCTCGGCGATAAACGCCGCGGCATAGAGGGAGAGGCCGAGATAAAGAGCTAAAAACTCAGGCGACAGCGTCATGCCGCCGGAGAAGTTAAAGCCGCGCAGGTGCGGCACGCTCCAGGCGAGATCATCCGCACGGATGAATGCGTAGACGAGCGGCGGAAGCAGTAAGAGCGCGGCATAGAGCGCGCCAACAAGCGGGAAGGGCGGACGCCCTTGCCGGCGGCGCCGGTCGACCATGCGATACAGGATCACGGCGGCAAACGCCCCGAGAGCGAAACAGGTGAGCAGGCCGAAGAGCGCCAGGGGATGTTCGGGCACCGGCGCAACGATGCCGCGATTGGACACGAACACGGCGTCGAACAGCGACCAGGCTTGGCGCGGCGCCGGAAGGATCGGGAATACCGTATAGAGGAACAGGATCTGCAACAGCGGCGGCGAGTTTCGGAACAGCTCGACGTAAAGCCGGCCCGCCGACGTGAGCAATTGGTTGCTCGACAGCCGTGCGAAGCCGATCGCCGTTCCGAGCGCCGTGGCGGTGACAATCGCCACGACAGCGAGCACGATCGTGTTGCCGACGCCGACCAGAAAGGCGCGAAGGTAGGTCTCGCCGGCGGAGAAGGTGAAGGCCGCCTGGCCGATGGCGAAGCCCGCGGCCTCGGAAAGGAAGTCGAGGCCGAACGCGATGCCACGCTTGTGCATGGCATAGCGTGCGTTCTCTCCCATCCAGAGAAGCGCCGCCGCGATCAGCACGACGAGCGCGACCTGAAGAATAAGGTGGCGGCCCAGGAGCGAGCCCGACTGCAATCGCGTTGGCTTGTTCATGGAGCGCGACGCTTCGTTGCGGAGCCGCCTGCCGTCACCTTTTTGTCTCTCAGTCGAACGGCGGCGAGTAGAGAAGGCCGCCGTCCGTCCAGGATTTGTTGAGATTGCGTGGCAGGTCGAGCTTGGAGCTCTTCCCGAAGCTGCGTTCGTAGATTTCTCCGTAGTTCCCGACCTGCTTGATGATGCGGTATGCCCATTCGGGGTCGAGATCGAGCCCCTTGCCGAGCGGACCCGCCACGCCCAACAGCCGCCGGATCGCCGGGTCCTTGCTGGTCTTCTTCAATTCGTCGACATTCGCGGATGTGACCCCGCTCTCTTCCGCCTGGAACAGCGTGTAGACGGTCCATTGCACGATGTCGCGCCATTGCGCGTCACCCTGACGGACGATGGGGCCTTCAGGGTCCTTGCCGTAGACGCCCGGAAGGATGACGTAGTCATCCGGATTGGGCGCCGAGGCGACGCGCGTGGAGCTTAAGCCCGACGTGCTCTGCACCGCCGCATCGCAGCGGCCACCGAAGAAGGCGGTGTCGACCGCCTTCTGATCCTCGATGACGACGAGATTGAACTTGATGTTGAGCTTGGTTTGAAGGTCGGCGAGAACTTTCTCCGAGGTCGAGCCAGGCCGGACGCAGATGGTGGCGTTGTCGAGATCCTTGACTGTCTTCACGCCCAGCTTCTTCGGCACCATGAAACCTTGGCCGTCGTAGAACGTCGCCGTCACGAAATCGAGGCCGAGGTCGGCGTCGCGCGACAACGTCCAAGTGGCGTTGGACGCGGTCACGTCGACCTCTCCGGTCTGCAGCACGGTAAAGCGTGTTTGCGACGTGGTCTTGAGATAGCGAACCTTCGATGCGTCGCCGAGCACCGCCGCGGCGATGGCGCGGCAGGTGTCGACGTCCAGCCCGGACCACTCGCCCTTGCTATTGACCGATGAAAATCCGGCACGATTGCCGTTAATCGCGCAAATCAGCGAGCCGCGGCTCTTCACCGCATCGAGCGTGGGCCCTGCATAGGCCGGAGCGCTGGAGGCGAAAAGAAGCGAAACTGCAATTGCCGAAGCTATTTTGTTTATCATCGTTCAGGCTCCCCACTTGAAGTTTGCGTTTTGGCGTGACCGTTGCGAGCGTCAGAATCGCCGGCGCCGCGTTTGAGGCGCGTCTCGTAGAGGCGGATGCGCAATTCGAGGCCGCGGCGCAAATGCTGACGCATCAATTCCTCCGCACGATCGGGCTCGCGGGCTTCGATAGCCGCCAGGATTTCGAGATGTTCGGTGAGGCCACCGACCGCCTCGTGACCGTCAAAGTATCGCGGCAGTCCGAAGGCGAGACGAGCGCGCATTCGCAGCGGCTGGAACGTCTCCATCAGCGCCCGATTGCCAGTGGCGGCATAGATGGCGTCATGCAGGGCGGTGCCCGCATCATCGATCTCGGCGGCGCTATAGGCATGCGGCGAAGCCGCCATCGCCTGCATTTGAACGCGGCGATCGCGAAGCTCGGGGGTGAGAGGCTTTTGCGCCGCAAGGCGCGTGGCTAGGCACTCGAGGACTTCGCGCACCTGATAGACCTCACGCAGGTCCTCGACATTCAGCGGCCTGACAACCGTTCCGCGCGCTGGCCTGATGTCGATCAGGCGTTCGCGCTCGAGCTGCTGCAGAGCCTCCCGCACTGGCATGCGGCCCATCTGGATCGCGTCGGACAGCTTGCGTTCCGACAGCGATTGGTCGGGCCGCCAGCCCCCGGCGAGGATCAAATCGACCAGGAGGCGGTAGGCACGATCACGCTCAAGTTCGGCGGCGACGGCAACCATCCGCCAAAACATGACATACCGATATATTGGTTGGCAAATGAAGAAGAGCGAGCCGGATTCGGCTGTGATTACAAACGGGTCGCAGGGGGCCGGTCGGTGGCGTCCCTGTCACCATGGAAGACGTGATCTTCGTCCTCGAAAAGGATGCGCTCCGCGGCACCGTCGAGATCGTCGTATTGCCCGCTGCTGAGCGCCCACATGAAAGCGCCGAGCCCTATCGCGCCCAACGCGAGCGCAATCGGCACCAAATAAAGGAAGTCGGTCATCACGGCGTGCTTCTCCCGGCACTTGCGAGCGCCGTGACCAGGTCTTCGCGGTTCTGACGCTCCGGTTGAACGCTGCCGCGCAGCCGCAACGCGTTGGCGACGACGATCAACGATGACAAAGACATTGCGGCGGCAGCGATCAATGGCGTCACGTGGCCCAGCACCGCGATCGGCACGGCAATCAGGTTGTAGGCGATCGCGAGCGCGAAGTTTTGCCGTACAAGCTTCGCTGCAGAGCGGGCGATACGAACGGCGTTTGGCACCGCGCGCAAAGATTCATGCAGGAAAACGAGATCGGCGGCATTGCGGCCGATATCGGCCGCTGATCCAGGCGCCATCGACGCATGCGCCGCCGCGAGCGCCGGCGCATCGTTGAGACCGTCGCCCACCATCAGGACTTTGCGTCCTGCCGCTTCGATCGCGGCGATGTGCGAGGTCTTGTCCGCTGGCGAAAGACGCGCACGGTATGGAACGCGCAACGCTTCTGCGACCTCTTGCACAGCAGAGTTGCGATCGCCTGACAGGATCTCGATCGAAAGTCCGGCGTCACGCAAGGCATGAACGGTGTCATGAACGCCGCGACGCAAACGATCTTCGAACGTAAAGGCGGCGAGGAGCATTCCGTCTTTCGCCAGGACGACATTGGCGGTGCCGCAATCGTTGGCGGCCTGCGCCGTCGCCGCCAGCGCCCAGTCGGGCCGGCCGAGACGGTAGATGTGGGCGCCAATCCTCGCTTCGAGACCAAAGCCCGGATGTTCTGAGACGTCAGCGGCCGCGAGAGGGTCTGCGTTTATGGCTGCCGCCAGAGTGCGAGAATAAGGGTGGCGCGAATACGCGGCAATCTGCGCTGCGATCTTCAACGCTGCGGGCGCAATTGCGCCGGCATTCACGAGCCGCGGCGCCCCAAGCGTCAGCGTGCCCGTCTTGTCGAAAACGACGGTGTCGACCTCCGCCAGGCGTTCGAGCGCACCGCCGTCTTTGAGCAAGATGCCGCCTTCGAACAGGCGTCGCGCGGCGACGACTTGGACCATCGGAACGGCGAGCCCGAGCGCGCAGGGGCACGTGATGATCAGCACCGCGATGGCGATCGTCACAGCGCGGTGCATGTCGCCGGTCGCCGCCATCCATCCGATAAACGTCAACGCCGCGGTCGCGTGCACCACGGGCGCGTAGAGGCGCGCGGCGCGATCGGCGATGCGGCGATAAGCAGAGCGGCCCGCCTCTGCCTGCTCCATCATCCGCAGCATTTCGGCGAGGAATGACTCCTTTGCGGGAGCAAGCGCTGCGATCGTCAGGGGCGCCGTGAGGTTCAGGGTGCCGGCCTGCAGCAGCGCGCCTTGGCTCGTCGGCTGTGGCGCGCTTTCGCCGGTGACAAGCGAACAATCAAGGTCGGATTGTCCGTAGACGACCCGTGCGTCGACGGGGACACGCTCGCCGGCGGCGAGGAGGATCGTCATGCCGGGTTCGATTTCGTCGATCGGCAGATAGATCGGCGTGCCGTCCACCTGCACGACATGCGCGCCACGCGCGGCGAGGCGCGCGAGTCCCTTGACCGCGACGCGGGCGCGCTCGCGCATCATGTGGTCGAGCGTGCGGCCGATGAGCAGGAAGAACAATAGCGTCACCGCCGCATCGAAATACGCATGCGGACCGTGATACATGGTCTCGTAAAGGCTCAGGGCGAAGGCGAGCAGCACGCCGATCGAGATCGGCACGTCCATATTGGTGTGGCCATGCCGCAGCGCCCCCCATGCCGAGCGAAAGAAGACGCGTCCGGAGTAAGCGAGCGTCGGCAGCGCGATGAACGCCGAGAGCCAGTGAAAGAGGTCACGTGTCGCCGCGTCCGCACCGGACCAGACCGAGACCGACAAGAGCATGATGTTGCTTGCCGCAAAGCCTGCCACCGCAAGGGCGCGCAGCAATTCGCCGAGCGCAGTATCCTTGCTCTCGGCCTGCATATCGTGGAGATGCGCCTCGTAACCAAGCGCGGCGAGCGTGGTCATGAAAGGCGGCGGCGTCTGCCCTGCGTTCCACCGGATCGTCACGCGCTTGGTCGAGAGATTGACGCGCGCCGAGCTGACGCCCGGCAGCGCGCCGATCGCTTTCTCAATTTTCTGGATGCAGCCGCCGCAATGAATGCCCGGGACAGCAATGTCAGTCTGGCTCACGCCTTCGGCGACGCGGCGGCTCGCCAATCGTACCTCGTCGCCGTGGTGATTGGGCTCCGTTATCGCGAGAGCCACACCGCTGGATGCGCAACAGCTCATGGCCGCTCCTTGCACCCCACTATCTCTGGATCGCCCGATAGGCGTGCCACGTTCCGTGCCCGAGCACGGGAAAGATCACGATCAGGCCGACAAGGCCGGTGGCGAGCGAGACAAGGGTGAGCCCTAGCACGATCGCGCCCCAAGCCAGCAGGGCGGAGATGTTGTGCCAGACAAACGCGATGCTCGATCCCATCGCGGTCAGTGCATCGACGCGCTGGTCGAGCAGCATCGGCACCGCGAATATGCTGATGGCGAACGAGAAGGCTGCGAAGAGCGCGCCGACCACGCTGCCGACCATCAGCATCGCCCAGCCAACCGGCGTGCCGAGCAGCATCGGCACGATATGCGCGAGGCCGGGGAAGGGGCGGAGGCCGAAAAAAAGTGCGTAGACGATCACCGCCGCGCGCATCCACAGCAGCATCAGCAGCAGCAGCAGCACGCCGGTGAACAGGATCTGTGGGCCGGACGCCGGCCGCACGAAGACCATGCGGGCGAGACTGACGCCTTTACCGGCCGCAAGGAGCCGGCTCTTCTCATAGAGCCCGACGGCCAGGATCGGCCCCACGACCATGAAGCCGGCGAGCGCGGGGAACAGGACGTAGTCCCAGCCGAAGACGAACAGCCCGCCGACGATCGTCCCCGAGAGAAGAAAGATCAGCCCCCCATAGACGAGGCTCGGCCCCGGCACGGTGCGGAAGTCGCGCCAGCCATCAGCGAGCCAACGGACCGCCATGCCAGCCGTCAGTCCGCGATCCCATCGCTTTTCGCGCGGCAGCGGCGGCACCACCGCCGGAATGATCGTCATGAGAGACCTCGCCCGTTCAATCCGCCGTCTTTCCGGTCGCCATGTCCTCGGGTCATGGCGAACACGATGATTTGGCCGCGCTGTAAACGCCCCGCTCCGCGTCGCCCTGACCCAATCGCTGATGCGAGACACAGTCGGGCTGCGAGATCATCGCGACATGCACGAGGTGCCAGTTGGCGGCGCCAAGGAGCGCGAGCCCGGCGAAGACCGCCAGCCATATGGCGAGCCGTTTGCGCGGGCATAGAGTTGCCGTTTCCGTCATCGCCCCGCCTTCCGCAGGTCGGTGAGATAAAGCGCGAGGATCTTGCGGTCGATGAGGGAGAGGCGCTCCTCCCAGGTGGGCATGTGCCCCTGCCGTCCGCCGAACACGGTCGTGGTGATGGAATGAGCGTCGCCGCCATAGATCCAGAAGGCGTCCGTCAGGTCCGGCGCGCCGACGTCCGTCTTGCCTTTGGCGTCGTCGCCATGGCAGGCGACGCAATTGGCGGCGAACACGGTCTTGCCCGCGGCGGCCTTGTCGGCCGGAACACTGGCCGGCTGCGAGAGGCTGCGCACGAAGGCGACGACGTTCTCGATGTCGCCGCGCGGCAGAACGGAGTCGCGTCCGAAGGCCGGCATTTGCGAGCTGCGCGTTTCCGGATGCGCCGAATTGATGCCGACGCGAATCGTTTCGGCGATCGCTTCCGGCGATCCGCCCCAGAGCCATGCATTGGTCGTGAGATTCGGGAAGCCTGGGCCGCCCGATGCATTCCGGCCGTGGCACGCGGCGCAGTTGTCGCCAAAGAGCGCGCGGCCGGTCTCGCGAACGACCGCCATGATAGCCGGATCACGCTGGAGCTCGGCGAAGTCCCCTTTAGCGATGCGGTCGGTCCATCGCGTGCGGTCGAGCGCCGCCTGCTTCAGCGACTGGCCGACGATCATGCGCTGGTCGATGCCGAGCAGACCCTTGGTGTAGGTCGTGCCAATCGGCCACGCCGGCATCAACAGCCAGTAGCCGATCGCAAACAGCGCCGTCGTGATCAGGAAGAAATAGATCACGCGCGGGACCGGCGTGTTGAGCTCCGTGATCCCGTTCCACTCGTGCCCGGTCGTCAGATATCCCGTGTGGGGATCGCGTTGTTCTATCGCCACGGCCGGTCCTCGTCTTCGAGGATCGCGCTAGCAGCGCGATCGAACTGCTTCTTGTTGGATGGCCAGTAAACGTAAAGAAGGACGATGGCCGACAATCCGAGGAGGTAAAACAGGCCGAACGACTTGGAGAGCCAGAGCATGGTGTCGTGCGCGATCATGGTTCATTGTCCCGCCGACGCGACCGACTTGCCGGCAGCGTCCGTCAATCGGCCAAGGATCTGGAGATAGGAGACAAGGGCATCCATCTCCGACAGTTTCGTTGGCGCTCCGTCGAAGGCGCGCATGTTCGTCGCCTCGCCGTAGCGTTTCGTCACGCCTTCAGCCAAAGGCGAATCCGGCGCCGCCTGCCCGTAAGCGTCGGCGGCGGCGTTTGCTATCATCTCGTCGCTGTATGGCACGCCAACCCGGCGCATCGCGGTCAAATTTGCGCCGAGATCGTCGGTCCGCAATTCCGTCCGCGAGAGCCAGCTGTATCTCGGCATCACCGATTCCGGCACGACATCGCGCGGATTGATGAGATGCGCGACATGCCATTCGTCGGAATACTTGCCGCCGATGCGTGCGAGGTCCGGGCCGGTGCGCTTCGAGCCCCACTGCATCGGATGGTCGTATTTCGATTCGACCGCAAGCGAGTAGGGGCCGTAGCGCTCGACCTCGTCGCGCAGCGTGCGGATCATCTGCGAGTGGCAGGCGTAACAGCCTTCGCGAATGTAGATGTTGCGGCCCGCGAGCTCGAGCGGGGTGTAGACGCGCATATTCGGCGCGTCCTCGACGGTCTGATGGATGGTGAAGAGCGGGGCGATCTCCACGAGGCCGCCAATGCTCGCAACGGCAATGATGCCGACCACCATGCCGATGGCCTTGCGCTCGAGCCGATAATGAAATCCGAACATGGCGTTCACTCCGCCGGCTGGAGGGCGGGCGCCGCGCCATCGCGAGGCTCGGGCATTTCGGTGACTTCACGCGCCGGCGCGGGCGCTTCGCTGATCGTCATCCAGATGTTGTAGCAACCGATGATCGCGCCGATCAGGAAGAGAAGCCCGCCGAATGCGCGCGCGATGTAATAGGGATGCATCGCCACGAGGGAGTCGACGAACGAGTAAGCGAGCGTTCCGCTCTCGTTGTAGGTCCGCCACATCAGCCCCTGGATGATGCCGGAGTTCCACATCGCCAGCACGTAGACGACGGTGCCGGCGAGCGCGAGCCAGAAATGCGCCTCGACCAAGCGTGCCGAATACATGCCTTCACGCTTCCACAGCCACGGCACCGACGCATAAATCGAGCCGAATGTGATCATCGCGACCCAGCCAAGCGCGCCGGCGTGCACGTGCCCAACGGTCCAGTCGGTGTAATGCGAGAGCGAGTTCACCGAGCGGATCGCCATGAACGATCCTTCGAACGTGCTGAGGCCGTAGAACACGGCGGCGACCATCATGAAGCGCAGCACGGCGTCGTCACGCACCTTGTGCCAGGCGCCGTTCAGCGTCATCAGCGCGTTGCCCGCCGACGCCCAAGAAGGCACCAGCAGCATCACCGAGAAGGTCATGCCGAGGGTCTGCACCCACTGAGGCAGCGCCGTGTAATGCAGATGGTGGGAACCAGCCCACATGTAGAAGAAGGTGATGCCCCAGAAGCTGATGATCGAGATCCGATAGGAAAAGATCGGGCGTCCGGCACGCTTCGGCATGAAATAATACATCATGCCCAGGAAGCCGGCGGTGAGGAAAAAGGCGACGGCATTGTGGCCGTACCACCACTCCGTCATCGCATCCTGCACGCCGGAGAACAGCGAATAGCTCTTGGCGCTGCCGAGCGAGACGGGCACGGCGAGGTTGTTCACGATGTGCAGCATCGCGACAACCAGAATGAACGCCATGTAGTACCAATTGGAGACGTAGATGTGCGGCTCTTTACGGCGCGACAGCGTGACCAGATAGATGCCGAAATAGGTGACCCACACGATCACCAGCCAGATATCGGCGTACCATTCGGGCTCGGCGTATTCACGCGATTGCGTGATGCCCATGAGATAGCCAGTGACGGCGAGGAGGCAAAACAGGTTATAGCCGAACAGCACGAAGAGTGGACTCAACTGGTCGGGCAGACGGGCGCGGGTCGTGCGCTGCATCACGTAGAATGACGTTGCGATCAGCGCGTTGCCGCCGAAGCCGAAGATCACGCCGGTGGTATGGACGGGGCGGATGCGGCCAAAGCTCGCCCAGGCGGCATCGAATGTCAGGTCCGGCCACGCGAGGAGCGCTGCCACCCAAACGCCAAAGAACATACCGACGACAGCCCAGGCCATCGCCAGAATGATGCCGAGCTTGCTTGGCTCATCGTAATAGTGATTAAGCCGCGCGGCGCTTGGCTCCGGCGAGTAGTACCGGGATATCACAGCAAGCGTTCCGCCAATGCCGGCGAGCATGACGAGAACGCCGTGCACGCCGAGCGGATCGCCACGCCCGCCCGCAGCCATTGCCAAGCCGACGGTCGCGAGCACCGTCGAAATGACCAGCGCGGTCTGCCGTTCGTTCCTGGTGAGTTGCTCGACAAGAGCCATTTTTGTTTGCTCCGCATGCACGGCAGGCTATGTCGGCCATCGAGGCCGACAAACATTCAGAGTGAACTTATCCAAGGCTAACCGATATTCCTTGAGCCAGCGCAAAGACGCACGGTTATGGCGGACGTTGTCCGCCCAGATCACGATGTCAGTGCAGCTTTGCGCGCGGCCGCGACAACGACGGCCCATAGCCGAGCGCGAAGAGCCAGAAGGCGATGCCCCAGCCTAGGGCCGCCGCGCAGAGCAGGGGCACGGAGAACGCAGGGGCGAGCGCGGCGGCGACGCGCAGCATCGCCGCCCCGACGATCAGCGTGTAGATCGCCTGCGTGAGCCAATCGGCGGACAGTGCTTGCCCGGTGTGGCCGAGGGTTGCCCGCGTCATCACAGCCAGGGTCATGACGCCGATGGCGCCGACCGTCCACAGATGGATGCCGGCGCTGAGCGGCACATGCTGGGGGAAGAAGATCGCGCACGCGACGAGAAAGAAGCCGCCCGGCACGAAGAGATAGGCGATGTGCAGCACCAGAACCAAACGGTCGCGCCACGTCCTCTCGCCGGCCCAGCGCGCGACGCGCATCGCCTGGCCGGTTCCGGCGATGATCGCGAGTGCTCCCGTGCCCTCCCAGTCCGGCGCTGCGACCCAGGTCGCGAGAGCAGCCGCGGAGATCACCATCACCGCGATATCGAAGCGATTGAACGGGATCGGAAGGCGCCCCGGATTTTCACGCGCCAGCCAATTGCGCGTGAAGCTCGGCACAATGCGCCCGCCGATCAAGGAAATCAGGGCGATGGCGGCAGCGACACCGAGGCGCGTGGCAAATCCCGCTTGTCCCGTTGCATGGTCCTGGAGATGAAAGGCCACATTCCCCACGAGGAAGAGGGTGAGAATGCCGACCGGCGCAAGATTGCGCCAATTGCGGCCGGCCACGACTTCGCGCGCGCACACGACTGCAATCGTGAACAGAAAGAGCGAGTCGATGATGCCCGCGGCGAGGGGGCCGATCGTGGCGGAAAAAAATACCGCAAGGCGCCCAGCGAGCCATAGCGCAACGAGGGCTGCCAAGCCTACGCCCTGCAAAGGAAGGCGGCCCGTCCAATTGGGAATAGCTGTGAGAAGGAAGCCCGTGATGATGGCCGGCAGATAACCGTACAACATTTCATGCACGTGCCAATCGATCGGCGACAACGCCGTCGGGATCGAAATTTCACCGAAAAACAGCGGCAGCCAGATGGCCACGGCGAGGCCCGCATAGATCGCGCCGGAGAGGAAGAAGGGGCGGAACCCGTAACTGAAAAGCGCTGGACCGTGAAAAGGCTTGAGCCGCGGAATGGCCGACATGCTTCTTCTTACCTTTCGGGCATTGCAGCGACGGGCGTCAGAGCGCCCTCCATCCTAACCCTCCCCGCTTGCGGGGGAGGGAAGGGTGGGGGCAGGACGTAGATGGCCGGGACGATCCCCGGATCAAGTCCGGGGACGGCCAAGACGAAAAAGGATTCATCGTCGGCCGGTTAGAAGTCCCTGAAAATACTGTTCGCATTTCCGGCCAGTCTCTTAGGCCGGCTTCTTGTTCCGGATCGCGTTGCGCATTCGGTCGACGACTTCGTCGCTCATGATTTGATTGATTGTCTGCTCGTTGGGGCAGTAGGTGCGCCAAATGCCACTCTCTGGACGCCGTTTCAGGTCGTTCGCGCACCGCGCCTTGCTATCGCAAAGGGCGCAGACGCGCGCGAGGTCCCGCGCGTATTCCGGCTCACTTCTTTCGATCGCGCCAGGGTCGACGCCGAGGACCTCCAAGCGGCCGCCGAGCAACCCCTGCCAGGCCGAGCGCCGGCGTGAGAGCTGCATCAGTTCGACCTGCTGCAACCCCATATCAAGGGCCAAGCGGTCGGCTTCGGCGGGGCAGCGCTGCCAATAGTCGTTGAGATTGCCCAATTCGCGCCATCGCTGCCAGGCATCGGTAACGGCGCGCGAGAACGCCTGAAGTCTGGACGAAGCGCGTTCGGTGTGGATCATGGCGTCCGCCGTTCAAAATCTACGCCAGCAAAGACCTAAACAGTATATATGCCCCGCTTCTCACGCCGTTTGATTAAGCGCAAAGTTGCCGCCGATTTGTTGCATCAGGCGCAGTGGACGGCATCAGACTTTCGTCGGAGATGGGCTTGAGCCAGACCACCGCCCCCGCCGTACGGTCCTTTGCCAACAGCGCCGAGCTTTTGCTCGACGCGATCACCGACGCCGGCATTTATGTGCTGGACGCGGAGGGACGCGTGGCCAGCTGGAATGCCGGCGCCCAGCGCGTCGAGGGGTGGCGCGCGGAGGAGATTATCGGCCGGCATTTCTCCGTGTTTTTCCCGCCCGAGGATGTCGCCGCCGGAAAGGCGGAACGGCAACTCGCGATCGCCCGCGACGAAGGGCGTTACCAGGAGGAGGGAATCAGGGTCCGCAAGGACGGATCCAAATACATGGCCCAGATCACGGTTACCCTGCTCAGGGACGGCAAAGGCGAGGTCGTCGGCTATGCCAAAGTCATTCGCGACGTCACTGAGCGCGTCACGGCCGACGAAGCGCTGAAAGCACGGGAAGCGCATCTGCGCTCGATCCTGGAGACCGTGCCTGATGCCATGGTCGTCATCAACGAACACGGCCATATCCAATCCTTCAGTGCGACGGCGGAACGCCTGTTCGGCTATCAGGCGTCGGCGGTGATCGGCCAGAACGTCAGCGTGTTGATGCCCTCGCCCTACCGGGAGCAGCACGACGAATATATCCACCGGTATGTGAGGACCGGGGAGCGGCGCATCATCGGGATTGGCCGCGTTGTCGTCGGCTTGCGGAAGGATGGCTCGACCTTCCCGATGGAACTCGCGGTCGGCGAGATGCGGCTCGCGACAGGACGGTTTTTTACCGGATTCGTCCGCGACCTCACGGAGCGCCAGAACACCGAGGCGCGGCTGCAGGAGCTCCAGGCCGAGCTTGTGCACATGTCGCGCTTCACCGCGCTCGGCGAGATGGCCTCGACGCTCGCGCATGAGATCAATCAGCCGCTCACGGCGATCGCGAACTACCTGAAGGGCTGCCGGCGCCTCCTTGAACAGAGCGAGGATGAGCGCACCTTGATGCTGCGCAGCGGGGTGGAGAAAGCGGCCGAGCAGGCATTGCGCGCCGGCCAGGTCATCCGCCATCTGCGCGAGTTCGTCGCCCGCGGCGAAAGCGAGCGTCACGTCGAGAACCTGCCGAAGCTCATTCAGGAGGCGAGTGCGCTCGGGCTCGTGGGGGCAAAGGAAATCGGCGTGCGCGTGAGCTACAGCTTCGACGCGCAAGCGGAGCTGGTGCTGGCCGACCGCATCCAGGTTCAGCAGGTCCTCCTCAATCTTATCCGCAACGCCATCGAAGTCATGGAGGATGTCGCGCGCCGCGAGCTTCGGATCGAGACGCAGGCCAGGGACGGCGGCATGGTCGAGGTGAGCGTCACCGACACGGGCCGGGGGCTTGCGCCGGAGGTTGCCGAACGCCTGTTTCAGCCCTTCGTCACGACGAAGAAGCACGGCATGGGCGTCGGATTGTCGATTTGCCGCACGATCGTGGAGGGACATGGCGGGCGGATCTGGGCAGAATCGGCGCCGCCCGAAGGCACCGCTTTCCGCTTCACGCTGCAAGCGGTGAAGAAAGAGGAGCTGGCCAATGCCGGATGATGGAGTCGTCCATGTCGTGGACGACGATGTCGATGTGCGCCAATCCCTGTCCTTCCTGCTCGCAAGTGCCGGCTTGCCGGTGCAGCTGCACGAATCTGCGACGGCTTTCCTCAAAGCGCTGAAGGGGACGCCGACGGGCTGCGTCCTCACCGATATCCGCATGCCGGGGATCGACGGCATCGAATTCCTGCGAACCTTGCGGGCACGCGGCATTGCGACGCCGGTGATCGTCATGACCGGGCACGCCGACGTGCCGCTCGCGGTCAAGGCGATGAAGGAGGGCGCGGTCGATTTCATCGAAAAGCCGTTCGACGACGAGGTGCTCATCGCGACCATTCGCGGAGCGCTCGCGCTGCACGACCGGACGGCGCAAGAGCGCAGCCAGGACGCGGACATTCAGGAGCGTCGGCGCTCGCTCTCCGAGCGGGAGCGGCAGGTGATGGACGGGCTTCTCGCCGGAAAATCCAACAAGGTGATCGCGAGCGATCTCGGCATCAGTCCGCGGACCGTGGAGATCTACCGCGCCAACGTCATGGCCAAGATGCAGGCAAGGAGCCTCTCCGAGCTCGTGCGCATGGCGATTCTCGTCGGGGAGCGCACGGGCGCTCCTTAGGAACTATCCCCCGTTAGCTCGGCGCCCGATTGAGACATATCAACGCGGCCGCCATGGACATGGTGCAGTTTCGCGGGCATGGAGGGATGCCTTCGCGATGCACGCCACGCCCAAGCTGGTTATCGTCGTTGATGATGATGCCGCGGTCCGGAATTCATTGAAATTTGCCCTCGAGCTGGAGGGCTTTGTCGTGCGCGCTTATGACGGCGGCGCCGCCATGCTGGCCGACCGCGAATCCTTAAGCGGCGGGTGCCTCGTGGTCGACGAGTTCATGCCTGGCATGACCGGCGTCGAACTCGTCCGCAATCTTCGCAGTCGATCGGTCGATATGCCCGCCATCCTGATCACCGCCAAGCCGAGCGCCACGCTGTCACGCCGCGCGGCCTTGAGCGGCATCGAAATCGTCCTGGAAAAGCCGTTGGAAGACGAGGCGCTTTTGGGATGCATTCGCGATGTGCTCCGCAGCCGTGATCCGGCCGCCGGCCACCTCCGTAATATCCCTTAGGCAGTTCATCTGAATTTTCGCATCGCGTGTCCGTTAGTACCCTGCTGCCGTGCCCTGAACTCAAGGCAACTGACTCAAGGCAAGGAGCGCCCGATGCACGTGATGCCCGCGACCACAGTCCCGTCGATGCCGCCGATCGGCGCCATCGGCGCTCGGACCTTGGTCAACCGCCCAAGCGAAAGCTCAACGCCGGAATTCGGCTTGGCGCGTCGACTGCGCAAGGACGAAGAGCTGTTCGCGGAAAGTGAGCCTGCAGCGTTCTTCTGCAAGGTCATGTCGGGCGCGGTGCGGACCTACAAGCTTCTCGATGACGGGCGCCGCCAGATCGATGCCTTCCATCTGCCGGGCGATATCTTCGGCCTGGAGCTGGGCGCAAAGTATCGCTTCTCGGCCGAAGCCACGACGGAGACTTCCGTCATCCTCTACCGCCGCTGCGCGTTCGAGGCGATGACGACGCGGGACAGCGATTTCTCGCGGCAGGTGATGTCGGCGACGATGCGCGCGCTCGCGCGCGCGCAAGATCACATGCTGTTGCTGGGGCGAAAATCCGCGCTCGAGAAGATGTCCACGTTCCTGCTCGATATGGCGGACCGCCTTTCCGACAATGCGCAGATCGACCTGCCGATGTCGCGGATCGATATTGCCGATTATCTCGGCGTCACGATCGAGACGGTGTCACGCTCGTTCACCTCGCTCGAGCGCGACGGCGTGATCGATCTGCCGGTGCGACGCCGCACCATCCTCTTGCGCGACAAACGCGCGCTGCAGCGCCTCAGCGCCTAAGCGTCTGACACCGTAAGTCCGTATCGCCGTCTTTTACCCTCCCCCGTGCGGGGAGGGTCGACGCGCGAAGCGCGTCGGGGTGGGGGGCGTTGTGAGATTCACAACGCTGACCCCCGCCCCCGACCGGGGTCCCCATCGCGCTTGCGCGAGGGGGTACCCCACCTCCCCGCAAGGGGGAGGGGAGCCACTCGCCCGCGAAGCTCGCGCACGTCGTCTAGTGCCATCGTGCAGCCGGCGCAGCACGACAACGGCCAGAACCGCTTCTCCCATCGCTGATCCGGACCGTTGCCGACTCCGTTCCTTCCTGCCCCAAGATTTGGTACGCAACTGCGAACCTCCATGAGGTTCGTGCGGTGCGCATCCGGGCATGCCTGCGGCTCAAGGGCAACTGCACGGTCGCTGTGGCGAAGAGGGGCCAATGAAACGCACAGAAAAGGCAGCGCCTCGCGATGAGCAAGCCCGCCGCGATGCTCCGCGCGATGAGCGCGGGTCGCCGGAGGCGCGGGCCGCCTATAAGACCTTTTGCGACATCACGACGCGCTGGATGGATAACGATGCCTATGGGCACGTGAACAACGTCGTCTACTATTCGTTCCTCGATACGGCCGTTAATCAATACCTGATCGAGGCCGGCTGCCTGAAGCCGACCTCGAGTGCGGTGATCGGCCTCGTGGTCGAGACGCAGTGCAGCTATTTTCGACCGATCGCGTTTCCGGACCGTGTCACCGCAGGCATTCGCGTCGCGAGGTGTGGACGGTCGAGCGTGCGCTACGAGATCGGGCTCTTCCGCAACGATGAGCAGACCGCTTCGGCGCAAGGTCATTTCGTGCACGTCTATGTCGATCGCGCGAGCAGCCGTCCGGTGGCGCTGCCGGCTCCCCTGCGCCACGCGTTGGAGCGGCTGCTGATTGCGGACGCCCAGGCGGCGCGCGCGACGCCGACGTGAAACCGCCCGCTCTCGCATACGCGCCTTCCCGCTGCCTCGATGAGGGCTGCGGGTGATGCTCGAAGCGCGCACGGATCGCGTCACGGTCGAAAGCGGTCAGTCCTGGGCCATCGCCTGCGCGGTGCTTGCGATCATGGTCGTCTCGTATGGCTCGGGGCTGCCGACGTCGGTCGCGCTGACGCAGATCGCTGCCTCTTTCGAGGGCCAACGTTCGATTCCTGCGCTCGCCAATGCCCTCGTGTGGCTCGGCTCCGGCGTCGGCGGCATGCTGATGGGGCCGTTGGCGGCGCGCTTCGGCACGCGGCCGGTCGTCATCTTCGGAAGCGCGATGATCGCGCTCGGCTTTGTCGTCTCCGCGCACGAAAGCGGCCTTGCGCTACTCGTCGGCCACGGATTGCTGATCGGCATTCTTGGGACAGGCGCGATCCACGCGCCGCTCTATGTCTATGTCAGCCATTGGTTCGACCGGCGGCGCGGCACCGCGCTCGCCCTTGTCGCGAGCGGCCAGTATCTCGGCGGCACCTTCTGGCCGGCGCTTCTCCTCGCCGCGACGACGCGATGGGGGTGGGAGCGCACCATGATCTCCTACGGCGTCCTCGCGCTGGTGACGATCGTGCCGATCGCCGCGATCTTTCTCAAGCCGGTGCCGAAAGCGCCGGTGGCAACGTCGGCGCATGCCGTCTCAAAGCCGAACGCCGCGCCAGCCGCCGTTTTCGTCCTCCTTTGTCTCGCCTCGGCGCTCTGCTGCATTCCGATGGCGATGCCGACGGCGCATCTGCCGGCGCTTTGCGGCGATCTTGGCCTCGGAGCCGGAACCGGCGTCGCGATGCTCTCGCTCCTGCTCGGGCTTGCCTTCATTAGCCGCCAGTTCTGGGGCTGGCTCGCGGACCGCATCGGCGGGCTTGCGACGATCATCGCCGCGTCCGCCTGTCAGGCTGGGGCGATTGTGGCGTTCCTGCTCTCGCACAGCGAGGCGGGGCTCTACACCGCGTCGATCCTGTTCGGGCTCGGCTTCAGCGGCATCATCCCGGCTTATGTTCTCGCCGTGCGCGAATTATTCGCGGACGCGGAGGCGAGTTGGCGCGTCCCGGTGCTCTTCTGCTGTAGCCTCGTCGGCATGGCGTTGGGCGGCTGGCTCGCAGGTGCGATCTACGATCACGCGCAGTCCTACACGCCGGCTTTTGCGGTCGGATTGGCCGGAAATGTGATCAACCTCGCCTTGCTTCTTTGGGCGAGCGCGCTGGTCACACGCGGGCGGCTTTCCTCTCGGCCGGCCTGATCGCGCCCCAGCGCCGTCATAGCCGGACGAGTCCGGCCATGATTCACTTAAGCTTCATGCTCCGGCGTAACGGAGCCAAAAATTCAGCGGCTGCCCAGCAGCGCGCGGCGGAATACGCTTTTGCTCTCGTGGGCGTGCCAGTTGCGCCGGTAAGGCGGCGGCGGTCCGCCGTTGACTTTGAGTAGCACAAAGACCGGCCCGTTCGAGCGGTGCAAGGATCGCGACGCTTCCGCGATATCGCTCTCCGTCCGCACCTCGTGGGTCACCGGAATGCCGCATCCGTCGGCGACGACGCGAAGGTTGATCCCGCGCTGCGTATGCGTGTCCTGGTTTCCGGTTTCGCCGTAAAGCTCATTGTCGACGCAGACGATGACGAGATTTTGCGGCTTCAAGTAACCGACCGTCGCAAGCGCGCCGAGGCTCATCAGCAGATCGCCGTCGCCCGTTACAACGACGACGCGGCGTTCCGGCTGCGCGAGCGCGAGGCCGAGCCCGGTCATCACCGCGCCGCCCATGGCGCCGCCGAACAGGAAGGAATTGGGCGCCTCTTGTGTCAGATTGCCGACGTCTTTCGCCGCGCCCGCCAACCCGGCGATGATCAGAAAGTCTTTATGATCGCCGAACAGCTTCGGAATGGCGACGCGCCGGTCGAGCCCCGAGGATGGATTGTTTTGTGTGCTCATGGATTGCTCGATCAGAACGGCTTGGCGCCGATGAGGCGCTGCGACAGGAGGATGGCGACAGGCTTTTCGGCTTGAAACGCCATGGACAGCGCCGCGGTCGTGACGGGCGCGACGTCGGCCGGCGTTTCGGCGCGCAGGCAAATGACGCCCATCGCTTCGAGGGTCGGCTGCACCGCTTGCCCCATGGCGTATTGCCAAGGGTTGGCCTCGCCGAAATCGCCGCGCATGGTAACGATGGCGAGAAACGGAAAGCGGCCGTTCTCGATCAGCGACAGCATGTTGATGCAATTGCCTGCGCCGCTGCTTTGCATGAGGAGGACGGACTTCGCGCCACCGAGATGGGCGCCGGCGCCGAGCGCCACGCCCTCTTGCTCGGTTGTGAGCGGCACAGCGGTCACGCCGGTGTCGGCGATGGCGCGCTCGATTGCGATTTTGTGTCCGGCATCAGGCACATAGGCAAAGATCGTCACGCCGCCTTTGCGCAGCAGATCGTACATCTGATCCTGCCATCCGCTTTCCGCGGCTGGATTCAACGCCATTCAGCTTCTCCTTGGCGCCGCGCTTCGAGGCGGGCGCTCCCTAGTGTACTCAATTGTATACCAAACGGGCTGCCGGTCGGGCAATGGCATTTGCAGGCCTTTCGTCGTGGTCGGGTAGGGCGCCGATCAGGCGCTATCTCCCTGCGGCGAATGCTGTCGCGCCTGGGCCTCGCCGCGGGACGGCAGTTGAAACAGGGTGTGTCCCTTGAGGAATTCCTGCGTCGCCGCCTTCTTCGGCTGACCCAACACCTCCTCGGGCGTGCCCTCGTCGTAGATCTTTCCCTCCCGCAGAAAGATAATGCGGTCGGCGACGTTGTAGGCGAACCCGAGCTCATGCGTCACGATCAACATCGTCATGCCTTCCTCGGCAAGGCGGCGCATGGCGAGCAAGACTTCGCCGACGAGCTCGGGATCGAGCGCCGACGTCGCTTCGTCGAACAGCATGATCTGCGGCTTCATGGTCAGGGCGCGGGCGATCGCCACGCGCTGCTGCTGGCCGCCCGACAAGCGCGACGGATATTCCTTCGCCTTTTCGGCGATTCCCATCTTTGTCAGATTGGCCAGCGCCTGTTCTCTCGCGTCGCTCTCCTTCAGCCCGAGAACGCGCATCGGCCCGATCATCACGTTCTGTTCGGCCGTGAGATGGGGAAACAGGTTGAACTGCTGGAAGACCATGCCGATCTGCGCGCGGATGTGGCGCAGCTTCGTTTCGCGATAGGCGATGGCGCCATCGCGCCCTTGCGCGGAGCCGATCAGTTTTCCTTGCAGGAAGATGCGGCCGCCGCTCGGGATTTCGAGAAGATTCACGCAGCGCAGCAGCGTGCTTTTGCCGGACCCGCTCGCACCGATGATGACGATCGCCTCGCCGCGGCGGACGGTGAGGTCAATCCCATCGAGCACGGTGACGTCGCCGAACGACTTTTGCAGGTTCTCGATCTTAAGGATCTCTTCGGCGGCCAACGCGAACTCCTGTGGGGTCAATCGGCGCGGCGCAGACGCCGCTCGAGCGCGGCCGAAGCGTAGCTCAAGACCAGGAGAATGCTGATCAGGCAAACCGCGGCGGTCGTATAGGATTCGAGAGGGCGATACTGTTGGGTCGCCAACAGTTTCGCGTAATAGAGCACTTCCGTATAGGCGATGGTCGAGGCCACGGTCGTCAGCTTGATGATCTCGATGATCTGGTTCGTGAAAGCCGGGATCATCCTGCGGATCGCTTGCGGCATAATGATGTATCGCATCTGCTGCAGGTAGCCGAGGCCGATCGCCTTGCCGGCCTCCCATTGGCCGCGCTCGATGGACTGTATCCCGCTGCGATAGATTTCAGCGAGATAGGCCGTGCTGTAAAGCGTGAGTGCGACGGCGCTGGCCGTGAAGGCGTTGCCCTGGATGCCGGTCAGCACGGGAATGGCGTAGTAGCACCAGAAGATCTGCACCAGAGCCGGGATGTTCCGGAAGAACTCGACGAACCACGTTCCGGGAAGGCGCAGGGCCATGATCCGCGACGAGCGCATCGTGCCGATGACGACGCCAAAGGTGAGGCTGAGCACCAGCGTCACCGCGGCGAGCTTCGCGGCGCTCCACAATCCGTCGAGGAACAGCGGATAGAATTGCTCGAGGAATCTGAAATTCCACTGATAGGGGCGCATGGCGCGTCAATCCGAGAGCGCGAGGCGGCGCTCGACGCGCCGCGTGAGCTGGCTCATGGCGAAAATGACGACGAAGTAGATCAGCGCCACGACGGTAAAGCTTTCGACGGGCCGGAAGGTCCGCGCCGCGATCTCCGTCGCGTTATAGACGAGCTCCGCGTAGGTGATCGGCGCGGCGAGCGCGGTCGACTTCAAGAGTTCGATCAGCCGGGTGAAGAAGACGGGCAGCGCGTGCTTCACCGCCTGGGGCAAGATGATGTACCACAGTGCGCTCGCGCGGCTCATGCCGATGGAGCGCGCCGCCTCGCTTTGCCCGCGGCCGATCGCCTGGATGCCGCTACGATAGACTTCCGCCATGTAGGCGGCGGACTGGAGGCCGAGCGCGAGCGTCGCGGCCGTGAACGCGGTGAATTCGACCCGCAGCAGGATCGGCAGGACGAAATAGAACCACATGATGAGGACGAGCGCCGGCGACGCCCGAAAGACGTCGATATAGAACACGGTGAGATGCGACAGGATCGGGATTCGCGAGAGCCGCGTGACCGCCAGGATGAGCCCGAGCGGAATCGCAATGGCGAGGGCGGCGAGGAACAACAAGATCGTCCCGACGCCGCCCGCGACCAACAAGTCCGTGTAGCGCCAGACGACGGAAAAATCCCACTCGTAAGGCACCGGCTATCCTCGGATGCGACCGCGGCCATCCTGCGCGGGCCGCCGCGATGCGGCGGCGACGCCCTGTCCGCGGATCATTTCTCCAGCCGCTCGCGCACGATCGGGATGATCTCCTTGGGATCGAGGCCGCGGAACGACAGGAACTGCTCGTACATATCCTGCGTCTTGCCGGAGTAATAGTAGTAGCTGACGCAGAGCTCGATGTAGTCGCGCCAGCGACGGTCGCTCTCGCGGCGCATCCCGGCGCCCGACGGCAGCGCGACGATCGGGGTCGGAACCAATGTCTTGCCCATCTTCAGCGCCGCGCGGGTGAGATCGGCCGTCGGCGCCGTGGTCATGCCCCCGTCGATGCGGCCGGCCTGGAAGGCGGCGAGCATTTCGCCGTGAAGCTGGAAGCGCACGATCGTCGCTTTCGGCGCCATCTTGGTGAGGATCGCATCGGTCGAGGAGCCGCTCACGCCGCCGAGCTTATATTTCGGGTCGTTGAGCTCGGCCCAGGATTTTGCCGGCAGGTCATCGCGAACGATCAGGCCGAACGGATACCAAAGCACGGGCGAGACGAAGTCGAGCGCGAGGCCACGCACGGGGTTGGGATCGAGCATGAACATCACGTCGAACTGGTTGGCCTGGAGGCCGGCGACCGCGTTGCCCCAGGTCGTCTCGACGACTTCGAGCTCGACGCCCATCGCGTCGGCGATCTCCTTCGCCAGGGTGACGCCCACGCCGCGCCACATCACGCCGCCGGAGACGACGCCGCCCGGCGCCGAGCTGTTGGTCGTATCCTTGTAGTACCACGGTTCCGTCGGAGCCGCGCCAAGGCGCAGCTTCTTCGTCTTCATGATCTGGTCCCATGTCGACGTCGCCTGTGCCGACGCCGGCGCTACGGCGAACGCGCACAGAAGCAGGACCGCGAAAATCCCGTAAATCAGCTTTTTCATTTGGACGCTCCCCTTTCCTGACGTTTCACATCGAACCGTCGTGATTGCGCCGTTCCGGCGTCGTTCAATTAATGACCGGCGTCTCACATCGTGCCGCGTCACGCGGCCTTCGGCGCCATCGTGTAGTTCAATCCGGCGCGGCCACCGTCGATATAGAGTGTCTGCCCGGTGACGTAGCCGGCGTCATCGCTCGCGAGGAAGGCAACGACGGACGCGACGTCTGCGCCCTCGCCGAAGCGCCCGATGGGCGTGCGCGAGAGGATGCGATCGCGCGTCGCCGGGTCGGACAGCAGCGCCTCGCGGTTGAGCTCGGTGACGATGGTGCCGGGCCCGACGGCGTTCACGCGGATGCCATGCGGCGCGAGGCTGAGCGACATCGCGCGCGTCAGCGAGGAGATGCCGCCCTTCGAGGCGGCGTAGGGCGAGATCGTCGGCATCGTCATAATGACGCTCGTCGACGACATGTTGACGATCGCGCCCTTGAGGCCCTTCGCCACCATCTGCTTGGCGGCTTTTTGCCCGCACAGAAACACGGACTTGAGATTCGTGCGGATGACGTCGTCGAAATCCTTCTCGGAGAGTTCGAGGAAGTCGGCGCGCCGCATGATGCCAGCGTTGTTGATGAGAATGTCGACGTTGCCGTGACGGGCGAAAATTTCATCGAACGTCCGGTCGACCTCGGCCTTTTGGCCCACATCGCAATGCAGATAATGCGCTTCGCTGGTCTTGCCGATTTCCGCCGTGGATTTCTTGCCCGTCTCGTCCTCGATATCGAGCAGGATGACCTTGGCGCCGTCCTGAGCGAGACGGGTCGCGCAGGCAAGGCCAATGCCTCGCGCCGCGCCCGTCACCACCGCCAGCTTGCCCTTGAAACGCATTTCCCCCTCCCGAACTGAAGCGCCGCGGTCACGCCGGCGCGGTGCCGTCATAAACGGGCGTCAGCCAGTGGCGATATTTGGCCACCTGGTTCTTCGCCGTGTCGAAATAAGCTTTCTGAATGGCGCCGGTCAGTGGGCCGACTTTCCCATCGCCGACCGGATAATGGTCGACGGAGACGATCGGAACGACTTCGGCGCCGCTGCCGCAGAAGAACGCTTCATCGGCGATGTAGAGTTCCGACCGGTCGACCTCGCGCTCGACGACGGTGACGCCGAGATCTTCGCGGAACAGCTGGATCAGCGTCTCGCGCGTGATGCTTTCGAGAATGTCGGCGGTGACCGGTGGGGTGATGACCACGCCGTCACGCACCATCATGAAGCAGGAGCTCGGGCTCTCCGACACCTTGCCGCGCTCATTGAGCATGATCGGCGAGCCAAAGCCTTTGATGCGCGCGTCGACGAGCGCAAGCCGCGAGTTATGATAATTTCCGGCGGCTTTGATGCGGGACGGGCTCGAGGAATCGGAGTTGCGCCGCCAGCTGCTGATGCAGCTGTTGATGCCCTTCGTGATCGTCGGCGCGGACGGCCGGCTAAACGCGAGGATGAACACGCCGGTGCGGATCTCGTGCGGCTCCCAGGCATTCGGCTCGCCCATGTCGAAATAGACGACGGGGCGGAAGTGAACGCTGTCCTTGAAGCGATTTTTCCGAATGAGTTCGATGAAGGCCTTGGTCAGCTCTTCGTCGCTGTAAGGAATCGACATGCGCATGATCTTCGCGGATTGGCGCAGCCGGCGCAGATGCTCCTTGTTGCGGAAAATATAGAGCTGCCGCTCCTGCTCGTTCCAATAGGCGCGCATGCCTTCGAACACGTTGGCGCCGCGCAGCACGGCGTCGGCGGAAACGTGGATTTTCGCATCGGCCCACGGCACCACCTGGCCGTCCATCCAAACGAAATCGGCTGTCTTGGCCATGAACGAGTTCCTGTTTCGGAAGAGGCAGTGGCGTCGGTTCAAAAATAGATTATAATAGTATCATGTTTATCGGCAACCCTTTTGCGGCAATTGGTCGGACGCGATATCCAATCGCAGGTTGTCGGGATTCGCGGGCGCGAAGCCGGCGAAGAGGGCGGTCATGATCGAATTCGAAAGAGCGAAGCCGGTGAAGGCGGCACAGGCGATGGCGCAGCGGATTCGCAACGCCATCCTCGACGGCTCGATCAAGATCGGCGAGCGGCTGCCGGCGGAACGCACGCTGATCGAACAGTTCGGTTACAGCCGCGCCGTGGTGCGCGAGGCGCTGCGGCTCCTTGAGGACGGCGGCTTGATCGAATTGCAGTCGGGCCGTCACGGCGGCGCCGTGGTGCGCAGTCCGGACAACACCCGCGTGCTCTCGCATATCGACACGATGCTGCGCCTGCAAAGCACGGACGTGCGCGACGTCCACGAGGCACAGCGATTGATCGAGCCGCTGGTCGTGCAGCTCGCGATCGAGCGCGCGCAGCCTGCGGACCTCGACGCCGTGCGCCGCACGGTCGAGCTCATCGAAGAACATCCCGACGACGTCGAGCTCGTGCGCACTCAAAGCAACCTGTTCCATACGCTGCTCGGCGACGCGACCCACAACAACGTCATGGCGATGATTGCCGCGCTGATCCGGCAGATCATCGTCGACTTTCGCTACGAGGGAGACTCGTCGGAAGCCCTGCAGATCGCCCGCATTCACCGTCGTATCCTGGAGGCGATCGAGGCGCGCGACATCAAGGCGGCGATCCGCCGCACGATCCGCCACGTCGACGCGAGCGAGGACGTGATGTGCTCGCGGACGATGAACGGCCCCGTTTCGAAAAAGGCGTCGGGAAAAAAAGCGCGCCGCGCCGCATTGTAGGCGCTTATCGGCAGACCTCATTTTCGCGATCGCGTTCATCGCTTCGCGCGCGCCGAGAGGGTTTCGATCAGCTCCCACGCGTCGTCCGAGATCGGAATTCCTGCGGTACGGGACTTTTCGCGGCGTGCATAACGGTGCGCTGCCGGCAAGCGCGAGACGCCGCTTGCGGCGGCCTGTTTCAGCAGCGCCTCGATGCGCGCGCCGAATGACGACCCTGCCGAGCGGTTCGGATCGATCAGGATCACGCACTGTCCCGCGCGCGTGGTCTGCGCGGCCGGATATCCAGTCTGATCGTGCTCGTAGCCGAACTGCCCTCCGGTGATCGCGGCCGCCATCACCTCCACCATGAAAGCGATGCTCGAGCCTTTGTGACCCCCGAAGGGCCGCATCGCGCCACCTTCGAGGATCGCGTTGGGGTCGCGAGTCGGGCGACCCTGCGAATCGGTGCCGATGCCGTCAGCGACCAACCGCCCTTCCTTGGCGGCCAAAAGAACCTCGCCTTGCGCGACCACGCTTGAGGCCTGGTCGAAGACCAGCGGGTCCGCGTTCTTTCGCGGACAGGCGAAGGCCAGCGGGTTTGTGCCAAGCAGCTTCTTGTCGCCGTCCCAGATCAACATGCGGCTCTTGGCGTTGACGAACGAGATCGCGACGAATCCCGCCCGGGCGAACGGCTCGACATCGGGCCACAACGCCGCGAAGTGGTGCGAATTGCGGACCGCCAGGATAGCGATGCCGTTCTCCCTCGCCTTGCGCATCAACGGTTCGCGCGCAAACTCGATCGCGACCTGGGCGAAGCCGTTGCGCGCATCGACCCGCAGAATGCCGGGCGCGGCGTCTTCGGCGCTGGGGACTGCCGCTCCGTCAACCCACCCGCTTTCGAGCGTCGCGATGTAGCCCGGAAGCCGCAGCAGGCCGTGGCTGACGGCGCCATCCTGTTGCGCTTGCGCCATGCGGCCGGCGATCACGCGCGCGGCAGTCTCCGACATGCGATGCGCGACGAGAATGGCGGTGAGCTTCTCCACCAGGTCGTCGAACGAAATCGTTCGCTTCATCGTTAGATTTCCATCCATGACGCTATCGGCTGGTGGCCGCTTTCTCGATACCGATGGTCAGGTCGAGGATGATGACCGCGACCACCGCGAACAGGATCGTGATGGAGGAGACGGCGGCGAGAAACGGATCGACCGAGAATTCGATGTAGTTGAATAGCTTGACCGGCAATGTGGTGAGGGAGGGCGTGGAGTGGAAAATGCTCACCTCCACATTGATCCAGGACATGATGAACGCAAACAGCGCGCCGGCGATGATCCCCGCCTTGATTTGCGGAAGCGTGACGAGAAAGAAGGTCTGAAAAGACGACGCCCCGAGGTCCTGCGCCGCCTCTTCGATCGACTGATCGAAATTGACGAGCGACGCGATGGTCGTGCGCATGACGTAAGGCAACACCAGGATCGAATGACCGACCAAAAGCGCGGAGAATGTCCGCGCGAAGCCGAGCGTCGTTGAGTATTGCAGGATGGCGACACCGATCACGATCGTCGGCAGGATGAGAGGGGAGAGGAAAAGGGCGCCGACGGCCCCGCGACCGGGAAACGGCACGCGCGCAACGACGAGAGCCGCCGGCACGCCAAGGAGGGTCGCGATCACGGTCGAAGCGACGCCGAGTTTCACGCTCAGCCAGAAGGCTTCGATGTAGGTGGGATCGGCGAAGAAGCCGCCATACCATTTCAGCGTGAAGCCCTGCGGTGGAAACTTCAGAAACGCGGTCTCGGTCACCGACACGCCGACGACCACGATCAGCGGGAGCAGGAGATAGGCGAATGTCAACCAGCTGAGCACGGCGATGGCGATGCGACGCGGCTGCATGTCTTCACTCCTCAGGCGCGCTGCGCGCGGCGATCCAGCAGCAGCACGTAGATCGCGATCAGGATCAGCGTCATGGCGAGAAGCAGGATCGCGAGCGCCGCGCCAAAATTGCTGTCGAAGACCACCATGTATTGCTGGAAGATCAGCATCGGCATGACGAGATAGCGCCCGCCGCTCATGATGCTCGGCGTCACATAGGCGCTCACGGCAAGGGTGAAGACGATGAGCGAGCCGGCAAGCACGCCGGGGATGCTGAGCGGCAGCGTCACCTTGAGGAACGTGAGGAGCGGATTTGCGCCGAGGTCGCGCGCCGCCTCGATCACGGAGCGATTGATGTTTTGCAGGACCGTGCCGATCGACAGCACCATGAAGGGCAGCAGGGTGTAGCTCAGTGCGAGAATGATGCTGAGCTTGGTGTAAACGAGTTGCAGGGGCGCGTCGATAAGGCCAGCGGCGAGAAGGCCCTGGTTCACCATTCCCCCGCGCCCGAGCATCACGATCCAGCCGAAGGCGCGCACGATATTGCTCGTGAACAGCGGCGTGATCAGGATGATGTAGATGAGGCGGCGGACGGTCCGGCTCCTGACGTGGAAATGGATGTGGTAGGCGACCGGGAAACCGAAGACGACGCAGAACAGCGTCGACCAAAGGCTGACCTCCATCGTCTGCCACAGGATTTTCCAGTAGTACGCGTCGCCGATGATCCGCGTGTAGTTCGCCGTTGTGAGCGTCGTGCCTTTCTCGAAGCTGGAAAGGACGAGGTCGCCGAACGGAACAAAGAAAAATATCGCGAGGCAAAGCAGCGGACCGCCGAGCAGCAGAACGCTTCCGAGGCGGCTGATGCGCATCTCAGCAACCGTCCGTGCGAGGGCGCGTGATCATTGGTTCAACACGCGCGCGCGGGCGCGCGGCCACCACACCGACACGTGGTCTCCGGTCTTGAGCGCTTCGATGTCCGGGCTCCATCCAGGCTCGAGCGTCACCTCCTGGCCCGTCGCAATCTCGACGAAGAGCCGCCACGTCTGGCCGACGAAAATCTTGTCGCGAAGCTTTCCGTCGATGCCGACGGCGTCGCTCGCGCCGTTGATGGCGCCGAGGCGGATCGCCTCAGGGCGGATCATCAGGCTCGTCGCGCTGCCGTCGGTCTCCGCCGTATAGGGGAGGGGAGCGGCATCGGCGGTGAGGCGCAGCCGCTTGTCCGCGTCGACGACGCAATTGATCAGGTTCGCCTCACCGATGAAGTCGGCGACGTACCGCGACACCGGGTTGCTGTAGATCTCCTGGCCCGTGCCCAACTGCACGATCTCGCCGTGGCTCATGACGGCGATGCGATCCGACATCGCGAGCGCCTCTTCCTGGTCATGCGTCACATAGACGAAGGTGATGCCGAGAAGCTGATGCAGGCGCTTGAGCTCCGTCTGCATGCGCTTGCGCAGCTTGAGGTCAAGGGCGCCGAGTGGCTCGTCGAGAAGCAGCACGCGCGGCTCGTTGATGATGGCGCGCGCCAGCGCGATGCGCTGCTGCTGTCCGCCCGAGAGCTCGCGCGGATAGCGGCCGGCGAAATTCGCCATCCCGACGGTGTCGAGGACTTCGCCGACGCGGCGCGTGATGTCAGCGCGGGGCTTGCCGGCGCGCTTGGGGCCGAAGGCGATATTCTCCGCGACCGTCATATGCGGGAACAGCGCATAGTTCTGGAAAACGGTGTTCACGGGGCGCCGGTGCGGCGGCACGCCGTTCATGCGCTTGCCGCCGATCGTAATGACGCCCGATGTCGGATCGAGGAAGCCGGCGATGGCACGCAGGAGCGTCGTCTTCCCGCAGCCGCTCGGACCCAGCATGGAGAGGAACTCTCCACGCCGGATCCGCAGCGACACGCCTTTCAACGCCGGGACCGCACCGTAGGTCTTGACGACGTCCTCGATGACGATGAGGTCTTCCGCTCCGGTCATCGCCGCGCCGGGCTACTTGCTGACCACGCGCCTGTTCCAGATTTCGACGATCTCATTGCGCTTTTCGGAAATGTAATTCCAATCCGGCATGATGAGACTGTCGACGGAGCCTTTCTCGCCCCACGGCATCTTCTTCTTGGCGTTGTCGCTGAGCTTGAGCTGCGCGGCCTTCAGCGGCGGGCCGAGGTAAAGCTTCTCACCGAGGCAATTGAGCGCGTCGGGGGTCATCGCGAAGTTCACGAATTTTTCCGCAGCCTTGCGCTTCGCCGAATTCTTGACGACGTGGATGCGTGTGTCGCCGGCCGGAACGCCCTCTTTCGGAATGGCGGCGGCGACCGGCATGTTCTGGTCGGCGAGCGACCAGGTGGCGTTGACGTAGTAAGCGCCGATGATGGCTTCACCGCTTTGAACGGCGCTCTGCACGATGCCGCTCGAGTCGTAATAGGCCGCCGCTTTGAGCTCGCGGAACTTGTTCACGACGGGATCGAAATTCGTCAACGTTCCGCCAAGCAGCTTGTTGAGGTGCAAGAAAAGCGGGATGAAGATCGCCTGCGCCGGACTGGGCGTGACGACGCGGCTTGCGTATTCCGGCTTCCACAAATCCCACCAGGATGTCGGCGCCGGGCTCACCTTGGTCGTGTTGTAGATGATGCCGGTCGAGTAGAAGCCCGTGCCGAGCGCATAGATCTTGCCGTCTTTCGTCTTGAAGACGCCGGTATCGACGAGGTTGGCGGCATTCGGCACAGCGGCCGGATCGAGCGCCTCGATAAGTCCCTCGGCTTGGGCCTGTTCGGAGAAGTTGCCGTCGAGCCACGCGACGTCGATCTCGGGCTTGCCCTTCTGCTGACGCATTTTCGTCAGCGTCACGGAGGAGACGGCGGGCTCGGCGACGACCTGGATATCCTTGTTGGCCTGGTTGAACGGGTCGATGATGCAGGCGCGCTGCGCCAGGTTCCAGACGCCACTATAGGTCGAGACATTGAGGCGTTCCTGCGCGCCGGCGGATGTCGTCAGGACGGTCGCCGTCAACAGGCCGAGAACGGCCGCGGATCGGCGAATGGCCGAGTATGCGTCAATCGAATTGCGCTGTTTCATCTTCGTTTCCCTCTCTGGCTGGACGATGTGTATCGCCACGTGCCGCCTCGCCCGAGGCGTTCACATTTTCAGAGTTCGCGAAGCGCGTTGAACTGTGCAACGTACCCCGATGGGTCGATCCGCGCTCCAATCACGGTTGTGCGACCCGACTTCACCGCGGCGCTGAGTGCATCGCCCAACGCGTTTTCGGTGTCGACGATGGCGCCATCGGCGCCAAAACTATGTGCAAGCTTCTCCCAATCGCAGCCGCCGAGATGAACGCCGTAGGTCGGCAAGCCTTTGATCTCCTGTTTCACGCGAATGAGGCCGATCTCCTGGTCGTCGAGAACGACGACGACGATCGGCAAATTCTCCTTCACTGAGGTCTGCAACTCGGCGATCGCCATCATGAAGCCGCCGTCGCCCGAGAACGCGACGACGGGACGGTTCGGATGCGCGAGGCGCGCGCCAAGGGCGCCGGGCACCGCATAGCCCATCGAGCCGAGGCCGTTCGAGGTCAGGAATTCGCGCGGCCCGTAGGATTGCCACTTCTGCACGACGAGAAGGCGGCTCGCGCCGGCGTCGCAGGTCGCGATCGTCTCGCGCGGCAGGACGGCGCGTGCGACCTCCATCGCCCGCTGCGGCGACAGGCCCCGCGCCGGCGTATCGAGCGCGGCGATGACGTCGCGGCGGAACGTGTCGGCGGCGCGCTCGCCCCAATTGCCGCCTTCGCTGGCCCATCGCGTCAGCGCCGTCAGAAGCGGCTTGAGATCGCCCTGCATTTCGAGGGTCGCGGGCACCAAGGCGTCGAAGCTCGGCCCGCTCGCGAGGCTGAGCACGGGCAGCGTATAGGGCCAGGGTTTCGGCTGCAGCTCGATCGCATCGAGACCGACGGTGATGATGAGGTCGGATTCTTGGATGAGCTTGCGCTCGATCAGGCCGCCGATGATGCAGCCCGCGCGCAGTGGGTGATCTTCGGGGATGACGCCTTTGCACTTCGAAGTTGTGAGGACCGGCGCGCCGAGCCGCTCGGCGAGCGCCACGAGCTCCTGCGAGGCGCGCGCCCAGAGGACGCCAAGGCCGACGAGAATGATCGGGCGGCGCGACTTCGCAATCAGCGCGAGCGGCTCCGCGAGAGCGGCGCGATCAGGGGCGATCGGAACGACATTGGGGAGGAGCGTGCCTTCGGCGACGAGGTCGGCCGCCTTCTGCGTCGTCTCGCTCTGGGGCATGTCGAATTGCACGGGGCCAGGCGGCGTTCCCGTCGCGGTACGAATGGCGCGCCGCACCTGCTGGCGCACGGTCTTCGCCTGGATGGCGGTTTGCCACTTGGTGATCGGCGCATAGAGCGCCTGTTGATTGAGCCGCTGCCGCAACCCGGTCTCGTAGGTCGGCAGCGAATATTGATCCGTGATGGCGATGAGCGGGCAACGGTCCATGAAGGCGTGCGCGACGCCGTTGACCATATTCGCCGCGCCCGGACCGCGCGTTGACAGGCAGATGCCGGGTGAGCCGGTGATCTCGCCCCAGGTCGACGCGAGCATCGCGCCGGCGGTTTCCTGCTTCATCAGGATGAAGCGCATGTCGCGCTCGCGCGCCGCCTGCATCAGCTCGACGGATTCGCCGCCGGGATGCCCGACGATGAACGGGGTGCCCGCGTCGCGGAACGCTTCGACCAAAACTTCAACCGTTGTGGACAAGTTCGCCGCTCTTCTTGTTGGCGCCGGCCGACGTGGCCGCGCCGATCTCCATGACGAGATTGAAATGCTTGTCGATCGTCGCGCGCGCATCCGGACCGATCACGACGGTCGACTCGCGCTCCTCGACGATGGCGGGGCCGGCGATCGTGTCGCCAGGCTTCAGCGCATAACGATTGTAGACGTCGCACGACACGAAGCCGGTGTCGGGAAAGTGAGCCTTGCGCGTGCCCTTCTTCGCCGGTCCGCGCGCATCGCCGCGATTGGCGAAGTTGAGGCCGACGTCGGGCGTGTTGCCCTGTGCGGTGAGGCGCCAGCTCAAGGCTTCGATCGGCACGGACGTCACGCGGCGTCCGAACAGCGTCTGATAGCTTTCGTAGAAGGAGGCCTGCAGCGCGTCGAGCGTATGTGGCCCGAGAGAGCCTTCGGGCACCGGGACATTGATCTCGAAGCCCTGGCCGACATAGCGCATGTCGGCCTGGCGCTGCACACGGAATTCGCGCGCGCCGGCTTCGGCCAAAAGGCGCTCCGCCTGCCGCGTCATGTCGTCGAAGAGGCCGTTCAGGTGGTCCCAGTCGATGGCGTCGAGCCGCGACATGTAGCTGCGCACGTAATCGATCGCGAAGGGCGCGACGAGGAACCCGAGCGCCGACATCACCCCGGCGCCGAGCGGACAGATCACGCGATCGACCTTCAGGAGCTTGGCAACGCCGTAAGCATGCACCGGTCCGGCGCCGCCGAAGGCGATGAGGCTGTAGCGGCGCGGGTCGCGGCCCTTCTCGGCGATGTACATGCGGGTCGCGGCCGCCATGTTCTCATTGACGATGCTGTGGATGCCCGCCGCGGCCTGCGTGACCGTCATACCGAGCGGGGCGGCCATCCGCGCTTCGACACCTTTCTCGACTGCGCGCGTATCCAGCCCCATGTCGCCGCCGAGAAAATAGTCGGGCGAAAGGTATCCGAGCAGCAGGTCGGCATCGGTGACGGTCGGCTCCGTGCCGCCGGCGCCGTAGCAGATGGGCCCAGGATCGGAGCCCGCGCTATCCGGTCCGACTTTGGCGAGGCCCATGCGATCGACGCGCGCGATGGAGCCGCCGCCGGCGCCGATCTCGATCATGTCGATCACGGGGACTTTGAGCGGAATGCCGGAACCCTTGCGGAAGCGGCGGACGCGCGCCGCCTCAAACTCATGCGCGTGTTCCGGCCTGCCGTTCTCGATCAGGCACATCTTCGCGGTCGTGCCGCCCATGTCGAACGAGATGAGGTCTTTGACGCCGGTCAGGCGGCTGTAGAAGGCCGCCGCCATGGCGCCGGCGGCGGGGCCGGATTCGATCAGGCGAACCGGGAAATCCTGCGCGGCGCGGATGGTGGTGAGCCCGCCGCCCGAGAGCATCACGTGCAGCGTGCCGCTGAGCCCCATCTCGCGAAGCTTGGTCTGCAGACGCTCCAGATAGCCCTGCATCAGCGGCTGGACGTAGGCGTTGGCGCAGGCCGTGTTCGCGCGCTCGAACTCGCGGATTTCCGGAGCCACTTCCGACGAGATGCAGATCGGGATGTCGCCGAGGACCTCCATCAGTGCCTGCTTCGCCACCCTTTCGTGGGCGTCGTTGCGATAGGAATGGAGGAGGCATACGGAGACGGCTTCGCAACCTTGCGCTTTGAGCTCGCGTCCCGCCTGGCGCACGGCCTCCGGATCGAGGGGGCGCAAGACGGTCCCGTCCGCATCGATCCGCTCGTCGACTTCGAGGCGCAAGGGGCGCGGGACCAGCGGCTCCGGCATCTCGAAGAACAAGTCGTAGAGATCGTAGCGGATCTCGCGCCCCATCTCGATCGAGTCGCGAAAACCCTTGGTGGTGATGAGCCCGACCTTCGCGCCCTTGCGCTCGATCACCGTATTGGTGACAAGCGTCGTGCCGTGCACGACGGCGTCGACCGCGGAGATGACTGTTTCGGCCTCGCGGAGAAGGACCTCCGTGCCTTCGAGAATGGCCCGGCTCGGGTCTCCCGACGACGTCAGCCGTTTTCCGGTGAAGACGATGCCACGGTGATCGTCGACGAGAACGAAGTCGGTGAAGGTCCCGCCGACGTCGACGCCGACGCGGATGCGCGGCTTGTCCTTGGCTTTGTGCTTGTCGGACCGGCGGTCATTGCTCGCGTGCACGCTCGTCTCCGTCACACTTTGACATTGTAGTCACGCAGCGCCGCCTCTTTCGAGACGTAGCCCGCCGCCACATCGCGTCGCACGGCCTCATGGTCACGCTCGGCCGGTTCGCCGTATCCGCCGCCGCCACTGAAGCGCATGGTCAGGCGATCCTTCGGCTTCAGCGTGGTGCGTGATTTCGGATGCGGCTTGGTGCCGTCCGCGAGCTCGACGCGCACGAGCCCGCCGGCGCCGCCGCCGAACAAGCCCTGCGCCGCGTATTTCTGGCGGTCGGACAGCATCGACAGGCGCAACGGGCCCGGCGCGGTCACCTCGATCTCGACCTCTTGGCCGAGGCCGCCGCGAAACTTTCCGATGCCGCCGGAGTCCGGCGTGAACTCCTTGCGCCAGACAAGGAGCGGCGAAATCGCCTCGAACGCCTCGATGCTGCCGGAACCGGTGTTGGTCGGGAACGCGATGCAGGAGTGGCCGTCGCTGGTCGGCGTCGCACCCATGCCGCCGGCGGCAAAGAACACTTGCGAAAAGCGCTGTCCGTGCTGGTCGAGGCCGCTGTAGACGGAGCGCAGCGTCGGCGCGCTGCCGCATTCGGCGATGACCTGATTGGGAATCGCCTGCGAAAGCGCGCCGTAGATTGCTCCGGCGAGCAGGTGACCGGTGAGCTGCCGTGCGCTGCACGGCGCCGGGTAGCGCGGATTGAGCAGGCAACCGAGCGGTGCGTCGACGGTGACCGAGCGATAGGAGCCCTCATTGCGCGGCGTCAGCGGGTCGAGCGCGCATTTCAGCGGATAGACGCTATAGGCATAGGTGTAGTTCATCACCGAGTTGAGGCCGCGGTCGATCTGCTTCGACGTGCCGGCGTAATCGACATGCAGATCGGAGCCGCGGATGGTGATGGCGCATTGGATATGCGTCTCGTCCTCGTCGAAGCCATCGGCCCGCACGCTGGACCGATAGACGCCATCGGGAACCTTTTCGATGGCCTCGCGCATCGCCGCTTCGGCGCGGTCCTGAAGGGCGCTGGAGAGCGCGCCCAGATCGGCGACGCCGGTGTCGTCAAGGAATTCACCCAGCCGGCGGGCGCCGACCGTGTTCGCGATCACCTGCGCCTCGAGATCGCCCAGCACCTGATCCGGCACGCGGACATTGCCGGAAATGATCTCGAACAGCTCTTCGTTGGGGCGGCCTTCGCGATAGAATTTCGCCGGCGGAATGCGCAGGCCTTCCTCGTACAACTCGCGGCAGTCCGACGCCCACAGCGCGCCGCCGATGTCGGGCAGATGCGCGATCGTGCCGGAGAAGCCGACGAGGCGGCCGCGATGGAAGATCGGCATGGCCATGGTGACGTCGGGCAGATGTCCCGTCGCCATCCAGGGATCGTTGGTGATGATGCAGTCGCCCGGACGCCATTCCTCGACCGGAAAGCGCTTGAGGAAGTGCTTCAAGGTGCGCGGCAGCGTGCCCACGAAGGAGGGGATGCCGGCGGTATTTTCCGCCAAGGCGTTTCCGTTCGCGTCCATCAGCGCGGTCGCGAAGTCGTTGGACTCGCGCACGATCGTCGAGAAGGATGTGCGCAGCAGCGCCGCCGCCGCCTCATCCGCGACCGAGATCAGCCGGTTCCAGTAGATCTCGAGCGAGATCGGATCGAAGGCGGCGTTTTGGCCGGGAGGGCTCACGGACGTTCCCCACAATCGCGAAAGCAAACGGCGGCCGACGTCTTCCGGCCGGCAATTAATGAGTATACTATTATCCTAAATTAGGGCCGGTCAAGCCGTCGGCCGTCTAACGAGACGCCCATGCACATTGCTTTCCTCGATGTTGTGGACGCGGCCATCGAAGCGATGGTGCAAGAGCGCGTGCCGCGCGGAAGCACAATCGCCTTCGCGGCGGAGCGGACGGCAGATGCGCGCGCGGCCGTGCTCGGCGCTGCCGATGTCGCGTTCGTCATCGCCGCGCCCATCGACGCGGCGCTGATTGCGCAGGCGCCGCGGCTGCGCTTCATCCAGAAGCTCGGCGCCGGCATCGATCGCGTCGATCTTGCCGCGTGTCGCAGGCGCGGCATCACGCTGGCGCGGCTCGCGGCATCGAATGCGGTGCCGGTCGCGGAGCATACGGTCCTCTTGATGCTCGCCGTGTTGCGGCGGCTGCCGCTGATGGATGCGCACACCCGCGCAGGACATTGGGACAAGGAGGCAGGGCGCGCGCGCAACCAGCATTTGCGCGGCAAGACCATCGGCCTGCTCGGATGCGGTGCGATCGGGCGCACCGTCGCCGAAATCCTCGCCGGCTTTAAGGTCGACGTCATCTACTTCGATCCGGTGCGCCTGCCGCCGGAGCAGGAAGCGCGGCTCGGCTTGCGCTACGCCGCGCAGGACGAGTTGCTGCGGACCGCCGACGTCGTGTCGTTGCATCTGCCGCTGACGGCGGAGACACAAAAATTCATCGATCGCGAGAAGCTGGCGATGATGAAGCCCTCCGCCGTGCTCATCAATTGCGCGCGTGGCGCGATCGTCGATGAAGGTGCGCTCGCAGACGCGTTGAAGAGCGGACGCCTGGCGGGCGCCGGCCTCGACGTTTTCGCGACGGAACCGCCGGCGGGAAGCCCCTTGCTCGGCTTGGATAACGTTGTCGTCACGCCGCATTTCGCCGGCGCGACGCTCAACAATTTCGCCAATGTTCTCGATCGCGCTTTTCGCAATGCGCTTGCGCATGCGGAAGGTCGCGCGCTGCCCGGCGGCGACGTCGTTCTTGCGTCAACCGATCAACGATAAGCGCACTTATTGCAGGAGGCGACGATGGCCGAAGCGGCAAGGCGTCAAAAGACGTCGATGAGCGATGCGGAATGGCAGGCGCGCGTGGATTTGGCGGCGCTCTATCGCATCCTCGATCATTTCGGCATGACGTATCTGATCTACACGCATCTGTCCGCGCGTGTGCCGGGCGAGAGCGGCCACTTTCTGATCAATCGCTTCGGCGAGATGTTCGACGAGGTGACGGCATCGAGCCTCATCAAGATGGACTTCGACGGCAACGTCATTGGTGAAGGCAACTACAGCCGCGCCGGCTTTGCGATCCACAGCGCGGTTTATATGGCGCGGCCAGACGTCAATTGCGTCCTGCACACGCATTCGATCGCCGGCAGCGCCGTGTCTGCGGTGAAGGGCGGGCTGCAGCCGATCTCGCAGGACGCGCTCGAGATTTACGACGAGCTTGGCTACCACGATTACGACGTTCCCGGCAGCAAGGAGGAGTGCGAGGCGCTCGGACGCAGCATTGCGAACGTCGACTGCGTCATCCTGCGCAACCACGGTTTGATGACGATCGGCGCCGATATCCAATCGGCGTTCATCCGCATGTATTACCTGGAGCAAGCCTGCAAGATTCAGGCGGCCGCCGCGGCCATGGGCGAAACGCTGCCGATGACGGCGCCGGTGCGTGAGGAAATCGCGACGAAGCTGCGGAAGCTGCGTGCGTCCGGCCGCTACGGTCAGCTCGAATGGGAAAGCCTGCGGCGGCTCTTGCGCAAGAAGGGCAGCGATCACGCGCGGTGACGGAAGCCGGACGCACGCGCCACCGTTAAATCTCGATTGCGCCTTCCATGTAGAAGGCGCAGTTGCCGACAAACGTCACGCGCTCGCCGCGCAAATGGCACTCGAATGTGCCGCCGCGCTTCGAGGCTTGGAAGGCGCGGACCACCGGCTTGTCGAGCCGCGCCGCCCAATAGGGCGCGACGCTCGCGTGCGCGGCGCCGGTCGCGGGATCCTCGTCGATGCCGTGACCGGGGGCAAAGAAGCGCGACACGCAATCGAAGCCGTTGTCGCCAGGCGCAGTCACGATCGTCGCGTGCCGGTCCGTGGCGCCGAGGCGGCGGAAGTCCGGTCGAACGGCGCGGACGGCCGCCGCATCTTCGAGCACGACGAGATAGTCGCGTCCGGCGAGAATTTCGCGCGGGCGCGGGTTGCCGAGCGCGGCGAGCAGGTCGGGATGCGGCATGACCGGCTTCGGCGGCCGCGTCGGGAAATCGATGGCCAGCCTTCCGTCGTCGCGGCGATCGACACGCAGCGCACCGGCGCGCGTGTCGAAGGTGACCTGCCGCAGCGACGGCCGCAGCCGGTTGAAGACAAGCCAGGCCGTCGCCATGGTGGCGTGGCCGCAAATCTCCTCCTCGATCGTCGGCGTGAACCAGCGCAGCTTCGGGTTGCTCTCATCGTCGATCAGGAACGCCGTCGTCGTCATGTTGTTTTCGGCGGCAATGGCCTGCTGCGTCTCGTCGTCCAGCCAGGCCTCGAGCAGAACCACGGCGGCCGGATTCCCGGTGAAAGGACGGTCGCTGAAGGCGTCGATCTGATAGATGGGAAGGCGCATGACTATTCCTGTCGCGTGAGTTCGCTAGACCGTCGTCGACCCCGCGCGCGTGCGGCGCAGGTAGTTTCCTGACTCGGTGCGGTCCAACACGCGATAGAGCGTCATCAACGCGCGCACGAGGGGAGCGGCGATCCGCCGGACACCGATCGGGCGAATGGGCGTCGCCGGCATGAAGATCGCTCCCTCGTCGTCGCCGGCGAAGCGCGCCGCCATCTCGCGGCCGAGCAATGTCGCGTAAACGAGGCCGCGGCCACTCAAGCCAATGACGGTCCAAAGGCCGTTCGCCAGCTCGTGGACGTGAGGATAATGGTCGGCCGTCATGTCGACCCAGCCGGTCCAGCTCTCGGCCCAAGCCGCATCGCCCGCTTGCGGGAAGACTTCGCGCATCCGCGCCGTCGCTTTGGCGCGAAACTCCTTGCCATCGACATTGAAGGCCGGCCCATCGACGCTGAGATGCAGGCGGCCGTCCGGGAGCAAACGGATTCCGGAATAAAGACGCCGCGTATCGGTCAGGGAATGTCCTTCAGGAAGGATCGTGCGGCGCACATTGTCGGAGAGCGGTTCCGTGACGAGCTGATAGGCGCGCATCGGGATGAAGGAGAGTCTCAGGCGCGGCCATAATTCGTCGAGATAGGCGCCGCCGGCCAGCAGGACGCGCCGGGCGTCGACGACGCCGGCGGCCGTATGGATGCGCCATTCCGTGCCGCGCGGCTCCAGCCGCACGACGCGCGAGTTCTCGTAGATGTCGACGCCGCGCTTTTGCGCTGCGAGAGCAAGCCCGCGCACGTAAGCCAGCGGATTGATCTGTCCGCCGCGCTGATCGGCGAGGATATACGAATAATGCGTGCTGCCGACGATGGCGTGGGCGTCTCGGCCGGTGAGGAGCCTCACCGGCGCGCCGCGCGCGGACCAGAAGGCCGCGCGCGCCGCAAGGCCCTGTGCGCCCGCCGCGCTGTTGGCAGCGAAGAGCAGGCCCTTCTGACTGGCGTCACACGCAATTGCGTAGCGCCGGATCAAGTCGAAGACATAGTTCGGACCGGCCGCTGTCGCGTCCATGATGCGCCGCCCGGCCGTCTCGCCGAAATGCGCGAGGAGGTGACTCTCCGAATGCTTGCTGTAGGGAACGACCTGCCCGAAGGCGCGGCCGGAGCCGCCCCAGCCGACCTCGCGGGCTTCCAACACGACGCAGGCGATGCCGCGCTCGGCGAGATGCAGCGCGGCGGAAAGGCCCGTGTCACCGGCGCCGATGATCGCGACGTCGGTTGCGATCTCTCCCTTCAATGCCGGGCGCGCGAGCGGAGGCGGCGCCGACGCTTGGTATGTTCGGGAGAGCGGGCTTGGATCGTCGAGCGGACAAAACAGCGACATTGCAGTGCACACAAATTGAATGCGGTACGCTTGATGCCGCGGCGAGCGTGGCAAATTGCATCATAGCCAATCTTATACAAAGGTATACAATAAGTCTGGTCGATGGGGAGGGTGAGATGCTGCGATATTTTGCTCTTGCGGTCGTCTTGGCGCTTTCGACGGCATCCGCCGGCGCCGACACTTATCCGGCGCGGCCGATTTCTCTCGTCGTGCCCTTCGGGCCGGGAAGCGCGACCGACATTTTCGCGCGGATCGTCACCCAAACGCTGCAAGACGATCTCGGGCAGACGATCATCGTCGACAACAAGCCGGGCGCCAACGCCGTCATCGCCGCCGAGTATGTCGCGCGGGCGCAGCCCGACGGGTATACGCTGATGATCAGCACGGCAAGCGCGCACGCCTCGAACGTCTACCTGATCAAGAACTTGCGCTACGACCCGATCAAGGATTTCGAGCCGATCGCCTGGATCGGCACGGTCAACTTCTTCGTCGCGGTTGAAGGCTCGTCGCCTTACAAGACGCTCGACGATCTGCTGACGGCGGCGCGGAAGAATCCGGGCAAGCTCAGCTTCGCAAATTCCAGCGCCTCCGCGATCGTGTCGAACCAAGCGGTCGCGAAGTTTGGCGGCTTGGACGTCATTCACGTTCCCTATAAGAGCTCGCCGCAAGCGATGACGGATGTCGTGGCGGGGCAAGTCACCGCGATGATCGCCGACTTTCCGGCAGCCGCCTCCTATCTCGCGTCGGGCAAGCTTCGCGCCCTTGCGGTTACCGGGGCCAAACGCTCGGAGCTCTATCCGGACATTCCGACCTTGGCCGAACTGGGCATGAAAGACTTCGACCTCATCGGCTGGTTCGGCATCTATGCGCCGGCCGGCACGCCGAAAGACGTGGTGCAGCTTCTCAGCAAGAAGCTGAGCGTGGTCATGGCAAAGCCGGCGGTGAAGCAGCGTCTCAATCAACTCGGCTATGAGGTCTTCAGCACGTCGCCGGATGCGCTTCGCGATCACACCAAAGCCGAAATCGCGAATTGGGGCCGCTACGTGAAAGACTTCGATATTTTGACGAAGTGAGTCTGATCCAACGCAGTTGGATCAGACTCTCGCGTTTAGATGGGAATTGCCATGGCCGGCGCCGAAAACTTGCGAGCCTCAAAGCGCATTGGTGTGATCGGCGCCGGAGCGGTCGGCCTTTGCTGCGCGCTTCATCTGCGCCAGCGCGGGCATGACGTCGACCTGATCGACTATCGCAATCCGGGGGAGGGGGCTTCTCTCGGCAACGCCGGCATCATTGCGACGTCGGAAGTGTTCCCGGTGGCGCGTCCGGGAACGCTGCGGCAAGTGCCGCGCATGCTGCTCGATCCGATTGGCCCCCTGGTCATCAGGCCGAGCTACGCGCCGAAAATCGCTCCGTGGCTCGCGCGGTTTCTGCTCGCAAGCCGGCCTGCGCAGGTCGATCGCCTTTCGCGTGCGCTGGCTGGGCTTCTCGCGCCGGCGGGGGATGCGTGGCGCGAAGTAGCGAAGCTTTGTCACGCGGACAGCCGTCTGGAAATGACGGGGTGGCTGCGCCTGCAAGCGACGCCGGCGCAGATGCGCCGCGCGCAAAGCGACGCCGAGGCGCAGCGGCGATTGGGCGTTCGCAGTGAAGTCCTGTCCGTCGATGAGGCCCGGGAGCTCGAGCCCGCGCTCTCGCGCAACTTTGCGGGTGCAGCTTATTTTCCCGATGCCGGAAAGATCACCTCGCCTTTGGGAATGATGCGCGCGATTGCTGCACATCTTCGATCGGCTGGCGTTGAATTCTGGAAGGGGAGGGCGCAGCGGATCGAGGCGTCCCCGGCCGAAGCGGTCGTCGTGGACGAGGCCGGCAAGCGTAGCGTTTACGACCAAGTCGTTATCGCTGCTGGTGCCTGGTCGCGACGGCTGGTGCAAAGCCTCGGGGCCGATGTGTGCCTTGATACCGAGCGCGGCTATCACGTGATGCTGCCGACGCCGGAGAAAACGGTAAAGCGCGCGGTCAGTGTGCCGGTTCCGGGCTACTCGCTGGTGCAGATGGAAGACGGCCTGCGCGTCACCACGGGCATCGAGTTCGCAGGGCTTGATGCGCCAGCGGACTTCCGCCGCATCCGGCGCATCCTGCGCGAGGTCGGGAAAATCCTGCCGGGCGTGGCGCCGCAACCGCGAAGTGAGTGGCTGGGCTTTCGTCCCTCGATGCCGCAGTCGCTGCCGGTGATTGGACCGCTGGAGAACGCGCGAACCGTTTTCCTCGCCTTCGGGCATGGCCATCTCGGCCTGACCCTCGCGCCCGTCACGGGCCGCGTCGCGGCACAAATGATCGACGGTGAAACGCCCTCGGTCGACATGACGCCGTTTCTCCCGGCGCGTCATGTTTGGCCGCGCTCATGACGTGAGCCTCCGGCAGGTCTCGATGAAGTGGCGGACACGGCTCTTGAGCGCGGTCCTTTGCCAGGCGACGACCGTCTCGACGCAGGTGTCGCAATCGTCGATCTTTCTGACGGCGAGGCCTTTGTGCGCGAGACGTTGGATGCTTTCAGGATAGAGCGTAACGCCAAGGCCCGCGGCGACCAGGCCGATGATGGCTGTCGTGTTTGAGGCTTCGTAAGCAAGGCGCGGCTTGAGGGCACGCAGCCGGAAAATCCGATCGACGATCGCGCGGTAGGAATCCCACTGCTCCATATCGCCGATGACGAGACCGCACTGGGCAAGATCGCTCAGGAGAAGCTCCGGCTTTTTCGTCAGAGGGTGCTTCGCCGGGAGCACCGCGAGAATGCGCTCGCTGCTGAGGCGGTGCGTCGCAAACTCGCTGTGCCGCCACGGCCCGATGAGAAAGCCGACGTCGATAGTTCCCTGCGCGAGAGCCACCTTCTGCGCTTCCGTGCGCAGATACTTGATCTCGACATTGATCTCCGGGAAGCGCTCGCCGAACGCTTTGACCGCTTGCGGCATCGTCTCGGCGGTGGCGAAGGCCATGTAGCCGACCCGCAGCCGTCCGGTCTTTCCTTCGGAAATCCGCCGCGCACGTTCGATCGAACCGGCGACAAGGCCGGCAATGCCGGTATTGTCTTCGTAGAACTGCCGGCCGGCCTCGGTGAGGCCGACGGTCCGTGTCGTCCGCACCAGCAATGCAAAGCCGAGCGCGCTTTCAAGCTCCTTGATCCGCCGCGACAGCGCCGACTGGTCGAGCGCCAACCGCTCGGCCGCCCGTCGAAAGTTGAGCTCTTCCGCAACGGCCAAGAACGAGCGGATCTGCTCGAATTCCGGAAGATGCATCGTCGTTGTCCTCTGGACGTCGCGGCGGCGCTCGCGTCGCGCGGGCGCTCCCATTTATGCACGAATGTCCATAATAGAGGATAATTCACCCATTCCGCTTCCCATCATCCGGTCTTGTAATGGGCCGAACTTACACATCGCGCCGGCGCGGATCGGCCTGCCGGGCGCGCGAAACGGGAGACAACGGATGTTGGACAAGGATCTCGATGCCGTCCTCAAGCAAGCCTTCGAGGCGAGCACCCGCATTTACAAGGAACGTGGATTCCAGCGGCGGATCGGCTTCGGCCGCAAGCCCGCGCTGATCAGCGTCGATCTTGCCAATGCCTGGACGCGGCCCGGCAATCCGTTTTCTTGCGAGAATGTCGACGAGGAGATCATCCCGGGCATGCAGCGGCTGCTCAAAGCATGCCGGGATAACGGCGCCGTCGTCGTGCATATCACGACGGCCTATCAAAACACCGATCGGAACGATCCCGCCACCGATATGGGACTTTGGCACTGCAAGATCCCCGTCGAGGCGGTCAATCTGGAAGACAAGGATCTCTGGGCGATCGATTCCCGCATCGCGCCGATCGACGGCGAGTACGTCCTCATGAAAAAGCGCGCGAGCGCGTTCAGCGGAACGCCTTTGGCCGGATACCTGCGCGCGGCGGGCGTCGACACCATACTTGTCACAGGCGTGACCGCTACGGCGTGCGTGCGCACGACCATCTGCGATGGCCTGGCGGAAGGGTTCCGCACGATTGCCGTGCGCGAGTGCATCGGGGATCGTGTGCCGGGCGCCGTTGCCTGGAACCTTTACGACATCGACGCCAAGTTTGCCGATGTCGAGAGTGTCGACACCTGCGTCAAATATCTCAATAATCTGCGCGGGACTTCGCTCGCGGCGGAATAAGCCGCTGCTGTACGGCAGTGATTGATCTGTCGGACATCGCAACCAGCAGGCGAATGCCGTTGTAAGGGACAGAGACGCAAACTATCGTGATGAAACGAAAGGCTGGCCTCGCTCATGCAGAGGCCAGCCAATAAAGGGAGAGGGCGTTATGGAGCGGGTGAAACGCGTTAGCAAATTCATGCGAGCGGTGAGCGCCATTGTTCTGGCGTGCGGCGTGGCTGGAGGTTTGGGCGGCGGCACCAAAGCGATCGCCGCGTCGGACGAGGTGACGGTTCTTGGCCTCTGGCCGTTCAGCGGTCCTTACGCCGACGTCGGTCCGCTTCTCGATCGCGGCGCCAAGGTTGCGCTCGAGCAAGCGGGCAACAAGGCCGGCGGAAAGAAAATCAAATACATCACGCGCGACAGCGAAACGAAGGCGGGGACCGCGGCGCGGCGCGTGCAGGAAGCGGTCGAGGGCGAGGGCGCGCAATACGTCGTCGGTCCGTGGTCGTCGGGCGTCGGCCTCGCCGTGTCCGAAGTCGCGCTGAAGAACAAGGTCATGCACCTCTTCAGCGGCGGCACGGAGGACATCTCCGGCAAGCGCTGCAACCGCTATTCCTTCCAGTGGGCCGCCAATCCGTGGACCGCCATGGAGGCGAACCTGCGGATGTTCAAGAAGACCAATCCGTCGGCGCAAAGCATCTATCTGCTCGTCGCGGACTATGCCTTCGGCTGGTCGCTGCAGAAATATGTCGAGCAGTTGGCGCCGACGTTCGGGCTGAAGGTTGCCGGCGCCGACCGGCATCCGCTCGGCCATCGCGAATTCTCGTCGTACATTACCAAAGCGGTCGCCACCAATCCGGATGCGATCTTCATGATCAATTTCGGCACCGATGCGGTGACAGCGGTTCGGCAGATCTACAACTTCGGCTTCACGCCGAAGAAGCCGGTGATCATGTCCTGGTCGTCGGGAACTGAGGAGCTCATTCAGCTCGATCCCGAGATGCGCGCCAACCTTCAGGTCGGCACCAACTACTACTGGACCATCGACAATCCGAAGAACAAGAAGTTCGTCGAGGACTACGAGAAGACGAGCAACGGCGTCGCCCCGGGATACGCGCCGGCCGCGGCTTACGGCATGATGACGAGCATCCTGGCGGCGATGGACAAGGCCAACAGCACCGATCAGAAGAAGGCGATCGAGGCGCTCGAAACATTCAAGGGCGACACGTTTGTCGGCCCGACCACCGTGAACGCCAAGACCCATCAGATCGAGCGGCCGTACTTCATTCTGAAAACCAAGCCGAAGGATCAGATGAAGAACGAGAACGATCTCGCCGAGATCATCGACGTGAGCGCGAAGCCACAGCCGCCCGAGCTCAACGAATGTAAGGACATCGGCAGTTTCTAACTTCTTGCGAGAAACCGGCGCTGCGCCATGCAGCGCCGGTTTGCTATTGTCTCGACGAGCGAGTCCGATCTTCAACCGCGGGTAGCGGCGCTGATGTCCATTCTTATCGCGAGTCAAATCCTGAATGGTTTGGCGACCGGGATGCTCTATGCGCTGATGGGCGTGGGGCTCACCCTCGTTCTCGGCGTGCTCAACATTCCGAACTTCGCGCATGGCGGCCTCTACGCGTTCGGCGCCTATTTCACCTACTCGATCGCGAAATTCACCGGGTCGTTCTATCTCGCGGTTCTTATCGCGCCGTTTCTTGTCGTCATTCTCGGCTTCGTTCTCGAGTCGCAAGGCATCCGGCGGCTTTACTCATCGCATCACGACTATCAGCTGCTTTTCCTGTTTGCGATCGCGCTCATTCTCCAGGAGGCCATCATCCTGATCTGGGGTCCGGTCGGCTTCTCCGTCCTCGTGCCCAAGGCGCTCGCCGGCGCGGTCAATCTCGGTTTCGTGATCTACCCGACCTATCGGCTGGTGCTCATCGTCGTCGCCTTGCTGGTGATCATCGCGCTCTGGCTTTTTCTCTCGCGGACCAATCTCGGCGCGATCGTGCGCGCCGGCATCGAAAAGCGTGAAATGGTTGCGGTCCTGGGGATCGATATCAACCGCGTGTTCCTGATGACCTTCGGGCTTGGCGCCTATCTCGCCGGCCTTGCGGGCGCGATCGCGACGCCGATCCTCGGGCTCACGCCGACCATGGGCGCGGACATCCTGCCGATCTCTTTCGTGATCGTCGTCATTGCCGGGCTCGGGAGCATTCTCGGCGCGATCTGGGCCGGCATTCTGATCGGCGTCGCGCAGAGCCTGACGTCGATCTGGTGGCCGGAAGCGTCCAACGCCGCGATTTATCTGCTGATGGGCCTGATGATCCTCATCCGGCCACAGGGCTTGTTCGGAACGCGCTGATGCAAAAGCTGTTCAACGGGCCGACTCTCATCTTCATCGCGCTCCTCGTCGTCGCGCTGCCGTTCATCCAGCGCCCCGTCGTCGCCGCGGAAATTCTCACGCTCGGCATGGCCGCCGTCGCGACGAACCTTCTGCTCGGCTACACGGGCATGCTCTCGTTCGGGCAGGCGATGTTCTTCGGCACCGGCGCTTATATCGTCGGCGTATTCGTCACGCGCTGGGGGATTTCGGCTTATGTCGCGATCCCCGTCGCCGTCTTCGGGACGGCGCTCCTCGCGCTGGTGATCGGCCTTCTGTGCGTGCGGCGCACAGGCCTCTATTTCATCATGATCACCTTCGCCTTCAATCAGCTGCTCTACTTCATCGCCTATTCCTGGACGACGGTGACCGGCGGCGAGGACGGGCTGCCCGGCGTGCGCCGGCCCTCGCTCATCGCCGACCAGTGGTCGTTCTACGTTTTCACGGCAATCATCTTCGTCCTCGCGCTGATCGTGATGAAGAAGATCGTCGACAGCCCAACGGGCCGCATCCTCCAGGCCATTCGCGACAATCCGGAGCGCGCGGCGGCGACGGGCCACGATGTCGGCCGCTACAAGCTCATCGCCTTTGTCGTCAGCGGGCTTTTTGTCGGTCTCGCCGGCGCGCTCTTTTCCCTCGTCTTCGAAATCGTTCCGGTCGACAAAATCCACTGGCTCTTTTCCGGCGACATCGTCTTCATGACGCTCGTCGGCGGCACCGGCGCCTTCATCGGTCCGGTGATCGGCGCCGCCTTCTACACATGGCTGCAGGAAACGGCCTCGCTGTTCTGGAACCGCTGGCCGATGATCCTCGGAGTCGTGTTCGCCCTCGTGGTCTTGTTCTTCCGCACCGGCGTCGTCGGTATCGCGCTCGATGCCTATAGCCGCTTCATGCGGCGCAAAAGCGTGGCCGGTGAGCGATGAGCGGCGAGCGGCGCACCATCCTGACCTGCCGATCGCTCTCCCGGCATTTTGGCGCGGTGAAGGCGGTCAATAACGTCAACCTGGACGTCCAGGAAGGCACGTTGCACGCCGTCATCGGGCCGAACGGCGCGGGCAAAACGACGCTCTTCAACTGCATCACGAGCGAGGTCGCGCCGACATCCGGCGAAGTGACCTTCGACGGGCAGAGGATCTCCGGGCGGCAGCCGCATGAGCTCCCCGCGCTTGGCATCTCGCGCTCCTTCCAGCGCACGAGCGTCTTTCCGAATTTGACGGTTGCGGAAAATGTCTGGGTCTCCGCGTTTCCGCAGCAGACTGCGGGCCGCATCGAGCTCTGGCGGCGGGCGGATTACGACAGCGACGTCGTCGCGCGCGTCCGCGAGACGCTCGAGGACATCGGCCTTGCGCCCTATGCCGATCAGCCGGCGACGGCGCTCGGGCATGGCGATCAGCGGCTTCTCGACTTCGCGATCGCGCTCGCGCCGAAGCCGCGGCTCCTGCTCCTGGATGAGCCGACGGCCGGCTTGTCGCGCGCGGACACGAAACGCCTCATGCCGTTGATCGCGTCCTTGAAGGGCAAATACACGGTCATCATGATCGAGCATAAGATGGACGTGATCATGCAGATGTCGGATCGCATCACGGTGATGAATTTCGGCGAGGTCTTGAGCGAAGGAACGCCCGAGGAGATCCGGCGCGACGCCAAGGTGCGGGAAGCTTACCTGGGGCGGCGAGGATGACGACGCTTTCGCTCGCCGATGTGAATGCGTTCTACGGACACTTCCATGTCCTGCATGGCGTGTCGCTGGCGGTCCGCCAAGGAACCATCCATACATTGCTGGGGCGCAACGGCGCCGGCAAGACGACCACGCTGCGGACGACCTTCGGATTGATGGACAAATGGTCGGGCCGCATCACGCTCGGCGACAAGGATATCGGCGGCCTTGCGCCGCACCTCATCACGCGCGCCGGGCTTTCCTATGTGCCGGAATATCGCGGCGTGTTCGCAGGGCTCACCGTTCGCGAGAACATGGCGATCGGGGAATTTCCGAACTCGTCGTGGAATACCGAGCGCGTGCTGGACCTCTTTCCTGCCCTGAAAGCATTGCTTAATCGGCGAGGCGGCAACCTGTCCGGCGGCGAGCAGCAGATGCTCGCGATCGGGCGGGCGTTGATGTCCAATCCGAAATTCCTCCTGCTCGATGAGCCCTCGCAGGGGCTCGCGCCGGTGATTGTCGATACCGTCGTCGATACGTTGCTGCTGCTGCGGCGTGAGAATATCGGCATCCTCCTTGTCGAGCAGAATGCCGAGATCGCGCTCGAGATCGCCGATGACGCGACGATCATCGATCAGGGCGAGATCGCCTTCCATGGCACCGCGGAGGAAACGCGCCGCAACCCAACGGTCATTGACTCCTATCTTTCGGTTGGCTGAAAGTCGGCGGCATGTCGCCAAGAGCAGAGCGTCGTCTCGTCAAGAATCCCGGGCAGCTGCGGGAACTGTCCGCGCAGATCGCCAACAAATCGCTCACCTCGGTCGATCTGGTGCAGCGATGTCTCGAGCGCATCGCGGAGGTCGACGGCGAGGTTCAGGCGTGGATCAAGGTCGACGGCGAGCGGGCGCTGCGCGAAGCACATCGATGCGATCGCGAGGCGGAGCAGGGACATTGGCGCGGACCGCTGCACGGGATTCCCGTTGGCGTGAAGGACGTCATCGACGTCGCCGGTCTGCCGACGCTCTGCGGAAGCAAAAGCCGCGTCGGGCGACCCAGCCCTAGCGCCGATGCGGAGATCGTCTCGGCCATCAAAGCGGCGGGCGGCATCGTTCTCGGGAAACTGCATACGACGGAGTTCGCATTCTTCGACGCACCGCCGACGCGGAACCCGCATAACCTCACGCACACGCCTGGCGGATCGAGCAGCGGCAGCGGCGCCGGCGTTGCGAGCGGCACGGTGCCGCTCGCGCTCGGGACGCAGACCTTCGGCTCGGTCAACAGGCCCGCGGCCTATTGCGGGATCGCGGCCTTCAAGCCGAGCACGCGCTCGCTCAGCACATTCGGCGTCAATCCCTTGGCGCCCTATACCGATACGGTTGGATTTTTCGGCTGGTCGGTCGACGACGCCGTCTCGTTCTACGAGATCATCCGGCCGGCCCATATCGGGCGAGACGCTAGCGCGCTTGCGCAGGCGGAGGTCATTTTTGTCGAGGACCCTTTGCTCGACGACGCTTCCCCAGAGGCGGTCGCCGCGTGCAAGACGATGCATGAATCCTTTGCCGGAGCATGCAAGATCGGCTCACGGCGCTCGCCGGTACCGATGACGCGGGTGGTTGACCTCCTCAAATCGGTCATGACGTATGAGCTCGCGCATATCTACGGCGACCTCGCAAATCTTCCCGCCGGAATGGTCGGGCAGAAATTCCTCGAAGCGGTGCACGAGGGAAAGACGATATCGGACGAGCGATATCGCAGCGAGCGCAACGAGATGGATCGGCTGCGCGCGGCATTCTTCCAAGCCTTTGATGGAAACACGCTCTTCCTCTGGCCGGCGGCGCCGGGACCCGCGCCGGAAGGGATCGTGTGGACGGGCGACCCGCGCTACATTGCGGCATGGACAGCGTTGGGCGGGCCGATCGTGACGATCCCGGCCGGCATGTCCGCAAGCGGACTGCCGCTCGCTTGCATTCTCGCCGGCCCACCGGGAAGCGACCTCGCGATGTGTCGGCTCGCGCGACAGCTGACCTCTGGCGAACGTCGCGCTTGTTCGTGATGCGCATTCCGCTGACAATGATTTCGTATTCGCGCGCCTGCCAATAGTCTGGGGGATTCACATGTCATCGATCGCCGCCGAAATAAAAGTGGACGAAGGTCGCCGCCGCGCGGCGATCATTGCCGGTGTGATCGGCAACGTCCTCGAGTGGTATGACTTCGCGGTTTATGGCTTTCTCGTCTCGACCATCTCGCATTTGTTCTTTCCCGCAGGCGACCCGATCGTCTCGATCCTGCTGACCTTCGCGGTGTTCGGCGTCGGCTTCGTCATGCGCCCCGTCGGCTCGATCCTTTTCGGCATTTATGGCGACCGATATGGCCGCCGCAAAGCGCTGAGCGCCGTCATCTTCCTCATGGCGTTTTCCACGCTCGCCATCGGATTGCTGCCGACCTATGCGCAGGTCGGCGTTCTCGCGCCGCTGCTGCTCGTGATCACGCGGCTGATCCAGGGATTGTCGGCCGGCGGCGAATGGGGCGGCTCGACCGCCTATCTCGTCGAGTTCGCCAAGGAAGGCCGCCGCGGCTTCGTCGGCTCCTGGCAACAGGTGAGCGTCGGCGCGGGATTCCTGCTCGGCTCGGCGACCGCGGCTTTGTTCAACGCGATCCTCACGCCGGAAGATCTCGCGAGCTGGGGCTGGCGCGTGCCGTTCATCCTCGGTCTGTTCGTCGGATTGCTCGGCGCCTATCTGCGCTGGGGGCTTGACGACACGCCGGCCTATACGCGCATCGAGAAGAGCGGCGAGGTCGCGTCGTCGCCGGTCGCCGAAGCGGTCACGCACTATCCGCGCGAGACGCTGACGGCGTTCGGCATCACGCTGCACAACACCGTCGCGTATTATATCGCGCTGATCTACATGACCGGCTACATGGTGACGGTCGGCAAGCTTCCGCAGCGCACCGCGCTATGGATCGGCACGGCCTGCCTTGCGATCTTTGTCGCTCTCATCCCCTTCATGGGTGCGCTGTCCGATCGCATCGGGCGCAAGCCGTTGCTGATCGCGTCCTGCATCGGATACGCCGTTCTCGGCTATCCGCTGTTCATCATGGCGTCATCCGGCGACGTGACGCAGGCCTTCATCGCGCAGCTCGTCATGGTGGTGATGCTCTCGCCTTACGCGGGGGCGTGTCCGGCGACCTATTCAGAATTGTTTCCGACGCGCGTGCGCTACACGGCGCTCTCGATCGGCTACAACACGGCCGTCGCCATCTTCGGCGGCTTCGCGCCGTTCATCGCGACCTTCCTGATCCGGGAGACCGGAAACTCGCTCTCGCCCTCGTTCTACGTCATCGCCGCCGCGATCATCACATTGATCGTTCTGACGCGGATCAAGGAGACGGCATTCACGCCGCTGCGATAGTCGGGAAAAGCTGTCGGCAAACGGCCGTGGCGTCTCGCCGACGCCACGCAGAAGGGTGGCCGGACTCAGTGATGATGCCCTGAGCACGCGTGCGGCGGCGTCAATTCCGGACGATGCCACGTGACGGTGCGCTTGCCGCGCTTGAAGACCGCGCGCGGCTGCCGGATTTCGGCGATCGCTTCCTGCGGCGTCTCGGCGTCGATCAACGCGACGTCGGCTGGTTTTCCGACGGCTAGCCCGTAGTCCTGCAGGTTCAGAAGTCGTGCCGATTGCGTCGTCAGCATGTCGAAGCACTCGCCCAGCTTCTGCTCACCGGCGGCCTGCAGCACGTTCGCATAAAGGTTGGCCATGCGGATCAGCGAGCAGTCGCCGTAGGGCGTCGCCGGATTGAGCACGTTGTTCGACGAGAGCGAGCAGCACACCCCATGCGCCATCAGCAGGTTCGCGTCGGCGACGCCGCGGCGGACGCTGTGCGTCTGGTCGCGTCCCATGAGATAGAGGTCGGTCGCCGGCAACACGGTGACGGCGATGCCCGCATTGGCCATGTGCTGCGCCAAGGCGGAGAGGGCGGTAGGCTCAAGCAGCGAAAGCTTCGCCATATGTCCGACGACGACGCGCCCGCCCCATTTGTAAGCCTCCGTCAGTTCGAGAACGAGGCCGATGTTCATGTCGTCGGCCGTGTTGCCGACGTCGAGATGGATGTCGATATCGACGTCGAATTCGCGCGCAAGTTCGAAGATCCGCCGGATTTGCGCGGCCTGGTCGGTGTCATAACGCGGCGCGCCGCCGATGACTTTCGCGCCGCGCTTGAGGCTTTCGACCAGGAGTTCCTCCGTCCCCGGATAGTTCGTCAGTCCGTCCTGGGGGAAGGCGCAAATTTCGAGATCGATGGCCCAGGCGTAGTCGGCAATCAACGAGTGGACCGCCTCGAAGCCGCGCAGGCCGATACCCGGATCGACCTCGACTTGCGTGCGCATCCGGGTCGTGCCGTGAAGGATGCATTCGCGCAGCGTTCGCTCCGCGCGCGCCCGCACGTCTTCGACGGTGAACGTCCCCTTCAGCGGCGCAACGGTCTTGACGGGATTGAGGTCACGGCTTGGCGTCGCAAACCGGTTGATGATGCGCGATTTGTCGAGGTGGATGTGACTCTCGATGAGCCCGGCGCAACCGAGACAGCCTTTCGCGTCGTAGATTTCCGCGTCGGCCGAGATCGCCGGCTCAAGCGCAACGATCCGGCCATTCTCGACACCGATATCGCGCGTCTCATGCGGGTGGTCGGACAAGCGCACGTTGCGGATGATGAGGTCCATGATCCTTCCTTTCGGCGGACGGCGGCGGGCCGAGACGTCAAATCAAAGCGGGGCAATAGGCGATGATCACGGCTTCGCCGACCCTATGCAAGCGCAGTGGTCCCCTGACCCTCGCGCGCTTCTCGCTCGCGAATTGATGCGGTAAAATTGCGGGCGAGCCTCGCTCGCTGACCAATCCCTCGCAACGGAAAAGCAATGACGCAAGCCCGCTCGCATCTCTTCTCGCCTCTGCAAATCCGCGACGTGCCTGTCCGCAATCGCGTGGTCGTTTCGCCGATGTGCCTCTATTCCGCGGTGGACGGCTTTGCCAATGATTGGCACCTGGTCCAGTACGGGAAATTGGCGGTCGGCGGCGCCGGGATCGTTTTCGTCGAGGCGACCGCGGTCGAGCCGGCAGGCCGGATCACGCATGGCTGCACGGGGCTCTGGTGCGACGAGCAGATCGCGCCGATGCGGCGTATCGCCGATTTCATTCGGTCGGAAGGCGCCATCCCGGCGATCCAGTTGGCGCATGCCGGCCGCAAGGGGAGCAGCCAGCGGCCATGGCAGGGCGGTGAAGCGCTCACCGCCGATGACGCGGCGCGCGGCGAGGGGCCGTGGCGCATGGTTGCGCCAAGCGCGATCGCCGCCAACCCCAAACGCGCCGTGCCCGACGCGCTCAAGCTCGACGAGATGGAGCGCATCGCGCAAGCTTGGGGCGCGGCGACCCGGCGGGCGCGTGAGGCGGGATTCGACATCGTCGAAATCCACGGCGCGCATGGCTATCTCCTCCACTCCTTCCTGTCCGGCGTTAGCAATCAGCGCACCGACCGCTACGGCGGAAGCCGCGAGAACCGCATGCGCTATCCGCTGGAGGTCGCGGCGGCCGTTCGCCGCGAATGGCCCGAGAACCTTCCGGCGTTCTTCCGCATTTCAGCGATCGACGGGCTTCCCGAGGGCTGGCTGATGGAGGACACGCTCGTGTTCTCAAAGGAGCTCGGCCGCCTCGGATACGATGTCATCGACTGCTCGTCCGGCGGCATCGACGCCGACCGCTCGCGCTCGGTCGCGACCGCGCTGACGCGCCGGCCCGGATTCCAGGTCCCGTTCGCTGAGGAGATCCGCAAGGAGCTGAAGATGATGACGATGGCCGTCGGCCTGATCGTCAATCCGAAGCATGCGGAATCGATCCTAGAACGCGGGCAGGCCGATCTGATCTGCATCGGCCGCGAGCTGCTGCATAATCCGCAGTGGCCGCTGCATGCGCGCCTCGAACTCGAGGGCGACGCGGCTTACGATGTGTGGCCGCCGCAATACGAATGGAGCCTGCGCAAGCGCGCTCAGTGGGCGGCGACCTATCGCGACCTCGCCGCGGCCGAATGATCGGCCAGGTTTCGCAACTCATAACGGGCGCTAGCCACCTCGCATTCGGCGAGGGCTTGAGGGAGCAATCGCGTGCTGGAATATCCTGAGCGGGTCACCGTCGTCGATGTCTCGGCGCGTGATGGCCTGCAGAGCTTTCATCGCTGGGTCGACACCGACGTGAAGGTCGCGATGGTCGATCGGCTGTCCGCCGCCGGATTCCCGGTGATCGAGGTGACCAACTTCGCGCACCCGCGCGTGATCCCGCATCTCAAGGACGCCGAGGAAGTGATGGAGCGCATCACGCGGCGGCCGGGCATCGTCTATCGTGCGCAGGCGCCGAATGCGCGCGGCGCGGAGCGCGCGGTTGCCGCCAAGGCGCAGGAGATTCTCGGCCTCATTACTGCGAGCGAGACCTACAATCGCAAGAACCAGAACATGACGGTTGCGCAGGGGATCGATTCCGCGATTGCCACCTTCCGCATCGCCGACGCCGCGCACATCCCGTTCGTGATGGCGATCGGCATGGCGTACTTTTGCGCCTATGACGGTTTGATCTCTGAAGATCACGTGCTCGATCTCGTCGCGAAGCTGCGCAACGGCGGCATCAAACGCTATTATTTCGCCGGGTCCTTAGGGATGGAGGACCCGCGCCATGTGAACCGTTTGATCCGGCGCGCGCTCAAGCGCTTTCCCGATATCGCGATCGGGTTTCATGTCCACAATCTCGCCGGCAACGGCATGGCGAACATCGTCGCGGCGCTTGACGCCGGCGCGACATTCGTCGAGGGGGCGATTTGCGGGATCGGCGGCGGCATCATGACGCCGACGACCATGGGAGCCGTCGGAAATCTGGCGACGGAAGATATCGTCCATCTGCTCAACGAGATGGGGATCGAGACCGGCGTCTCAACCGAGGCCGCCGTCGCGGCCGCACGCGACGTCGCGAAGCTCCTCGATATCAAGCCGCAGAGCTACGTCACTGCCGCCGGCACGCGCGCGCAGGTGATGGCGGATGCGAAGCAGAACGCGCGTTCGCATCCAGCCTGAGAGTCTGGCGCAGGGCCAGCTCCCCTCCCCGCAAGGGGGAGGGTGAAGGCGAGTCAGCTATTGACCTTGCGGAACGCGTCGACGAAGCGCTCGACGTCTTCTTCGTCATTATAGACGTGCGGGCTCAGGCGCAGCCGGCCGAGCCGTGGCGCGGCATAGACGTTCTGTGCCGCGAGCTTTTGCGGCAGGTCCGCGGGCATGCCTTTGGGAAAGCCGACGCTGAGCACATGCGGCGCCCGCAACTTCGGATCGGGCAGGCTGACGCCGAGATTGCGGAGCCCTTCGCTGATCCGCTCGGTCAGCATCGAAAGGCGGCCGACAATCGCGTCGTTGCCCCAGCTAGCCATCATCTCCATACCGATCGCCGCCATCTCCATCGAGATGAAATGGTCGCGCTCGCCCATGTCGTAGCGGCGCGCGTCGTCGCGATAGGACGTGTCGCGGAAGTAGATCGTGTCTTCGCCGACGATGTGCTTGCGGCCGAGGCCCGCCTGCTCCAGCGGCACGCCGTTCTGCCGGCGCTTTGCGACATACATGAAGGCGCGGCCATAGGGGCCGAGCACCCATTTGTAGGTCGGAAAGACAAGGAAATCGGGGTCGATCGCGGTCACGTCGATGCGGCGCACACCGGCATCGTGCGTCGCGTCGATGAGGAAGGCGGCGCCGTGCTTCTTCAACGCCGCGCTGATACGCGACACGTCGAGCGCGCCGCCATCCGACCAATGCACCGACGAGATCGAGGCGAGCGCAAGCGGCGCCGCGCCTTTGCGCTCGATCGCTTTGAGCACGGCCGACGTCCAGTCGCCGTCGCCCGGCTGCGCGACCGTGTCGATCGTGAAGCCGCCGGCCTCGGCGCGCCCGAGCCACTCCAGCACCGGCGAGCTGTGATCATTCTCCAGCACGATGACGCGGCTGCCACGGGCGATCGGCAGGACCTTGCCGGCCGTCGAAACGCCGTAGCCGACCGACGGGATGAGCGCGACATCGTTTGGGTCGGCGCCGATCAGGGCCGCCGCGGCCTTGCGGGCGCGCTCGTTCATCGTGGGCGCCAAATCCGCCGGCAGCGTCCACGGCTGACCTTTGCGGGCGACCGCGGCGCGGCCGGCGTCCTGAACCGCGCGCGGCAGCGGGCTCCATGACGCGGCGTTGAAGAAGCAGACATCGCGCGGCATGTCGAAAAGGTCGCGCTGGCAAGACAGCATCGTGTTCGTCCTTCGTTGAATCCATTTCGTCGCGCGGGAGCATATACGAAATTCGCGCGCGTCTCTCATTCGTCACGGCGGCGTCACGACAAGGGAACTTCGCAGCGCGACAAGCCGTTGACCCGTTTTGCAAAGGAGGATGCCACGATGGCTCACACGTCTCCTCGGCAGCGGCGGGTCACAGGCCGCGTGATGCACGAATTCAAGCACGGCGAACTCAAGCGCGGCCGCAGCGGAAAGGGCGGCCGGGTGAAGAGCCGCCGCCAGGCGATTGCGATCGCGCTGGAGGAGGCCGGCGCTTCGAAATACGAGGGCCGCAAGCGCAACAAGCGCAACCTGCGTCGCACCGAACGCAAGGAGGCGAGAGGGCGCACCGCTCAGCAGGAGCGGGAGGGCCGCTCGCATGTCGGCGCCAAGCGTAAGCGCGAAAGCACGCGCGCGATGGGCGGACGCAACGCGCGCCGCACGACAGCACGCGGCCGCAAGGCGGCGCGCGCGCGCAGCCACGCGCGCGACGGCCACACGAAGCGAGAGCTCTATCGGAAGGCGCAGGCCCGTCACATCGCGGGGCGCTCGAAGATGAGCAAGCAGCAGCTCGAGAACGCGCTCGGCATGCGCTAGAGCGGTTCACGGCTTAATTGAATCGCGGGGATTCCCGAGGACTTGGGTTTGTGATTCAAGATGCTGGCTGGGCTGGAGGCCAGCATCTGATGGCTCGACCTCTTTCCAATGATCTGCGGA
>JBFWXB010000006.1:0-143879 GCA_050187875.1 Variibacter sp.
GCTTCCGCAGATCATTGGAAAGAGGTCGAGCCATCAGATGCTGGCCTCCAGCCCAGCCAGCATCTTGAATCACAAACCCAAGTCCTCGGGAATCCCCGCGATTCAATTAAGCCGTGAACCGCTCTAGGCGAGGGCCGCTCCAAAAAAGGGGCGGCCGGCCTCGGGGGAAAGGCCGGCCGCGGCGAACCCGGTCGGGGGACGGGGAGGGGCAGGGGACCGGGTGCGCTAGCTCGATATATGGGCCCTACTTGCGCGAACTGGCCGTCTCGGTGGCCGGTCGCGGATCGCCAAGCGCCACCCAGGTATTCGGGTCGCGTTGCGACTGGCGTTTGACGTAGCGGTAGTTGGTCTCCGACCAGAGCAGGATCTCGGCGTTCTGGTTGTCGAGGACGAACTCGCCTTTGTCGGTCTTCACCGTCAGCACCGCATGACCATCGCCATTCTGATCGCGCACGACCGTGATCAGCAGCGCGGACAGCGGCCAGCCGGCTTCCGACAGCATCTTGCGCTTCAGCAATACATAGTCCTCGCAGTCGCCATATCCATCGTCTGGATACGACCACTTTTCTGCGACACCCCAATGATCCACGTCGGTCATCGGCTTGATGCGATGGTTGATGAGATTGTTGATGCGCACGAGATGCGCCCAGCTTTTCTGCGTCAGTGCCATTTCCTGCGGCGGCTGGACCTGCGGGAGGCACTCGCTCGGCGTCTCGTTGCAGAACTCCAACCAGCCGATCGGGGCGCGTGTGACGTTGCCGACCGAAATGAACAACGCCGGCTCGCTGGCAGCGAAGGCGGCGGACCCGCCGCCCAATACCGCCGCCCCTATCAAGCAGGCGTGTAGTATTGCTTTGAATTCGTTTTTCATTGTGACCCCATCCCCTTGTTGAGGCCACGTTTCTCACAAAGAATTTGAGTTCGATCTAAGTTGTGAAGCTAAATTTGAAGACAAATACGCTGCGCAAAAGAAGTATAAATTAACCGTACTGGTGCGGTTATTTTCGCGAATACGAAATGCGTAAAATTTGAGGGATTGGTGCTCAGGACGCTGCGGTCGCTCGGGCGATGGCCCGGATGCACCTGATTGTCAGGAGAAAAGCAGAAGCGCGCGCGCGGCCGCGCCGGCAGATTGGGCCGGTTCGGTCCGATTGGCCGCGAGGGCGGACGATTATTCGCCGGTGAGCGCTTCTTCGAGGAAGTCGGGATGCTGCAGCCGCGTGAACTCGACGGCGAAGCCATCTTCCTTGACGCGGATGACGCGAGCCTGTGTGCGGCCGAGCTTGATCAGCGCGCCGACCGGCGGCTTCGTCGCCGAGGCGACAGCCGCGCCCGAGAGCGACATGTCGATGATCTGGCAGGGGACGGCCTCGCCGTCCGGCATGGTCAAGATCGAGCGCGTGTTGCGCGGAACGAGACGCCCATGCCGGCGATCCTCCGGCAGGCCGAGAATGTGGCGGTTGGCGAGCCAGGTCAGCTGCGAGGCGAGCTTGTCGCGCTTGCGCGGCGTCGCCGCGATCGTCATCGCGAAGCCGTTTTGGAGGGCTCGCGTCACGGTGCCCTCGAGCCGTCCGACGTGGTCGATATAAGCGATGATGCGCTCGCCCGGACGCCCGACCATCGGCGCGACCAACGCCATGCCGCCGGGCGACATGTCGACCACCTGGCAGGGGAATTCCCGCCGGTCCGACAGCATATAGCGGCCCAGAAGATTAACGCGGACGCGCTGGAAGCGGCGACGCTCGTCGCTGAGCGGCGGCGCGCTTACGTTTTTCTGTGGAAGCGACATGCGCGGCGGCCCTGCGCGAATTCCTGGCAATACCGCTCCACGCTAGGCAAGCAAGGTTAAGAGCCCGTTAGCTTCGCCGCCTTTGGCTCACCTAACGTTGTCCGCCGTCATGCACCACAAGGCGGCCGCGAATGTCCGCAACCTCATCGGGGATCGAGACGACCGGGATCGGCACGCGGTCATGGCGCGGCCCGAGAAACCGGTATCCGACGAGAGCCAGCTTCCGCACCGGGGTCGCTCCGATCCAGAATGGCACGCTGAGCGGCGCGATGGCGCCCATCAGGCGCATATGCGTTTTGCCGCGCAACATCAGCGGCAGCAGCAGCAGCTCCAGCTCGACCGACAGGTCGCTCTCCGTCCATCCCACGGCGCCGATGACGACGCCGACCGATTCGCCGGCAGCGATGCGGACGAGATCGAAGATCACGCGCTGCTTGGGTGCATCCCATAGATCGATGAAGGAGCGGCCCTTCAATTCGTCGCCGAACAAGGCGCAAAGACGTGTGCCCGACAGACGGAAAGGATGCCGTTCCTGGGCGTTGAAGGCGAGGATGAAGGTATCGCTTAAGGCGCTGCGGATCGCCGCCGGGTCGATCTCGCTGCGGTCCGGCATCGGCCGGTCGCCGCGCTGGGTGTTCCAATAATCGAAAATCAAACGGCTTGAAGGATGTTTCATGGGCGCGCTCCGGCTCGCCGTCATCCGTCCCGTTGCGGGACATGATGAACGGTTTCGCCCGTGACGGAGCAGGGCCCGTGCCGCGCCGGAGCCTTTGCCGCGATTTCGTCACGAAGGGGCGGCGGCAGGGTTAATCGGAACGCCGCAAAAATATTCCGCCGGCCGGCCGAACCTGCCGCAGCGCCGCCGCGACAGATAGGCGGCACCACGATGGGTTCCATCCCGCTCCGGCGGAACGTACATGGCAAACGATTGGGTCGGTTGAGCTAGGTCAAGCCGCTGCGCCCGCACCCTTACCGAGACGGCCATTGTCCATGCGCCGGCCCAATCGTTTGCCACGACACGCCTCAAACCTGAGCTTGCCGCCAGCCCGCGCCAAGCTTATGTCCGTCCGGCTTACCCCGCCCCGGATGGTGTTTTGGTCTCCCGTCGCGAACCAATCTTGAATGTGCCGCCGGTCGTCACCGCGACGCTGGCGGTGATGGCGGTCGTGCACGCCGTGCGCACGCTTCTCCTCACGCCGCGGGACGACGCGCATTTCCTTCTCCTGTTCTCGTTCATTCCCGCGCGTTACGAGCATTCCGCGCTCGCCGCGGACATTCCCGGCGGCTGGGGTGCGGACGTTTGGACCTTCGTCACCTACGCCGTCATCCACGCGGATTGGACGCATCTCCTCCTCAACGGGGTGTGGTTATTGGCGTTTGGCAGCGCCGTTGCGCGCCGCTTTGGCGCGGCGCGCTTCGTCGCCTTCTCCATGATCACGGCCGTGGGCGGCGCGGCGCTGCATCTCGCGACGCACGCGGGCGAAGTGTGGCCGATGGTCGGTGCCTCCGCTTCGATCTCCGGTTTCATGGCAGCTGCCATCCGCTTCATTTTCCAGGCGAATGGCCCGCTCGGTCTCTTCAGCGGCAGTGTCTATCGCGAGCCCGTGCCGCCTTTGCTCACGACGCTGCGCGACCCGCGCGTGATTGCGTTCCTCGTGATCTGGTTCGGCCTCAACCTTCTCTTCGGCGTTGGGTCCATCTCCTTGACTGACCAGCAGCAAACCGTCGCCTGGGAGGCGCATGTCGGCGGATTCCTGACCGGCCTCCTGCTTTTCCCGTGGTTCGATCCCGTGCCTCCGGCGCGGTCTCGTCAATCCGACGATGGCACGGCGAGCGATCCTGCGAGGAACTGACGCGGCGCTTTGTTTTGTGCTTGCAGCCGGCGGCCTGCGAGCAGATGATTCCATTGCGACAATCCAGCCATGCGGCTTGGCAACGGTCCGCAGGCTTCGGCGTTATCGGTTCGGCCGGTGTGCGGATAGGGCGGCGACGCCGGTCCAACGAGCCGTAAAAACCGCCCTCCGAGAGGAGGAGGACGATGACGGTCAAGACGATTTTGTCCGGCAAGGGCCGTGACGTCATGACCATTTCACCCACGGCAACGCTGGCGGATGCCGCACATCTCCTCAGCGCGCGGCGCATCGGCGCGGTGGTGGTCGAGGATCGGGGCCGCACGGTCGTCGGGTTGCTGTCGGAGCGCGACATTGTGCGTGTCGTCGCGGCGAAAGGCGCCGAGGCGCTTTCATTGCCGGTCGAGCAGGCGATGACGCGCAAGGTCGTGACCTGCCGCGAGGCCGATACCGTCGGCGTCATCATGGAGCGCATGACCACCGGAAAGTTCCGCCATCTCCCCGTAGTCGAAGACGGCCATCTGGTCGGCATCGTCTCGATCGGCGACGTCGTCAAATTCCGGCTTGGCGAGATGGAGCAGGAATCGAGCGCCTTGCGCGACTACATCCTGACGGCCTGACACCGGCGGCGAAGAAACCCAAGTACAGTCGGCTCATTGCGCGGCGATCCTGAATCTTTTTTTCAGGGCCGTCGCTCATGTGAGTGTGGTGAGTGCCTGCTCGATCGGCTCAAGCGCGCGCTCGGCCGCCTGTTCGCCAATTTCGATCGCCTCGGCGGCGCGATGAAAGTCGAACAGGCCGATCGGCCCGAGCGGCGGATTGATCGTCACGTCGGCCGGATCGCCCGCCAGACGCGCGCGGGTGATGCGGTCCTGCATGATGTTGAAGGCTTCGACCATGATGGTGGCAAAGCCGGGCCGCCGTCCCGTGCCGAGGACCTGCCGCGAGACAAGACGCTCCGTGCCGGATGGATTGTCGACGCCGTGCCGCGTACGCACACGCCGCTCCCAGTCGGTGTCCGGCTCATCGGGGCCATACTCGGCAATCGTCGTGCCGCGTCCGAAGAGATCGGCATTGACATTGACGGCGATGACGAGCCGCGCGCCGAGCGCGCGTGCCGCCGAAACCGGAACGGGATTGACCAGCGCGCCGTCGACGAGCCAGCGATGGCCGCTCGCGACGGGCGTGAAGATGCCGGGCAGGGCGTAGGAGGCGCGCAGCGAATCCGAGAGCTTTCCCCGTGTCAGCCAGATTTCGTGGCCGGTTCCGATCTCCGTCGTGATTGCAGCGAAACGGAGCGGCAGCGCTTCGATCTCGAGATCACCCAGCGCCTCCGTGAGGCGCGCGCCGAGCCGGTCGCCGCGGATGAGGCCTGAGCCCGACAGGCTGAAATCCATGTAGCCGAAGACGCTGCGCCGGGTGAGGCTGCGCGCCCATTCTTCGAGCGCATCCAGACGCCCCGCAGCATAGAGACCGCCCACCAGCGCGCCCATGGAGGTGCCGGCGACGACGTCCGGCTGCAGCCCGCGCGCCGCCAGCGCCTTGACGATGCCGATATGGGCGAAGCCCCGGGCGGCCCCGCCGCCCAGAGCAAGGCCGATATGAGGGCGCTGGCGGACGGGCTTATTGACGTCGTCGCCGGTTGTCGCAGGTTCGGAATTCGAGGGACTGGCGCGGAAAAAATCAAACACGGCAAAACTCGTTGGGCATGACCCGTATCATTCTCCCGGAGGACGCGTCAGGCAACGGCTTCGACGTTTTGTGGTGAAGGCCGGCGCGCCTCTCATTCGGGCCGAATGAGCGAGAAGGTCTCGTCGACGGTCGCGTAGTCCTGGTAGCCGCAGCGCGCGATGGGGCGCATCGCCGCCGTGTCCAGCATGCCGTTCTTGATGAAGCGCTCGTCGATATGCACGCCCACGACCTGCCCGATGACGACGTAGCGCTCGAGGGTGCGGCCGCCGAGGTCTTTGAGCTGGATCGTCTGCAGCCATCGGCATTCCAGGGCGCAGGGCGACGCGGCGACGCGCGGCGGCTTGATGAGCTTGGAAGGGGCGGCTGTCAGTCCCGCTTCCGCCATTTCATTGACACCGCGCGGAAACGACGCGGAGGTCTTGTTCATCGCGTCGCGCAAGTCATAGGTCGCGAGGTTGCAGACGAATTCCTTGGTCTCCTCGATGAGCGCGACCGAATCCTTCCAGCTTTCACTCGAGAAGCAAACGATGGGCGGGCGCGTTGAGAGCGCATTGAAAAATGAATACGGCGCAAGATTGATCTCGCCCTTGGCGCCGATCGACGTGATCCAGCCGATCGGGCGCGGCGCGACAATCGCCTTGACCGGATCGTAGGGGAGCCCGTGATCATTCTTCGCCGTTTCGTAGAACATCGGAACTCCGCGATTTTGGGAGGTGGAGCTAGCCGCGATAGCGCGTGACGAGGGTATCGAGCGGCGGGCGCGGACGATCGTCCGGCGCGACCGTCGGCGTGCCGATATGGATGAAGCCAACGATGCGTTCGTTCGGGCCGACGCCGAAGGCGTCGAGCACGCCGCGGTCATAGGCGTACCATTCGGTGAGCCAGCTGCCGGCGAAGCCGAGCGCATTGGCGGCGAGGAGGAGGTTGGTCGCCGCCGCGCCCGCCGACATCAGTTGTTCCCATTCGGGGATTTTCGGATGCGCGCCAGCGCGGCTCACCACGGCCACGACGACCGGCGCGCGCGAGAGCCGCCCGCGCTCGAAGGCGATCTGATCGGCCGTCGCGGACGGCTCCTTGCTTTGGAACACCGCCGCGATCTTCTCCCCGGCAGCGTCGCGGGCCTCGCCCTCGAAGACGATGAAGCGCCAGGGCGTCAGCTTGCCGTGATCGGGAACGCGCGAGGCGACCGTCAGAATGGTGTCGAGCTCGGCTGGGCTCGGTCCGGGCTCGCTCAGTTCCATCGGCTTGACGGAGCGGCGGCGCTTGAGGAGGTCGAGAGCCTCGGGCATGGAAGGTCCGAAGAGGAAGGCGGCGGGAAGGCCACGGAGCGCTAGCATAGGCGGCGAAGGGGCGCTAGCGGCTTGAAATCGCCGCGATTCCGGCTCAGAACGCCTTACCTTCCCGTCTTCGGAGCAAAGGTCTCCCTTTGGTCAGACGCTACCCGCGTTTCGTCCTCGCTATTCTTGTTTCGACGCTGGCCGGTGTGGCGGCCGCGCGCGCCCAGTCGTCCAGCCCCTCCATGTTCGCGCCTCCCTCGCTGGCGGCGCCGAACGGGCAGGGCGGCGATATCAGTTTGACGCCGCCGAGCCTTGGCACCATCGCGCCGCCCGGTCTCGTCGCTCCCCCGTCGAAGGGGGCGGCCGACAATCCGATCGTACCCTCGGCGCTCGGTACGATCGCCGCCTCGGCACGCTTCGGCAAGGACATGCCGACCATCGTGTCGGGCCTCTATTGGCGCGTCTATGCGGACAAGCCCGACCAGACCGGCGTCTTCCGCCTTATCAAGGAGGATCGCAATCCGACGCCCGTCTTCACGCTGCCGCCCGGCGGCTACATCGTGAATGTCGCCATCGGGCTCGCCGACGCGACCAAGCAGATCCAGGTCCGCACGACCGACACCGTGCGCGAGGTCTTCGACATCACGGCGGGCGGTGCGCGTTTTGAAGGGCGCGTCGGCGACACCAGGATCGCGGCTGGGCAAATTTCCTTCGACGTCTTCCGCGGCAGCCAATTCGACGGCCGCGAGAAGCGCGCGATCGCGTCAGACGTCGCGACCGGCGACGTCGTGTTGCTGCCGGAAGGCACTTATCACGTCGTCTCCAATTACGGCGACGGTAACGCTGTCATGCGCTACGACTTCCAGGTCAAGGCGGGGAAATTGACCGACGCGCGGATCAATCACCGCGCCGCAGTGATCACGCTGAAGCTCGTTGGCGAGAAGGGCGGCGAGGCGCTCGCCAACACCGCGTGGTCGGTGCTCACGCCCGGCGGCGACGTCATCAAGGAATCCATCGGCGCCTTCCCGGTCGTCGTGCTGGCGGAGGGCGACTATGTCGCGATCGCGCGCAACGAGGGGCGCGTCTTCAATCGTGAATTCAAGGTCGAAACCGGCGTCGATCGCGAGATCGAATTGCTGGCCCGCTGACGCGTGCGTCCGATCCCTCCAGAACTGCGTCCGGCGCGGCCGCCGGTCCCGTCGACGATCGAACATCCCGATCCGGCGACCATCGCTATCCTTCTCGATGTTGATGGGACGCTGATCGAGCTCGCGGCCACTCCGCAGGCGGTGCATGTGCCGCCAAGCCTCAAGCACACGCTGGCCGTGCTGCGCGACCTTCTCGGCGGGGCATTGGCCCTTGTCAGCGGCCGGCCGCTCGCCGACCTCGACAACATCTTCGATCCGTTGCGGGTGGCGCTGGTCGGCGGCCATGGCGCCGAGATGCGCCTCAAGCCGCGCGGTGAAGTCGACCGCGCCGGCGTCGTCCCGATGGATGACAGTTTGCGCAAGCGCCTGATCGCAATCGCCGCGAACACCGAAGGCGTTCTGGCCGAAGACAAGGGCTACTCGCTAGCCTTGCATTATCGCCTCGCGCCCCATGCGGAGGACTATATCCAGGACGAGATCCTGCGCGCCTGCGCCGCCTTTCCTGATGTCCCGATCGAAGTCCTGCCCGGCAAGTCATTGTTCGAGGTGAAACCGCCCGCCTTCAACAAGGGGATGGCGGTGCGCGAACTCATGCGTAAGGAGCCGTTCACCGGACGCCGGCCGATCTTCCTCGGCGACGACGTGACCGACGAGAGTGTTTTCGCCGTGCTGCCCGAATTCGACGGCATCGGCTATTCGGTCGGCCGCCGGTTTCCGAACACGCAAGGCATGTTCGCGACGCCGCGCGAGGTGCGTCACTGGCTCTACGGTTTCATCAAGCCACGCGGTCACGTCGAGGCGTCGTAGGGCACCGAGTGTCGTCCCCGCGAAGGCGGGGACCCAGTACGCTCGGTGTCTCGAGCTAAATTGATGCCGGGAATACTGGATGCCCGCCTTCGCGGGCATGACAGTCGTTGTTGAATCATTTTGCGAGCACGTGCGTCCAGTCGCCAGTGCGGACTCACAAATCCGAACCCGCGCGAACACGTTAGCGAGCGTTTCCGCCGCTCCTCATGCGGCCGCCTTGGCCCGCACGAGATCGGGCGGCAGCGCTTCCTCGACCAACGCCGACAGCGCCTGTTCGAGCGGCATCACGCTCTGGCTCTGACTGCCGAGGCGGCGGACGGAGACGGTGCGCTCCGCGGCTTCCTTCTTGCCGACGACGAGCATGGCCGGGACCTTCGCCAGCGAGTGCTCACGGACCTTGTAGTTGATCTTCTCGTTGCGCAGATCGGCCTCGACACGCAGTCCACGTTTCTTCGCCGCTGCGATCACCTCGCGCGCGTAGTCATCCCCGTCCGATGTGATCGTCGCGACGACGGCCTGCACCGGCGCGAGCCAGAGCGGGAAGTGGCCTGCATGATGCTCAATGAGGATGCCGAGGAAGCGTTCCATCGAACCGCAGATCGCGCGATGCACCATGACCGGCATTTTCTTCTGCCCGTCGGCGTCGATATAGAAGGCCCCGAAACGCTCCGGCAGGTTGAAGTCCACCTGCGTCGTCCCGCACTGCCAGTCGCGGCCGATGGCGTCGCGGAGCACGTACTCGAATTTCGGTCCGTAGAAGGCGCCTTCGCCGGGATTGATCTCCGTCTTGATGCCCTGGTTGTGCCCTTGCGACGCAATGCGCTCGAGCACCTCGCTCATGATCTTCTCGGCGTGATCCCAGGCCTCATCCGAGCCGACGCGCTTCTCCGGCCGGGTCGAGAGCTTCACGGTGAGCTCGCCGGTGAAGCCGAAGTCGGCATAGGTTGAGAGGATCAGATCGTTGATCTTGAGGCACTCCTCGGCGAGCTGTTCCTCGGTGCAGAAGATATGCGCGTCGTCCTGCGTGAAGCCGCGCACGCGCATCAGCCCGTGCATCGCACCGGAGGGCTCGTAGCGATGCACGACGCCGAATTCGGCAAGCCGGATCGGCAGCTCGCGATAGCTCTTGAGCCCGTGCTTGAAGATCTGCACGTGGCCGGGGCAGTTCATCGGCTTGATCACAAAGTGGCGCTTGTCTTCCGCCTCGTCGCCCGCGGACTGCGCCGCAAACATATTTTCGCGGTACCAGTCCCAGTGCCCCGAAGTCTCCCAGAGCGACTTGTCGAGCATCTGCGGCGCGTTGACCTCGTCGTAATCCTCAGCGAGGCGGCGGCGCATATAGGCGACGATGGACTGGAAGATCGACCAGCCCTTCGGATGCCAGAACACAACGCCGGGCCCTTCTTCCTGGAAGTGGAAGAGGTCCATCTCACGGCCGAGCCGGCGGTGGTCGCGCTTCTCGGCCTCCTCGAGGCGATGCAGATAGGCGTCGAGGTCCTCCTGCCTCGCCCAGGCGGTGCCGTAGATGCGGGTGAGCATCGGATTGTTGGAGTCACCCCGCCAATAGGCGCCCGCGACTTTCATCAGCTTGAAGGCGTTGCCGACCCTCCCGGTCGACGTCATGTGCGGGCCGCGGCAGAGGTCGAACCAGTCGCCCTGCTTGTAGATCTTGATCGTCTGGTCTTCCGGGATCGCGTCGACCAGCTCGACCTTGAACGCCTCGCCCTTGTTGCGGAACACGCGCTTCGCCTCGTCGCGCGACCAGGTCTCCTTGGTGAAGGGTTTGTCGCGCGCGACGATCTCGCGCATCTTCTTCTCGATCGCGGGAAAGTCTTCCGGCGTGAACGGCTCGTTGCGGAAGAAGTCGTAGTAGAACCCGTTCTCGATCACTGGGCCGATCGTCACCTGCGTGCCGGGCCAGAGACTTTGTACAGCTTCGGCAAGGACATGCGCGGCATCGTGACGGATAAGCTCGAGCGCGCGCGGATCGTCGCGCGTCAGGAACTCGATCTTGGCGTCCGCTGCGATGGGGTCGGTGAGGTCGGCGACCGTGCCGTCGAGCGCCATGGCGACCGTGCGCTTGGCGAGCGAAGGCGAAATGCCCTTCGCGATATCGAGGCCGGTGATTCCGTTGGGAAATTCCCGACGCGCCCCGTCGGGGAAGGTCAGAGCAACCATCATTGTCTCCTGCTCACTCCTGCGAACAGATGCAGGTAAGCGATTGTCGGATGTAGGATTTTGACTACGGCGAAACCGTGGGCTTGTCCGATGCGGAAAGCGAGGCTCCCGTTTCCGCGTTCGTTCCGCGCCAGCGGCCGTAGCGCCAGGGCATATACCAGCGGGAGCGCGGGGGCAACGAAGCGGGGACGAAGTCGAGCCCCGACGTTCCAAAGGGATGGCAGCGGCAAAGCCGCGCGAGCGTCATCCAACCGCCGGCCCAGAGGCCAAAGCGCCGCAAGGCTTCATCGCCGTATTGCGAGCACGTCGGAAGATGCCGGCATTCGTAGCCGATGAGCGGCGAAAACGTGTGCCGATAGAGCCAGATGAGCCCGCGGCCGGTCTGGCGCGGCAGGTCACGCACGCTCAACATGCGGGCCCCGAACGATGGCCGCCGGCGGCGTTCATTGTCGGCTCACGACACTTTGTGCACTGCGCAGTACCGAGGTGTGGAGTCTGTACCATCATCTGTGTCGTTCTTGGCACAGAGAGCGATAACTCGCATTGCGGCCTCCGAGTTCCCTCGATATTGCTTTTTTGTTGACGATGAATCGCGCAGAGTTTTTCGCACGGGAATGAAGGGGCTGGAGAAGCAGGCGATGTATTGCCGCGCGTTCGCGGTCTTGGTGCTCTTGGGACTGTCGAGCACGGCGCTGGCGGAGACACCGCCGGTCAATGACCCTCCTTCGATGCGCTTTGAGTGGGTTCGTGAAGGACCCGCCGCGGCCTGCCGCGACCATTGCCAGGAATGGATCGCTGCGACCGGTCCTATCACAGGTGACACGCCGAGTGACTTCGAATTCTTCGCCAAGGTGCGCGACGTCCGTGGCGCCACGATGGTGCTCGATTCCGGCGGCGGCTCGGTCGTCGGCAGCCTGGAGCTTGGCCGCAAGATCCGCGAATTCGGCCTCAAGACGACCGTCGGCCGGACCCGGATGCTGACAAGCCCGGCCGGCGCCGAAGCGCGCGGCAAGCGCATGCCGGGTGCCGAATGTGCGTCCATGTGCGTCTTCGTGCTCCTTGGCGGCGTGCAGCGCAATGTGCCGCCCGACGCGCGCATTCTCGTCCACCAGATCTGGCCCGGCAGCAAGCGCTACGACGCCAATGCCGATTCCTATACGGCCGAAGAGATCGTGCGCATCCAGCGCGATGTCGGGCGCATCGCCCGCTACACTGTCGACATGGGCGCCGATATCGAGCTCTTCGAGCTCGCGATGCGCATCCCGCCCTGGGAGAAACTGCGCGCGCTGAGCCAGGCGGACCTGCGCCGTTTGCGCCTGCAGAGCGACGAGGTGCTTGCCGAAGCGCCGACGTCGGGCACGGTTTCGGCGCCGTTGCGCGAAACGCAGACGCCTCGTCCGCGGGTTGTGGAACGCGGCTGGCAGCTCCAGGAGGACGGGCGTGGGCTTGTTCGGCGCCATCCGCTCACCCATGAAGGCGATCCGATCGGCCAGTTCGAAATCTCGCTTAGCTGCGCGGCGGGGCAGGGCTACAAACTTGCTTATCTCGAAGACCGCGTGTTGAGCGACGCGACCGGCCCCGCAGCGCGCATCAAGGACGTGACGTTCTGGTTCAACGGCCGCAAGACGGTGCTCAAGGTCGAAGCGTCGGCGCCGGATACGGGCGCGCATGAGATGCACTCGCGCGCGACGGCGTTCGTGCCATCGGCCGTCATCGAACGGCTCAAAAGCGATCCGACCAGCACGATCACGATCGGCACCAAGACGACCGCCAATCTGCGCACCAATATCCGCATCGGCGGGACGGGTTTTGCCCAGGCCTATCCGCGGCTCGCGAGCGGCTGCCCGAAATAACGGCTACGACGCGGCGGCCGCCTCGCGCCGCTTCGCCTCGATTGTGTCGATCGCCGAAACCACCGCATCGAAGGTGAGCAGCGTGGAGGCGTGGCGGGCCTTGTAGTCGCGCACCGGTTCCAGCACGGCGATGTCGGCCCATTTTCCGTCCGGTGGCGCACCATTGCTCTTGAGCATGGCGCGCACACGCTCGCGCAGGCCGCGCAACTCGTCTGCCTTCGCGCCAATCACGTGCCGCGCCATGATCGAGGACGAGGCCTGGCCCAGCGCACAGGCCTTCACCTCATGCGCGAAATCGGTCACCACGTCGCCGTCCATGCGCAGGTCGACGGTCACGGTCGAACCGCACAATTTCGAATGCGCCGTCGCGCTCGCGTCCGGACGCTCCAGGCGGCCGATACGGGGGATGTTGCCGGCGAAATCGAGAATACGGGCGTTGTAGACGTCGTTGAGCATGGAAAGGGCAAAAGGACCGGCAGGCCGGTCAATTGAATGGCGCGGACAAGAGGATATATAGGATGCCGACCGCGCGGCGCGAAGGGGCCGTGCGGCCGTGGGCGCCGGAAGGCGCCCGCACAGTCCGGATTGAGGGCGTCTGCTCCTCCGACCGCTGGGCCGCGGTTGGCCGCGGCCCACCGGTGACACATCCGGCACGCGGGGTGATTCCGCCGCGCCGGTCGAACGGGAGACCGCTATGGACGCCTTCACGGAACTGGCGAACCGCGCCGCTTTGCCTGAAAATCTTCGCGCGGCGCCCGCGCGCGGGCCACGCCCGACGCGCGACGAGGCGGAAGCGGCTGTGCGCACGCTTCTCGCCTATCTCGGCGATGACCCGGAGCGCGAGGGGCTTCTCGACACTCCCAAGCGCGTCGTCCGCGCCTATGACGAATTGTTCCGGGGCTATCGGGAGTGCCCGGCGGAACTGCTCGACCGCACCTTCTCCGAAGTCGGCACCTATGACGACATGGTACTGGTGCGCGACATCGCGTTCACCTCGCATTGCGAACACCACATGATGCCGTTCACCGGCCGGGCGCATATCGCCTATCGGCCGGTCGAGGGCGTGGTTGGCCTCTCGAAGCTCGCGCGGCTGGTCGAGCTCTTTGCGCGCCGCCTGCAGACGCAGGAGCATCTCACCGACCAGATCGCGACCGCGATCGATCTCTTCCTCAAGCCGCGCGGCGTCGCCGTGATGCTCGAGGCGGAGCACGCCTGCATGGCGATGCGCGGCATCCAGAAGGCCGGCGCGGTGACCATCACCACGAAGTTCACCGGCACGTTCAATAGCGATCCCGCCGATCAGGTCCGCTTCATGACGTTGGTGCGGGCTCTGAGCCGCTGAGCGCATGCGCCTCGCGGCAGCAGTCAGATGAGGGTGTCGTGAGCCAACAAGCGAGCATCGTTTTCCCACCGCCGGGCGAAAAGCAGGACCTCGAGGAGGGCGCAACGCTGACGCCGCGTTTCGACGCCAACGGCCTCGTCACCTGCGTGACGACGGACGCGAACGGCGGCGATGTCCTCATGGTCGCCCACATGAACGCCGAAGCGCTCGCCAAGACCATCGCGACCGGCGACGCCTGGTACTACAGCCGCTCGCGTCAGGAGCTTTGGCGCAAAGGGGCGACGTCCGGCCAGGTGCAGCGCGTCGTCGAGATGCGCGTCGACTGCGATCAGGACGCGATCTGGCTCAAGGTCGAGCAGGCGGGCGGCGGCGCCTGCCACACCGGCCGGCGCTCTTGCTTCTATCGCGCGGTGCCGACAGGAACTGGCGCGGCGACGACGGGACTGTCCTTCGTCAAATAGGTCAAGCTCCGGCCGTGGCCTCGAGGCCACACCGGCGCGGCGCGTCGCCCTGACGCGGACGGCATTGCTGGCCGGGCTTGCGGCTTTCCCCTATACGGGTCTGAGGGGAAGCCGAGGGCCGGCCGCGGGCGTCGCGGAGGGGGCGCGTGCGCATGAACAACGCATCATCGGGCAAACGCTTTTGCCTCGTGCTTGTGAAGCCGTCGCATTACGACGACGACGGCTATGTCATCCAGTGGTTCCGTTCGGCCATCCCGTCGAACTCGCTCGCGGCTGTCTATGGCATCGCCAAGGACCTCGCCGAGCAGAGGATCCTCGGCGACGACGTCGCCATCGACATTCATCCTTATGACGAGACCAATACTCGCATCCGGCCGGAACGCCTGGCGCGGATGATCGAGCGCGCCGGCGCCGGCATGGTGATGCTGATCGGCGTACAGTCGAACCAGGTGCCGCGCTCGCTCGAGATCGCGCGGCAATTGCGTGCCCGTGGCATCCAGGTCGGCATCGGCGGCTTCCACATGTCTGGCGTGATTGCGATGATCGGCGGCGAGGACGCCGCGCTGAAGGAGGCGCAGGCGATGGGCGTCTCGATCTTCGCCGGCGAAGCCGAGGGCCGCCTCGACGTCGTTCTGCGCGACGCCTATGCTGGCGCGCTTAAACCCCTCTACAATTTCATGAACGATCTGCCGGGGATCGAGGGCACGCCGGTGCCGATCCTCTCCGCGGTACGGGTGAAGCGGACCGCCGGCGCGGTGACGAGCTTCGACGCCGGCCGCGGCTGCCCGTATCAATGCTCGTTCTGCACCATCATCAACGTGCAGGGGCGCAAGTCGCGCCGCCGCTCGCCGGCGGATGTCGAGCAGATCGTGCGCCAGAACCTTGCGCAAGGCCTCAACCGCTTCTTCATCACCGACGACAATTTCGCGCGCAACAAGGATTGGGAGGCGATCCTCGATCGGCTGATCGATCTGCGCGAGAAGGAAGGGCTGAAGTTCGGGATCATCATTCAGGTCGACACGCTCTGTCACAAGCTGCCGAACTTCGTGTCGAAGTGTCAGCGCGCTGGTGTGCGCCGCGTCTTCATCGGGCTCGAGAACGTCAATCCCGCGAATTTGATGGCGGCGAAGAAGAAGCAGAACAAGATCACCGAATATCGCCAGATGCTGCTCGCCTGGAAGCAGGCGCGCATCATCACTTATGCCGGCTATATCCTCGGCTTTCCCGGCGACACGCTGGAATCGATCCTGCACGACGTCGAGGTTATCAAGCGGGAGTTGCCGGTCGATCTCCTCGAGTTCTTCTATCTCACGCCGCTACCGGGCTCCGAGGATCATCAGAAGCTCTTCCGCGCCGGCATCCCCGTCGACGCGGACCTCAACAAATACGACCTGTTCCACATCACGGCGGACCACCCGCGCATGTCACGCGAGGAGTGGGAGCGCGCCTATCAGCTCGCCTGGGTCAATTATTATACCGACGAGCATATGGAGACGATCCTGCGCCGGGCGCTGGCGACGCACGCGAGCGGCGGCAACACGGCGTTCCTGCTCACCTGGTTCAAAGGGTGCATCCAGATCGAGAAGGTGCATCCGCTCGAGGCCGGATTCTTCCGACGAAAATATCGGCGCGACCGCCGCCCGACGTTTCCGCGGGAGTCGGTCTGGGCGTTCTATCCGCGATACATTGCCGAATCCGTTGTGAAGCAGATTCGCTGGGGCTCGCTCTATCTCGGCGTGCGCAAGATCTATAAGCGCATCAAGCGCGATCCCAAGAAGCTCGAGTACACGGACGTCGCGCTGACGCCGCCCTCCGACAGCGATCTCGAGACGCTCGAAATGTTCAGCAGCAGTGCGGCGCACGCCTTTGTCGATCAGGAGCGCCGCCTCGTGAACGCCCGCACGACCGGCGAGGCGGCTGGATCGAAGCCGATGATCGCAGCGGAGTAGGGCGCGCGCGTGCGCCCTCGCATGTTGCGTCATTGCCGGGCTTGATCCGGTCCCATCGTAAAAAAGAGTCTTGCGAGGAAGATGGATGCGCGGGTCAAGCCCGCGCATGACCAAAGCAAATCACTGCTGCTTCCGCACCCGCGCAAGCAGCCGCTCCGCGCGCGCCAGATGCGGCTTGTCGTACATCACGCCGTTGATGCCGACGACGCCGGCGCCCGGATGCGCGGCGAAGGCGGCGATGACGGCGTTCGCCGCCGCGATCGCTTCCGGCGTCGGCGTGAACACCTCGTTGATGATCGCGACTTGCGCCGGGTGGATCGCAAATTTCGACACGAACCCATCGCGCCGCGCGTCCTCGCATTCGCGGCGCAGCCCGGCATCGTTGCGGAAATCGATATAGACCGTGTCCATCGCCGGCACGCCGGCCGCCGCGGCGCCGGCGATGCAAAGCGTGCGCGCGAAACGGAACGGCTCCGTGAACTGCCCCTGCGCGTCGCGATTGGCTTCCGTGCCGAGCGCGGCGGAGAGGTCCTCCGCGCCCCAGGTCAGTCCTTCGAGCCGCGGGCTCGCCCCGCCGTAAGTGCCGGCCTGGAACAAGGCTGCCGCCGTCTCGGTCGCGAGCGCGAGGATTTTGAGATGGCCGTCGTCGATCCCAGCGCGGGCTTCGCGCGCGGTGATCTTGGCGTCGAGATGCGTGACCGAGGGGCCGCCTTCGGCCTTCGGCAGGAGAATGCCATCCGGCTTCGCCCCGACCACCGCATCGAGGTCGTCATCCGTCAGCCCAGTATCGAGCGCGTTGACGCGCACATAGATGCGCGGCCGCGTCGATTGCGCCAGCGCCTCCTTCAGGAACGCCGCCGCGGTGACGCGCGCCTCGGCCTTGCGATCGGCGCCGACGGAATCTTCCAGGTCGACGATCAGCGCGTCGGCGCCGCTCGTCATTCCCTTTTCCATTTTGCGCGGGCTGTCGCCCGGCACGAACAGGAGCGAACGCATAGCGACACTCACCGCGGCCGCATACGCATGAAGGCTTGCCGCCGGCATTCGGCCACGAGCTTGCCGTCCTGGTTGTAAGCCTTGTGCACGAATTCGACGATGCCGGCCTCCTTGCGCGATTTCGACTCGCGCTTGGAGACGATGTCGGTGGTGACGCGTAGCGTATCGCCCTCGAACACGGGCGCGGGGAACTTCACGTCCGTCATGCCGAGATTGGCGATGGTCGTCCCGACCGTCGTGTCGTTGACCGAGATGCCGATCATCAGGCCGAGCGTGAACAGCGAGTTGACGATCGGCTGACCCCATTCGGTCTCGGTCGCGCAGAAGTGCCGGTCGATATGCAGTGGCTGCGGGTTGAGCGTCATGTTGGAGAACAACATGTTGTCCATCTGCGTCACGGTGCGCGTGAGCCCGTGCGCGATCGTCGATCCGACCTCGAAATCCTCGTAGTACAGGCCCCCACGCGGATGGCGGCTTGCGGACACGCTGCCCATTCCTCTCGTCTCCCGGCTGATGCTGAAAAGATGATGCCCAACGCGAGGGGAGGGCTGCAAGGCCGCACGCCGGACGGACCGGCGGCGCCTCGTTAATGAAGCATTTACCATAATATTCCAGTTTGTCGCATTGCGGGAATCGCCCGACCGGGCGGCGATTGCCGGAGAGCGCGGATGCTCATTGAAGCAACCACCGAGATTGCGTCCCGCATCACCGGGGCCATCCGCGACGCCGCGCAAGCGACGGGCGCGAGCTTCGATTATCTCTTGAAGACGGCGCTGCGCGAATCGAGCCTCAATCCGACGGCGCAGGCGGCGACGTCATCGGCCAAGGGCCTGTTCCAATTCATCGACCAGACCTGGCTCGCGACCTTGAAGAAGGCGGGGCCCAGTCTCGGCTATGGCGACGCCGCGCAATCGATCGTCCAGACCAGCAGCGGCAAATTCGTCGTGCCCGACGCGACGCGGCGCAAGGAGATCATGAATCTCCGCAACGATCCGCAGGCCTCCGCGGCGATGGCTGGCGCCTTCACCAAGAGCAATGCGGCGGTCCTGAAAAAGAAGATTGGCCGCGACGCGACCGATGGCGAGCTCTACATCGCGCATTTCATGGGCGCGAGCGGTGCGGCGAAGCTCATCAATTCCGCGGCGGCGCGCCCAGGGACATCGGCGGCCGCACTGTTTCCGCATGCTGCAAAGGTCAACCGCTCGATCTTCTACACCAAGCAGGGCGCGGCGCGCAGCACGGCGCAGGTTTACGCGCAGCTCATATCCAAGCACGAAAAGACGCAAACGCCGGATGCGATTGCAGCGATCGCCGCGGCGATGCCGCAGCAGGCTGTGAGCCCTGTGGCGTTGTCGGCCGCGGTGCCTATGCCGGCGTCGCGACCGCAAAGCGTGACGGCGGTGCAGGTCGCGAGCGTGGCGCAAGGGATGGATGCGGTGCCCGTGTCCCGCGCGGCCTATGCGAGCGAAGACCGGCCGGTCTTCTACGGCCTCTTCCGCACCGACAGCCGCGCGCCGGTTTCCGAAACGGTCAATCGGTTCTGGGGCGCACAGGCCTCGGGCGGCCAGGCGACGCCATCGCCCACGGCGGCATCGGCCCCGGTCGTTGCGGCCGCCGTACAGCCAGCTTCAGCGCGTCCGGCGCCGGCCGTCGGCAAGCCGCTCAACCTCTTCCAATTCCTGCACCGCGACATTCAGGCCAAGGCCTCCGACCCGGCCTGATTGCAGGGCATCTCGCAGTTATCCCTCCCCGGAGGGGAGGGTGGACGCGAGCGAATGCGTAGGCTCTGTCATTCCGGATTGCCGCGAAGCGGCAAGTCCGGAATCCATACGCCGCAGCGCCGATGATGATCCGCAGCTCTGGGATTATGGATTCCGGGCTCGCGCTGCGCGCGCCCCGGAATGACAGCGAAGCACGCACTTATGGTGAACGCTTTGTTAAGCGGGGCGGCGCATCATTGCATCTGTTGAAGCGTTGAGCGGCGGATCGCCTCCTCCATGATCGTTCGCCAATTTCTGACCTGGATACGGACGGCTTCTGCCGGTTCGCGTGCCGATGCGACGAGCGCTTTGGCGCGGGCCTACCTCTATTCCGACCTTTCATCTGACGATCGCGCCGCCGCCGAAGGCGCGATGATCATGCTGCTCGATGATCCGTCGCCGCTGGTGCGCCTTGCGCTCGCGGAATCGCTCGGCGCTCATCCCGACGCGCCACCGGCCGTCATCCTCGCGCTTGCCGCGGATCAGCCAGAGATCGCGACGATCGTGCTCGAGCGTTCGCCGCTCTTCCTCGATGCCGATCTCGTCGACGCTGTCGGCTCCGGCGATGCGCAGCGGCAGGCGGCGATTGCCGCGCGGTCCTACCTTCCCTGCGCCGTCGCCGCCGCTCTCGCAGAGGTCGGCTCCGCCGAAGCCTGCCTCATCCTGATCGAAAATCCCGATGCGATGATCGCGCCGTTTTCGCTTGATCGAATCATCGAACGGCACGGCCGCCTTGCGGCCATCCGCGAGTCGCTCTTGGCGCGCGACGATCTGCCGGTAGCCGCGCGGCAGACGCTGGTCCTCAAGCTCTCGCGAGCGCTGACGGATTTCGTTGCGTCGCGGCAATGGCTCGATGAGAAGCGCGCGGCGCAAGTCTCACAGGAAGCCTGCGAGAAGGCGACGGTCACCATGGCCGCGGCGACAAACGAAGCCGACTTGCCGCAGCTCGTGCAGCATCTGCGCGAAAGCGGCCAACTCACCTCCGGGCTTGTGCTTCGCGCCTTGCTGTCGGGAAACATCCTCTTGTTCGAAGAGGCTTTGTCCGAGCTCTCAGGTCTGCCGGCGGCGCGCATCTCACGCTTGGTGCATGACCGCGGCGGACGCGGGCTGCGTGCGATTTTCGAGCGGGCCGGGTTCCCGCTTTCGACCTATCCGGCCGTTCGCACCGCGCTCGAGACCTTGCAGGAGAGCGGCTATATCGGCGAGCCGGGCGGCGCCACGCGCCTCAAGCGGCGCATGGTCGAGCGCGTCCTTACGCAATGTGAAGAGGAATGCGGCGACGATGTCGAGCCGCTCCTGATGCTTCTGCGCCGCTTTGCGCTCGAAGCGGCGCGAGAGGAAGCGCGGCTGTTCTGCGACGAACTTGCCGCGGCCTGAACCGCTCATTCCCGCGCAAGCGGGAATCCAGAATTGTTTGGCCCTGGGTCCCCGCTTTCGCGGGGACGAGCGGGAATGGACTTACGTCTGCGGCACGAGTTTCGGGCCGCGCACGACGCGCAGCAAACGCGGGTCCGCAGGCGGCTCACCGCGCAGGAACTCGTCGGCCACCCGGCGCAACGTCGTCGCCAACGTGATGGCGATGTGGTTCTCGGCGTCGCGTTCGTTCTCGCGGATGATGGCGCAGACACCGTCGACATGCTGGTTGATCAGATCGACGGGGATGCGCTGCGGGTTCGGCGCGTGATCGAGAATCCGGCACAGGCTCTCCGCGGCATCAGCCGCGTAAGGGTAGCCGAACGTCGCCGCTTGGCCCTTGATGTCATGCGCGGCGCGGAAGAGGTCGTCACGTGCGCTGATGGTCATCCCGTCAGCGATCGCGCGGGTGCGCATGCGGTCGAGGCGTTCGCACTCGTCCTGCATCCAGGTGGAGAACTCGGTTGAGAGCCGGTTGAGGGCGGCTTCCGCGCGCGCGATCGGGTCGGGGTCCGGCGTCATGTCGTTGTTGGTGATGACAACGAACTTCGCCAGCGCGTGGCGCGGCGTGATGATCTCATGATCGGCGAAGGTCCGAACCGTTGGCGGATCTTTACGCGACTTCATCGGGGTTATCCTCGGCCGATCCTTAGGACGATTGCGCTTTGGCTTTGGCGAGCAGCGGCTGGATGCGGATCACGTCCGCCTTGCCGCCCTTGCGGCGTTCCGGACCGGCATAGCTCGCATTGACGTTGCGGCGGCGATCCGGTCCGAAATAGGTCTTGGTCTTGATGAACGGCCGCGGATTCGCGACGACATTGAGGACGCGCTGATACAGCGCCTTGGCCGAGATCGGCTTGGTGAGGAATTCGGTGACGCCCGCGTCACGCGCCGCGGTCACGCGCCGCTTCTCCGAGTGCCCGGTGAGCATGATGATCGGCACATAGGGGTTCGCGTTGCTGTCCGGCTGGCGGATCATCTGCGTCAATTCGAGGCCGTCGAAGATCGGCATCGCCCAGTCAGTGATGACGATATCGGGCGAGTAGTGGCTACACGCCTCGAGCCCGGCGGCGCCATCTTCCGCTTCGTAAACGTCGCGCGTTCCAAAGCCGTGCAGCAGCGTGCGCAGGATGCGCCGCATATGCGCATTGTCGTCGATGACAAGGAAGCGCAGACGATTGAACTCGATACGGACCATGACGCAACCCGATGGCGCATGGCCGTGAACGAGCCTGCGCGCATGCAACCCTACGATCGGCCTGTTAAGGAAGGGTTGAGCATACCGGCAGGGCAACCCGCCCTCAGTAGCTGAACTGCTCGCGCAGGATGCGCTCGTCGAGATTGTGCCCGGGATCGACCAGGAGACGCATCGCCTCGTGGTGGTCCATGGCGACCGAGACGCGGCTTATGTGGCGCACTTCGTCGTGGTCGGCGACCGCGGCGACCGGCCGCTTGTCCGGATGGATCACTTCGATCTCGACATGTGCCGTGTTGGGGAGGAGGGCGCCGCGCCAGCGGCGCGGCCGGAACGGGCTGATCGGGGTGAGCGCCAGGAGCGGAGCATTGATCGGGATAATCGGCCCCTGGGCGGACAGGTTGTAGGCCGTCGATCCGGCCGGGGTGGCGATGAGGATGCCGTCGGCGATCAACTCGTTCAGCCGCACATTGCCGTCGATGAGGATGCGCAGCCGCGCCGCCTGATGGCGCTGCCGGAACAACGAGACCTCGTTGAAGGCGAGGTGCTCCGCCTCGCGCCCCTCCATGTCGCGCGTGCGCATGACGAGGGGATGGATCACGGTCGTGCGCGCGGCGGCGATCCGTGCGGGCAGGTTGTTGTCGTGGAACTCGTTCATCAGGAAGCCGACCGTACCCCGATGCATGCCGTAGATCGGCTTGTCGGTCTTGATGAAGCGATGCAGCGTCTGCAGCATCAGTCCATCGCCGCCGAGCGCGACGATGACGTCGGCGTCGTCAGGCGAGGCATCGCCGTAGCGCCGGCCGAGCCGCAGGCGCGCGTCCTCAGCCTCCGGCGTCTGGCTTGCGACGAAGGCGATGCGCGGTTGCGCGGGCAGGGGAGCATTCATGGTGTACGCGTGCTCGGAGCCGGAACGGCTGCTCGAAGCGCAATACCGGAAATCCGCTTCCACGGCTATATGGCTCGCCTCACCTCTCCTCTCCCCGCAGGCGGGGAGAGGGAGCGCGCTCGCGCGCGGGCGCCTCAGGATGACGACGAAGAGAGGAGCGCGGCCTAGTAGATGATGTTGCCGTTGAGCGCGTCTTTCAGCGAGACGTATTCCTTGCAGGCCGTGCCACCGCAGAGCTCCTCGATCTTGGCGAGGTTTTCTTCCGCCTTGAGGCGGTTGCCCTGCTCGAGATGCCAGAGGCCGTAATACTGCCACGTGCGCGCGTGCTTTGGGTCGGCGGCGAGCGCCCTCTCGTACCAGACCTTGGCCTCGTCATAGTGACCGAGCTTGCGGTTGGCGTAGCCGATATAGTTGGCGACGTCCGGATGCTCATCGTGCCCGAGCGCATGCATCGCGACGATGCCGGCATCGTATTTGCCCGCCTGGATGAGGTCGTAGGCGATCTTGTAGCCGTCGAAGAATTGGCGCTCCGATTTCTTCTCTTTCTTCTTTTTGCTGCTGGCTTTGGCATCGCCAGGCTTCTTGTCGCTGGAGGGCGCAGGCGGCGGCGTCGGTGACGACGTGCCTTCGGCAAAGGCCGGCGCGGCGCCGGTGACAAAGGCGAACAGGAATGCGGTGGCGATCAAGCCAGTGCGGCGAGAACCGAGGGCCGTCAAGCAAACTCCCGTCATGTGCCTGCTCCTTGTTGCCTGCTCATCGATGCGGCGCGCATCGAACGCAGTCTAGCCGGAAAGGCACCCTCGCGTCCTCGCAGGAGGCGAGGGTGCCACACTCAGTTCAGCCGCACCTTCAGGCCGGCATAGGCGCCGAAGCCGGGCATCCGGTACGACAGGATCTCCTCATACTTCACGTCGAAGATGTTCTCCGCCCGCACAAACACCGTCGTGGCCGGGTTTATGTCATAGGACAGCGTTCCCCGAACGATCGTAGCGCCGGGCAGATCGACGAGCGTCGTTCCGGTCGTCCCGAAGAAGAAGTCCTTGCGCACGCTGTTGTAGATGAGGCCGAGCGATGCCTTGGCGCGATTATCGAGGAAGCGCGCCGACGCTTCGAACGAGGCCGAATGCGGCGGCCGCCGGATCTCGATCGCGCCCAGGCTGTCGTGCCCATCGACATAGGTGTAGGTGCCCTTCAGCTTGAGCCAGTCGGTGGGTTTGAAGGTCGCGCTTGTTTCGACACCGCGCCGTGTCGCCGTTCCCTTGCCGTTCACATAGACGAAGCCGCCGCGCGCGGCGTCGAAGGTCAGCTCGATCTTGTCCTGGAAATCCGACGAGAAATACGTCACGTCGAAAATGAGGCCGCCGTTGAGGAACGTCTGTTCGACGCCGGCGTCCCAGCCGATCGAGCTCTCGGCGATGAGGCTCGGGTTAGGAAGGTTGAAGTTCGACCCGAACAGTTCGAACACGGACGGGTCGGTCACGCCCTTGCCGGTGCTCGCATGGATGCGCGTCCCTGTCGTCGGAAAGCGCTGCGACAACGCGAGCCGCCAGCTGAGGATATCGGCAAAGCCGGTGTTCCAGTCGTGCCGCAGTGCGCCCGATAAGGTCGTGTTGCTCGGCAGATCGAGGATGTACTCCCCGGCGAGCCCGGTGCGCTCCTTATTGTAGCGCAGGCCGTCGACGACGCCGACATAGTTCTCCTGGCGGTTGTCGACGAGCACGGACAGCGTGTGGTTCTCACCGCCGAAGAAATTCGTGCCGACGCGGAACGTCGATTTGTAGTCGACGGTGTTGCGCTCGCCGTTGGCGCCGAAGATCAGTCCTGCGTCGGAGTAGCCGCGCAGCTGCTCGTCGAAATGTTTGACGTTGGCCGTTTGCGTCCAGCGTCCGTCGAGGAGATTGAGCGTCGCGCCGATGCGTCCCGCGGTGCTGGAATAAGTTGTGCGGTCGTTGAGGCCGTCGACGACAAGCCCGTAGGTCGCCGGATTAGCGGGTGGGCAGGCGAACGTCACCGGATTGAAGATGCAGTTGAAGTCCTGCGGGTCGGTCTTCGTCGAACGATCGGTGTGGCGCACGACGCCTTCAAGATTGAATTCGGGCGTGACGTCGACGCCGGCTTTCGCCGTGAAGGTCGTGGCGCGGCTGCCGTCCTTCTCCGAGCCGAAGCGCGAGATGTTGAAGCCCTGGGTGAAGTAGTCGCTCACCGTGACAGAGCCGTAGGCGGGGCCGAAGGCGCCGCGGACGTTGCCGCTGAACGTGCCGGTACCGAACGAGCCGCCTTCGAGCTTCGCCGACGCTTCCGGCCGCGCCAGCCCTTTCCCGGATCGTGTGATGATCGAGATCACGCCGGAATGCGCATTGGCGCCATAGAGGCCGGATTGCGGGCCGCGCAGCACTTCGATGCGGTCGACATCATCGACGGTCATATCGGCGAAGTCGAAGCTGCCATTCTCGACCGCGTTCACCTCGATGCCGTCGATCTGCACAAGGACGTGGTTTGCCTCAGCACCGCGGATGCGCACTTCGGTCAGCGTGCCGCGCCCGCCGGATTGCGCGAGTGCAACGCCCGGCACCATGCGCAGCGCATCGGCGACGGTCTGGATGCTTTTGTCGCGGAGCTCTTGCCCGTTCATCACGGTGACGGATGCGCCGACCTTGCTTGCCTCCTGCGGCGCATGGTCGGCCGTGACGACGATCTGTGGAAGGGTCTCTTGTGCGAACACTAGCTTCGGTGAAACCGAAGCGAATGTGAGCAAGACTGCGGCGCATATTTCGGCCGCGCCCGCTCGCCTCGGGCGTCGTCCCCGCGAAGGCGGGGACCCAGTAAACTCAGGCCTCTCAGTAGCTCGATAAGCAGGGGATACTGGATGCCCGCCTTCGCGGGCATGACAAACAAAGAAGGGGATCATGACATGCCTCCGTCACGTTCGTTGAACGGGTCACGGAGGCGCGCGGCGCCGAAGGCACCGGAGCTTGATCGAAGATCATGTCAGGTCGACTCATGAGCCGGCCCCCCGCGACGGTTTCGCATGTCACCGCTTGCGGTAAGCCGCCCCGATCACACGCCCCGTGTGCCGGAAGGGTGACGTCGCGTAGGCAGGTCTCCTGGCTCGCGGGTCGTCACTCCTGCTCCGCCTTCCCGGGCTGGCGCCCAGTGGCTTTTTGGAGAGGAGCTCGCCGCTGACAGTTGCGGGGGCAGCTCCGGACTAGGATCATCGCAAGTCGCGAGGTCCGCACCGGATTCCCTTTTGGCCAGCCGAAGCCGGCACACCTACACCGTTACCGACTGAAGGCGGCCGCGCGGCGATTGTCAACTGTCATTCCGGATTGCCGCGCAGCGGCAAGTCCGGAATCCGTACGCCGCAGCACAGGGATTATGGATTCCGGGCTCGTGGCCTTTCAGCCCGCGCCCCGGAATGACGGCGCACTCTACAACACCGGACTCCATTGGCTCGGCACATAGGCATAGCCGGCGCCGTCTTTGGCGATGTGGCCGCAGGCCGGGAAGGGGAAGTGATAGCTCTGCACCAGCATGCGGTCGGCGGCGACGCGGTCCAGCAGGCGCTTGCGATTCGTGACGGCGAGCGATCCGTCCATATCGAAGATGGGTTGCCAGTCGGGATGCTTGACGAAAAGCTCCGGCCGATTCGTCGTGTCGCTCAGGACCATCATCGATTGGCTGCCGGATGCCACGGCAAAGACGACGTGGCCCGGCGTATGGCCGGGGGACGCGAGCGGGGTCACGCCCGGCACGATCTCCATGCCCGGATCGAACCGCGTCACCGTCTTCTCGATGCTCTTGAACACCCGCCGCGCGTTGAGGAAGACGCCGCGCACGCCCTCGCTCGCGCGAGACAGGTTGCCGTCGTCCATGAAGAAGCGCATCTCATCCGCCGGCACCATGACCTCGGCGTTCGGAAAGACGAGGGCGTCGTCCTTCGTCTTGATGCCGTTGATATGGTCGGGATGGAAATGCGAGATCGCGATGGCGTCGATGTCCTTTGGCGCGATGCCGGCGGCCGCGAGATTGTCGATCAGTGCGCCTGCGGTCGGCGTGATCTGCCCCGCGCTGCCGGTGTCGATGAGCAGAAGCTTTGCGCCGGTGTTCACGAGGAGCGCCGTGAACGGGATCGAGAGTTTTCCCGGCTCCGGCATATAGGCACTCGTCATCGCCTGCTGCACATCCGGCCACGCCGCCTCGCGCACGAAGCTTGCGTCGATCGGGCGATGCCAGACGCCGTCATAGATCGCGGTCAGCTCGTAACTGCCGAGCTTGTAGCGATAGACGCCGGGGATTTGCTTGCGCGCCGCAGGCGCGGCGGCGCGAGCGTTCGGTGCGAAGCTCGAGGCGAGACCGGCGGCTGCAATCGCCGATCCCGCAAGCATGGCTCTGCGCGTTATCAAGGATTCCGCCATCGCAATCCTCCAACGCAACTTACCGCTTCAGTTCAGGTGTCGTCCCCGCGAAGGCGGGGACCCAGTAAACGCCGGCCTACATTCATTCAGCGAGGCCGGGCGTACTGGATGCCCGCTTTCGCGGGCATGACATCGGAGGAGCTAGCGCGATCTCCAATTACAATCCCGCCTGCGTCACGAACTTGAAGTTCATGTAGGAATCCAGCGCCTCGGAGCCACCTTCGGAGCCGAAGCCGGAATCCTTCACGCCGCCGAACGGAACCTCCGGCAGTGCGAGACCGTGATGGTTGATCGAGACCATGCCGCTTTCGATCGCATGGCCGATCGCCTCCGCCGTCTTCGCCGATTTCGTGTAGGCGTAAGCGGCGAGCCCGTAATTGAGGCGGTTCGCCTCCTTGACCACGTTGTCGAAGGTGTCGAACGGCTGGAACGCCGCGACGGGGCCGAACGGCTCCTCGTTCATGATCCGCGCGCTCGTCGGCACGTCCTTGAGGACGGTCGGCTCGAAGAAGTAGCCCTTGTTGCCGATGCGCTTGCCGCCGGTCTCGACCTTCGCGCCTTTCTGCACGGCGTCGGAAATGAAGCCGTCCATGGCGTCGATACGCCGGCTGTTGGCGAGCGGTCCCATCGTCGTCGTCTTGTCGAGACCGTCGCCGACCTTGATGCCCTTGGCGTAGGTCGTGAACTTCTCGACGAAGGTGTTGTACACGCGCTCCTGGATCAGGAAGCGTGTCGGCGAGACGCAGACCTGTCCGGCATTGCGGAACTTGTTCGCCGCGAGAATCTTCACCGCGACGTCGACATCGGCGTCATCGAACACGATCGCCGGCGCGTGGCCGCCGAGTTCCATGGTGATGCGCTTCATATGTTCGCCGGCGAGCGCAGCAAGCTGCTTGCCGACCGCGGTCGAGCCGGTGAAGGAAATCTTGCGGATCACCGGATGCGGGATGAGGTAGTTGGAAATCTCCGCGGGTACGCCATAGACGAGATTGATCACGCCCTGCGGCACGCCGGCATCCGCGAAAGCTTTGATGAGCGCGGCGCAGGCGGCCGGCGTCTCTTCCGGGCCCTTGACGATGATCGAGCAGCCGGCTGCGAGCGCGATTGAAATTTTGCGCACGGCCTGGTTGATCGGGAAGTTCCACGGCGTGAAAGCGGCGACCGGGCCGACCGGCTCTTTGAACACGAGCTGCGCCACGCCGCCGGCGCGCGCCGGGATGGTGCGCCCGTAAGTACGGCGGCCTTCTTCCGCGAACCAGTCGATGAGGTCGGGCGCAAGTGTTGTCTCGCCTTTCGCTTCGGCGAGCGGCTTGCCCTGTTCCATGGTCATGATCGGCGCGATCTCGTCGATACGCGAGCGCAGGATGTCCGCCGCCTTGCGCATGATCTTGTAGCGCTCGAAGGCCGAGACCTTGCTCCAGACGTGGAAGGCCTTGTCAGCCGCGGCGAGCGCGCGGTCGAGATCGGCCTTGTCGGCATGCGCCACCTTGCCGACCGGCTCGCCCGTCGCGGGGCTGAGCACTTCCAGCGTCTTGCCGGAGACGGCGGGGCTCCAGGCACCGTCGATGAACAGGGAAGTATTGGGGTACATGAAAGCTCCTTCGGAATGGAAAAGGGAGGAGGGTCGGCTGCGGTTCTAGCACAGGGCGGACGTGGGCCGACAGGCGGCCACACGCCGCGCGTCAGGCGGCTTTCGCCGCCTTCACTTTCTGCACGAGCTGCCACAGCCGCTCCGGCGTCGCCGGCATATCGACATTGGCGATGCCGTATTCGGCGAAGGCGTCGCAAAGCGCATTCATCACCGAGGTGAGCCCGCCGGCGCATCCGGCCTCGCCGCAGCCCTTGATACCGAGCGGGTTGGATTTCGCCGGCACCGGATGGCTGAAGAACTTGAAGTCCGGCGCGTCATGCGCCCGCGGCATCGCGTAGTCCATATAGGACCCGGTGAGGAGCTGACCGTCCTCGTCATAGGCCGTGTGCTCAAGGAAGGCCTGGCCGATGCCTTGCAGCACGCCGCCATGACATTGGCCCTCGACCAGCATCGGATTGATGATGGTTCCGAAGTCATTGACCATCGCGTAGCGCACGACAGCCGCCTGACCGGTCTCCATGTCGACCTCGACCTCGGCGATGTGGCACCCGTTCGGAAACGCGGAGGGAATGTTCTCGGTCACATGCTTGACGTCGAGCGAGGAGGGCGCGCCCTCCGGCAAGGTCACGCCCTTGCGCAGCCGCTCCGCGATATCCATCAGGCCGATCGAGCGATCGGTCCCGGAGATCGTGAAGCGCCCCTGTGCGAACTCGATGTCGGAGGCGGCGGCTTCGAGCATATGCCCGGCGATCTGCTTGCCCTTCTCGATCACCTTCGCGCTCGCCTCGAATGCCGCGGTACCGCTCGCATAGGCCGAGCGCGAGCCACCGGTGCCGCCGCCGGCGATCAGCTCATCGCTGTCGCCTTGCAGAAGGCGGATGCGGTCGAACGGGATGCCGAGCTCTTGCGTGAGCACCTGCGCGAACGGCGTCGCGTGGCCCTGTCCGTAATCGAGCGTGCCGGTGATAAACGTCACTGTGCCGTCGGCCTCGAAGCGGACGCCGCCCATCTCCTTGTTGGGCGGGCCTGTCACTTCAAGGTAGCAGCCGACGCCGATGCCGCGCAGCTTGCCGCGCTTGGCGCTCTCGCGCTTGCGCTTGCTGAAGCCCTTCCAGTCGGAAACCTCCAAAGCCTTGTCGAGAACGGCCGGAAAGTCGCCGCTGTCATAGACCATGCCGGAGGGCACCTCGCGCGGCATCTCCTTCGGCTTGATGAGATTGCGCCGGCGCAGCTTCACGCGGTCGATGCCCATCTCGAAGGCCGCACGATCGATCAGCCGCTCCATGAAGTAATTGCCTTCCGGGCGGCCGGCGCCGCGATAGGCGCTCACGAAGGTCATGTTCGTGAACACGCATTTCGTCGACACCTCGATCGCCGGCGTGCGGTAGAGGCTCATCATGTTCTTGACGACATTCATCGTGCCCATCAGCGGCGCGACGGCGCCGAGATAAGCGCCCATGTTGGCGTAGCCCTCAACCTTCCAGGCGAGGAAGTTGCCGTCCTTGTCGAGCGCGAGCGATGCCTCGAACTCGTGATCGCGCCCGGCGTGATCGGAGAGGAAGCTTTCGGACCGGTCGGCGGTCCACTTTACCGGCCGGCCAAGCAGCTTCGACGCATGCAGCACCGCGATGGATTCGGGATAGACGGCCGCCTTCATGCCGAACGAGCCGCCGACATTGCCGGTGAGCACGCGGACCTTGTCCGTCGTCGTGTGCAACATGTCGGCAAGCTGCGCCCTATGGCCGAACGTGCCCTGACAACCGACATGCAGCGTCCAGTGATCCTTCGCCGCGTCGTATTCGCCGATCGCGGCGCGCGGCTCCATGGCGCTCACGAAGACGCGGTTGTTGATCATGCGCAGCGTGGTGACATGCGCCGCCTTATCGAACGCTGCCTTCACCTTCTCTGAATCGCCGAAATGGAAATCGCAGGCGACGTTGTTCGGAACATCGTCATAGATTTGCGGCGCCCCGGGCTTGTCGGCCTCCGTCTGGCGGGTGACGGCCGGCAGCGGGTCGATGTCGACCACGACGGCTTCGGCGGCGTCTTTTGCCTGCGCGACAGTTTCCGCAACGACGAAGGCGATCGGGTCGCCGACGAAGCGGACCTTGTCCGACGCGAGTGCGAGCCGGATCGGCTTATGCATCGGCGTGCCATCGCGGTTCTTAAACGGGACGTTGCATTTGAAGGGCCCGTAGCCCGCGGCCTCGAGGTCCTTGCCGGTATAGACGCCGAGAACGCCGGGCATGGCCTTCGCGGCTTCGGTGTCGATCTTGCGGATCACGCCATGCGCATAGGTGCTGCGCACCATGATCGCATAGGCCTGGCCCGCGACGTTGAGGTCGTCGGTATAGCGGCCGCGTCCTTGGACGAGCCGAGGGTCCTCTTTGCGCGGAACGGGCTGTCCCACACCGAATTTTTCCAGGGACCAATCGATCTGGTCGTCGCGCAGGGCCACGTTCATTTCGAAGACGCTTTCCATCAGGGGATGAGCAGGGGCCGCAGCAAGGCTCGGGCGCGGCATCGAGCCAGAGGCTGTCGCCTCCGGGCCGCATCTGTCAAGCCGCAAGCCATGCGTAGAGCGCAAAGTTGCTTGGACCCCTTGGCGCTTCGGAAACGCGCCTTGCTTTTCCGTGCACGGAAGCTGGGCGGAGGCCATTGGAAAGTCGCATCGCGGGCCGTCAGTCGACCCGTGCCAAGACCTGCTCCAGGTTTGCAAAAAACTTCGGCCAGCCGAACTTGGCGCCCTGATAGGCCTGCCGCTGATCGGGGCGGAAACCCGTCTGCTCCATGCGCAGATGCGTGCCCGTGCGCGTCGGGGTGAGGGTCCAGGTCACGACGCTCTCAAGGCCCATGGCCTCCCATGTGTAGGCCAGCGCTTTGTTCGGCTCGACCGTGAGGACTCGACAGTCGACGCTGCCCCAGTCGGCGCGAAAATCGAAACGGTGACCAACGAGCGGCTGGAAGTCACCCTTCATCAGCCACTCCGCGATCAGATGCGGCTGCGTGAGAGCGCGCCAGATCTTCTCCGGCGGATGAGGGATCTCGCGTTCGACGACGACGGTGCGCGTTTCGGTCGATGCTTCGTTCATTGCTACGCCTTCTTCTTCTGAGAACCGCCCGCGCCTGTTTTCGTTCGCGTCGACGTGTTGAGCGCAACGGCGGCGCGAATGAGGGCCTTCAGCGCTTTTTCGTCGATCGTGTCGCCTTCATGGAAATCGATCGCGCGCCGGGTGCCGCCCTCGAGGCTCGCGTTGAAGAGCCCCGATGGATCGTCCAGCGCCGCGCCCTTGGCGAAGGTCATCTTGACGGCGGCCTTGTAGGTCTCGCCGGTGCAGATCATTCCATCGTGCTCCCACACCGGAACGCCCATCGGGTTCGATGGCTTTCGCCATTTCACCTCTTCGACAACGTCGGGGTCGGCTTGTTTGATTACGGCGCGGATGCGCGCCAGCATCGCGCCGCGCCAATCGCCCAACGCCTTGATCTTCACGTCGATCAGTGCGGACGGAGAGTCGGATGTCGTTTTCTTCATCATTGGTATCGCTTGCATGGTCGTCTTGCGCGCAATCGCGCCGGCTCCTACCCGCCGATGCGCTGCCCACCGCGCGCTTTGGCGGCATAGGGAAGCGCGAACATGTAGAGGCCCGAAAATAGCAGCAGGAAAAGCGGCAGGAGTGGGGAATAGACCACCCAGGCGGGAGGTTCGCCCAGCGCCATCGCCGCGAAGTTGGCGACGACGGTGAGGGTAAAGGCGATCGACAGCCAGCGATGAGTCTGGCGGATCCACATGCTCCAATTCATTGGTCCATCCTCTTGAGTAGGTCTTCGAGATCGTCGAACCGGCTCTGCCAGAAGCTGGCCATCTGGCTTGCCCAATCCAGCAGCGGGGCGAGCGCGCCGACCTGCGCGCTGTAATGCGTCTGGCGCCCTTCATGGCGGTCGCGCACCAGTCCCGCGTGCTTGAGCACTCCCAGATGCTTCGAGACGGCCGGTTGCGAAATGCCGGCCCGCGCCGTCAGCGCCCCGACCGTCTTCTCGCCCTCGCGGCAGAGCCGCTCGAAAATCGCCCGCCGCGTCGGGTCGGCAAGCGTACGGAACAGGACGTCATGAGCGTTCGGCATCTAACCAATAACCCGCTGGCTATTGATTGATGCATAACCGCAGGGCTATGGGTTCGTCAACTGGTGCATCTTCGGAAATGCGAAGCCGGTCCGAAATCTTCCCAACGGCGCGCAGACGCCCTAGTCGTGAGATTTGTCATGCGACCGTCAGCGCGATAACACTGAAGACGACTGACAATTTAAATGCGCGGACGTGCAGCCGGAGGCGCCGCCCGCGCAGGAAGGCATTTGATGAACGACGGGGCCCGGTCGGCCGGCCTCGATCCCGGCCGTTGGCGGGGTGCGCGGCGCCGTTCGCCTTGGGGCCGGCGCCAGGGGCGCCCGGCGCAGGACCACGGCGGCGATGCCGCCGGGCGGCCGATCTATGCCGCGCTCGATCTCGGCACCAACAACTGCCGCCTTCTGGTCGCCCGGCCGGCGCCCGGAGGCTTTCGCGTCGTCGATGCGTTCTCGCGCATCATCCGGCTAGGCGAGGGGGTCTCCGGCACCGGCCGCATCAGCGCTGCCGCAGTCGATCGCGCGCTGAGCGCGCTGGCCGTTTGCAGCAACAAGATGCATCAGCGAAACGTCACGCGCGCGCGCCTGATCGCGACCGAAGCCTGCCGCGCCGCGATCAATGGGCCGGATTTCGTCGCCCGCGTGCTCGACGAGATCGGCCTCGAGCTCGAGATCATCGACCGGCAGACCGAGGCGTTGCTGGCGGCGACGGGCTGCACGCCGCTCGTCGACACGCAAGCGAGCGCCGTCATCCTTTTCGATATCGGCGGCGGTTCGTCCGAGCTCGTGAGCATGGGCGTCGAGAGCGCCGAGACGGGGCCGCCGACGCCGTCCATCCGCGCCTGGACGTCGCTGCCGCTCGGCGTCGTGACGCTGGCCGAGCGTCATGGCGGCATCCATGTCGACCGCGAGCTCTTCGAGGTGATGGTGGAGGAGGTGGCGACGCATGTACGCCCCTTCACGGAAGCGGGGCCGCCGGTGCGGTGCGCGTCCGCGCATCTTCTCGGCACCTCCGGCACGGTGACGACGATCGCGGGCGTCCATCTCGCGCTGCGCCGCTACGATCGTCGCTACGTCGACGGCTGCTGGATGGGCGAGGAGGAGATCTCCTCCGTCATCGAGCGGCTGCTGGCGATGAGCTACGAGGAGCGGGCGGCGAACCCGTGCATCGGTCCCGAGCGCGCCGACCTTGTACTTGCCGGCTGCGCGATCCTCGAAGCCATCCGCCGCGCCTTTCCCCTCAATCGCCTGCGCGTCGCCGATCGCGGCCTGCGGGAAGGCATGCTGGTGCAGATGATGCGCGAGGATGCGGTGTGGCAGGCGCCTTGCGGGGCGGCATGAGCAAGCCCAAGAGCACGAGCACGAGCGGGCGCGGCCAGCGCGAGCTCAAGGTCCGCGTGAAGACGGGGCGCGGCCGGCCGCTCTCATCCAAGCTGTGGCTCGAGCGCCAGCTCAATGATCCTTACGTCGCGCGCGCCAAGCGCGAAGGCTTCCGTTCGCGCGCGGCATTCAAGCTCATCGAGATCGACGACAAGTTCCGCTTTCTGAAACCCGGAGGGCATGTCGTCGACCTTGGCGCGGCGCCGGGTGGCTGGAGCCAAGTTGTCGTAAATCGCGTCGCTGCAAAACGCGTCGGCGCGGACGGCGGCAAAGGACGCGTCGTCGGCATCGACCTCCTCGAAATGACGCCCGTGCCGGGCGTAGAATTCACGCAGATGGATTTCCTCGACGAGGCGGCGCCCGCGCGGCTGCGCGAGATGCTTGGCGGCGCAGCCGACGTCGTTCTCTCCGATATGGCGGCGAACGCGACCGGCCATAAGCGCACCGACCACCTGCGCACCATGGCGCTCGCCGAAGCTGCCGCCGACTTCGCGCGCGAGGTTTTGGCGCCGGGAGGAAGCTTCCTCGCCAAGGTGCTTCAAGGCGGGACCGAGAACGAGCTTCTCGCCGGGCTCAAGCGCGATTTCACGACGGTGAAGCACGTGAAGCCGAAGGCGAGCCGCGCCGATTCCTCCGAGCTCTACCTGTTCGCGACGGGCTTCCGCGGAGCGGGCGCAAACTAAAAGCAGTTCCAGGAAAGTGGAAACCGATTTTCCGTCCGGAATTGCGCAGAAAGCAAATCAGTCGGCGGTCTTTTCCGGATGGTCCGGCGTCGGCGAGACGCGGCCGGCAAGTTGCGCGCCCGCGTCGGCCGGCAGGGCGGCGAAGAGAAGCGCGGAACTGCCGGAAAGAACGCCGACAAACAGGAAGGCCGGCGCGAAATCCGCTGCGGTGAGCGCCGCGCCTTGCGTTGTGTGTGCGACCAGTTCGACAGCAAAGGCCCCGACCGCGACGCCGGTCGAGAGCGCGAGCTGCTGCGCAACGCTGACCAGCGTCGTCGCCCGGCTCATGCGCTGCGGCTCGACATCGGCATAGGCGATGGTGCTGATGCAGGTGAACTCGAGCGACCGGAAAAACCCGCCGGTGATGAGAATGGCGATGATCACGGCGACGGGCGTGCCCGGCGTGAACGTCGCACAGGCCGCGATGAAGGCCGCGCTGATGATCGCGTTCGGCACCAGCACACGGCGGAAGCCGAAGCGGCGTAGCACAGGGCCGGCAACGAATTTCATCGCCATCGAGCCGAGTGCGCTCGAAAAAGTGATGAGGCCCGATTGCAGCGGTGAGAGCCCGAAGCCGAGCTGCATGAGGAGCGGCAAGAGGAACGGCATCGCGCCGACGCCGATGCGAAAGAGCGAGCCGCCAAAGAGGTTGGCGCGGAAAGTCGGCAGCGCGAGCAGCGAGAAATCGAGTGCGGGAGCGGCGACCCCGCGCGCATGGCGGGCATAGGCGAAGGCTGCCAGCGCGCCGATGGCGATCAATGCCAAAGTCGCCGGCACCGGAATGAGCCCCAGCCCGGCAACCGACAGGCCGAAGGCTAATCCCGCAATCGCAATGCCGGAAAGGATAAGTCCGCGCGCGTCGATCGGGTCGATCGCCTCGGCGCGGACATCCTCGATGAAACGTGTCGCGAGGAAGATGCCGATGAGCCCGACCGGTACGTTGATCAGGAAGATCCAGTGCCAGCTCGCATAGGTGGTGATGAAGCCGCCGAGTGGAGGGCCGATCACGGGGCCGATCAGCGCCGGGATCGTGAGCCACGCCATCGCATTGACGAGGCCTTGCTTGTTGACGGTGCGCAGGATGAGGAGGCGCCCGACCGGTGTCATCATCGCGCCGCCGGCGCCCTGGACGATGCGCCCGGCGACGAACAGCGCAAGCGACTCTGATGCGGCGCAGATCAGCGAGCCCGCGATGAACACGGCCATGGCGGCGCGAAAGACGGTGCGCGCGCCGAAGCGGTCCGCCGTCCATCCGCTCGCCGGAATGAACACGGCGAGCGAAAGGAGATACGACGTCACCGCAAGCTTGAGCGTCAGCGGGCTGGTCGAAAGGTCGGCCGCGATCGCGGGCAGCGAGGTCGCGATGACGGTCGAATCCGTGTTCTCCATGAATAGCGCGACGGCGACGATCAGCGGAACCAGCCGTTCGGCGCGCATCAACGATCCGTCTCGGGCTCGAATGTGATGCCGCGAATGAGCGCGTCGCGCCCGAACCGGGCGCGCACCTTGTCCATCGCCCGTTCGGCGGCGCCCGAGCGCGCGATCCGGATTTCGACAAGATCGGGCGTGTCGGCATCGTCGTCCGGGCACAGGGACGAGACGCCGATTCCGATCAGCCGGTAATGCGTGCCGTCGATCTCGCGCGCGAGGAGAAGCCGGCCCGCGGAGAAGATGCGCTCGGCAAGCGCGGTTGCGCGGTCGAGCGAGAGCGCGCGCGTGCGGAGCTTGAAGTCGCTGCTCTTGAGCTTGAGCGTGATCGTGGTGCCGGCGATACGGTGCGCCTTGAGCCGCGCCGAGACTTTCTCCGACAGGCTCCAGAGCCGCTTCTCCAAAGGGCGAAGCTCGGCGATGTCGCGATCGAACGTGGTCTCGGCCGAGACCGTCTTCGCTTCACGGTCGGGCGTCACGCGGCGCGCATCGAGGCCGCGCGCAAGCCGCCACAAACGCTGTCCCTCGCTCCCATAGCGGCGCATCAGCTGCGCTTCCTCCGCGCGCTGCAGGTCGGCGATGAGGCGAAAGCCGTCGCGCGCGAAGCGCTGAGCCGAAGCCTTGCCGACGCCCCAGATGAACGACACCGGCCGCGGCGCGAGAAAGGCCGCCGCTTCCTCGGGCGCGAGCACGCTGAAGCCGCGCGGCTTGTCGAGATCGGAGGCGATCTTGGCGAGGAACTTGTTGGCGGAGAGGCCGATCGAGACGGTGATGCCGAGCTCGCGCTCCACCTGCAGCGCAAAACGGGCGAGCGATTCCGCCGGGCTCGCTTGATGCAGCTTTGCCGTGCCGGTCAGATCCAGGAAGGCTTCGTCGATGGAGAGCGGTTCGACAAGCGGCGTGAGGTCTCCCATCAGCCGCCGCACCGCGCGGCCGGCCTCGACGTATTTGGCCATGTTCGGCCGCACGACGGTCGCGTGCGGGCAAAGCTGCAGCGCCTTGAACATCGGCATCGCCGATTTGATGCCGTAGCTGCGCGCGATGTAGCAGGCGGTTGCAACGACACCGCGCTTGCTGCCGCCGACGATCAGCGGCTTGTCGGCGAGGCTGGGATCGTCGCGTTTTTCGATCGCGGCATAGAAGGCGTCGCAGTCGACATGGGCGATGGCGAGCGTGTGCAGCGCTGGATGCGCGGCAAGCCGCGGCGACCCGCAGGCGGCGCAGCGCTGCGCGGCCTCGTCGAGGCGTTCCAGGCAGTCACGGCAGAAGCGGGGCATGATTCGGCCTGCGTCACCGTCATTGTCGCCAGCTATGCTTCCGCGGCAAGGCGGCGGAGGCGCGCTATTCACGCGCTGTCGCGCTCCCAGCGGCGGCCGGCAAGCGCGATCCGCGCCGCTTCCACATCGCCCGGCGCGATACCGGCGTCCTCGGCGAAGGCCATAAGGATGCGCTCGTCGGCGCTCACATGGTCGAGAATCGCCGCCTGGAACTCCGGCCGCGCGATGGCGGCCCGCAAATCATCGGGATCGACCCCGGTCAGGTCGAGGAATCGCGCCCGGCGCGCATCGTCCGCCAGCAGGAAGGAAAACGCCAGAATTGCCAATGTTTCCGCGGTGTTCCGCTCCATGATCCCGGCTTTCAAAGGTTACGTTTGCCTTTCCGTAACACATGTTCGGCTATCCTTTTGAAAGGAGCCGGACAAAAGCGCCCGGCGCCTTCTTTGCGAAGCCGTGAAGCGGGTCGCAGCCGATGAAGTTGCCGCTTGCGTTCGTGTTGATTGTCGCGTCACGAATTTACCGTCACCGCGTGCTTTTCGGACGCGGTGCGGCATTGACACGCTGCAAGGGTAGGGGGTCTTCGAATGTCCAAGACGGTCCTCATTGTGGAGGACAACGAGCTCAACATGAAGCTCTTCCAGGACCTCCTTGAGGCCCACGGCTATCAGACCGTGGGCACGCGCAATGGCATCGAGACGCTCGACCTTGCGCGCAAGCATCGGCCCGACCTGATCCTGATGGACATCCAGCTTCCCGAGGTCTCGGGACTCGAAGTCACCAAATGGCTCAAGGACGATCCGGAGCTGCGTCAGATCCCGGTTGTCGCCGTCACCGCGTTTGCGATGAAGGGCGACGAAGAACGTATTCGGGAGGGCGGCTGCGAAGCCTATCTCTCCAAGCCGATTTCAGTAGGAAAATTTCTTGAAACCGTTCGTCATTTCCTCGGACAGAACTAGAAGCGGACAAGGTCGATGACAGCACGTGTCCTGGTTGTCGACGACATCTCCGCCAATGTGAAGCTTCTCGAAGCGCGACTGAGCGCCGAATATTTCGATGTCGTCACCGCGATGAGCGGCCCCGAGGCGCTGGCGATCTGCCGCGCTGCGCAGTGTGACATCGTCCTGCTCGACGTGATGATGCCGCAGATGGACGGCTTCGAGGTGTGCCGGCGTCTCAAAGCCGATCCCTCGACGCATCACATCCCGGTGGTGATGGTCACCGCGCTCGACCAGCCCTCGGACCGCGTGCGCGGCCTTGAAGCCGGCGCCGACGACTTCCTCACCAAGCCCGTATCGGAGACCGCGCTCATCGCGCGCGTGCGCTCGCTGGTGCGTCTCAAGCTTGTCTCCGACGAATTGCGCATGCGAGCGGCGACGTCGCGCGAGATCGGCATCCAGGCGCCCGCGATCGAAGCGGTTGCCGACAGCGGGCGGGGAGGCCGCATTCTGCTCGTCGACGACCGCCGCGCATCCTACGAGCGCGTCGCCGGCACGCTGATGAGCGAGCATGAGATCGACGTCGAGACGGACGCGAACACGGCGGTCTTTCACGCGGCGGAGGGCGGGTACGACGTCATGGTCGTGTCGCTTGGCCTGGAGAACTTCGATCCGCTGCGGCTCTGCAGCCAGATCCGCTCGCTCGATCGCACGCGCCACCTGCCGATCTTGTTGCTTGCCGAGCCGGAGGAGAATGCGCGGCTCTTGCGTGGCCTCGAGATCGGCGTCAACGACTACCTCGTGCGCCCGATCGACAAGAACGAATTGCTGGCGCGCGTGCGCACGCAAATCCGCAAGAAGCGTTACACTGAACGCCTGCGCGACAATGTCCAGCAGTCGATCGAAATGGCCGTGACCGATGTGCTCACCGGCCTGCACAATCGCCGCTATATGGAGATGCACCTCGCCGCGCTCGTCGAGCAGTCGACCGCGCGCGGCAAGCCGCTCTCCGTTCTGGTCCTCGACATCGACCACTTCAAATCGATCAACGACAGCTACGGGCACGATTCCGGCGACGATGTGCTTCGCGAGTTCGGCGCGCGCATCCGCAAGTCGATCCGTGGGATCGATCTCGCATGCCGCATCGGCGGCGAGGAGTTCGTCATCGTGATGCCGGAGACCGATCTCGCGGTCGCCGGGATGGTGGCGGAACGGCTGCGCCGGCGCATCGCTGCGGAGGCGTTTCCGATCAGCAATGCCGCGCCGATCTCGGTTACGATCTCAATCGGCATTGCCGCGCTCGCGGGCCCCAATGACAACGCGACAGCAATCCTGCGCCGGGCCGATCAGGCCCTCTATCGGGCGAAACGTGATGGGCGAAACCGCGTGGTGGCGGACGCGGCGTGAGGGCGCGGCTGCCCGCATCTTAAACATAATTCTTTAGGTTGACACGAAATCCCGCCAGCTATCAAAGGCTTGGCTGTTGATTTCCGCAGCCGTTCGGTTAGCTTTGCGTCTCGAAACGGCGCCCAAACAACTTAAAATGAGAAATAAAGCCGCTAAGGCGGCATTTTGGACGTTCTAGAGCGAATACCCTACGGAGTGCTCAGGTCCGCCGCATCTCCTGGGTCCGTGGGGTTCGGCCGGTTCGGGAGCGGTGCGAGTGGCCTCCTCATGAGCCGCTCCCGGCCGGCCACCCATTCCAGATGGCAAAACAATAAAGCGCGCCGTTTACGGCGCGCTTTTGCCGTCACGCGTCGTCTGCGCGGATTACTTGATCTTGGCTTCGCGGAATTCAACGTGCTTCTTCGCGACCGGGTCGTATTTCTTCTTCACGAGTTTGTCGGTCATCGTGCGCGAATTCTTCTTCGCGACATAATAAAAGCCCGTGTCAGCGCTCGAAACGAGCTTCACTTTGATCGTCGTGGCCTTGGCCATAGCTTCGAATTCCCGCGATGGAGAGAAGGAAAAGGGCACCCGGACCCTGATTTGCCGCGGAAACTAGCGCTCGGCGGGCGAAAGTCAACCGGCGGCCGCAGCCGCCGGCTGTCTTGTGCCGCTCGGGGTGTTACGCATCGATGATAGCGACGATCCGCAGAGTCCTCGGGTCGAGGATCAGGATCTCGTCCCGGACCACGACATACTTATACCCGCGATAAGCCGGCACGATCTCGACGACGTCAGTGGGCACGTCATAGACGTGCACCGACCGCGGCACCACGGTGCCGACCGAAATCGAGAAGTTCACGTTCGAAACCGACTTCGACTTGACCGAGCTGCCGAAGTGCTGGCGAACCTGTGTCCGCTGCTCGGTGGTCAGCTTGGTCTCGGAGGACGAGGTCGACCCGGTATTGCCCTGCTCACGGGTGCGCTCGTTGGCCTGACCGGTGCTGCGGCCGCTACGCTCGGATTGGCCGGTTCGCTCGTGCTCATCTTGCTTCGATTCGCCACGTTGCTGGCGACCCGATGTCCCTTCCCTGGAGTGAGCAGCCTCGCCGCGATTCTTGCCGGACATGCCTTCCTTGGACTGGCCGGTGTTGCCACGCCTCTCGGACTGGCCTTCCTTCTGAGTTTTTTCGCCGCGCTTCTCGGACTGGCTTTCCCGCGACTGGCCCGTGTTGCCGTTATGCGTGCCGGACTGCGCGCGGCCCTTGCCGGCACCCCTTTCCTCCGAACCCATGTTCTTCGAGGCGCCGCCGCCGCGCTCGTTCATGCCACCGGCACCGCCCTGCGAGCCGCCGCCCTGATGCATCGCGCCGCCCTGCGACGCGCCGCCGCCTCCAGCTCCGCCGCCCGCACCCCCACCGGGTTGAGTTTGCGCCGCTGCGAACGAGATACCCGCAAGCAGCGCGGCTGCGGCCGTGGTTGTCAAAAAGGTACGTTTCATCAGTTCCTCTCCGTTGTACCTCCCCGGTGCAGTCGGACGGCAACGCCTCGTGGGGGCCCAGGTTCCTGGAACTTTTCTAAACGTCCTCCCGCGAATTATGTCGCGATTTTGGTCAGATCAGCTCACGCGTGAAACGCCCGCGCACCATTCGATAAAATGGAACAGGCTGGTCGGATTCGAGACCTGCGGCGATACGTGCCTCGAGCTCTTCCAGCATGACCACCGTGATCGTCGGCAGATCAAGTTGCCGCGCCTCGTTGAGCGGAATCCAAACCAGATCGTCGAATTCGCCGTCCGGTCCGACCGTGCCATCGAAGCGATGCGCGATGGACTTGGCGTCGACGGCGAAGAAGCGCGTATCGAACCGCCGCGGGCGGCGCGGCGGCGTGATGGCGCGGGCAATGAAATGAAGCGACGAGAGGTCGGGAGAAACCCCGGCATCCGCGAAAGGCTTCCAGCCTTCGCCGGGAATGGTGATCGCCTGGCCGTCCCGCCGTCCGATCACCACGCCGGTTTCCTCGCTCGTCTCGCGCAGCGCCGCGAGCGCGAGCGCGCGCGCCTTCGCCGCGGTCGGCCGGCGCACTTGCGTCAGCAACTGCCGCTCCATCTCCGGCGTGAAGGCGCCGAGCGTCGGCATGCGTCCGTCATAGGCTTCGACGCGGCCGCCAGGAAAGACGAACTTCCCCGGCATGAATTTGTGGCGGTCGTGCCGCCGCCCCATCATCACTTTCGGCTCCGCGCCGGTCCGATCGAGCACGATCAGCGTCGCCGCATCCCGCGGGCGCACATTCGGAAAGCTCTGGTCGCGCTCGGCGTCGGTCAGTTGTTTGGCGAGATCGTTCATCGTGAGGCCCCAACCTTGTTCGTGACGAGCGGGAAGGCGTTCGGATCGGCGCCGGCCTGCGGGTCGAATCCGTGCATGTAGTTTGCCCATTGCGCGGCGACGATCACGCCCTTGACGGGCTGCAGCAGGCCGAGCGCCATGCCAATCGTCATCGGCAGCCATAATGCGGCGTGCATCCAGTAGGACGGCGCGAACGCGACTTCGACCGCGAGCGCGATCGGCACGACGAGGTGCCCGACGATCAGGATGACGAAATAGGCCGGCGCGTCATCGGCGCGCTGGTGATGCAGCGGCTCGCCGCACGCGGGGCATTCATCGGACACCTTCAGAAAAGCACGGAACATCGCGCCCTTGCCGCAATTCGGGCAGCGGCAGAAGAAGCCGCGCGTCATCGCATTGACGAGGTTGCGGGGCGATTTTGTGGGAACCACATTCATCGGCGGCCTTTTTTCTGGCGTTGTGCGTCACGGCGGGATCGTCTGGTCTTGCGGCTCGAGGCATCCGCGTTTCGCTTGCCGCGAAACGGTTTAGCGCCGCGGCGACGCGACGGGGGCGCCTTTCCTTCCGACAGGAGCTCGAAACGCAAAGCTCCTGCGACCGGCGCGGCCTCGACGAGCCGCACGCTGACGCGATCGCCGAGGCGATGGGTCTCGCCGCTCGCCTGGCCGATCAAGGCATGATGCGCCTCTTCATAGAGGAAATAATCGTTGCCAAGCGTCGAGGCGGGGATGAATCCATCCGCGCCCGTCTCGTCCAGCCGCACGAACAGGCCCGCGCGCGTCACGCCGGAGATGCGGCCCTCGAAGGTCGCGCCGATACGATCGGCAAGGAAATGCGCGATGAGCCGGTCGACCGTCTCGCGCTCCGCCTTCATGGCGCGCCGTTCGGCGGCGGAGATGCGCCCCGCAATTTCGCCGAGCGCCAGTGGGTCGGTCGCGTCGGGCAGGCCGTCGTCACCAAGCTTCAGGGCGCGGATGAGGCCACGATGCACGATCAAGTCGGCGTAACGGCGGATCGGCGAGGTGAAGTGCGCATAGCGGCGCAGCGTTAGGCCGAAGTGGCCGTAATTGTCGGCGGAGTATTCGGCTTGCGCCTGCGTGCGCAGGATCACATCGTTCACCAGCCGTTCGACGTCGGTGTCCTTCACCCGCGCGAGGATGCGGTTGAAGGCGTCCGGCTTGAGCACGGCGCCTTTCGGCAGGTTGATGTCAATCGTGCGCAGGAACTCGCGCAGCGCCTCGATCTTTTCGAGCGAAGGCTCGTCGTGCACGCGATAGACGAGCGGGACACGCGCTCTCTCCAGCGTCTCCGCCGCCGCGACGTTGGCGAGGATCATGAACTCCTCGATCAGCTTGTGCGCATCGAGGCGCTCGGGGACTGTAATGCGATCGACGGTCCCGTCGGGTTTGAGGAGGATCTTGCGCTCCGGCACGTCGAGGTCGAGCGGTTCGCGCGTGTCACGCGCTTTCTTCAGCACGCCATAGGCCGCGTAAAGCGGTGCAAGAACGCCGCGCACGATGTCTTTGGGAACGCTGTCGGTTTGTCCGTCGATGGCGGCTTGCGCTTGGGTGTAGCTGAGCTTCGCGTGCGAGCGCATCAGTACACGATGGAACGTGTGCGAGCGCTTGCGCCCGTCGGCGCCGACGATCATGCGCACGGCAAGCGCGGGGCGATCCTCGTCCGGACGCAGCGAGCAAAGGTCGTTCGAGATGCGCTCCGGCAGCATCGGCACGACCCGGTCGGGGAAATAGACCGAGTTGCCACGAACGAGCGCCTCGCGATCGAGCGCGGAGCCCGGCCGCACGTAATAGGCAACGTCCGCGATGGCGGCGGTGAGGATATGCCCGCCGCGATTGTCCGGATCGGGATCGGGCGCGGCGTGTACCGCGTCGTCGTGATCCTTGGCGTCGGCTGGGTCGATGGTGACGAGCGCGAGGTCGCGCCAATCCTCGCGGCCTTTGAGGGTCGCCGGGCGTGCGGCCTCGGCTTCGGCAAGGGCCGCGGCCGGAAAGACATGCGGGATTTCGTGCGCGTGAATGGCGATCAGGCTCACCGCCTTCTCGCTGCGCAGCGAGCCGAGCTTCTCGCGCACCCGCGCAGTCGGCAAGCCAAAGCGGCCCTGCCGGCTGATTTCCGCGGCGATGAGGTCGCCGTCTTGCGCGCCCTCGCTCGCGCCGGGCGGGATCGCCAATTCGCGACCAAGCTGCTTCTTGTCGACCGGAACGAGACGGCCGCCGCCGTTCGGCAGGCTGCGGAAGATGCCGAGCACGCGATGCTTGGCGCGGTCGAGCACCTTGATAACGCGACCGGTGTGGACGCCTTCGTCGATCGCCGAGCCGTCCTGGATGCGCAAAAGCGCTCGGTCGCCGATACCGGCGGCTTCCCCAGGGCGCGCCTTGCGCGGCGTCACGACGCGGATGCGGGGCGGCGCGCCATGCGCCTCTTCATCCCATTCGGTCGGGCGGGCGATGAGGTCGCCGTCGCGATCGCGGGAGACAATGTCGGCGAGCACAGTTGAGGGGAGGTGACCGGGGCGCTTCAGCTTCCTGCGCGAGCGCTCGAGCCGGCCTTCGTCGGCAAGGTCGCGCAGCATGTCCTTAAGGCGGGCGCGTTCGGCGTTTTTCAGGCCGAAGGCACGAGCGATCTCGCGCGTGCCGACATCACCGGAATGGGTTTCGATGAAGGCGAGAATGTCTTCTTTCGTCGGGGGTTGAGAGGGTTTTATGATTCTATTCAAGAGATTGAGGGTTCCAAAATGCCGGCGGCGGTTTTAATGGCCCGCCGCCTTTCGCGACTTGGCTGCAGCTTTCGCCGGCGCCTTTGCCGCTTTCGGTTTCTTTGAGGCGGGCGGCTTGGCCGCCGCCCTGGGTTTCGGAGTTGCGGCAGTCTTGCCGCGTTTGGCCGGCGTCGCTTTGCGGGCCGGGCGCTTGCCCGCTTTGCCGCCGCCTTTGGCGATCCGCTCTTCGAGGAGCGCGACGGCTTCTTCCAATGTGATCGCATCCGGCGCCTTGTCGCGCGGCAGCGTCGCGTTGACGCCGTCGTGGCTTACATAGGCGCCGTAGCGGCCGTTTTTAACGGCGATCACGCCGCCTTTTTGCGGATGGTCGCCGAGCGGACGGCCCGGATCGGCGGCGCCACGGCGCCCGCGCCCGCCTTTGAGCGCCTTCTCCGCGATCAGTGTCACGGCGCGGTTGAGGCCGACATTGAGGACGTCGTCGCCGGCCTCAAGGCTCGCATACGTCTTCTGATGCTGCACATAGGGTCCGAAGCGGCCGATACCCGCCATGATCGGGTCGCCCGTCTCGGGATGCTTTCCGACGAGGCGTGGGAGCGACAGCAGCGCCAGCGCCTTTTCCAGGTCGATGTCGTCGAGCGCTTGACCCTTCGGGATGCTGGCGCGCTTCGGCTTCTCGCCTTCAGCGCCTTCGCCCAATTGCAGATAGGGGCCAAACCGGCCCGCGCGCAGCGAAACCTCGAGCCCGCTTTCCGGGTCCGTGCCGAGCACGCGATTGCCGCCGTTCGCGCCAGCGTCACCATCGCCCGATGCTGCGAACTGCCGCGTAAAGCGGCACTCCGGATAATTCGAGCAGCCGACGAAGGCGCCGAAGCGGCCGAGCTTGATCGAGAGCCGGCCGGTGCCGCAACTCGGACACTGACGCGGATCGCTTCCGTCCGCGCGCGGCGGGAAGATGTGCGGCGCCAGCAGCTTGTCGAGCGCGTCGAGCACCTCGCCGATGCGCAAGTCCTTGATGTCGTCGACATTGCCGATGAAGTCGCGCCAGAAGTCGCGAAGGAGCGCGCGCCAGTCGACCTCGTTGTTCGAGACGCGGTCGAGCTGCTCCTCGAGCGACGCGGTGAAGTCGTATTCGACGTAGCGCGAGAAGAAGCTTTCCAGGAACGCGATGACGAGCCGCCCCTTATCCTCCGCCATGAGGCGGCGCTTTTCGAGCCGCACGTAGCCGCGGTCCTGCAGCACCTGAAGGATCGCCGCGTAGGTCGAGGGCCGGCCGATGCCGAGTTCTTCCATGCGCTTGACGAGCGAGGCTTCCGAGTAGCGCGGCGGCGGCTCGGTGAAATGCTGGTCGGCGGTGATCGACCTGCGCTCCAGCGGCTCGCCCGCGCTCATCGCCGGGAGGCGGCGGGAATCCTCGTCCTCGTCGCCGTCGTCGCGGCCTTCCTGATAGAGCGTCAGGAAGCCGTCGAACTGCACGACGGTGCCGGTCGCGCGCAGATCGAGCATGCGGGCACCGACCTTCGCCGCGATGTCCACGGTCGTGCGCTCGAGCTCGGCGGATTCCATCTGGCTCGCCAGCGCCCGCAGCCAGATCAACTCGTAGAGACGCGCCTGATCGGACTCCAGATACTTCGCCACTTGGCGCGGGCGCCGCGACAGGTCGGTCGGGCGGATGGCCTCGTGAGCTTCCTGCGCGTTCTTGGCTTTGACCTGATAGCGCCGCGGCGCGCCCGGCACATAGCGGTCGCCATAGTCGGAGCCGATAACGCGCCGCGCGGCCGAGATCGCCTCGTCGGCCATCTGCACGCCGTCGGTACGCATATAGGTGATGAGACCGACGGTCTCGCCGCCGATATCGGCGCCTTCATAGAGGCGCTGCGCGATGCGCATCGTATGTGCCGGCGCGAGCCCGAGCTTGCGACTAGCCTCCTGCTGCAGCGTCGAGGTGGTGAAAGGGGGTGGCGGATGCCGCTTGGTGGGCTTTGCCTCGACATTGGCGACGGAGAAGGTCGCGGTCTCGAGCGCCTTCTTGAAGGCTTCGGCTTCCGCACCCGAGCCGACATCGAGGCGCTGGATCTTCTTGCCGTCGGCGCCCACAAGGCGCGCTTCGAAGGTTTCCGCGCGCGGCGTCGCGAGGAGGGCGGCGATCGACCAATATTCGCGCGGCACGAATTTCTCGATCTCCACCTCGCGATCGGTGACGAGACGTAGCGCAACCGATTGCACGCGCCCCGCCGAGCGCGCGCCGGGGAGCTTGCGCCACAGCACCGGCGAGAGGGTGAAGCCGACGAGATAGTCGAGCGCGCGGCGCGCAAGATAAGCGTCGACCAACGCCGCGTCGATCTCGCGCGGATGCTTCATCGCATCGGTGACGGCCTGCTTGGTGATCGCGTTGAAGACGACGCGCTCGACACGCTGGCCTTTCAGCGCGTGCTTTTGCTTCAGCACTTCGAGAACGTGCCAGGAGATGGCTTCGCCTTCGCGGTCCGGGTCGGTCGCGAGGATGAGCTTGTCGGCGCTCTTCACCGCGCGGGTGATGTCGGCCAGGCGCTTCTGCGCCTTGGCGTCGACCTCCCAGATCATTTTGAAGTCGGCGTCAGGGTCGACCGAGCCGTTCTTCGGCGGCAGGTCGCGAACATGGCCGAACGACGCCAGAACCTCGTATCCGGGTCCCAGGTACTTATTGATGGTCTTGGCTTTGGCCGGCGATTCGACGACGACGACGTTCATGAGCTCGAAATTGTGAGGGTTTTTGCCGGGCGGCCCCGGAGCCGGGCGCCACAATCGCGGCGGAACATGGGTAATCGGACCATGACTGTCAAATAAGCCTCCGTGCTGCAGGCAAATACTGCAACTTTTAAGAGCGAAATTGAGATATAGCTCGCGATAGTATATTATGTGCTCATGTTCGGTGCGAAGAAGAAGCCGCAAGGGCAGCCGCTTGAGACCCCGTCAGCGGAACGAATCGCTTCGGCCCGCTATCTCGCCGACATGGCCGCGCAATGTGCCCGGCTGGCGCGTTCCAATGGCTTGGACGGCCTGGGCTATCTTTTTGACATGGCGCATCTGGAAGCCCGCAACGCTGCGGGCGAGCGCGGCCGGCCGGAGACAATGTCCTAGCGCCTAGCCGAGATTGAGCGAAACAAGCCCGCCGGGATGACGATCCAGACGGCCAGCGATCTCGAGTTCAAGCAAGACCGTCCGCACGATCGCGGGCCCACGGCCCGAAAGGCGCACCAGGTCATCGATGCTGACGGGCGTCGGGCCGAGGAGCCCGACGATCTGCGCGCGCTCGCCCGCGGCTGGTTCCTGCAGCCCGTCAGGGTCGCGTGACGGCTCTTCGAAGGGCGATGGCAGGGGCCGCTCGAACATCGGCGTGAGGACGGGCAGAAGGTCGTCCACGCCGGTGACAAGCGTCGCGCCTTGCTTGAGGAGGCCGTTCGTTCCTTCGTTGCGCGGATCGAGCGGCGAGCCCGGAACGGCGAAGACTTCGCGACCTTGCTCGAGCGCCAGGCGCGCGGTGATGAGCGAGCCGGACCGCCGTGCGGCCTCGATCACCAGCACGCCGGCTGAAAGGCCCGATACGATGCGATTGCGGCGTGGGAAGTCGCGTGCACGCGCCTCCCATCGCATCGGCATTTCGGTGAGCGCCGCGCCGTTCTCCTGAATTTGTCTGAACAGCTCTGCGTGCTCCGGCGGATAGATGCGATCGAGCCCTCCGGCGAGGGCCGCGACGGTCCCGGTGGCGAGGCTGCCGCGATGGGCGGCGGCGTCGATCCCGCGCGCCAGGCCGGAAACGATCACGACGCCCGCGCCGCCGAGCTCCCGCGCGAGCCGCTCCGCGAATTTCATGCCGGCGGCCGAGGCGTTGCGCGCACCGACGATCGCAAGCGTTGCGACGCTCGCGACCGAGAGCTGGCCAAGCGCAAACAGGATCGGCGGCGCGTCGTCGATGGCCCGCAGGCGCGGCGGATAATCCGGCTCGCCTAGCGCGACGATGACGGCGCCAATGGCGGCGGCCGCGGCCATCTCCCGCTCGGCGTCCTCGCGCGAACAGATGCGCCCGGGCGCCTGCGCGCCGCCACGGCGTGCCAGGGCAGGGAGGGCGTCCAGTGCCGCTGCCGCGCCGCCGAAATGGTTGAGCAACGAACGGAAAGTTCGCGGTCCCACATTCTCGCTGCGAATGAGCCGCAGCCAGTCGAGCCGCTGGGCGTCTGTCAGCCGGATTCCGGTTTTGGCGAGCACGCGCGTTCCCCCAGCTTCGCGCGCAAATCTTGGACTGTACGGATGCACCTGTACAAGTCTTACGTGCAGCCGAGTGTCCTTCGGAGGAAAATTGCGCTATTATGGGCTTGGGTCGTGCCGGCTAGGAGCAATTCCAGGAAAGTGGAAACCGGCTTTCCGTCCGGAATTGCGAGAACGAAGACGTAGAGCGATCATCGATTCTATGAAACGATGATCCGCTGTACGGGGTGGGGCGGCGCGTACGACCGGAGGGGATGAATGGCGCGGCGATTCTTGATCGTCCTGATCAAGCCTTCTCACTATGACCGTGACGGTTACGTCATCCAGTGGCTGCGCTCCACCATCCCCTCGAATAGCCTCGCGAGTGTCTACGGCCTGTTGGCGGAGTGTAATCGCGACCGCGTGCTTGGTCCTGACGTCGAGATCGCGATCGAGGCCTATGACGAGTGCAACACCATCATCGACGTCGCCGGTGCGGCGAAGCGGATCAAGCAAGCCGGCGGCGGCTTCGTCGGGCTGGTCGGTGTCCAATCCAACCAGTTTCCGCGTGCGCTTGATATCGGCCGCCAATTCCGCGCGCATGGCCTGCCGGTGGTGGTCGGCGGCTTCCATGTCAGCGGCTGCCTTTCGATGCTGCCGGAGTTGCCGGCCGACCTGAAAGAGGCGCAGTCGCTCGGCATCACGCTCTTCGCGGGCGAAGGCGAAGATGGCCGCATGGCGGGCCTTCTCCGCGACATCGATGCTGGCTGCGCCAAGCCCGTCTACAACTACTTGCGCGATTTGCCGGGGATGGAGGCAGCGACCTTCCCGATCCTGCCGCGCGACGTAGTCACGCGCGTCGCGGGCCACTATGCGAGTTTCGACGCCGGTCGCGGCTGCCCGTTCCAATGCAGCTTCTGCACCATCATCAACGTGCAGGGCCGCAAGTCGCGCTACCGCACGCCCGATGACGTCGAGGCGATCGTGCGCGCCAACGCGGCGCAGGGGGTGACGCGCTTCTTCGTCACCGACGACAATTTCGCGCGCAACAAGAACTGGGAGCCGATCCTCGACCGGCTGATCGTGTTGCGCGAGAAGGAAGGATTCAAAATCCGCCTGCTGCTGCAGGTGGACACGCTCTGCCACCGCATCCCCGGCTTTATCGAGAAGGCGGCGCGGGCAGGCTGCAACATGGTCTTCATCGGGCTCGAGAACATCAATCCCGAGTCCCTGATGGGCACGAAGAAGCGCCAGAACAAGATCTGGGAGTATCGCGAGATGCTCCAGGCCTGGCGCAAGGCCAAGGTGATGACCTGGGCCGGCTACATTCTCGGCTTCCCGACCGACACGCCGGCCTCGATCAGGCGCGACATCGAGATCATCAAAAAAGAGCTGCCGATCGACATCCTCGAATTCTTCTGCCTGACACCACTGCCGGGCTCGGAGGATCACAAGACGCTGTTCATGAAGGGCGTCCCCATGGACCCCGACATGAACAAATACGATCTCGAGCATGTGCTGACCGCGCATGCGGCGATGTCGAAGGCGGAGTGGGAGGGCATCTATCGCGACGCGTGGAAGGTCTACTACACCGACGCGCATGTGGAGACGGTGCTCAAGCGCGGCGTCGCCAACGGCCTCAATCCGCGCAAGATCGTCGACGCGGTGACGATCTTCTCCGGCGCGACGCGCATCGAGGATGTGCATCCGCTCCAGTTCGGCTTCTTCCGCCGCAAGGTGCGCACGCAGCGCCGCTACGGCATGCCGATTGAAAGCGCGCTTGCGTTTTATCCGCGCCGCCTGATCGAGATCGGGATGTCAGTCGGACAATGGCTCGTGCTCGCGCGCCGCTATCGCAAGATCATGCGCGCGGTCTTGGCGGCGCCCGACGCGCACACCTACATGGATGAAGCGCTGCAGCCGCCGCGCCCGCAGGACGCCGAGCTTCCCCACTTCGTCCAGGTCTTCGCCGACAAGATTCCGAAGACGCACGGCGCGCCCACGCGCGAAATCGCGAGCGCGGGCTAGTCCGAGGGCCGAACGCCTCCCGCCCAAACGTCATCGGGCCGCAGCGCATCTGCGCTGCGGTTTTCTCGCGCGGCCGGTCTTACGCCGCATTTGAACATTCCACGAAGTTCGTCGTTGACGAAAGGTTCCGCCTTGGGGGGACATAGAGGTGCCCCATGCGCCGCTTTGCCTTTTTCATCGTGGTGTTCTTTGGCCTGACGACCGTCACGAATTGTTACGCCCATGACAGCTGGATTTCCCGTGGGCAGCTTCGCAACAGCGCTGGAGAGTGGTGTTGCGGGACGGGCGATTGCTTCGCCATTCCCTCAAGCAGCGTTCAGATGACCGGTCTCGGATACAAACTTTTTGGAATCGAGACCGTGCCCTTCAGTGAGGCGCAGCCGAGCCCGGATGGCGCGTTCTGGCGCTGCAAGCGCCCGGACGGATCGCGGCGCTGCTTTTTCGCGCCGCCGCCCGGGAGCTAACGGGCCTCAAGTTGATGGAGCGGCGTCGGCCTTGTTGCCGATCTTGCCTTCCGTGCCTTTGAAGAGCCGCGCGATATTGGCGCGGTGCATGATGAAGACGAGCAACGTCAGGACGCCGAATAGGCGCGCCAACGCGCTGTCGCCCATCCATCGCAGCACGAAGGGCATTGCTGCTGTCGCAATGAGGGCGGCAAGCGACGAGTAACGCGTCACGGCTGCGATCGTGAGCCAAATGACCGCGAAAACGGCGACCGCAAGCCAGTGGAATCCCAGCAGGATGCCGATATAGGTCGCGACGCCCTTGCCGCCTTTGAATTTGAGCCAGACGGGAAACAGGTGGCCGAGAAAGACCGCGAGGCCGGCGATCATCGCCAGCTCGCGGCCGCCAAAGTGATCGACCACCAGGACAGCCGCGGTTCCTTTCAGGATGTCGAAGAGAAGCGTCGCGGCGGCGAGCCCTTTGTGGCCCGTGCGCAGCACATTGGTCGCGCCGATATTGCCCGAGCCAATGCTGCGGATATCGGTGGTGCCGGCGAGCCGCGTGAGGATGAGGCCGAACGGAATCGAGCCCAGCAGATAACCGAACACGAAGGCGCCAAGCGCCTCAGGAAAAGAAAAGGTAAAGCCGCTGAACATCGTCCGGTCCCGGCGAAGCGCCGATCAGGCGTATCGGCCGATCAAGCGTATTCGTAAGCCGTGCGGCCGGCAACGATGCTACGCACCACGCGACCCTGCAGGCGGGCCTCGTCGAACGGCGTGTTCTTGCATTTCGATTTCAGCTTGGCGGGATCGAGCACCCATGGCGCGTCGAGATCGATGACGATGACGTCGGCGCGTGCACCGGGCTTCAGCGTGCCACCGGGGATGCCGAGAAGCTCCGCCGGCCGCGTCGACATCGCCTTGAGCAGCGTCGACAACTTGATATCGCCGCTATGCACGAGGCGCAGCGTTGCGGCGAGCATGGTCTCGAGCCCGACCGCGCCCGACGCCGCCTCGGCAAAGGGAAGGCGTTTCGTTTCGACGTCCTGCGGGTCGTGGTCGGACATCACGACGTCGACCAATCCGGATGCGAGCGCAGCGACGAGGGCGCTGCGGTCGTTTTCCGTGCGCAACGGGGGGCGCATTTTGTAGAAGGTGCGATAGGCGCCGATGTCGATCTCGTTGAGCGTGAGGTGATTGACGGAGGTGGCCGCACTGATCTTGAGGCCCGTCTCCTTGCCCCGTCGAATGACGTCGAGCGATTCCGCGCAGGTCACCGATGCCGCATGATAGCGGCCGCCATCATTCGCGATGAGGCGCAGGTCCCGCTCCAGGACGATCGTCTCGGCAGCCGAGGGAATGCCGATGAGCCCGAGCCGCGCGGCGAATGCGCCCTCGTTCATGACCCCGTCGCCGACGAGGTTGGCATCCTCGGTATAATGGACGATCAGTGCGTCGAAATCCTGCGAGTAGGCGAGCGCGCGACGCATGATCTGCGCATTGGCGACGCTGCGCGCGCCATCGGTGAAGGCGACCGCGCCGGCGGCCTTGAGGAGGCCGATCTCGGTCATCTCCTTGCCGGCGAGGCCTTTCGTCAGCGCCGCCATTGGGTGCACGTTGACGACCGCCGTGTCGCGGGCGCGGCGCAGGACGAAGTCGACAATCGCGGGGTCGTCGATCACCGGCGACGTGTCCGGCTGGCAGACGATCGTGGTGACGCCGCCCGCCGCGGCGGCATAGCTTGCGGAGGCAAGCGTCTCGCGATGCTCGGCGCCCGGCTCGCCGACGAAGGCGCGCATGTCGATCAAGCCCGGTGCGATGACATGGCCGGTGCAGTCAATCGTCTCCGTGCCGTCCGGCACGCCGGAGGTGCGGATACCCTGCTGCGCCTCGCGGATCACGCCGTCGGCGATCAGCACGTCGCCATGCATATCGAGGTCGCGCGACGGATCGATGATGCGCGCGTTGGCGAGGAGGAGGGGACGAGGCTCGTGCAGCGCCATCAGCTCTCACGCATTCGGCAGGCTGCGCGACAGGGCTTCGAGCACGGCCATGCGCACCGCGACGCCCATCTCCACCTGCTGGCGGATGATCGACTGCGCGCCGTCTGCGACCGCAGAGTCGATCTCGACGCCGCGGTTCATCGGGCCGGGATGCATCACCAGTGCGTCCGGCTTCGCGTAGCGCAGCTTCGCCTGGTCGAGGCCGTAGAAGCGGAAATATTCCTGGACGGAAGGCACGAACGAGCCATTCATGCGCTCGCGCTGCAGGCGCAGCATCATGACGATGTCGGCGCCGGCGAGCCCTTCGCGCATGTCGCGCATCACTTCGACGCCGAACTGCTCGATGCCCGGCGGCAGCAGCGTCGCCGGCGCCACCACCCGCACCCGCGCGCCCAGCGCGTTGAGCAGCACGATGTTGGAGCGCGCGACGCGCGAATGCAGGATGTCGCCGCAGATGACGACGACGAGCCCTTCGATGCGGCCCTTGTTGCGGCGGATGGTCAGCGCGTCGAGGAGCGCTTGGGTCGGATGTTCATGTGCGCCGTCGCCGGCGTTTACAACCGACCCGTCGACCTTCTGCGCCAAGAGCGCGACCGCGCCCGATGCGTGATGACGCACCACAAGGAGGTCGGGATGCATCGCATTGAGCGTCATCGCCGTGTCGAGCAGCGTCTCGCCCTTCTTGATGGACGAGATGCCGACCGACATGTTCATCACGTCGGCGCCGAGCCGCTTGCCCGCCAATTCGAACGAGGATTGCGTGCGGGTCGAGACTTCGAAGAAGAGGTTGATCAGCGTCCGCCCGCGCAGTGTCGTGCGTTTTTTCTCGATCTGGCGGTTGAGGACGACGAATTCCTCGGCGAGATCGAGGAGGCCGGTGATCTCGTCATGGGAAAGCCCCTCGATGCCCAGCAAATGACGCCGGTTGAGGACAAACGAGGACTTCGAGGCGATGTTCATTAAAGCGGTGTCTATAGGAGCCTATCGCGCAGGGAGCAAGTCTCACGACGCCTCATCCACAAACGGCCGCGGTCGCGAACGAATGACGAAAAGTTCATCGCCGACCGGAACGGCGGCAAGCGCAGCGGGGTTATTGTCAGAGGGAGCGGTGCGGTGCAGGGAAAGCCCGCACCGCTCTGTGTGTTGGGGCTATCAACGGAGATGAACGATGAGGATGGTTTCTCGCCCGGCGCTTTGGGCCTACGGCATCGGCGCGGCCCTTGCATGCGGCGTGTTCTCGGCGGCCTCGGCTGCGCCTGGCGCTCCCCTGAGCGCGGGCTTCCGCGCGCCCGATGGGGGGGTGGTGCAAGTCGCGTCGCGCAAGAAATATCGTCACCACAGGCGTCGCCATGTGACCGGCGGCGGCTCCTACGAATTCGACCGCGGCTGGCGCGGCCGTTACCATGACAATGTCGGCTCCCTCGGTCAGGACGGTTATGGCTACGGCTACAACCGTTTCAGCGGTCAGCGTTATCAGAGCTGCGTTTTCGACGAAGGCTACGGTCGGACGCGGCCTTGCGATGCGGGCGGCGGCGGTGGCGGCAGCCGCAACTGACGCGCGGCGAAGAATTGGGACGATCGCTTCTTCGAGCCTCAGCCCCGCTCGCGCGTGAGATAGGCGAGGCGGTCGAGCGCACCTTGTAGGATGAAGACGGCGGCGTGCTGATCGATCACTTCAGCGCGCCGCCGTCGCCGCATATCGGCGGCGATGAGCTCGCGCTCGGCGGCGACTGTTGAAAGCCGCTCGTCCCACAATCCGATGGGCAGGGCCGTGAGCCGCGACAGGTTGCGGGCGAAGGCGCGGGTAGACTGAACGCGCGGCCCCTCGCTGCCGTCCATGTTCAGCGGCAGGCCGAGGACCAGTCCCACGGCATTGCGTTCGCCCGCAAGTGCGAGAATGCGGCCGGCGTCGCTCGAGAAATTCTTGCGTGCGATCGTCTCGACGCCCGTGGCAAGCCGGCGATCCGCGTCGCTTGCCGCGACCCCGATCGTCTTGGTTCCGAGATCGAGACCGAGAAGCGCGCCACGGAGCGGCAACGCGGTGAAGGCTTCGACCAAGGGCAGGGGCGTGCTCACTAGGGCCTCGTGATGCGAGGATCGCCGGCGTTGGCGGGATTCATCAGGAGGCGGCCGGGCATTCATTGTCCCATCTAACGCGGCGTTAAGGTTAACGAAAGATTACCATCGCTTTCACCGCCGGCGCCGGGGAATAGTACCTCCGCACCATTTGCGGCGACGATCATGCGAAGGGCTACCCGAGGCGATCTCCTTGAGCTGGCACCGAATGTTATTCGGTTGCCGGACGCGCTGCCGTTCGAGCCGGCCGGATTCGAGCCGGTGCAGCGAAAGGACGCGAGCGCGCTCAGCATCGTGCCGCGTCTGGAGAATGGCCTGCGTCCGGAAGAGGCTGTCGCACCGGTCGAAAGCAAAGCGGCCCATGATCGCGTCGCGCAAATCGCCCGTGACATCGTCGAAATCCATCGCGCCTGCGCAACCTTGGCGCTGGACGAGCCGGCCGCGCCCGCGCCAACCGTGCGCCGGCGCGAGGCGTCGCGCACGGCCGAATGGCTGCCGATCGTCATCGGCGGCATCATTGGCGTGTTGGTCATGTTCGCATCCACGATCGCGGCGCTCGTCGTCAGCCTGACCCGCTAGGGGCCGTTGCGGCGGCGAAGGCCCCTCTGCTATAGCCCCGCTCGTTCCAACGGCTTTCTCGGGATCATCATGTCCGTCGACGCGGCGACAGTCCGGCGTATTGCACATTTGGCGCGCATCGACGTGGCCGACGACGAGATCGAGCATCTGCGCGGTGAGCTCAACGCCATCATCGCCTTTGTCGAGCAGCTTTCCGCCGTCGATGTGGCCGGTGTCGAGCCGATGCGCTCGGTCACGCCCATGCAGCTGCCGATGCGCGAGGACATGGTGACCGACGGCGGCATCGCCGACGACGTGCTCAAGAACGCGCCGGCGCGCGAGGATCATTTCTTCGTCGTGCCGAAGGTGGTGGAGTGACCATGACCGTTTCCGCCCGTTTCCTTCGGCCTGGCGTTGCGGCCGCAATGAGGATCGCCACTTGAGCGACCTCACGTCACTGACGATCACACAGGCGCGCCGCGCGTTGACGCAAAAGGAGGTCAGCGCGGTCGAGCTGACCGACGCGCATCTTGCGGCGATGGAGGCGGCGCGCGGGCTGAATGCCTTCGTCACGGAGACACCGGATCGCGCACGCGCGATGGCGCGGGACTCGGACGCGCGGATCGCGCGCGGCGAGGTCCGCCCGCTCGAGGGCATCCCGATCGCCGTGAAAGACATGTTCTGTACCGCAGACGTGCGCACGACCGCCGGCTCGCGGATCCTTTCCGACTTCACGCCGACATATGAATCGACGGTCTCCTCGCAGCTCTGGCGCGACGGTGGCGTCCTGCTCGGCAAGACCAACTGCGATGAATTCGCGATGGGCTCGTCGAACGAGACGTCGTTCTTCGGCCCGGCGCTTTCACCGTGGCGGCGCGAGGGTGCGAACACGCCGCTCGTGCCCGGCGGCTCGTCCGGCGGATCGGCCGCTGCGGTCGCGGCACGCATTGCGCTTGGCGCGACGGGAACCGACACCGGCGGTTCGATCCGTCAGCCTGCCGCGTTCACCGGCATCGTCGGCATGAAGCCGACCTATGGGCGCTGCTCGCGCTGGGGCATCGTCGCCTTCGCCTCGTCGCTCGATCAGGCGGGGCCTTTTGCGCGCAGCGTGTCGGATGCGGCGCTGCTGCTGCGCTCGATGGCCGGTCACGACGCGAAGGATTCCACGTCGGCGGACCGGCCGGTGCCGGACTACGAGAAAGCGGTGGGCCGCTCGGTGCGCGGCATGAAGATCGGCATCCCGAAGGAATATCGCGTCGACGGCATGCCGGCGGACATCGAGGCGCTGTGGGAGCAGGGCAGGGCGTGGCTGCGTGCGGCCGGCGCCGAGCTCGTCGAAGTGTCGTTGCCGCATACGAAATACGCGCTGCCGGCCTACTACATCGTCGCGCCCGCGGAGGCCTCGTCGAACCTCGCGCGCTATGACGGCGTGCGCTACGGGTTGCGGGTGCCCGGCCGTGACGTCACGGATCAATATCAAAAGACGCGCGCCGCCGGCTTCGGTGCTGAAGTGCGGCGCCGCGTGATGATCGGCACCTACGTTCTCTCCTCGGGCTATTATGACGCGTATTATCTGCGCGCGCAGCAGGTTCGTACGCTGATCAAGAAAGACTTCGAGGACTGCTTCGCCGCCGGCGTCGACGCTATGCTCACGCCGGCGACGCCGACCGCGGCGTTCGGCATCGGCGAGCGCGGCGGCAGCAACCCCGTCGAGATGTATCTCAACGACGTCTTCACGGTGACGGTCAACATGGCGGGGCTGCCGGGAATTTCGGTGCCGGCGGGACGCGACTCTCAAGGCCTGCCGCTCGGATTGCAGCTGATCGGACGCCCGTTCGACGAGCAGACGTTGTTCGCCCTCGGCGCGGTGATCGAAGACGCGGCCGGCCCGATCGCGCCAACGCGCTGGTGGTGATCGGCGCCGTCGCTAAGCCGGAAAGGTAAACGATGGACGTTGCAGCCTTCCGCAAGTCGACCGAAGGATCGGCGCCGCCGATCGCGGACGATGCTGCGCTCGCAGGCCTGTGGTGGGCCGCTAAAGGCGATTGGGCGAAGGCGCACGGCGTCGTGCAGGCCGACGAGTCATCCGACGCCGCCTGGGTGCATGCCTATCTGCATCGGGTCGAAGGCGATCTGGGAAACGCCGCCTATTGGTATCGCCGCGCCGGCCAGACACCGGCTGCCGGCGCGCTCGATCAAGAATGGGGCGCTATTGCCGACGCGCTTCTGCGAGCGCGCCAATGATCCCTCACCGCGACCCGGTATTCTCGGAGCGGAGCGGCCCGCTTGGCGGTGCGGTCGGCGAGGTAACCCGCGGCAGGTCGGCGTCGCTCTCCACCTTCTTGGTGCCGCCCAACTCGCCGCCGGTCGTCACGAAGATGATGAGCGCAAGCAGCACGATCCCGCCCAAAATGAGTCCCAATCCCCCGAGATTTTGTGGGTCTCGTTTATCCGTCATTTCCACCTCGGCTAGTTCCAACGGGACGCCAACGCCCTACCTTTGGGAGCGGTTCCACCCCTTTCTGTGCGTTGCACAATGTCGTGGCGACGCGTTTTGTCGCGGCTTTTTCTGAATACGGAGCGACCTGTCCATGAGTGGGGCAATGAGTGCGGCATCCGCGCACACCAAGCTGATCAAGGGCGGAACCGGCGACTGGGAGGTTATCATCGGCATGGAAGTGCATGCCCAGGTGACCTCGAAGGCGAAGTTGTTCTCCGGCGCCTCGACGGCGTTCGGCGCTCCGCCGAACACGCAGGTTTCGCTGATCGATGTCGCGATGCCCGGCATGCTGCCCGTCATCAATGCCGAATGCGTGCGCCAGGCGGTCCGCACCGGGCTCGGCCTCAAGGCCAAGATCAATCGCGTCTCGGTGTTCGACCGGAAAAACTATTTCTATCCCGATCTGCCGCAGGGCTATCAGATCAGCCAATACAAATCGCCCATCGTCGGCGAGGGGGAAGTCGTCGTCACGCTCCGCGACGGCTCGACGGTGACGATCGGTATCGAGCGGCTGCATCTCGAGCAGGACCCCGGCAAGATGATGCACGATCGGCATCCCGGGACTTCGGTCATCGACTTCAACCGCTCCGGCATCGCGCTGATGGAGATCGTGTCGAAGCCGGATATGCGCAGCCCCGAGGAGGCGATGTCCTATGTCGCGAAGCTGCGCACCATCATGCGCTACCTCGGCACCTGCGATGGCGACATGGAGAAGGGGAGCCTGCGCGCCGATGTAAATGTCTCCGTGCGCCGGCCGGGCGAGCCGCTCGGCACGCGCTGCGAGATCAAGAACGTGAACTCTATCCGCTTCGTCGGCGACGCCATCAAATCCGAGGCGCGCCGCCAGATCGAAATCCTCGAGGAGGGCGGCGCGATCGAGCAGGAGACGCGTCTGTTCGACCCCGATCGCGGCGAGACGCGCGCGCTGCGCAGCAAGGAGGAAGCGCACGACTATCGCTACTTCCCCGATCCTGACCTGCTTCCCCTCGAATTGGCGGAGGCGGACATTGCCGCGCTCGAAGCGGCGCTGCCCGAATTGCCGGACGCGAAGAAGGCGCGTTTCGTCGGCGCGCACGGCCTCTCGGCCTACGACGCGGACGTTCTCGTCGCCGAGCGCGACACGGCCGACTTCTACGAGGCGGTTGCGCGCGGGCGTGATGCCAAGATCGCGGCGAACTGGGTGATCAACGAGCTCTTCGGCCGCCTCAACAAGGAAGGAAAGAGTGTCACAACGTCGCCGGTCTCCGCTGCGCAGCTTGGCAGCCTGATCGACCTGATCGCCGACAAGACGATTTCGGGAAAGATCGCCAAGGACGTCTTCGAGATCGTCTGGGCGGAAGGCGGCGACCCGCGCGCGATCGTCGAGGCGCGCGGCCTCAAGCAGGTCACCGACACGGGCGCGCTCGAAAAGATCGTCGACGAGATCGTCGCGGCGAACGCTGCCAAGGTCGCAGACGCGAAATCGAATCCCAAGGCCATCGGCTGGTTCGTCGGCCAGGTGATGAAGGCGTCGGGCGGCAAGGCCAATCCGCAGGCCGTCAACGATCTCTTGAAGGCAAAGCTCGGGCTCTGAGCTCTTCGTCATGCGCGTCCCCGGACTTGATCCGGGGATCGACCCGCGCATCCATCTTCTTTGCGAAATCGATGGATGGCCGGGTCGAGCCCGGCAATGACGAGCTCGGTGCGGTTATCCGTGCGCGTTCAACGCCGCGGCCGCCTGTATCACCTGCGCGCGTCGCGCCTCCTGGCGTGAACCTGCCTTCATCGTCGCGGCCTGCACGATGTCCGCTGACGCCGAGCGCGGGTGCCCGCTGTCGAACGGCGGATGCGGGTCGTATTCGATGCCAAGCTGGATCGATCTTGCCGCTTCTTCTCCGGCGATTTCCGCGACCACGCGCAGACCGAAATCGATGCCGGCGGTGACGCCGCCGCCGGTGATGACATTGCCGTCGACGACCACGCGCTCATGCACTGGGATGGCGCCGAAAGCCGGCAGGAACTCCATCGACATCCAATGGGTCGCGGCACGGCGCCCGCGAAGGAGCCCGGCGGCGCCGAGCACCAGCGCGCCGGTGCAGACCGAGGTGATGTAGCGCGCCTTCGCTGCCTGTGCCCGGATGAACGCAAGGGCCTCGTCGTCGGTTAAGAGCGCGTTCATGCCGCCGCCGCCCGGCACGCAGACGATGTCGAGTTGCGGGCAGTCGGCGAAGCGCGTGGTCGGCTGGAGGAGGAGACCGCAGCTCGCGCGCAATGGCGCGGTATCCTTCCAGACGAGGTGCATCTCCGCGTCCGGCAGCTGCGCGAGCACCTCGAAGGGACCAGTCAGGTCGAGCTGCATGATGTTCGGAAAAACGAGAAACCCGATCCGCATCGCGACGCTCCTTGAGCTAGTCATCCGCGCTCAGTCTACACCGCGACGGTCGCCTTGCGAGGCGCGGATTGGCCGGATGAAGTCGGCTTCGAAACGCTCATCGCCGCCGAATCGCGAAGACGAAAATCGGTCGGTGAGGGTGAGTGCGTGTCGTTTTGAGTGTCGCGCGGCGCGCCGACTCAAAAAAAGTTTTGCTTGTCCACATCCGCTTTTTGCCGCCGCTCGCGGCATTGAAGAGCGGCGTCGCGCACACGATGCGCGTATCGTCGAAACATCGCGCGTCGATTCCGCGCGATGAAAGTTATGCCGGAGAAATATGGGCTTTTTTGCTGTCGTCAATTTCGCATATGTGATGCGACGACGCGCTGATCGCAGTCATCCGCATTGCCGCTGTTGCGTCTCGCACGCCGTCGGAGCCCGCGCCACCGGCGTTTTCGGTGTCAACCCTTTTTTCATCAGAGTCGCTTTTTTTCCATTTCATTGTAGGAGTCGAAACGGTGCTTGAGCGATTCGCGCCTTGCACTGTTCGATATCGCCACTCACTCAATCAGGAGGGCAGCATGGCGAAGAAGGCTACCAAGGCAAAGTCCAAGACTGCGGCGAAGAAGCCGGCCGCGAAGAAGACCGCTACGAAAAAGAAGGCGAAGCGGAAGTAAGCATCGAGCGGCGTAGCATTGTGCTGCGCCGCCGACGCGCGTCACATGAGCCGGCACCGTCGCGAAGCCATGGCGCAAGTCATCGCGATCGACGGACAGGCTCAAGTCGACGACGGAGGGCGTCGGCGAAATCGAGGTTCAAGCTTTTCTCTGCTCCGCCATTGGCAAGCCACATGCTGCCCAAAGGCGACGCCCTCGAATAATCTCGCCGACGCCCTCGGTAACACGGCAGGCCTCCTTGCTGCCGATCGCCCCGCGGTGCGGACCGACCCCGCGGGTGGCGATCTCCAAGACGACCTCCAACTGAAAATCTGATCGTTCCAAGCCGCCGCGCGCGCAGGCCACGCCGTTCGCGACGGCCGTCGCGACGTTGGCCGCGTAGTCGCGTCCCCGGCGGCCGCGCAGTCGCGCTTTGGCCGGCCGCAAGCGTTGCAATGGTTATCCGTTTGCCAATGGCGCGCGCGGGGTTTTTCCGATCTGCGCAAAAAGTGCCCGTCGCTCAGCAATTTCTGAAGTTAACGCGCGCTTGCGAAAATGCCTTGGGTTTATGCGTTCACAGATCATTCAGCCAATCATTTAAGATGCGATTCAAATCTCCTGGCGATGATAGCGCGTGTTCGGAAGCGAGCTTTCGAACGAACGTGGGAGGCGGGCCAAGCCCGCTCAGAGGCAAAGACAGGGGAGGCCGACATGGCCCGTTACGAAATGAACGTCGAAAGCGCAGCCTTCGCGCAAGCGGCGCCGACCGGTGATGCGTTCTTCGAGCTCGGAATGCTGTATTCCACCGGCCGCTCGGTGCCGACGGATCTCGTTTCCGCGCACAAGTGGTTCAACATCGCCGGCATGCGCGGCCATGCCGACGCAACGCGTCTGCGGCGCGAAATCGCCGAGGAAATGTCCGACGAGGAGATCGCCGCGGCGCTGCGCGCTGCGCGTGATTGGCTGACGCGGCACTGATCAACATGGAAGAGAGTGGGCCCGCCGGAGAGGAATTGGCGCGGCCATGCATTACGTCTATCTCGTCATCGCGATCGCCGCGGAAGTCGCTGGGACATCGGCGCTCAAGGTATCGGACGGATTCACGCGGCTGGTGCCGTCATTGATCGTTGTCGTTGGTTTCGCGACGGCCTTCTTCTTCTCTCGCCGACGTTGCGCGCGATGCCGCTCGGCATCGCTTACGTGATTTGGTCCGGCGTCGGAACGGCGCTGATCGTGATGATCGGCGCACTGACATTTCGTCAGATGCCTGACATCGGCGCGGTGATTGGGATAGCGCTCATCATCGCCGGCGTCGCAGTGATCAATCTCATGTCGCGCATGGCCGCGCATTGAAAACCGGATAGGGCGTGGCCGGCTCGGCGTTCGCTGCGTTCGATTCGCATGCCGGTCGTGTTGACCGCCATCCTTACCGGCTATAGGTCATCGCCTGACGGAGACGTGGCCGAGTGGCTGAAGGCGGCGGTTTGCTAAACCGTTATACGCTCCAAAGGCGTATCGAGGGTTCGAATCCCTCCGTCTCCGCCAGTGATCCGAAATCCTCGACGATGTCGTCCCCGCGAAGGCGCGGACCCAGTACGCCGTGTACTCTCAACTGAACCGACAGACCGGGATTACTGGATGCCCGCCTTCGCGGCATGACGGAGGGAGAGGCTCGCAACTCCATAGACCCGAGAATCGCCTGCGCCGACGCCGCAGTTGCGAATCGTTGAAATGCGAATCGGCCGCCGTGCCGCGCCGTTTCAAGCTCATTTTCCAGTGAATGGGGCTCCGCCGGCCCCCAACGAGCCAGTAATATGCTCCCGAAAGGCCATTTTCCGAGGAACGGTATCGAGAAACGGGGTCGAAGATGCTGAGTCGCTATGACTCTTCTTTCGAGACGGCCTTTTGCCGAAGAAGGGAAGGGCCTGATGCGACCGGCGCGGCGAGCCCCGATCGCCGCTTTATTGCCGCTTCCGCGCCGCATGAGCGGCATCTTCAACGCTTTGATTTATTGTGCTAATTTGCCTTTCCCGGAAGCGGTATCACGAAAAAGTGCCATTTGTGCAACACAGCCCTGAAAACATGCTTTTTGCCCAGTGGATGGGGCTGTTCTTGATTGCTTGTGCAAACTCTATCGCCCAATGTGGTCATGCGACGGAGGGGGGCATCCCCAGGTCGTCCTGCTCGGTAACTTTCGATCGATCCAATTGGGCCAGTCCTAAACGGTAAGAGAGGAAGTTCCGGTCGGTTCGTGGGGAACAAGGGGACCATGGGTGTTAGCCACCCGGCAAGACGGAACCCTCCCGTAACTTAAACTTGGAGGTCACGATGAAGATGGTGAAAAGCCTTCTCCTCGGCTCCGCGGCGGGTCTCGTCGCGATGGCCGGTGCGCAGGCCGCCGATCTTCCCGTCAAGGCCAAGCCGGTCGAATACGTGAAGGTCTGCAGCATCTACGGGGCTGGATTTTATTACATCCCCGGCACTGACACCTGCCTGAAGATTGGTGGGTTTGTCCGTGCGGAATACAATATTAACGCGGGTGGTTCGCACACCCCGTACTGGGTCGGTGGCTCGGCGCGCGACACGCGTCAGGACACGGCCGCCTACAACACGCGTACGCGCGGTATCGTCTCGTTCGACGCCCGCTCGCAGACGGAATGGGGTACGCTGCGTTCGTACATCCGCGCCGGCTGGGAAATGCAGTCGGATACGTCGGAACTCGGTGCTGAAGGCGACTATCGCGGTCGCCGTTACTTCGACCGCGCCTTCATCCAGTTCGCCGGCCTCACGGTTGGTAAGACGCAGTCGTTCTTCGACTTCTATGCCGACTCGCTGAACTACACGACGATGGTGGTCAGCGGCTCCGACACGGGTCACGGCATCAACCTCATCGCCTACACGGCGACGTTTGGTGGCGGCTTCTCGGCGACGGTGTCGTTGGAAGAGAACACCCACCGCCGCACTGGCATGTGGGGCGTCGGCATCGACGCGATCGCCGTTGGCGCAACGCCTGGTCTCGCCCAGCCGAACTACGGCCGCTACGCTGCGGAGCGCTACCCGGACATCGTGGCGAACCTGCGGGTTGATCAACCCTGGGGTTCGGCGCAGATCATGGGCGCGATCCACGACGCCTCGGCCGCCTGCTACGGCACGACCTGCTACAGCACGCAGACCAACGTTCTTCCGGTGGTCGGCGGCGTGAACCAAGACGCGCAGGACTCGACCGGTTGGGCAATCGGCGGCGGCCTCAAGCTGAACGTTCCGTGGGCTCAGGGCGACGAGTTCTGGGTGCAGGGTACCTACGCTCAAGGCGCGGCCTCGTATGTCGGCTTCAACCGTTACGGCACGTCGACCAACTTCGCCATGTACAGGACCTCCGGCTTCACACCGGGCCTGTCGATCGGCAGCATTGGCGCGGCTTGGGCGTTTGACGGCCTCTACACGGCGGCCGGCGGCACGGGTGGACCCGTGGAGCAGTCCGAAGGCTTCCAGTTCAATGCTGCCTTCCAGCACTACTGGACGCCCTCGTTGCGCACCTCGGTGTTCGGCGGTTACTCCGAGCTGAGCTATCCGGGCACGTCGGCCTACGCGTCGGTCGTCCCGGCTGGCGCGCCTGCCATCGCGGCGGCGAGCGTTGGCACTGGGGCTAAGGGAGCGTTCTGCGCGGGTCTTGCCGCTCAGGCCATCTTCCACGCCTTCACGGTCAACGGCTGTAACCCGGACTTCTCGATCACCCAGGTTGGCACGCGCACCATCTGGTCTCCGGTTCGGAACCTCGACATCGGCGTCGAAGTTCTCTACACCCGGCTCGATCAGAACTTCAACGGTGCGTTCCTGCTGCCTGCGAGTGGTGGTCGTCCGGCGGGCTTCTACACCGCCCGCGACCAGGACACCTGGAGCGGCGTCCTCCGCTTCCAGCGTAACTTCTGGCCATAAGCGGCTGAAGTTTCACCATCTTCAAGAAGACGAAATCCCCGGCGGGCAACCGCCGGGGATTTTGCTTGGGGGAAGTCGTCATTGCCAGGCTTGACCCGGCAATCCATCAATCAAAAGAGTCTGTGGGGAAGAAGGATGGATGCGCGGGTCAAGCCCGCGCATGACGTCAGCGGGTTGCGGCTCGATCGCACCTCAGGCAAAACGCGCGAATCTTTGCGATCATCGTCGGCGTGCCGAGCGCCGGCGGATGCCCTTCGTCGGGCGCTTCGACGACCTCGAGCTTCGGATGGCGCGCGCGCATCGCCTCGACCGTCGCCGCGGAGAGAAGATCCGAAAGGAGGCCGCGGATCACCATCATCGGCACCGACTTGAGCGCCTCGAACTGCGGCCACAGCGTCGGCGCGGGCTTTGCCGGGTCGACATCGGCGAGGGTGAGCGCGATTTGCGGATCATAGCTCAGCGCCGGCCGCCCATCGGGCGCGACGTGCCACGTCAACGCCGCCACCTCGCGCCACTGCGCATTGCTCAGGCGCGGAAACTGCGACGCGAACATCCGCTTGAGAATCTCTCCGGCGTCCGCGATGTCGCGGGGCTGCGGCAGCTTGCCGACATAACTCTTAATTCGCATGAGGCCCGCCATCTCGATCACCGGGCCGATATCGTTGAGCACGGCGCCCGCAAGCAGCGTGGGCGCGACGGCGGCGAGCACCATGGTGAGGATGCCGCCGCGCGACGTGCCGACGAAGATCGCGCGCTGAACATTGAGCGCCGCGAGCACGGTGCGCGCATCGTTGAGCTCGACGGGCACGGCGTAATTGCGCGGGTCGCGGTCGTGCTCGGAAAGCCCGCGGCCGCGCGAGTCGATGGCGATCACGCGTCGCGGGCTTGCGTCGTCGCATGACAAAGCGAGCGCCAGGGCATGGAAGTCTGCCGCCGTGCGTGTCAGTCCCGGCAGGCAGACGACGGGCAGGGCGGTGGCATTCGCGGTGCCGTAGTCGCGTGCATGCAGCTTCAGCCCGTCCGACGCGTTGATGAAGCGGCTGGTGTACCCATCGACCGATGCGTGAGCGGGGAATGATTGCGGTGCTTCCACGATCGAATGCTCCAAAGCGTCGGAAAAGGAATGAGGTCGAGCGCTTATTCACGATCGTCATGCCCGCGCTTGTCGCGGGCATCCACGTCTTTCTTGATTTCGGCAAATAAGACGTGGATGGCCGGGACAAGCCCGGCCATGACGGTGAAGGTCAAGACTGGCGCCGCCTCACGGCGTGATCATGCTCGATCCGCGTCCGGCATTCGCAGCAGCGCGCGTGCCGCGCATATCCGCTTCGATGGAGAGATGTCCGGCGCCGAATCGCGCGCGATAGACCTGCGCGTTCTCCATCACGCGCTGCACGTAGTTACGCGTCTCGGAGAAGGGGATGCGCTCGACCCAATCGATCGGGTCGACGCGCGGGTCGCGCGGATCACCGAAGCGGCCGATCCACTCGCGCACGCGCCCGCGTCCGGCATTGTAAGCCGAGAAAGCAAGCACGAGGTTGCCGTCATAGTCCTCATAGAGGTCGCCGAGCTCCGCCGCGCCGAGCTGCGCGTTGTAGGATGCGTCCGTCAGCATGCGTTTTTGATTCCACCTCACGCCGAATTTCTTCGCTAGCTGCCGGCCGGTGCTCGGCATCACCTGCATCAGGCCGAGCGCATGCGCGGAGGAGACGGCGCCGGCGTGGAACTGGCTTTCCTGCCGCGCGATCGCGAACACCACGCTGCGATCGATGGCGGGCCCGATGGTCGCATATTTCGGCACGCCGATCGCGGGGAAGGCGAATTGATCGAAAGCGATGCCGCGTCCGAGCGCCGTCTTGCCGAGGAGGAGCATCGCGCGCGCGTCGTGCTGCTGGCCCGCGATCTCGCCAAGCAGCACCAGGATCCCGGTGTCGTTGCTGCGCCCCGCGAGATCAATGAGGAACGGCGTGACGAGGTCGCGCTCGCCGGCGGCATAGAGAAGCTCGACGGCGCGCACCAGCGCGACATTCTGCAGCGACATCCGCTGCGAGGCGCTCAGCGGCGGCGGCCGTCGCAGCGCGAGATCGTTGCGTCCGAGCCGGGCGCGCGCGAGCTGCCCGTAATAGGCGGTCGGATGGCGCGCTGCGGCCTCATAATAGCTGCCGGCTTCGGCCATCGCGCCGGAGGCTTCCGCGGCGCGGCCCTGCCAATAGAGGCCGCGCGCCAGCGAGATCGGGTTCCGCACGCCGTGGCCGATCTGCGCGAAGTGACGCTTCGCCGTGATCGGATCGTTGAGGAAGCGCAGCGCAATCCAGCCCGCGGTGAACTGCTGGTCGATGCGGTAATTTTCTTTGTTCGGCACGGCCGCGTCGCGCGCGACGCGATAGGCCGCTTGCGGATTGTCCGCGTCGAGAAGCTTGCGCACGATGATGCGCCGCTCCGTCCACCACTCGTCGGGATCGTGCACGCGGCTCGCGTTGTGCGGCGCGGACAGCATCAATTGCGCGGCTTCGCCGATGCGATCGTTCCGCCGCGCCCACTGCGCGCGGCTGAAGATATAGCCGGCGTCGCCGCGTGCTTCGTTCGGCACGGCTTCGAGAAGCGCCGCTGCGTTGTGCGAGCGCGCCGTCACCGCCGCGCGGGCGCGCGCGATTGCGACCTCATATCCGCCGAGACGCTGCGCCGCGCGCAATCCGTCTTCGTTGTCGCCGTCGTAGAGCCGTTGGTCCATGCGCGCTTTGTGGTCGGCGCGCGTCAAGAGATCGCCGAAAAGCTCGAGCGCCTGCGACTCGAGGTCGGACGACATGTCGTCGTTGCGCCAGGCTTCACGCGCGTAGAACTGCGCGCCGGCGCGGTCGCCCTGGGTGAGAAGCGCCCGCGCAAAGGCGAGGCGTCCGCGCGCGCTCACCGGCTTGCCGGAGCGGAAGAAGGCGAGGACGGTTGGGGGGTCGCGCTTCTCCTGCCATAGCTGCGCCTCCGCGCGCCGCCGCAGCATGGTCTGGCTCGGCCAGTCCGCATGCGCCTGGAGGAATTGTGCATATCGCGCGAAGCCGACGTCGCTGTTGTCGGAGCGCAGCAGCACCCATTCGATCAGTGTGCGCGCGGCGGCGTTGCGCACGTTCTGCTCGCGCTCGGTCGCGTCGCTAATGCGCCCCTTGCGGATGAGCGCCAGCGCTTCCTTGACGGTGTCGAGGTCGGAGGATGTCGGCGGTGCGGAAGGCGCATAGGCAAGCGCGCCCGTCTCGGCCTCGGGGATCGGCACATCTACGGCTGAGGCAAGCATCATTGGCGTGCCTTGACGCGCGCGCGGCGGCATTGGCGGCGTTTCCGCGCGGACGGTCGTGTCCGTGCGCGCGACAGTGCTCGGCCGGGCGCGCGGGAACGGGACCGCGGCGCTCACGCGCGACTCGTCTTTTACGACCGTCACGTGATGGACCTTTGCCGCCGGTGCCTCGGCGTGGGTGGTGTGCTTGCGACCCTTTGATTTCGTGTCCTTGGCCGTCGACTTGTGCGCCTTGTCCTTCTCGGCGCGCTTGGACTTTTCGGCCGATTTGGACTTCTCGGTCGATTTGGATTTGCCCGCTTTCTTCGCGTCCGCTTTCTTTTCGTCCTTCTTGGAGGCGTGCTTCTCCTTGCGCGACTCAGACTTCGCGTGCTTCGCGTCCTTCTTCCCGGAATGCGCGGCGCTCTTCGCCTTCTCGGGCGCGGCGAGCGCCAGCGTGCTCGCCCCGCCAAGCAGCATCGCCGCGGCGACAAGGGACGTGACGGTGAAAGCGCGCTTCATTCTCGATCGGCGTCCTGCGAGTGGGCGTAGCAACGTCGGAATCGCGGACGCCATGCGCGCCGCATCGGAAGAGTTTTCGGCCAAATGTCGTTGACGAAACGCTAACCGCTCATGCTGTGTGCTAAGGTGCCCCACGACCGCGGCAAAAGCGGGGCGATGTCAGTCGCTTAGCCTGAACCTTTGTTCATCGAGCTTTAGTCCGTTCCGGCGGCGTGGTGATTGCCCGGACTTTCGCGTGCGGGTCGGAGGCGTTAACAATAAGGCGCGCCGCCGATTTCGGTGTGCTCCAGGGACTGTGCCATGACCAAGACGAAGACCAAGCTTCGAGGATCCTTCACCGCGCTTGTCACCCCCTTCAAGGACGGCAAGCTCGATGAAAAAGGATTCCGCGCGCTGGTCGATTGGCAGATCGCGGAGGGCACCGAAGGCCTGGTCCCCGTCGGCACCACTGGCGAGAGCCCGACGCTCTCGCACGACGAGCACCGGCAGGTGGTCGAGTGGTGCGTCGACGAAGCCAAGGGCCGCGTCCCCGTCATCGCCGGCGCCGGTTCGAACTCGACGCGCGAGGCCGTGGAACTGGCGAAGCATGCGGAGAAGGCCGGGGCCGACGCGGCCCTCGTCGTCACGCCGTATTACAACAAGCCGACGCAGGAAGGGCTTTATCAGCACTTCAAGGCGGTGAACGATGCCGTCGGCATTCCGATCATCATCTACAACATCCCGCCGCGCTCGGTGATCGACATGTCCGTCGCCACCATGGCGCGGCTCTACGAACTCAAGAACATTGCCGGCGTGAAGGATGCGACGGCGAATCTCGGCCGCGTCTCGCAGCAGCGTCATGCGCTCGGCGACGATTTCGTTCAGCTCTCCGGCGAGGACATGACCGCGCTCGCCTACAATGCCGCCGGCGGCCACGGCTGCATTTCTGTGGTCGCGAATGTCGCGCCGCGGCTCTGCGCGGACATGCAGGGCAAGAGCCTCTCCGGCGACTTCGAGGGCGCGCTGAAAGTCCAGGATCGCCTCGTGCCGTTGCACGATGCGGTGTTTGTCGAACCTGGTCTTGCCGGGGCCAAGTGTGGCCTCGCGCTTCTCGGCCGCGGCAATGAGGAGATTCGGCTGCCGATGCTGCCGGTAACGCCGCCGACCAAGGACGTGATCCGCAAGGCGATGGTCCACGCCGGCCTGCTCAACAGCTGAGGCAATGGCTGCCGCCACGAAACGTCCGCTCAAGGTCGTCGCCGATAACCGCAAGGCCCGCTTCAACTACGCCATCGGCGAAGTGATCGAGGCGGGCATTGCCTTGACCGGCACCGAGGTGAAGTCGCTGCGCGGCGGCAAGGCGACGATCGCGGAATCCTACGCGTCGCCCGAAGGCGGCGAACTCTGGCTCGTCAACGCCAACATTCCGGAATACCTGCAGGCGAACCGCTTCAATCATGCGCCCAAGCGGCCACGCAAGCTGCTGCTGCACAAGCGCCAGATCAACAAGCTGGTCGCCGCCGTTGAGCGCGAGGGCATGACGATCGTGCCGCTCAAGCTCTATTTCAACGAGAGAGGCAGGGCGAAGATCGAGATCGCGCTCGCCCGTGGCAAGAAGCTGCACGATAAGCGCGAGACGGAGAAGCGCCGTTCGTGGGATCGCGAGCGCGGCCGGCTCTTACGCGATCGCGGTTGAGAGGAGGCACGTATGGCGTTGCCGGTGAAGCTCGATCACTGCGTCATCCACATTGCCGATTGGGACAAGGCGAACGCCTTCTACCGTGACGTCATGGGCGCGACGGTCGTTCCGCGCGGCGCGGGATTTGCGTACCGCTTCGGCGACACGCAGCTCAATATTCACGGGCCCGGCGTCGACGCGACGCCGGTTGCGCAATTGCCGGTGCAGCCCGGCAACAGCGATCTCTGCTTCGAGTGGCAGGGACCGATTGCCGAGGCGGTTGCCCATCTCGAGCGGCGCCATGTGCCGATCGAGCTCGGTCCCGTAACGCGCTATGGCGCCAAGGGCGAGGGCCAGAGCGTCTATTTTCGCGACCCTTACGGCTCGCTGATGGAATTCATCTCCTATGCTGCGCTGACCTGACGCAGACGCAAGCCTAACGCCGACGTAAGTATGAGCGGTTTCGCGTTGCAGTCGGCGCGCTGCGGGCCCATGTAAGGGGCGGGCTAAGCCGGAGCAATGTCATGGGCAAGGGTGCATGGGCGCTGTTGATTGCGCTTTTCGCATTGTTGGTTGCGGCCCTTTACGTCGGATTTGCTGGATGGACGGCTCACGGCGATGTCGAGATGCCCGGCTATGTCTACGTCATGATGTTCGTTGGCGTGGCGCTCACGCTGCTCATCGGCTGCGGCTTGATGGCGTTGCTGTTCTATAGTCACCATAAGGGCTACGACGACGACGCCCACGGCGAGATAAAATAGAACCTTCAGAGCTGCGTCTCGGCAAACAATCATGGCCGCTCCGCACGATCCCACGCAGTTGCCGCTCGATTTGCCGGTGCCGCAAGACGATGGCGCGACGCGTCATCTGCCCGGCACACGGCTGCCCGATATTGCTCTCGCCGCGACGGATGGGCGCCAAATATTGCTGAGCCGGGGCGCGGGCCGAGCGATCGTCTACATCTATCCCCGCACGGGCGAGCCGGGCGTGCCGCCGTTGGACGGCTGGGACGCGATCCCCGGCGCACGCGGATGCACGCCGCAGTCGTGCGCGTTTCGCGATCATTTCGGCGCGCTCAAAGCGGCCGGCGTCGCAGCAGTCTATGGTCTTTCGACGCAAGACACGGCCTATCAGCGCGAGGCCGTCGAGCGGCTGCATCTGCCATTCCCGATCCTGTCGGATTCCGCATTGGCGCTGACCAGCGCGTTGCGGTTGCCGACATTCGTCGCGGCGGGCATGACGCTGCTCAAGCGTCAGACATGGGTCGTCGACGACGGCGTCATCACCAAGGTGTTCTACCCGGTATTTCCACCCGACAAGAATGCCGAGGAAGTTCTGTCTTGGCTGATGCCGGACAGGGATTAAGCGTCGCCGAATAGCTCACGCCCGCCGGGATGCAGGCGCGGCTTCGTCGAGTTCCGCGCGCACCATCGCAAAGACCGCGCGAAACATCTCTTCCGTCAGCACGCCCGTATTCGTGTTGTAGCGGGAGCAGTGATAGCTGGAAAACAGCATCGCCTGGTCCGTCGCCGCCTGCGCGCCATGCTTGAACGGGGCGGCGGCAAGCTTCATCCCCAGCGCGCGCAAGACGCTGTCATGGGCGACGCGGCCGAGCGCAACGATTGCCCGCAGGTTGGGCATCTCCGCGATGGTGGCCGCGAGAAATTGCCGGCAGGTCGCGATCTCCGACGTCGTCGGCTTGTTCTCCGGCGGGACGCAACGCACTGCGTTTGTGATGCGTGCGTCGACGAGCGTGAAGCCGTCGTCCGGCCGCGCCGCATAGGTTCCTCGTGCGAAGCCGAAGGCGAGCAGGGTGCCGTAGAGAAGGTCGCCGGCATAATCGCCGGTGAAGGGCCGGCCCGTGCGATTGGCTCCGCGCAGGCCGGGCGCAAGGCCGACGATGAGGAGCCGCGCGTCGGCCGATCCGAACGAGGGCACCGGCGCGTTGTGCCAGTCGGGCTCCCGCTCACGCCAGGTTTCGCGGAAGGCGACGAGCCGCGGGCACAGCGGACAGTCGCGCCCGGCTTTGGACGATGCGGCCGTCACGATGCGTTCTTAATCTTCGAAGTCGTCGTCCGCGGCGCCGGCCGGCGCCCGTTGCGGGGCTGTGCTGCGCTGGAGGAATTGCGGGGTGTGGCGGGAGTCACGGGGAAGGCGCTCGCCTCGTTCGGCAGGGTCGCGCCCGATCTTAGATTGAAGCTCGACGATGTCGAGGAAGACGTCCGCCTGCCGCCGCAGCTCGTCGGCGACCATCGGCGGCTGCGTCGAGACGGTGGAGACCACGGTGACACGCACGCCGCGGCGCTGCATCGCCTCGACCAGCGAGCGGAAATCGCCATCGCCTGAGAAGAGCACCATGTGGTCGATATGCTCGGCCATCTCCATCGCGTCGACGGCGAGCTCGATATCCATGTTGCCTTTGACCTTGCGCCGCCCGGTCTGGTCGACGAATTCCTTGGTGGCCTTGGTGACGACGAAATAGCCATTGTAGTCAAGCCAATCGATCAGCGGGCGGATCGAGGAATATTCCTGATCCTCGATGATCGCCGTGTAATAGAACGCCCGCATGAGGTAGCCGCGCGACTGGAATTCGCGCAGGAGCCGCTTGTAGTCGATATCGAACCCCAGCGACTTGGCGGTGGCGTACAGATTGGCACCATCGATAAAAAGGGCCGTTTTTTCGGTGTTCATGGCCATGGACGCCCTGATCCTCAAAAAATGAGTGAATGGCGGGTCGGTGCCGCCCCAAAATTGTCCTTCCAATTCGTCGTCGGCCGCTTCGCGAAGCAGGATTTCGAGCCCACGCGGCCGGGAAAAACATCGCGCATTAACAAGCTTTTGGAGCATTCCTTGGTTCCCCCTAAAGAGCCTCGAAACGAGGCGTTCCTAGGGCGCGTGCGGGAACTTTTGCTTGCACTTTTTGGCCGCCGGATATACGTCACGCGCAGAATCCGACAACCCGCTGTTGCAAGGAGTGAACGGCATGGCCCGTGTCACCGTCGAAGATTGCATCGACAAGGTCGAAAACCGCTTCGAGCTCGTGCTGCTCGCCGGACACCGCGCGCGCATGATCTCGTCCGGCGCGCCGATCACGGTGGATCGCGACAATGACAAGAACCCGGTCGTCGCGCTGCGCGAGATCGCCGACGAGACCGTGTCGCCGGGCGACCTCAAGGAAGACCTCATCCACTCGCTGCAGAAGTATGTCGAGGTGGACGAGCCCGAGCCCGAGAGCGTGCCGCTGATCGGCGCGGGCGGAGGCAGCGTCGATGCCGACGACACCGAGGTCTTGCCCGAGCGGATGACCGAGGAGGAGCTTCTCAAGGGCCTCGAGGGCCTGACCCCGCCCGAGGAGCAGCCGGAAGAAGAGGAATAAGCGGCTTTTCCGCTTTCACCGCAGTTTTGACCTGTCGAATGGCCCGGGCAACCGGGCCATTCGCATTTCCGCAACCGAATCCGGGCTTTACTCTTGCGGCTTAGTGCTTTGGACGTGATATCTTCGTCGTTATCACGCTTTTTGCGGCCGGTCGGGTTCGGCCGCCGGATGATTGGATGGCTTTGCTCAATCCTGAGTCCCGCCCGCCACGGCCCTCGGAACGGCCGCCGACGGCGCTCGCCTTGGAGATCGGCATTTCGCCCCAAGTAACGGACGGACAACAGAAATCGGCCAAGCCGATCTTGCGCCAATACGAGCTGGTCGACCGCGTCCGGCGCTACAATCCCAACACCGACGAGGCGCTCCTCAACCGCGCCTATGTCTATGCCATGGTCGCGCACGGACAGCAGACGCGCGCTTCGGGCGACCCCTATTTCAGCCATCCGCTCGAAGTCGCGGCGATCCTGACCGATCTCAAGCTCGATGACGCGACGATCGTTGCGGCGCTTCTCCACGACACCATCGAGGACACAGCGACCACGCGGGCGGAGATCGACCAGATCTTCGGCTCCGACATCGGCACGCTGGTCGATGGCCTGACCAAGCTCAAGCGCCTCGACCTCGTCTCCAAGCAGGCCGCGCAGGCGGAGAACCTGCGCAAGCTTCTCCTCGCCATCGCCTCCGATGTGCGGGTCCTGCTCGTGAAGCTCGCCGACCGGTTGCACAATATGCGCACCCTCGGCTTCATGCGGCCGGAGGCGCGCCGGCGCATCGCGCAGGAGACGATCGACATCTATGCGCCGCTCGCCGGCCGCATGGGCATGCACGAGATGCGCGAGGAACTCGAGGACCTGGCGTTCCGCGAGCTCAACCCCGAGGCCTATGAGGTGACGGCGCGCCGGCTCGGCATCCTCGCACAGCGCAGCGAAGGTTTGATCGAGGAGATCGAGAAGGCGCTGACCAGCCAGCTCGCCGACAGCGGCATCCGCGCGACCGTCGCTGGGCGCAAGAAGAAGCCCTATTCGATCTGGCGCAAGATGGAGCGCAAGTCCGTCGGCTTCGAGCAGCTCTCCGACATTTTCGGCTTCCGCGTGCTCGTCGGCTCCGCCGAGCAGTGCTACCGCACCCTCGGAATCGTCCATACGACATGGCCCGTCGTTCCCGGGCGCTTCAAGGACTACATCTCGACGCCGAAGCAGAACGACTATCGCTCCCTGCATACGACAGTGATCGGCCCCGGCCAGCAGCGTGTGGAGCTGCAGATCCGCACCCATGGCATGCATCAGCTTGCCGAATACGGCATCGCCGCGCATGCGCTCTACAAGGACGGGCAGGGCACGCCTTCGGAAATGCTGACGCGCGAGTCGAAGGCCTATGGCTGGCTGCGGCACACGATTGCGATGCTTTCGGAAGGCTCCAATCCGGAGGAATTCCTCGAGCATACGAAGCTCGAGCTCTTCCACGACCAGGTCTTCTGCTTCACCCCGAAGGGCAAGCTCATCGCCTTGCCGCGCAACGCGACGCCGATCGACTTCGCCTACGCGGTCCACACCGACGTCGGCAACACGACGGTCGGCTGCAAGATCAACGGGCAGGTCAGCCCGCTCGTGTCGCATTTGCAGAATGGCGATGAGGTCGAGATCGTGACCTCAAAGGCGCAGACCGCGCCGCCGGCGGCGTGGGATTCCCTCGTCGTCACCGGCAAGGCGCGCGCCGCCATTCGTCGTGCGACGCGTGCCGCCGTGCGCCAGCAATACACCGGGCTCGGCCGCAGGATCGTCGAGCGCCTCTTCATGCGCGCGAAGATCGAATACTCAGACGACAAGTTGCAGGGCGCATTGCCGCGCCTCGCGCGCTCGTCCATCGAAGAGGTGATGGCCGCGGTCGGCCGCGGCGAGATGAAGGGCTCCGACGTCGCGCGGGCGATGTACCCGGACTACAAGGAAGAGCGTGCCGTCAAACGGGTGGTCAAGGCGAAGCCGGAGAGCGGCTGGTTCGGCCTGCGCCGTTTCAAGGCCGTGAAGTTCAAGGTCCCGAGCTACAGTGACGACGGCCCGGCCTTGCCGATCCGCGGCATCAACAGCGACCTTCCTGTCCGCTTTGCCGAGGGGGGCGCCGTGCCGGGCGATCGCATCGTCGGCATCCTTACGCCGCAGGAAGGTATCACCATCCATCCGATCCAGTCGCCGGCTTTGCAGGAATACGAGGATGCGCCCGAGCGCTGGCTCGACGTGCGCTGGGATGACGAGAGCGATAATCCGCAGCGCTTTCCGGCGCGTATCTCGATCCAGTCCGTCAACGAGCCAGGCACGCTCGCTCAGATCGCGCAGATCATCGCCGAGCACGACGGCAATATCGACAATGTGCGCATGACGCGGCGCTCGCCCGACTTCACGGAAATGTTGATCGACCTTGAAGTCTATGACCTTAAGCATCTCAATTCGATCATCGCGCAGCTGCGCGCGAAGCCCGTCGTCGCCAATGTCGAGCGCGTGACCGCTTAAAATCCGCCGATGTCTATGACGCTTGCCGACCGAGGTTCGCGCCGATGATCCTCGGCATAGGCTCCGATTTGATCGACATTCGCCGCATCGAGGATGTCCTGGCCCGCCACGGCGAGCGCTTCATCGCCCGCGTCTTCACCCCCATCGAGCAGGCGAAAGCGGAGCGCCGCCAGCAAAGGAGCGCGACCTATGCCAAGCGCTTCGCCGCCAAGGAGGCTTGCGCCAAGGCGCTGGGGACGGGTATGCGCAAGGGGGTGTTCTGGAGGGATATGGGCGTCATCAATTTGCCCGGCGGCCGCCCGACCTTGCAGCTCACCGGCGGCGCCTTGGCGCGACTCGCGACGATGACGCCCGCCGGCTATACCGCCCGGATCGACCTGACGATCACCGACGAATGGCCACTGGCTCAAGCCTTCGTCATTATTTCCGCCGAGCCCATGAAGACCCACGCCACGGAGGCGCCATGACCTCGACCGGCGCCGACCAGGCGAAACCCGGATTTTTGCGCGAGCTCATCAGCGTCATTGTGCCGGCGCTGCTAATCGCGGGCGGCATCCAGACGCTGCTGTTCCAGCCCTTCCGCATTCCGTCAGGCTCGATGCGCGATACGCTATTGGTCGGCGACTATCTTTTCGTGTCGAAATTCTCCTACGGCTATAGCCGCCACTCGTTGCCGTTCTCTTTGCCGCTTTTCAGCGGGCGCATCTTTGCCTCGCCCCCGCAGCGGGGCGACGTCGTCGTCTTCCGGCTGCCGCGCGACCCGTCGCAGGACTACATCAAGCGTGTGATCGGCCTTCCGGGCGACGCCATCCAGGTTCGCCACAGCGTTCTCTACATCAACGGCGAGGCGGTGCCGCGCAAGCGGATCGATGATTTCGTCGATACCGAAACGCGGCCGCCATCGCGCATCGAGCGCTGGCGCGAGACGCTGCCGAACGGCGTCAGCTACGACACCTTGAACATCAGCGACGACGAGCCGCTCGATAACACGCCCATCTATCGGGTGCCGCCGGGCCGGTATTTCATGATGGGCGACAACCGCGACGATTCGGCCGATAGCCGCGTCCTGGAGGAGGTCGGGTATGTGCCGCTCGACAACCTCGTCGGGCGCGCGCAGATCATTTTCTTCTCCATCGCCCATGGCGCCGGAGCGTGGGAGTTCTGGCGCTGGCCGCAGGACCTGCGCTGGAAGCGGCTCTTCACCTGGGTGCGTTGAGGGCCGGCGTCTTCGCCGTGGTCATGAAACCGCCACCCTTCGTTGCGCCTCTCGATTGCGCGGTCTAAAACGACGCCTGCTTCGCGCCGCCCCGGCGAATCCCTGCGACTGTTCCGCCCCCTAATTTCGCGCCCTACGGACGAGAAGGCTATGCAAGTGACGACGGAACAGAAGCGCAGCGAAGGCGGATTCGCCGAGACCCTCCGTGTCGTCGTTCACGCGCTAGTGATTGCGGCGATCATCCGTACCTTCCTGTTCCAGCCGTTCAATATTCCGTCCGGTTCGATGAAGGCGACGCTGCTCGTCGGTGATTACCTCTTCGTCTCGAAATACACTTACGGCTACACCCACTATTCGCTGCCGTATTCGCCGCCGCTCTTCTCCGGCCGCGTCATGGCGTCGGCGCCGACCCGCGGCGACGTCGTCGTCTTCCGGCTGCCGCGCGACGACAGTGTGGACTATATCAAGCGCGTCATCGGATTGCCGGGCGACCGCATCCAGATGATCGACGGCGTGCTCAACATTAACGGTGAACCGGTCAAGCGCGAGCGCGCCGACGATTTCGTCGACACCGGTGAAAACGGCGCGACCCAGCGCGTGAAGCGCTGGAAGGAAACGCTGCCGAACGGAAAAAGCTATTACACGCTCGACCTCGTCGATAACGGCTTCTACGACAACACCCAGATCTACACCGTGCCGCCCGGCCATTATTTCATGATGGGCGACAACCGCGACAATTCGACCGACAGCCGCGTGCTCTCGCAGGTCGGCTACGTCCCGTTTGAAAACATCATCGGCCGCGCCGAGCTGATCTTCTTCTCCGTCAATGAGGGCGAGCGCGCGTGGCAGATTTGGCGCTGGCCTTGGGCGGTCCGCTGGGACCGGTTGATGACGATCGTGCGATGAAGCGCAAGGCCGCAGGCCTCGCCGCACTTGAGGCGCGTCTCGGACACGTCTTCACTGACAAGACTCTGCTCACCCGCGCGCTCACGCATAGTTCTGCCGTCGTCGGAAAGAGCCGGGCGGAAAGCTATCAGCGGCTCGAATTCCTAGGCGACCGCGTGCTCGGCCTCGCCATCGCCGAGATGCTGATGCGCGCCTTCCCGAAGGCGACCGAGGGCGAGCTTTCGCGCCGCCTCGCGAGCCTTGTTCGCGCCGACAGTTGCGCCGCCGTCGCCCGCGCCATGGAGCTTGAAAGGGTGGTCGCGCTCGGCTCGACGTCGCGCACGTCGGCGAAGCTGACAAAAACGATCCTCGCAGACGTGTGCGAATCCGTGGTGGGCGCTGTCTTCGTTGACGCCGGATATACGCCTGCTTTCACAGTCGTCGAAAAATTTTGGACCGAGCGTATGCTCTCGCCGGAGCAGATGCTGCGCGATCCGAAGACAACGTTGCAGGAATGGGCGCAAGGGCAGGGACTGCCGACGCCCTCCTACAGCGAGATCGAGCGCACCGGCCCGCATCACGATCCGAAATTCCGCATCCTCGTGGAATTGCCCGATCATGCGCCGGCCGAAGGCACCGGCCGCTCGAAACGCGCCGCCGAGCAGGCGGCGGCCGCGGCGATGCTCGCACAGGAAGGCGTCTCGATGAGTGGCGGCGATGGCTGATGACAAGACAGCCGGGGAGGCGACGCAGACCCGCTGCGGCGTGGTCGCCCTGATTGGTGCGCCCAATGCGGGCAAATCGACGCTGATCAACGCGCTCGTTGGCACGAAAGTCTCGATCGTCTCGCCGAAGGTGCAGACGACGCGCGCACTCATCCGTGGCATCGCCTTGGTCGGCGCGGCGCAGCTGATCCTGATCGACACGCCCGGCATCTTCAGTCCGCGCCGCCGGCTCGATCGCGCCATGGTGACGACCGCCTGGGGCGGCGCGCATGATGCCGACATCGTCGCTGTCCTCGTCGATGCCAAGCGTGGCCTGGACGCGGAGGCAGACGCGATCCTCGGCAAGCTTGCCGACGTGCGCCAGCCGCTCCTCCTGGTGCTCAACAAGGTCGATCTGGTCGAGAAACAGAAGCTTCTCGGCCTCGCCGCCGCAATCAATGAGCGGGCGCGCTTTGCCGCGACGCTGATGATTTCGGCGCTGAGCGGCGACGGCGTCGACGATCTGAAAGCATGGCTCGCCGCGCGTGTGCCGGAAGGGCCATGGCTCTACCCGGAAGATCAGGTTTCCGATGCGCCGCTGCGCCAGCTCGCGGCCGAGATCACCCGTGAGAAGCTGTTCCACCGCCTGCATCAGGAATTGCCGTACCATTCGACCGTCGAGACCGATGAATGGCAGGATCGCAAGGACGGCTCGGTGCGCATCGCGCAGACGATCTTTGTCGAGCGCGAGAGCCAGCGTAAGATCGTGCTCGGCAAGGGCGGACAGATGATCCGCGCCATCGGCGCCGATGCGCGCCGCGAACTCACCGAGATCGTCGAGCGTCCGGTGCACCTGTTCCTGTTCGTGAAAGTGCGTGAGAGCTGGAGCGACGATCCGGAGCGTTATCGCGAGATGGGGCTGGAATTCCCGCAGGAGTGACCGAGGCGATGAGGCACTGAGTGGAGTGGACCGACGAGGGCATCGTGCTTGGCATCCGCCGTCACGGGGAGGCAAACGCCATCCTCGAACTGATGACGCGCGAGCACGGACGCCATCTCGGTCTGGTGCGCGGCGGCGCGGGAACGCGGCTGCGCCCCGTGCTGCAGCCCGGCAATACGGTCGGCGTCGTCTGGCGCGCGCGCCTCGACGAGCATCTCGGGCACTACACGGTGGAAAGCCTGGCCGAACGCGCGGCGGCCTTCCTTGCCGTGCCGCATGCGCTCTATGGCCTCACACATCTTTGCGCGCTGGTGCGCCTGCTGCCGGAGCGCGATCCGCACCCCGCGATCCATGCGAGCCTCGACGCGATTGTCGCGACGCTCGATGAGCCGCAGCGTGTCGCTTACGGCATCACGCGTTTCGAACTGCAGCTGCTCGCTGAGCTTGGCTTCGGGCTTGACCTGTCCGCCTGCGCGGCGACGGGAACGCGCGACGATCTCGTCTACGTCTCACCGAAATCAGGGCGCGCCGTGTCGCGCCTTGCCGGCGAGCCGTGGCGTACGCAGCTCCTGCCGCTGCCGCAATTCCTGCGGTTTGAGGAGGGCGATGGTCTCGATACCACGCAAGCGTCGGGCCATGACGATGTCTCACTCGCCGAACTGATCGACGGCTTGGCGCTCACGGCCTTCTTCCTCGATCGTCACGTGCTCGCGCCGCGCGGGCTTCATTTCCTCGATGCGCGCGAGAAATTCATCGCCGCCCTGATGCGCCAAACGCCGCGCGGCGCCGTGGCCTGAACCACGACGCCGCGAGACGAGAGACAGGCTTTCCTTACTGGCGTCGGCTGTCGCCGCTTCCGCGAATCGTGCCGCCGCCGCCGCTGCGGACGCCGCCGCCACCGCCGGTACGCATACCGCCACCACCGCCAGTGCGCATGCCGCCACCGCCGCCCCCGGTCCGGAATTGCGCGCCACCACCACCCATGGTGCGGCCACCACCGCCGGTGACCCGGCCACCGCCGCGCCCGCTGTCGGTGCGGAATCCGCCGCCGCTCGGGCCGACCACCGTGCCGCGCGTTCCACCGCCGCGATGGACGCGGCCGGTATCGGTGCGGAAGCCTCTATCGGTGCGGATGCCCCCGCCGCGACCCGTCGAGCCGCGGCCCGTAATGATGGGGCGACCGCGCACCCATGGCCGGCTGTGCAGGCGTCCGCGCCAATGACGATGGCCGTAATAGTAGCGGCCAAGCCAGACATCGAATCCCGGTGCGCCATAGCGCAGGCACGGGCCCGGAACCCAGAAGACGACCCACTCGTCGACCTCGGGATCGTAGAACTCGCAGTAGCGCACCTTGTCGATCGGGTTGAGCGCGTCGGCAGCCGGCTTGAGTCCCATCGGCGATCCGAGCGTGATGGCCTTGGCCGGGCCGGGTGAGAACGAGGCCGCCGACACGATTGCCGCTGCGGCCAATCCAAGAAGCGCCTTGCGCATAACGTCTCCTCCAAATGAACCAACAATAACCGTATGTCTTGCAATGAGTTCCACGAAGGCGGCATGAAGGTTGCATTCATCTCTTGTTCATGCGGCGTCGCAGCGTTAGCGATGGAGCATGGGTAAGCAATCGATTCCGCCGGAGAGCGGCGACGTCCAGGAAGTGCCGCTGCGCGAGGCGCTCGAAGAGCGCTATCTCGCTTACGCGCTCTCGACCATCATGCACCGCGCGCTGCCCGACGCGCGCGACGGCCTCAAGCCGGTGCACCGCCGTATTCTCTACGGCATGCGGCTTCTGCGCCTCGACCCGGACGCGACCTTCAAGAAGTCCGCGAAGATCGTCGGCGACGTGATGGGCAATTTCCATCCGCACGGCGACCAGGCGATTTACGACGCGCTCGTGCGCCTCGCGCAGGACTTCGCCTCGCGCTATCCGCTGATCGACGGGCAGGGCAATTTCGGCAATATCGACGGCGATAACGCCGCCGCCTATCGCTACACCGAGGCGCGCATGACGGAAGTCGCGCGCCTGCTCCTCGAAGGCATCGACGAGAACGCCGTCGACTTCCGCCCGAACTACGACGGCCAGTCGGAAGAGCCGATCGTTCTGCCCGGCGCTTTCCCGAACCTTTTGGCGAACGGTGCGCAAGGCATTGCCGTCGGCATGGCGACGTCGATTCCGCCGCACAATGCAGCCGAGCTTTGTGACGCCGCGCTGCACCTCATCGAGCATCCGGCGACCAAGAGCCGCGGCCTGATGAAATACGTGCCTGGCCCGGACTTCCCGACCGGCGGCGTCATCGTCGATCCGCCGTCCACCATCGCCGAGGCGTATGAAACGGGGCGCGGCTCGTTCCGCGTGCGCGCGCGCTGGGAGAGGGAGGATACCGGTCGCGGGACCTATCAGATCGTCGTCACGCAGATCCCGTGGCTGGTGCAGAAGTCGCGGCTGATCGAGAAGATCGCTGAGCTGCTCAACGAGCGAAAATTGCCGCTGCTCGCCGATGTACGCGACGAGTCGACGGAAGACGTGCGCCTCGTGCTCGAACCGAAGTCACGCACCGCCGATCCGGCGTTGCTGATGGAATCGCTGTTCAAGCTCACCGAGCTCGAGAGCCGCATTCCCTTGAACCTCAACGTGCTGGTGAAGGGCGGCCGCGTTCCGAAAGTCATCGGCCTTGCCGAAGCCCTGCGCGAATGGGTCGACCATCGTCGCGATGTGCTCATCCGCCGCTCGCGCCATCGGCTCGAAGCGATCGAGCATCGCCTGGAAGTGCTCGGCGGGCACCTGGCCGCCTATCTCAACCTCGATAAGGTCATCAAGATCATCCGCACCGAGGACGAGCCGAAGCCCGTCCTGATGAAGACCTTCAAGCTGTCCGACGTGCAGGCGGACGCGATCCTCAATATGCGTCTGCGCAATCTGCGCAAGCTCGAGGAAATGCAAATCCGCAAGGAGAACGACGAGCTTCGCAAGGAGAAGGATTCGATCGAAAAGCTTTTGCGGTCCGAGGCGCAGCAGTGGAAGACGGTCGCCTGGGAGATCAAGGAGGTCCGCAAGACCTTCGGGCCGACGACGCCGCTCGGCAAGCGCCGCACCACATTCGCCGAGGCGCCCGAGCACGACGAAGCCGCGATCGAAGCGGCGATGGTCGAGCGCGAGCCGATCACCATCGTGGTCTCGGACAAGAATTGGGTGCGCGCGCTGCGTGGCCACGTCAGCGACCTGAGCAGCCTGCAGTTTAAGACCGATGATCGGCTGAAGTTCGCGTTCTTCGCCGAGACGACGTCGAAGCTCCTGGTCTTCGCGACCAATGGGCGTTTCTACACCATCGAGGCCTCGAAGCTCCCCGGCGGCCGCGGCCACGGCGAGCCGGTGCGTCTCTTTATCGATCTCGAGCAGGAAGCCGACATCGTGACGGTGTTCCCGTTGCGCGGCGAGCGCAAATTCCTGGTCGCGAGCCGGGCAGGGCGCGGCTTCGTCGTCCTCGAGGACGAGTGCGTCGCCAATACGCGCAAGGGCAAGCAGGTGCTCAACGTGAAGCTGCCCGATGAAGCTTGCGCGCTGACGACCGTCGACGGCGAGCAGGTCGCGGTCATCGGCGACAACCGTAAGATGGTCATCTTTCCGCTCGAGCAGGTGCCGGAGATGACGCGTGGCGCCGGCGTGCGCCTGCAGCGCTACAAAGACGGCGGATTGTCGGACGTGAAGACCTTCAAAGGCGCCGAGGGCATGACCTGGATCGACAGCGCCGAGCGCACGCACATGATGACGCTGAAGGAACTCGCGCCCTGGCGCGGCAATCGCGCCGACGCCGGGCGCGTGAAGCCGGATCGCTTCCCGCGCAACAACAAGTTCGGCCGCGCCGTCGAGACGGAGCGCAACGGCGGCGGAAAATAAACGACGCCTTCGCGCTTGATCAGGCCTGACGTTCGGCCGCGTCAAGCGCGCGTGCCGGCCTCATTGCGCCGGCCCGAGCTCAACCACGGCGTCGGTCGCCTCCGGCGCATGCGGCGCGAGGCGCGTCAGATCCGAGTCGGCCCAGTTGGCGAGGTTGACGACCCGCGCCTCGTCCCCCGCATCGGCGGTCGGCTCGACGATGTTGAGACCGTTTCCGTCGAGAAAGAAAGTGTGATCTCCGTACAAACCGTTGAGCTGCGGAATGGCCGGATGGCCATCGGGAATGGCTTGAGCTTCGAATTGGCTCAATGTCCGTTGAACCTGAGCTGACGTCAGCTTCATCGTCTTCTCCCTTATATTCGCACGCTTGCGTGGCGCGCCGGCTCTCCTCTCCCAGTGCCCCAAGCGGGCACGGCATGAGAGCGGCACATAAGCGCGATCGCCGATCGGTCAAGCACCCATCCCGCGCTTCCGGCCGATCACCATCAAATGATCGCAAAAGCGACGCCTTACCTCCGCATCGTTGGAGTAGCGGAGGCACGTGCAACGAGAAGCATGTGAACGTTCAAGCGAAGGAGCAAACGATGCGATCTTTCACGCGATTGTTCATGGCGACGATGCTGATCGCTCCGTGGACACTGGCCGGACTGCCTGCGCACGCGCAGACGCCGGCCAAACCCGCGCCCGCGCAGCAAGCGACGCCATCCGACATTCCGGATCAAAAATTGGACGCAGCCGCCGCGGCGCTGACACGCGTCGCCAGCATCCAGCAGGACTATGAGAAGCGCGTCACCAGCGCGCCCGCAAACGACAAGCAGCGCCTCACGCAGGAGGCGAACGTGGCGATGATGAAGGCGGTGACCGATCAGGGCATGAGCGTCGACGAGTACAACTCGATCATCGAGACCGCTCAGAAAGTCCCCGCTGTCCGCGAGAAGCTCAAGCAGCGCCTCGGTCCGATCAAGGAGTGAGGATCGGCGGCAACGCCAAGGCCGCGGGAACGCTAAGGTGCGGGATTGATCCCGCGCCTGTGGCCGGGCTTGTCCCGGCCATGACGATGAGGAAAGCACAGCGCTCACCTGAAGCGAGATCGCCGGGACAAGACCGGCGACGGTGAGAATTGTCATTCCGGATTGCCGCGAAGCGGCAAGTCCGGAATCCCATAACCTTAGCGCTGTACCCGGTGCTGCGGATCATCATCGGCGCTGCGGCGTATGGATTGCGGGCTCGCGGCTACGCCGCGCCCCGGAATGACGGACACGCATCATCCGCCCGAGGTTTACGGCGCCGGGTGCGCCGATGTCCCTTTTTCCGTTTCCCCGAAAAGGGGATGGAGCGCCGGGAGGCGCCAGGGGCTTGCGAGGCCCCTCAGCGGGTTTGCGAGACCCGCTCATGCGCGCCGGATTCGGACCAGGGTTGCGAAGCCTGATCCGGGGCGCGCGGGCCTCCTTGCGATCGGAGACCCAGCGCCTCCCGGCGCTCCATCGGCGAAATCCTCCGGAGAGAATTTCGCGATTGCCTCCGCTGCCTCGAGATGCAGCGAATGGCATGCTTCTCTGGCATATATTCCTAGTGCCGTCAAGTGCGATTGAAAAAGCGGGCCGCATTTCCTTGTCATTGCGGCTTTGCGAGCGCGCTACGCCGGTCGTACTTGCAATTGCGAATGAGTTGCAATAATATCCAAACACATGGACGCTCAGTCGCCCCGCGAATCCGCATTGTCGTTGCCTGGCCAGGGTGGGTGGCTGCGCGAGCGCTCCGGCCATTCGCTCTCTGAAGTCTTCGGCACCATCGCGACGCGCCCGACCGGGCCGTTCTGGCGCAAGATGCTGGCGTTCCTCGGCCCCGGCTATCTCGTCGCCGTCGGTTATATGGACCCCGGCAACTGGGCGACGGCGCTCGCCGGCGGGTCGAAGTTCGGCTACGCGCTCCTCACCGTCGCGCTCACCTCCAACCTCATGGCGATCCTCTTGCAGGCGCTGTGCGCGCGCCTCGGCATCGCCAGCGGCCGTGATCTCGCCCAAGCGTGCCGCGACGCCTTTCCCCGCGCGGTCGGCTGGCCGCTCTGGCTCCTCGCCGAGATCGCAATCTGCGCGACCGACCTCGCCGAGGTGATCGGCACCGCCATCGGCCTCAATCTTCTCTTCGGCGTGCCGCTCGAGATCGGCGTCGTCCTGACCGCGCTCGATGTGTTCCTGATCCTGTGGATGCAGAATCTCGGCTTCCGCTGGGTCGAAGCCTTTGTCGTGACGCTGCTCGGCATCATCGCGATCTGCTTCGGCATCCAGATCGCCATGGCGGATCCGGAATGGGGCGCCGTCATCCGCGGCTTCGCGCCGACGACGCAAATCGTCGCCAATCCTGAAATGCTCTACCTCGCGCTCGGCATTCTCGGCGCGACGGTGATGCCGCATAACCTCTATCTGCACTCCGGCATCGTGCAGACGCGCCGCTTCGGCGACAGCGTCGAGGACAAGCGCGAAGCGATCAAGCTCGCGACCATGGACTCGACCATTGCGCTGATGTTTGCGCTCCTCATCAACGCCTCGATCCTCATCCTCGCGGCCGCGACGTTCAACAAGGCCGGGCAGACGAATATCGCCGAGCTCGATCAGGCGCATTCCTTCCTGGCGCCGCTTCTCGGCTCGGCGATTGCGCCGACGCTGTTCGGCATCGCGCTCCTGTGCTGCGGCGTCAACTCGACGGTGACGGCGACGCTCGCCGGACAGATCGTGATGGAGGGCTTTCTCGACATCCGCCTGCCGGCGTGGGCGCGGCGGCTCGTTACCCGCGCCATCGCCATCGTGCCGGCGGCAATCGTGACCATCTGGTACGGCGAGAAGGGAACGGCACAGCTCCTGATCCTGAGCCAGGTTGTGCTGAGCCTGCAGCTTCCCTTCGCCATCGTGCCGCTGGTGATGTTCACCGCCGACAAGCGCAAGATGGGCGAACTCGTCGCGCCACGCTGGATCACGCTGCTCGCGGTCATCGTCGCGGCGGTGATCATCGCGCTCAACGCGAAGCTGATCTATGATTTCGCGACGGGGTGATATTTCCTTTCAGCGGTGCTTGCTGCCCGGCATCACGTCGTAGACGTTGACGGGTGCGAAATCGTCGGTGAAGACCGGCGCGGTCGGCTGCGGCGGATGCTCCATCCGCTTCGCCGCGAGTGCCGTCATCGCAAAGCGGAACTTGTAGCGCGCCTGCAGCGCCTCCGCGCGCGTCGTCAGCGCGCCCTTGTCGAGCGCCGGCGTGTCGGTCGCGACCATGATGGTTTCGTATTCGCCCGACGGATAGAGGTCGACCGTCGGGAAGACGGCGCGCAACGTCACCAGCGTTGAATCGTAAAGCCGCGTGCCGTCATGCACGTTGAACGCCGCGGCGCCGCCGGGCGTCAACCGCTCCTTGATCAACGTGAAGAACTCTTTTGTCAGCAAGTGAAACGGCACGTATCCGTTAAGGAACGCGTCGACCAGGATGACGTCGTAGGTATCCTTGTTGCGGTTGAGGAAGACGCGCCCGTCATTGGCGACGTAGCGCAGGCGCGCGGACTCCAGGATGCCGAAATAGTCCTTGGCGGCTTTGATGATGCCGGGGTCGATCTCGACCGTGTCGATCGTCGCGTCCGGCATGAAGCGGCCGAGATAGGCCGGGATCGAGCCGCCGCCGAGCCCGATCATCAGGATGCGTTTCGGCGCGGGCGGATAGAGGAGCGCGACCGTCATCGTCTGCGCGTATTTCATCGGCAGGTCGTCGGGATCGGAAAGGTTGGCGATCGATTCCGTATAGCGCTCGCCCTTCACCTGTGTGGTGAGGATCAATTCGGCGCGCCGCTTGGTGATGAAGATGTCGTTGTATTCGGATTCGATATGCGCGAGCCGGCCGTCCTTCTTGGCGAGCATCGTGGCGCGGATGTTCGGATCGACGACGTCCTCCGCGCAAAGCGCCCGGTCGGCGGCCGCCGCGAGGGACGCCGCGATCATCACGGCCAGGACGCCGGCGCGCCGCCGCTGCGCGAGCATCATGAGCAGTCCGGCGGCCACGCCCGCGACGCCGAGCGACACCGTGATCGCGCGCGTCCCGATCGACGGGATCAGGAAGAACGTGGTGCCGAGCGTGCCGATGATGCTGCCCGCGGTCGAGACGCCGTAGACCGTCCCCGAGACGGTGCCGGAGTGCTTGGCCGATTGCAGCAGCAGCCGGATGGCGAAGGGCGAGTACATGCCGAGCAGCGTCACCGGAAAGAGGAGCACCGCGCATGACGCCGCAAGGCTGCCGAGGCGCACATCGGCGATGCCGGCGGACACGAATTCGAGCATCGCATCGACGAAGAGCGGCAGCACGACGAGATAGGCCGCGCCGATCACGACCGTGAGGCCAAGGACCGCGGCCGACGGCTTGCGGTCGGCAAGCCATCCGCCAATGAAATAGCCGACGGTGAGCGCGCACAGCACCGTCGAGATCAGCGACGCCCAGGTGTAGATGCCGCTGCCGAAATACGGATTGAGGTAGCGCGAGCCGAGCATCTCGAAGCTCATGACGATCGCGCCGGTGACGAAGGAGACGACGTAGACGAGCCCGACGAACGAGCGCTTAACGATGCGCCCGTCGGAGGACGCAGGGTCGAATGCGTGTCGCGTCACAGCGTCCCCCTCCGCCCGGCCTGTGCCGGCGCCGCTGGCGTTGCGGCCGTCACTCCTCGAAGCGCGTCCACTTCTCCGGCAGCAGCCGTTCCTGCGGCAGGAAGCGGCGCTTGTATTCCATCTTGCGCGAGCCTTCGACCCAGTAGCCGAGATAGACGTAAGGCAGGCCAAGGGCGCGCGCCCGCGCGATATGGTCGAGGATCATGAAGGTGCCGAGCGAGCGTGCGTCGAGTTCCGGGTCGTAGAAGGAGTAGACCATCGAAAGCCCGTCGCTGAGCACGTCGGAGAGGGCGACGGCGATGAGTGCTCCCGTGCCGCGTCCGGTGATCGCGGTGTCGGGGCCGCGCCGGCGGTACTCGACAACGCGCGTCTCAACATGGCTGTCCTCGACCATCATTGCGTAGTCGAGCACGGTCATATCCGCCATGCCGCCGTCGCGGTGGCGGCTGTCGAGATAGGCGCGGAACACCGCATATTGTTCGGACGTCGGGATGGCGCTGCGCATCTCGCCGACGATGTCGGCGTTGCGCTCGCGGATGCGCCGCATGCCGCGCGAGGGCTGGAAATCGTTGACGACGACGCGCACCGAGATGCAGGCCTTGCACCCTTCGCAGGCCGGCCGATAGGCGATCGACTGGCTGCGGCGAAAGCCGCCATGGGTGAGGACGTCGTTGAGGTCGCCGGCGCGCTCGCCGACAAGATGCGTGAAGACCTTGCGCTCCTCCTTGCCGGGTAGGTACGGGCAGGGGGAGGGCGCAGTCAGGTAGAATTGCGGGGTATCGCGCGAGTGCTGCGTCACGCCGGCGTTCACCTCAGGCGGATTTCGCAGGGCCGCCCTTCGCCAGATGATGTAGCGATATTCGGTGGCAAAATCGAGGGCGGCGAGAACACGCTCGCCGCTCTTTTAAACCGAGGTTACCGCGCCGGCGGCCGCCGCAAGGCCTGGGCCCGCGCCTCGTTGTTCACGACGATGGTGCCGAGCACGATGTCGTGGAGGAGGCGCTTGCGGGCATTGAACAGCGACACGAGGAGGATGAACGGGGTCAGCGCCGAGACCGAGATCCAGTAGGCGATGGCGTGCACCGCGCCGAGCACGAAATAAGCGGGCGCGCCGTACCAGGTACGCATTTCGAGGTCCATCACCCGCATGCCGATGGTCGCCGATTTCGGCCCGCCGAGCGTCCATCCGTAATAGATGATCGCCCAGACGACCGCGCCCGGCGAGAGGAGCCAGAAGGCGAACCAGCCGAGACCCAGCGTCAGCAGGCCGAAAACAAGGATGAACAGCGATGCGAACAGCACCGGCAGGCCGATGACGAAGACGTCGATCAGGAACGCGATGACGCGGCGCGAAAGCACGCCCTCGAAATATTCCGGCTGTGTCGCCGGATCGTAGGCATGCGGTTTCACCTCGAATGACACGCCGATCCGCCGTGCTTCAGTTTCAGCCATGACACCCTCCCGGAGGTCGTGGAAATCGGCCAGACAGATGGGGGCCCGCAGGGGGCACCGCAAGCACGGCTTCACATGTCGTCATGCCCGGGCTTGACCCGGGCATCCATCGTCTTTGCAAAAATGATGGATTGCCGGGTCGAGCCCGGCAATGACGAAGACCGGTATCCGCTCTGTGTGATCCTGTTCTACCCTCCCGCCCATGCGCCCGCTCGCTCTTATCCTGACAGTCGTGGCACTCGCGCTCGGCGGCTGTGCGGGCCGCCTCGATTCCGAGCAGGCGCTTATCTGCGATGCCGTGATCACGGCAGTGCATCCGGAGGGTACGCATATCAGCGGCAAACGGCCGCGGGCGGCGCCTGGCGTCAATGGCGTGCGCATCGACTATCTCGCGCGCGAGCCGGAGGGGGCGGCGCGGCCGCATAGCCTGACCTGCATTTTCGCCGGCACGGTCTTCGACAGCGGCCGCCGCGACCTCACCGCCGTCGAGATCGACGGCGTGCCGCTCGGTGAGGCGCGGCTTCTCTATCTCAAGCGCTTCGGCCTGACCGATGTCGCCGCCGATCTGCGCGCCTCCGCGCTGCCGCAGCTGTCGCTTCCCGTGGCCTATGCCATGCAGCAGCTCATCAATGGCCTCGCGATCGCGGCGATCTACGCCCTGCTGGCGACGGCTTATTCGTTGATCTACGGCCTCGTCGGCCGCATCAATCTCGCCTTCGGCCACATCGCCGTTTTGGGTGCGTTCGGCGCCATCGGTGGCATCGGCGCGGCGGTCGCCTTCGGCTTCAGCAGTCCGCTCGCGGCGCTCCTCGTCGCTTTCGCGATCGCGACCGCGCTCGCCGCCGGATGGAGCTGGCTTGTCGGGGCGACCGTCGTCGCGCCGCTGCATGCGCGCAGCGCCCTCGGCCAGCCGATCCTAGTGGCGACGATCGCCGTGGCGGTGACGATCGAGGAGGGGCTGCGCCTCTTCCAAGGCGTGCGCGAACATTGGGTGCCGCCGACCTTTTCGACGCCGATTGGGCTTGCCGCCGGCGGCGCGTTCGTCGTAACGGTCACGCCGATGCAGCTTCTGATCGCCGGTGCCGCGTTCGCTGCGGCGGGAAGCGTGCTTTTCCTCCTGCATCGCTCGCGCTTCGGGCGGCACTGGCGCGCTTGCGCCGACGACCCGCGCGCGGCGGCGCTGATGGGCGTCGCGCCCGGCCGCGTGCTTGTTGCCACCTTCTTGCTCGCCGGGGTGATGGCAGGCCTCGCCGGCTGGATTCTCTCCGTCTACTACGGGAATGTGAGCCCGGCGATGGGCATGATACTCGGCCTCAAGGCGCTGGTGGCGGCGGTCGTCGGCGGCATCGGCTCGGTGCCCGGCGCCTTCATCGGCGGCGTCGTCATCGGCCTGATCGAGGCGCTGTGGTCGGCCTATTTCGACATCGGAATGCGCGATATCGTGGTTTACGCGATTCTGATCGCGATGTTCGTGCTGCGTCCCGGCGGCCTGTTCGGCTTTTCCGGGCCAAAGCCGCGTGACGTCTGAGCATGATCCCGAAAAGCGGGAACCGGTTTTAGGATAAGATCATGCTGCAACAAAATTTTGCGGCGAGGGGAGCATTCGGTGCCCGTCACTTTGGCCGATATCGAACGGGCGCGCCGCACGATCGAGGGTGCGGTGCTGCGCACGCCGATGCTCCCCGCGCCGCGGCTTTCCGAGCTCACCGGCGCTGAGGTCTTCGTCAAATACGAGAACCTGCAGGTCACCAACTCCTTCAAGGAGCGCGGCGCGCTCAACAAGCTCGCCTCGCTCGAAGAAGCGGATCGCAGGAGCGGCGTGATTGCGATGTCCGCTGGCAATCACGCGCAGGCGGTTGCCTATCATGCGGCGCGCCTCGGCATCCCCGCGACCATCGTGATGCCGGTGACGACGCCCTTCGTCAAAGTCGCGGCGACGGAGGCGCACGGCGCCAAGGTGGTGCTCGACGGCGAGACCCTGAGCGAGGCGCAGACGCGCGCCGAGGCGATCGCCGACGAGCAGAGGCTCACCTGGGTGCACCCCTACGACGATGCCTTCGTCATCGCGGGGCAGGGCACCGCCGCCATTGAAATGCTCGAAGACGAGCCCGACCTCGACGTGCTGATCGTTCCGATCGGCGGCGGCGGCCTCATCAGCGGCATGGCAATCGCGGCGCGCGCCATGAACAACGAGATCGAGATCGTCGGCGCCGAGGCTGCGCTCTATCCCTCGTTCTGGAACGCGCTTAACAATCGCCACCGCACCATCGGCGGCCCGACGCTCGCAGAAGGCATCGCGGTGAAGAACGTCGGCACGCTGACCTTGCCGATCGTGCGCGAGCATGTCGCCGACGTGATCCTCGTCGACGAGGCGCATCTCGAGCGCGCGGTGAATGCGTTCCTCACGCGGCAGAAGACGATCGCTGAAGGCGCGGGCGCGGCGGGGCTTGCGGCGATGCTCGCGCAGCCGGAACGCTTCCGCGGCCACAAGGTCGGGCTCATTCTCGCCGGCGGCAATATCGACCCGCGCATTCTCTCCGCGATCATGGTGCGCGAACTGCAGCGCGACAGCCGCATCGTCTCCTTCCGCCTCACCATCCCCGATCGCCCGGGCGTGCTCGGCCAGATCGCGACACGGCTGGGTGGGCTCGGCGCCAACATTCTCGAGGTCGACCACAAGCGGATGTTCCTCGACGTGCCGGCGAAGGGCGCGCGCCTCGATGCGACGGTTGAAACGCGCGACGCCGAACACGCCGACACGATCCTCGCCGCGCTCGAAGCCGACGGCTATCAGCCCGTGCGCATCGACGCGGGGGATGTGATGGAGTGAATGGCAGCGCGAGGCGAAACGCGCCTGCCTCAATAACTCGTCATGCCCGGGCTTGACCCGGGCATCCATCTTCTTCGGAAGAGTTTTATTTGATGCGTTGCCGGGTCGAGCCCGGCAATGACGACAAACGTTATCCCGTCATTCTGAGGTGTGAGCCGGGTTCCCTCCACTCTCATGCCCGCCAACGGGCCCGGCTTCGCCGGCCCGATGACAGGCTCCGGCGGGCATCCAGTACGCCTGGGCCGAACGATATCGCAGGACAGGGGTTACTGGGTCCCCGCCTTCGCGGGGACGACACCTCAATGGGCGGCGTGAACTCCGTTCGCCACCGGCAGCCGCACGACAAATCGACTCCCGCCGCCATCCGCCGCCTCGCATGTGACATCGCCGCCATGGCCGCGCGCGATCTGGCGCACGAGCGCGAGGCCGAGCCCGGTGCCGCGGCCGCTCTCCGCGAAGCCGGCAGGGCGGTAGAACGGCTCGAAGATGCGCTCGCGTTCCTCCGCCGGAACGCCCGCGCCATGATCGCGCACGGTGAGCACCGCCTGCACGCCGTCGCGCCGGATCGTCATCTCCGGGCTTTCGTCGCCGGCATGACGCTGCGCATTCTCGACGAGGTTGCGCACGAGCCGTCGCAAGAGCACGCGATCGCCGCGCACCGTGACGCTTTCGCCTTCGACCGCGACGCCCTCGCGCGCGGCTTCTTCCGCGGCAAGCGCGACGAGATCGAAATCCTCCGCGCGCTCCGGCGCGCCGACCGCTTCGAGGCGGCTCGCCAGCAGGATTTCTTCGATCAGCTGATCGAGCTCGCCGATGTCGGCCTTGAGATGCCCGCGCAGCTTCGGGTCGGAGTCTTCTGCGAGGAGCGCGAGCGCCATGTTGATGCGGGTGAGCGGCGTTCGCAGCTCGTGCGAGCAATTGGCGAGCAGGAGCTTGTGCGCGCGCACGAGCTCCTCGATGCGTGCGGCGGATTGGTTGAAGCTCGTCGCGAGCGCGGCGACCTCGTCCTTGCCTTGCACCGGCGCGCGCGCGCCAAGGTCGCCGCTGCCGAATTTGTCGACGCTGCCCTTCAGCCGCTCGAGCCGCCGTGTCAGCCGCCGCGCGATCGGATAGGCGCCGAGCGCGACCGCAAAGGCGATTGCCGCAAGCGCGCTGAGAAGCCACGCGCCGGGCCGCCACGGCCCGCCATGCGGCAGCGAGACGACGAGCGTGCGCCCGTCATTGAGCTTGAGGAGCCAGGCCGGCCCGCCGGGGCCGCGCATCCAGCCGGGCTCGCGATCCAACCGCACGTGCGGCGGCATCGGCCGCCCCGCTTGCGCGATCAATTTGCCGTTTGTCGTATACAGCGACAGATCGGAGCGCAGGCGCTCGTGCAGCCGGTCCAGCGCCTGCTGCTGCTGCGCCTTCGGAGCTTCAGGCGCGGGCAATGCATTGGTCGCGAGCTCGCCGGCGACGGAGAAGGCTTCGTCGAAGCGTCGCTCGTCGAAGCCGAGATGCCATAGCGCGGCCATGGTCACGACGATCAGCACCAGGATAGCGATGATCGTGAGATAGAACTGGAGATAGAGCCGATGCATCGCCGCCTCCCTTAATCCCTCCCCCGTTTGCGGGGGAAGGTCGGGTGAGGGTTGGTGCGTGTTTTGTCGTCATTGCCGGGCTTGACCCGGCAATCCATCAAACGAAAAAGTTTTTGAAGATGGATGCGCGGGTCGAGCCCGCGCATGACGATGGTTCCTGTCGCACGCATTCGTCAGCGATCCTGCTCGCGCGCGAAGACGTAGCCCGCGCCGCGCACGGTGATGATGCGACGTGGCTTCTTCGGGTCGTCCTCGATCGCCGCGCGGATGCGCGAGATGTGGATGTCGATCGAACGATCGAAGGCTTCGAGCGCTTCGCCTTTCATCAGGTCCATCAGCGCGTCGCGCGACATCACGCGGCCGGCGTGTTCGGCGAGCGCGAGCAGCATCGAGAACTGGTGCGAGGTGAGCGCCCGTTCTTCGCCGTCGATGGTGACGCGGCGCGAGCCGCGGTCGATCTCCAGCCGCCCGAAGCGCAGCGCGTCGCGCGGCATGCTGCCGCCCTTGCGGCGGAGAAGTGCGCGCACGCGCGCCAAAAGCTCGCGCGGCTCGAACGGTTTCGGCAGATAGTCGTCGGCGCCGATCTCCAGGCCGACCACGCGGTCCATCGCATCACCGCGCGCGGTCAGCATCAGGATTGGAAGGTCGGAGGTCGCACGGATGCGGCGGCAGACTTCGAGCCCGTCCGCGTCCGGCAGCATCAGGTCGAGGATCAGCGCGTCGAAGGCTTCGCGCTTGAGCCGCGCCTCGCCCTCGCGCGCCGTCGCGCTTGCGGCGACGCGCAGGCCCGCGTCGCCGAGATAGGCGGACACCATCTCGGAGAGGCGCTTGTCGTCGTCGATGATGAGGATGCGAGCGGTCATGGCAAGTGAGAGTATAGCAAGTGAGCCGATTCATGCCGTCATGCCCGCGCTTGTCGCGGGCATCCACGTCTTTCTTCGACAACTAAAAAAGCAAGACGTGGATGGCCGGGACAAAAGGGCGTTCACGCCCGTCTTCGACGGGCAATGCCCGGCCATGACGCGAAAGGAGCGAGCGGCACTCCGCGGCGGGGCGTTGCGGAGAGCCGCTCGCGATCTCCGTCTCCCGGGGACACGGAGCGGAGAATACATCGGTCAGCCGCGGAACCAGCGCTCGTAGCGTTCGACGCGTTGCGCGAGCTCGGCGCGCTGTGCCGGCGTGAGCACCTCAGCGGCCGCAACGAGCGCATCCGTCAGCCGCTTCGATGCGGTGTCGGCGAGCTTGAGCTGCTCGGTGCGCAGCGTTTCGACCCGCGCGTGATCGATCGTCGGCGCGGCGAGCGCCTCGCGCAGCTGCTTGCGGCCTTCGAGATGCTGCGCGCGCAGGGCATAGAGATCGTCGGCGGCCTTCTCCACGATTGCTGAGACCTTCTTGCGCTGCTCGCTGCTGCCGTCGACGATGCTCATGACATTGTCGACGCCGCGCTCGATCCGGCCGGGGAAGAAGATGCGCGAGGCGAAGGCCGGCGGGCCGCCGGGGCCGCCTTGCATCCAGGCATGCGGGCCATGATGCCAGCCGGGGCCAGGCGCGAAGCCGTAGGAGCTCTTGGTGATCACCGCGCCGATCAAGCCGCCGACGAGCAGCAGCACGCTTGCGAAGATCACACGGCGGACGCCGCCGCCGCGGCCACGGCATCCACGCTGGCTGTTCGGCGTCGCTGCGCCTTGCTGCGGCTGCGGAGCAGGAGCCGCGTTCTCGGAGTCGATATGCGTCATGGCAGGTCCTCGATTGCGATTGGGCACGCGCCCGATGCTCGCAAGCTAGGAGCCGGCCATTTCGCCGGATTGTCGGCAATGTAAAGAAACGTAAAGCGCGCGCCGATGTGCCGTGCGTTGCGATTAATGCTCCGACGAAACGACGCGACGAGGCAGAACACCCTCTCCCGTGGGGAGAGGGTTGGGGTGAGGGCGTACGGACTCTCGTAGGCCCTAACCCCTCACCCGGCGCTTCGCGCCGACCTCTCCCTATGGGAGAGGTGAAGCACGCGCTCTGCGATGATAGCCGTTAGCCCGCCCGCAGCTTCTCCGCGACGCGCGGCGCGAAATAGGTGAGCACGCCGTCGGCGCCCGCGCGCTTGAACGCGACGAGGCTTTCCATCATCGCCTTTTCGCCGTCGAGCCAGCCGTTCTGCGCCGCGGCCATGATCATCGCGTATTCGCCGGACACCTGATACGCGAAGGTCGGCATGCCGAACGTGTCCTTCACGCGCCGCACGATGTCGAGATAGGGAAGGCCCGGCTTCACCATCACCATGTCGGCTCCTTCGGCGATGTCGAGCTCGACTTCGCGCAGCGCCTCGTCGGAATTCGCCGGATCCATCTGGTAGGTGCGCTTGTCGCCGACGAGCGTCGCGTTCGAGCCGACCGCATCGCGGAACGGCCCGTAGAAGGCCGACGCATATTTCGCCGCATAGGCCATGATCTGCACGTTGGCGTGGCCCGCCGCGTCGAGCGCTTCGCGGATCGCGCCGACACGCCCGTCCATCATGTCGGACGGCGCGATGATGTCGCAGCCCGCGTCGGCTTGGACAAGCGCCTGCTTCACCAGCACGGCGACGGTCTCGTCGTTGAGGATCGTCTCGCCGTGCAGAAGGCCGTCGTGGCCGTGGCTCGTGTAAGGATCGAGCGCGACGTCGCAGAGGATGCCGACCTCCGGGGCCGCCGCCTTGATCGCGCGGATGGCGCGGCAGACGAGATTATCGGCGTTGAGCGCCTCCGAGCCCTCGGGGTCGCGCAGCGCCGGGTCCGTATAGGGAAAGAGTGCGATGCAAGGGATTGCGAGCGCGGCCGCGCGTTCGGCTTCGCGCGCGATGAGGTCGACGGAGAGGCGCTCGACGCCAGGCATCGAGGGCACCGGCGCGCGCATGGTGTCGCCGTCGGCGATGAACAGGGGCCAGATGAGATTGCCGACCGTGAGGACGTTCTCGCGCACCAGGCGGCGCGACCATTCGGCGCGGCGGTTGCGGCGCATGCGGACGGGAAGGTCGAGGGCCTGCGTCGAGGCGGTCGTTTCAACGGGGGCAAGGCGGACGCGGCTCTCGATCGGCCGGCCGAATTTGATAGCCATGGGGGTCTCCGATTGCCCTCCTTTTAGCCGTTCCAAAGCGGATCGGCCAGACGAAGGCGAGGCGTTGCCGCGCGCAACCCTCCCCCTTGCGGGGAGGGTCGACCACGAAGTGCGTCGGGGCGGGGGGTCGTTGTGAGACTCATGACACTGACCCCCACCCCCGACCGGGGTCCCCATCGCTTGCGCGATGGGGTGCCCCACCTCCCCGCAAGGGGGAGGGGAGTCAGGCCGATCGCCGCGGCAGGGCGCGAAATACGAACATCGAATTGACGGCGCTGACACATTTGCCCCAGTAAAGAGATCGTGAGTTTCCGCTTACCTCCGCGTCCCGCCCGCCATCATGCCGCTTGAGCCTGAAATCCTGTTCGAACGCCGTGGCGCCGCGGGCGTGATCACGCTCAACCGGCCGCAGGCGCTCAACGCCGTGACGCATCCGATGGTGCGCGCGCTCGCGACCAAGCTCGGCGAATGGGCGAAGGACCCGGCGATCACGCGCGTCCTCGTCACCTCGTCGGGCGAGCGCGCCTTCTCCGCCGGCGGCGACATCCGCGTGCTCTACGACCTCGGCCGCGGCGGCAAGCACGCTGACGCGTTGCGCTTCTGGCGCGAGGAGTACACGCTCAACACGCTGATCAAGCGCTACCCGAAGCCCTATGTCGCGCTCATCGACGGCATCGTCATGGGCGGCGGCGTCGGCGTCTCCATCCATGGCTCGCATCGCGTCGCCGGCGACCGCTTCCAGTTCGCGATGCCGGAAGTCGGCATCGGCTTCTTTCCCGACGTCGGCGCCACCTGGTTCCTGCCGCGTATGCCGGGCGAAACGGGGACCTATTGCGCGCTGACCGGCGAGCGGCTGAAAGCAGCCGATGCGCTCGCGACCGGCATCGCCACGCATCACGTCGCTTCCGACCGCTGGCGCGAATTGACCGCGGCCTTATGCGGCAATACGCCCGTCGATGCCGTCCTGGCGGCGTTCCATGAGCCGATGGGGCTCGGACCCTTGACGGTGCGCCGCAAGGCGGTCGATGTCCTCTTCTCCCTCAACAACGTCGAAGACCTGATGGCGACCCTCGATCATGAGGCGATATCGGGAAGCGACAGCGCAGGCTTTGCCGGCGCGACCGCCGCCCTGATGCGGTCGAAATCGCCGACCAGCCTCAAGCTCGCACTGGCGCAGGTGCGCCGGGGGAAGAAGGCATCGTTCACGGACTGTATGAAGATGGAATTTCGTATCGTGTCGCGCGTCGTGCGCGGCCACGATTTCTACGAAGGCGTGCGTGCGCTGATCATCGACAAAGACCGCGCGCCCATGTGGAAGCCTGAAACCTTGGCGGACGTGAGCGAGGCGGAGATCGAACGCCATTTCGCGCCGCTCGAATCCGGAGAGCTCGAACTGCCGTGAATAGTCAGCGTGTGATGTCTGGAGGCCGATATTGAGCGACAGGCGCTCGATGACCGATCCGATGCAAGGCCTCGAAGCCGCGTCGCGCCCGGAGCGCACCGATTGGGCGCGGTGGCTGCTCCTCTATGTCCGTGTGCTCGCCGCCATCTCGATGGTCAAGGGGCTGTTCCATTGGGCCGTCGTCTGCGGGCTCATGGACGGCGCGGAATCGACCTTCGACATGGCGCCGGTCGCCTGGAAGTCGGCGACGATCTTTTTTGCCGTGATCGACCTTGTCGCCGCGGTCGGGCTCTGGCTCGCGGCGGCCTGGGGCGGCGTGGTATGGCTCACGGCGGCGATTTCGATGGCGGCCGTGGAGGTTCTGTTTCCCCAGGTCTATGGCGGGAGCATTTGGGTGGTCGTCGCGGAGATCCTCGCGATCGCCGTCTATCTCTGGCTGGCTTTGATGGCCGGCGAGCGCGACGAATGAAACGCGAAACGACAAAGAAGGGGGAGTGAACATGGCACGCGTCGGATTCATCGGGCTCGGCAATATGGGGCTTCCGATGGCGCTCAATCTGGTCAAGGCCGGGCACGCCGTGCAGGGCTTCGACCTGAACGCGGACGCGGTTGCAAAGCTGGTGGAGGCCGGCGGGACGGCCGCGAGCTCGGTCCATAACGCGGCGTCCGGCGTTGATGTCGTCGTCACCATGCTTCCCGCGGGCCAGCATGTCCGCGAGGTCTATACGGGGGCGGGCGGCGTGCTCGCGAGCGTCGACCCGAACACGCTGCTGATCGATTCCTCGACCATCGACGTCGCGAGCGCTCGGGCCGTGGCGGAAGCCGCGGCGGCGAAGAAGCTCCTCATGATCGACGCGCCGGTATCGGGCGGCGTCGGCGGCGCGCAGGCCGGCACCCTGACGTTCATGGTCGGTGGCCCCGACCGCGCCTTCGAGCAGGCGAAGCCCTATCTCGACGTCATGGGCAAGACGATCGTGCACGCCGGCGGGGCGGGCAACGGACAGGCCGCGAAGATCTGCAACAACATGATCCTCGGCGTATCGATGATCGCGACCTGCGAGGGCTTTCTTCTTGCCGAGAAGCTTGGGCTCGAGGCGCAGAAGCTTTTCGACATCGCTTCGAAATCGTCGGGCCAGTGCTGGTCGATAACGAACTACTGCCCCGTTCCCGGGCCGGTGCCGACCTCGCCGGCGAACCGCGACTACCAGCCGGGCTTTACCGCGGCGATGATGCTCAAGGACCTCAAGCTCGCGCAGGAGGCCGCTCGCGCCAACGGCGCGACCTCGCCGATGGGCGCCGGCGCAGCGGCGGTGTTCGACCAGTTCGTTGAGGAAGGCGGCGGAGCCACTGATTTCTCCGGCATCATCCGCTTCCTGCGCGGCAAATAAGCGGCAGCGCCCGATCAGCACAGATCGCCGCCACGAGGGTGGGCGGCGCCTATCTCTCTTTTGTCAGAACGAAGTGGGTCGCGTTTTGCGTCGGACAGTGTTCGGTGCAGCGGTAACCGAGCGCGGCCGTATCGATCCCGGCGAAGAGATGTTCGCCCGAGCCGAGGAGCACCGGGGAGATCGCAAGGTGCATCTCGTCGATTAACCCGGCGCGTAGGTATTGCCGGATCGTCTCCGCGCCTCCGCCGATGCGCACATCCTTGCCGTTAGCGGCTCGCTGGGCGCGCTCCAGCGCCGCTTCGATGCCGCCGGTCACGAAGTGAAAGACCGTGCCGCCCGCCATGGTGATCGGCGCACGTTCATGGTGCGTGAGCACGAAGACGGGGCAGTGGTAGGGGGGATTGTCGCCCCACCATCCCTTCCAATTGTCATCGGGCCACGGTCCGCGAACCGGGCCGAACATATTTCGCCCCAGGATCCACGCGCCGACATTCGCGAAACTGCGCGCGGCGAAGTCGTCGTCGGTCCCGGTCGTGCCGTCCTCTTTTCCGAGCACCATCTGCTGGAATGTGCGGGTCGGGACGAACCATCCGTGCAGACTTTCGCCGCCTTCACCTAAGGGCTTCTCGAGGGTCTGGTTGGGGCCGGCGCCGAAGCCGTCGAGCGAGACGGTGAAGCAATTCACGCGAAGCTTTGGCACAGGTTGTCCTCCCGGCGGCCGTGAACAGTCCTAACAGATTGCAAATCGCAACCAGATATCTCTCTGTCATAACCGGTTGCATTTTGCAATCGCAATGGAGCCCTTGGCGGCGCCTCCGGAGCCAGGCGAACCGAAATCGCGCGGATTCGAGGCGTTTTCGCAAGGATTCGTTGTGATCTGAACGTCCTTAATGAGTCTTAAGAATGGTGGTCAGCGTACAACCGATGAGGATTGTAAATTTTCTTCACCTTTATCAGTCACTTGACGTTCACTATTACAGATAAACCCAATCTTTATTGTACAATTTAAGCCGATCTTAGATCGTTTGACGCTAATGTGCCCACAGATGACGGGGAACAGGGCTCGGTCATCAATAATAGAACACAAGTTGAAAAAGGGCGTCATTCATGAAGACAGTAGCAAAGATGGTGGAACCGGCCGATCGTCAGGCGCGCTTCGACCATATTCAGCCTCACTATCTCGAAGCTTTGACGCTCGTTGAGAGACTGCACCGCCGGTTGCTCGACGTGATCAAGGACGAATTCGATCGTCGTGGTCGCGCCGACATCAATGCGGTACAGGCGCTTCTCTTGTTCAACATCGGGGACAAGGAACTCACGGCGGGCGAGCTTCGCACCCGCGGCTACTATCTCGGGTCGAACGTCTCGTACAATCTGAAGAAGCTTGTCGAGATGGGCTTCCTCGACCATCAGCGCTCGCGTGTGGACCGCCGTTCGGTGCGCATCAAGCTGACCGACAAGGGGCGGGACATCCGCGTCATCGTGGACGAGCTTTACAAGAAGCACGTGCGCACCGTGGAGCAGGTGGGCGGCATCTCGGCGGAGGAATTCGCCGGGCTCAACAAGGCGCTGCATCGCCTCGAGCGCTTCTGGACCGACCAGATTCTCTATCGCCTCTGAGAGGCGGATACGACGGACCCTGAAAACAGGGCCGCCAGATAACAGGGATGTCAAACGAAACCCCGGCGCTCGCGCCGGGGTTTTCGCTTTTCGGTATCCTCGTCATGCCCGGGCTTGACCCGGGCATCCATCTTCTTTGCGAAACGGATGGATTGCCGGGTCAAAAGGGCGTTCACGCCCGTCTGCGACGGGCTATGCCCGGCAATGACGAAGGAGCACCTGTGCCCGCCAAGCCGCGCAGCGCCTCGATCGCGCGCCGTGCGCGATCTCGTGAAGCGCTCCGCCATTGTCGCTTAACCATGGCCATGCTAGCCGAGCGGTGGGCTGGGTCGGGGTATCTGTCGAGGCGGGACGACGGAATGACCAAGGGACGCGGCGGGACAAACGTGCATCGGCGGGATTTTTTGCGGCGCGCAGGCGGTGCCTTTGCAGGCGTGGCGGCGACCGGGGCGGCTTTGCGCTCGGCCATGGCGCAGGACAATCTGCTCGATACGCTGATCGAACAGAGCCAGCATGACCAATACGGGCAGGGCTTCGACGCCGCCTCTCGCACCGTGAAGATGCCGAAATCCTCGCTCCCGACGCTGTCGCCGGAGACGGTGGCGACGACGGAGCAGGCGATCGGCAAATACGAGGCGCTCGCCGCGCAAGGCGGATGGCCGAATGTGCCGCCGACCGACAAGCTGCGCGTCGGCGTGCGCCATGCGAGCGTTCCCGCCCTGCGCCAGCGGCTGATGGCGGGCGGCGACCTCGACGTGACCAGCGGCCGTTCCGACGTTTACGACACTTATGTCGAGCGCGCGGTCCGCCGCTTCCAGGCGCGGCACGGGCTCAATGTCGACGGCATCGCCCGCGACGCCACGATCGACGCCATGAATATTCCAGCGGGGGCGCGCGCAAGCCAGCTCAAGGTCAACCTCATCCGCCTGCGCGCGATGGGCTCGTCGATGCCGCCGCGCCATGTCGTCTGCAACATCCCGGCCGCGCAGATCGAGGCGATCCAGAACGGCGTCGCCGTGACGCGCCACACCGCCGTCGTCGGCAAGCCCGACCGTGCGTCGCCCGAGATCAACAGCAAGATCGTTGAGGTCAACTTCAACCCGTATTGGACCGTGCCGGTCTCGATCGTCCGCAAGGACTTGATCCGGCTGATGCAGGACAATCCGGAATATCTCAGCCAAAACCACATCCGCATCTTCGATCCGAAGGGGACGGAGCTCGAGCCGTCGCAGATCAACTGGTATTCGGAAGAGGCGGTGAACTACCGCTTCAAGCAGGACCCGGGCAGCTTCAATTCGCTCGGCTCCATGCGCATCAACTTCCCCAGTCCCTACGGTGTCTATATGCACGACACCCCGCTGAAAAATCTGTTCGGCGAGGATTTCCGCTTCCACTCCTCGGGCTGCGTGCGCGTGCAGAACGTGCGCGAGCTCGTCTATTGGCTGCTCTCGGAGACGCCGGCCTGGCCCCGCGAGGAGGTCGACCGGGTGCTCCAGAGCGGCGAGCGCAAGGACGCCCGGCTCGCCAAGCCGGTGCCGCTGCACTGGGTCTACATCACCGCCTGGGCGACGCCGGACGGGATCGTCCAGTTCCGCGACGACATCTACAACAAGGATGGCCTCGGCCCCGTCGGGCAGCGGACGTAAGCGGCGGACTTGCTTCGGCGTCGCGTTCGTCATGGCCGGGCTTGACCCGGGCATCCATCGTTCTTGAAAAGGGATGGATTGCCGGGTCAAGCCCGGCAATGACGCGGAAGGTGGCGCTCCGCCACGTCACCTACATCTAGCGCGTGCAAGGCATGCCGCCGACAAGAGTTGGCGCGCCGGGCCCCATATGCTATCGCGTCCCGCAAGGCTGGCGGACGGCGAGGTCCGCGCGCCCGACCTTCTCAAGGAACCGCCGTGACCACCTCATCGCCTGCCGCGCGTGCCGATACTTTCTTTGCCGCCGACCTTGCGACCGCCGACCCGCAGATCGCGGAGGCGATCCGCAATGAGCTCGGCCGTCAGCGGGACGAGATCGAGCTGATCGCGTCCGAAAACATCGTCAGCCGCGCCGTCCTCGAGGCGCAAGGCTCGGTGCTCACGAACAAATACGCGGAAGGCTATCCCGGCCGGCGCTATTACGGCGGCTGCCAATATGTCGACGTCGCCGAGACGCTTGCGATCGAGCGCGCGACGAAGCTGTTCGGCTGCCAGTTCGCCAATGTCCAGCCGCATTCCGGCGCGTCCGCGAACGAGGCGGTGTTCATGGCGCTGATGCAGCCGGGCGACACCTTCATGGGCCTCAACCTCGCTGCCGGCGGACACCTGACCCACGGCGCGCCGGTCAGCATGTCCGGCAAGTGGTTCAAGGTCGTGCCCTACGGGGTTCGCAAGGACGATCACCGCGTCGATTTCGACGAGGTCGAGAAGCTCGCGCGCGAGCATAAGCCGAAGGTGATTATCGCCGGCGGCTCCGCCTACCCGCGCGTTCTGGACTTCGCGCGCTTCCGCGCCATCGCCGACGAGGTGGGCGCCTACCTGATGGTCGACATGGCGCATTTCGCCGGCCTCGTCGCCGGCGGCGCGCATCCGAGCCCGTTCCCGCATGCGCATGTCGTCACCTCGACGACGCACAAGACGCTGCGCGGCCCGCGCGGCGGCTTCGTGCTGACCAATGACGAGGCGCTCGCGAAGAAGATCAATTCGGCGGTGTTTCCGGGCCTGCAGGGCGGGCCGCTGATGCACATCATCGCCGCGAAAGCGGTCGGCTTCGGTGAGGCGCTGCAGCCCGCGTTCAAGGTCTACGCGAAGAATGTCGTCGCCAACGCCAAGGCGCTCGCGGAGACGCTGAAATCGAAAGGTCTCGATATCGTCTCCGGCGGCACCGACACGCATCTCATGCTTGTCGACCTGCGCCCGAAGAGCCTGACCGGCAAGGTCGCCGAGGCTGCGCTCGGCCGCGCCCACATCACCTGCAACAAGAACGGCATTCCCTTCGATCCGCAGAAGCCCGGCATCACCTCCGGCGTCCGGCTTGGCACGCCAGCGGGCACGACGCGCGGCTTCGGCGTCGCCGAATTTCAGCAGGTCGGCGACCTGATCGCGGAAGTGCTCGACGTGCTCTCGCAGAAGGGAGCGGATGAGGATTCATTCGTGGAAGGCGCGGTGCGCGAGAAGGTGAAGAAACTCGTCGCACGCTTCCCGATCTACAACGGCTGATCCATGCGTTGTCCGAGTTGCGCCAGCCTCGATACCCAGGTGAAGGACTCGCGTCCGACGGAGGATTCCTCCGCGATCCGCCGCCGTCGCGTCTGTCTGTCCTGCAATTTCCGATTCACCACGTTCGAGCGCGTGCAGCTGCGCGAGCTTACCGTGATCAAGCGCAACGGCCGGCGCGTGCCGTTTGATCGCGACAAGCTCATGCGCTCGCTGCAGATCGCGCTGCGCAAGCGGCCGGTCGATCCCGAGCGCATCGAGCAGGCGGTGTCGAAGATTGTGCGCGACCTCGAAAGCCTCGGCGAGAGCGAGATCACCACCGAGACGATCGGCGAAACGATCATGGAGCAGCTGCGCGAGCTCGACGACGTCGCCTATGTCCGTTTTGCGTCCGTCTATCGCAACTTCCGCGAAGCGAAGGATTTCCGCGCCGTCCTCGGCGAACTGTCGGGCGATCCGGCGGCCGTGCCGGCGGAGCCGCGCAAAAGTTAGTTACGTGAGCGCGGACCGGCTTTCCGAAGATGCTCGTTTTATGAGGCTGGCGTTCGCGCTCGGGCGGCGCGGGCTTGGCCACACTTGGCCCAACCCCGCCGTCGGCGCAGTGCTGGTGAAGGATGGCGTCGTCGTCGGGCGCGGTTCGACGCAGTGGGGCGGGCGGCCGCATGCGGAGGTCGAGGCTTTGCGCCATGCCGGCGCAGCCGCGCGCGGCGCGACGATGTACGTCACGCTCGAGCCCTGTGCGCATCACGGAAAGACCCCGCCCTGCACCGACGCGATCGTAACCGCAGGTGTCGTGCGCGTCGTCGCGGCGATGGAAGATCCCAACCCTGAGGTCGCGGGCGGCGGTTTCCGGCGGTTGCGCGAGGCGGGCGTCGCTGTCGACTTAGGCTTGGGCGCCGACGAAGCGCGCCGCGACCATGCCGGCCATATCCGCCGCATGCGGGACGGGCGGCCGCACGTGACGCTCAAGCTCGCGGTCTCCGCGGACGGGAAGGCCGGTTTCGCCGGACGGCTCCCGGCGGTGATCACGGGCGAGCTTTCGCGCACGCATGTGCACCGCCTGCGCGCTATGAACGATGCCATCCTCATCGGCATCGGCACGGCTCTCGCCGACGATCCGACGCTGACGTGCCGGCTGCCGGGCATGGAGCAGTACTCACCGGTGCGCGTCGTTTTGGATGCGCATCTGCGCCTGCCGCTCACAAGCCGCCTCGTCGCAACGGCGCGCGAAACGCCGCTCTGGGTGATCGCAGGCGAGGACGCGCCGCGCGAGAACGAGGACGCGTTGCGCGCGCACGGCGCCGATGTGCTTCGCATTCCCGCGCAGGAGGGCAGGGTCGATCTCGCGGCGCTCTTGAAGACGCTCGGCGAACGCGGCATCACCCGGCTGATGGTCGAGGGCGGTCCCATCGTCGCGGCGTCGTTTCTTGCCGCCGACCTCGTCGATGCGGCCATGGTTCTGCATGGCCCTGGCCGTATCGGCAACGATGGCATCGACGCGCTCGAGGGAATGCCGCTGTCGGCGATCGGCGCGCCGGCGTTGGTCTCGCAGGGGATCGAGCGCGTGGGCGACGACAAGATCGAAACGTTCGAGCGGGCGCATTGAGATGTTCACCGGGATCGTCACCGACATCGGCGAGCTGCTGAGCGTGGAGGAACGCGCGCAAGGCCTGCGCCGCTTCACCATCGGCTGCAGCTACGATCCCGACAGCATCGCCATCGGCGCGTCGATCGCCTGCTCGGGCCCGTGCCTCACGGTGGTTGAGCGCGGCATGCGCGGCAACCAGGCCTGGCTTGCGGTCGACGCCGCCGCCGAGACGCTGGCGGTCACGACGGCCGGCGCTTGGAAGAAAGGTGCCCGCCTCAACCTCGAACGGTCCCTGAAGATGGGCGACGAGCTCGGCGGCCACATGGTCAGCGGCCATGTCGACGGGATCGCCGAACTGACCGTGCGCGAGGACCTGCCGGACATGGCGCGGCTGACCTTTCGCGCCCCGGCGGCGCTTGCCCGCTTCATCGCCCCGAAAGGCTCCGTCGCGCTCGATGGGGTCTCGCTTACGGTCAACACCGTCGCGGGTGACCTCTTTTCGGTTCTGATCATCCCCCACACGCTAGCGGTGACCACCTTCGGGGCGCTGCGCGTCGGCGATCGGCTCAATCTCGAGGTCGATCAGATGGCGCGCTATGCGATCCGCTGGCTGGAGACGCCCGACACCTCCTCGTGAAGAGGGGCGGGCCCAATGCTCCGCTCGTCCCCGCGAAAGCGGGGACCCAGGAGCCAAGAACACTGGATTCCCGCTTTCGCGGGAATGAGCGGAACGCGTGGCACGCATGCCGCTTCCTATCCAGTGCTCTTGCTTCGCAGCCAATCCCCTTGCTACTGACGCGCGGCATTAATGGAACACGGCAATGGCGAAGGCGCGCAAAGGCGCAACGAAGGACCGCACGAGCGTGAAGGGCGCGCGCCTGCTCGTTGTCGAAGCGCGCTTCTACGACGACATCGCCGACCATCTGCTTGCCGGCGCGAAGCGTGCGCTGCGTGCGAATGGCGTGACCGCGGATGTCGTCACCGTGCCCGGCGCGCTGGAAATCCCCGCAGCCATCGTCATCGCCCAGAACGCAGCCTCGGACCGCGGCGAGCCTTATGATGGCGCGGTTGCGCTCGGCTGCGTCATTCGCGGCGAGACGAGCCACTACGACATCGTCGCCGGAGAATCCGCGCGCGCGCTGATGGACCTCTCGGTCGCTTACGCATTCCCCGTCGGCAACGGCATTCTCACCGTCGACACCGACGCGCAGGCGCTGCAGCGCGCGCGGCCGACGCGCGATGACAAAGGCGGCGGCGCGGTCGAGGCGGCGCTCGCGCTGGTGCGGCTGAAACGGCGCGTTGCGCGCGCCGGGAAATCGCAGCGATGAGCACGCCCGCGCCAAAAGGTGACGGCGAGCGCAAGGCGAACCGGCGCGGCGCGGCTCGGCTCGCTGCGGTGCAGGCGCTCTATCAGATGGACGTCGCCGCCAAAGGCCTCAACGAGATCTTCGCCGAGTTCGAAAGCCATTGGATGGGGCGGGAGGTCGAAGGTTCGCAATACCGTCCGGCGGAAGCAGCGTTCTTCCGCGACGTCGTCGGCGGCGTTCTGCGCGAGCAGCGCGATCTTGATCCGATGATCGACGCGGCGCTCGCCGGCGGCTGGCCGCTCAAACGCGTCGAGGCGCTGCTGCGCGCGTTGCTGCGCGCCGGTGTCTACGAGCTCAAGCACCGCGGCGACGTACCGGCCCGCGTCGTCATCTCCGAATATGTCGACGTCGCACACGCGTTTCTCGACCGCGACGAGACGGGGATGGTCAACGCGGTTCTGCAGGAGCTTGGCCGGCGTCTACGCGGTGACGAATTCGACGCGGCGCGCGGACGCTCGTCGTGACGCGGCGTTCGCCTGCGTCCCTGTCTGGTGAGGATCGTCTGATTGCGCGGCATTTCGCGCCGCTTGCGACGCATCGCGGCGCGCTCAAGCTCACCGATGATGCGGCTTTCATTGCGCCGCCTGCGGGGCATGAACTCGTCGTCACGGTCGACGCGCTGATCGCGGGCGTGCATTTCTTTCCCGACGATCCGGCGGATCTGATCGCGCGAAAGGCGTTGCGCGTGAATCTCTCCGATCTCGCGGCCAAGGGTGCGACGCCGGAAGGGTTTCTGGTTGCGCTCGGTCTTCCGAAAGGGATCGACGACGCCTGGATCGCGCGCTTTGCCAAGGGGCTTGCGGCGGACGCAAAGGAATTCCGCTGCCCGCTTCTCGGCGGCGATAGTGTGCGCTCGCCGGAGCGGGTCATGGTCTCGGTGACGGCCTTCGGTTCGCTTCCGCGCGGCACGATGGTGCGCCGGCAGGGCGCAAGGCCCGGCGACATCGTCTTTGTCACCGGCACCGTCGGCGACGGCGCATTGGGACTGATGGTGCGCAAAGGTGAGGCAACGCGGTGGGGGCTGTCGCGCGCCGCCGCGCGGCACCTGACGCAACGCTACCTCCTTCCGCAGCCGCGCAATGCCATCGCCGAGACTCTGCGCCGCCATGCGAGCGCCGCGATGGATGTCTCCGACGGGCTCGCCGGCGACCTCGCCAAGCTCTGTCGCGTCTCGGGCGCTTCGGCTGAAATCCAGGTCGCCGACATTCCGCTTTCGCCGGCGGCCAAGAGCACCTTGCGAGCCGAGCCGTCGCTGCAGCCGCGCATTCTCGGCGGCGGCGACGATTACGAGATCGTCTGCGCTGTGCCGCCGCGGCGCGCGAGCGCGTTCCTCGCGCAAGCGCGAAAGGCCGGGGTGCGCGTGAGCGGCATCGGCCGCATCGTGAAAGGAAGCGCCCCGCCGCGCTTCCTCGATGCGCATGGCGCGGCGGTCGCGCTCAAGGCCGCGTCATTCAGTCATTTCTGACACGGCGAGGGAAGGGGCCGATGGCCGAGACGACGAAGCCGAAAGAGACATTGTCGTGGGGCAGTGCGAGCCGCGCTCGCCCGGATGTGCTCAAGCGCAAATTCCCGACGCTCGCGGACCTGCGGCTTGCAGCGCGCCGCCGTGTGCCGCGTTTCGCCTTCGATTATGTCGACGGCGGCGTCGGCGCCGAAGAGATCGGGGCGAAGCTCAACACATCGGCGCTCGACGCGGTCGAGATCGTGCCGCGCTACGGCGTTGCCAATGCGCCGGTCTCCGCTGAGGTCGAGATCTTCGGGCAGCGTTACAACGCACCGATCGGCATCGCGCCGATGGGCCTGCCGAGCCTGATCTGGCCGGGCGGCGAGGCGCACTTCGCGCGCGCCGCGCAGGCCGGCCGCGTGCCGTTCACGCTCAGCACGTCGGCGGGCATGTCGATCGAGGACGTCGCGAAATTCGCGCCCGACGTCTTCTGGTTCCAGCTCTACCGCATCCCGCGCGACGACCTGCGCATCAATTTCGACATGGCGCGTCGTGCCGCCGATGCGGGTGCGCGCGTGCTCGTGCTCACGCTCGACGTTCCCTCGCGCAGCAAGCGGCCGCGCGAATTGCGCAACAGCATGGTCATTCCCTTCCGGCCGACCTTGCGCACGATTTTCGACGTCGCGACGTCCCCGGGCTGGCTCGCAAGCCTCATGCAATACGGCCAGCCGAACTTTGCGAACTGGCCGCCTTACGCCGCACCCGGCGCCAGCAAGAACGAAGTCTCGCTCTACGTCCGCCAGTCGATCGAAGGCGCGTTCTCGTGGGAGGAGGTCGCGCGCCTGCGCGAGACCTGGCGCGGCCCGCTCGTCGTCAAGGGGATCATGCATCCCGACGACGCCGAGACGGCGGTGTCGCTTGGCGTCGACGGCATCCAGGTCTCGAACCATGGCGGGCGCCAGTTCGAGGCGGCGCCGGCCTCGATCGACGTGCTCCCGGCGATCCGTGATGCGGTGGCCGGCAAGGCGGAGATTCTCTTCGATGGCGGCATCCGCAGCGGCATGGACGTGCTCCGCGCCGCCGCCCTCGGCGCGAAGATGACCTTCGCCGGGCGCGCCTTCATGTACGGGCTCGGCGCGCTGGGCGGGGAAGGCGCCGACTACACGGTCGCGTTCTTCGAAGATGAGATCAATGTGGCGCTGCGCCAATGCGGCATCGCCTCATTCGCCGAGGCGCAGGGGCTTACGGTGCGCCATCCGGGCGCTTTCCCCTTCGAGCGCCTGCGCCGCAATACGGCCTGACGCTCATTGAGCGCCGCGGGCGTTCTTCACCTCTCCCGTGGGGAGAGGTCGGCGCACGGAGTGCGCCGGGTGAGGGCGTACAGCCTATCGAAGAACTGAGCCCCCTCACCCGAACCCTCTCCCCGACGGGGAGAGGGAGCGCAACGCATTGCCGTTCTGCGCTCGCGCCTCTGGCGCCATAGCGATCCAGCGGCTATTGATCCGCGCTCTCGTCGCCGGATTCCCATGTCCTCCATTGCCGAACCCATGAGCGGCCACGTTGCCGACGATCGCCTCGCGCGCCGCAACGCGGTGGTGCTTGCCGTGGCGCAGGCTCTGGCGGGCGGCAACAGCACGGTCCTGTTCGCGACGGCGAGCATCCTCGGCGCGAGCCTCGCGCCCGACGCGTCGCTCGCGACATTGCCGATCAGCGTCTACGTCGTCGGGTTGTGGTGCGGCACCTTGCCGAACGGCATGCTGACGCGGCGCTTTGGCCGCCGCACGGCCTATCAGACTGGCACGGCCTGGGGTGTCCTCACCGGCCTCATCTGCTGCGTCGCGACGCTGCAAGGCTCGTTCACGCTGCTCTGCCTCGGCGCCTTCTTTTCCGGCCTCTATGCGGCCGCGCATCAGGCCTATCGCTTCGGCGCGGCGGATACCGCGAGCGATGCCTTCCGCCCCAAGGCGATCTCGTGGGTGTTGACCGGCGGCGTCTTCGCCGGCCTGATCGGCCCGCAGCTCGTGATCTTCACCAAGGAGCTGTGGGCGCCGTATCTCTTCGCCGCCAGCTATCTCGGCCAGGCGGCGCTCGCTTTCCTCTCGGCGATCGTCTTGACGCGATTTCGCGCCGCTCCGGTGAAAGTCTCGGCCGCGGCAACGCCACCAGGCCGGCCGATCACGGCGATCCTGCGCCAGCCGCGCTTCCTCGTCGCCGTGGTTTGCGGCGTCGCGAGCTTCGGCATCATGAACTTCATGATGACGGCGGCGCCGCTCGCAATGGTGATGTGCCAGCATTCGGTCTCGGACGCGGCGCTCGGTATCCAGTGGCATGTGATCGGGATGTATGCGCCGAGCTTCATCACCGGCTCGCTGATCGTGCGCTTCGGCGTCGAGCGCGTGATCGGCGTCGGGCTTGTGCTCATCTTCGCGTCGGGGATCGTCGGGCTCGCCGGCATCACCGTCGGGCATTTCTGGGTGGCGCTCACCCTTCTCGGCGTCGGCTGGAACTTCGGCTTCATCGGCGCGACCGCCATGGTCACCCAGTGCCATCGCCCGCACGAGCGTGCGACGGTACAATCCTTCAACGACTTCCTGGTGTTCGGCACCATGGCGATCGCCTCGTTCTCGTCGGGCTCGCTGCTCGCGCATTTCGGCTGGACGGCGGTGAACCTCGTGGTCCTGCCCGTCATGGTGATCGCGGGCGGCCTGCTGCTCCTTTTGGCGATCCGCGAGCCGATTCGCGCCGCTTGAGACTTTCGGCCTAGAAAATCTGCGCCCACGGCCCGAAAACGCCAGAAAAGTGGCAAAATCCCTCGTTGCGTCGCGAAAGCGTTTTTGGCAATGTCCGCGCGCTTCCGACAGGGGCGCAGGACTGACGGCGGCGGCCGGAACACGCAAAATCCGGGACCCGCGACGCATTCCATGTGCGGTCGTCGAGAACACATTTAAGGGGCTTCAATGACAGCTTTGTGGGCCATCATCGCCTGTGGCGCGCTTTCGATCGTCTACGGCATCTGGGCGATCCAATCCGTGATGTCGTCCGATGCCGGCACGCAGCGCATGCAAGAGATTGCCGCGGCGATCGCCGAAGGCGCGCAGGCCTATCTGAAGCGTCAGTACATGACGATCGCCGGCGTCGGCGTGGTGATCTTCATCGCCATCTTCTTCCTGCTCGGCGCTCCCGTGGCGGTCGGGTTCCTCATTGGCGCGATCCTTTCGGGAGTCGCCGGCTTCATCGGCATGAACGTCTCGGTGCGCGCCAATGTGCGCACGGCGCAGGCGGCCTCGAAGTCGCTCGCGGCCGGCCTCGACATCTCCTTCAAGGCGGGCGCCGTCACCGGCATGCTGGTGGCGGGCCTCGCGCTCCTCGGCGTCGCCGTCTACTACGCGATCCTCACCCACATGATGGGCCATGCGCCGAACGATCGCGTCGTCATCGATGCGCTCGTCGCGCTTGGCTTCGGCGCTTCGCTGATTTCGATCTTCGCGCGATTGGGTGGCGGCATCTTCACCAAGGGCGCCGACGTCGGCGCGGACCTCGTCGGCAAGGTGGAAGCCGGCATCCCCGAGGATGATCCGCGCAACCCCGCGACCATCGCCGACAACGTGGGCGACAATGTCGGCGACTGCGCCGGCATGGCGGCTGACTTGTTCGAGACCTATGCGGTGACTGTCGTCGCCACCATGGTGCTCGGCGCGATCTTCTTCGTCGGCCAGCCGATCCTCGCCTCGGCGATGCTTTATCCGCTCGGCATCTGCGCCGCCTGCATTGTGACATCAATCGTCGGCACCTTCTTCGTGAAGCTCGGCGCCAACGGCTCGATCATGGGCGCGCTCTATAAGGGCCTCATCGTCGGCGGCCTGCTGTCCATTGTCGGCCTCGCCATTGCGACGCATGCGCTTCTCGGCTGGGGCGCGATCGGCACGGCCAACGGCGTGACGCTCACCGGCCGCAATCTCTTCATCTGCGGCATCATCGGCCTCGTCGTCACCGGCCTGATCGTGTGGATCACCGAGTACTACACCGGCACGGGCAAGCGGCCCGTCGTCTCGATCGCGCAGGCGTCGGTGACCGGCCACGGTACGAACGTCATCCAGGGCCTTGCGGTGTCGCTCGAGTCGACGGCGCTTCCGGCGCTGGTGATCGTTGCCGGCATCATCATCACCTATCAGCTCGGCGGCCTCTTCGGCACGGCGATCGCCGTGACCACGATGCTCGGCCTCGCCGGCATCATCGTTGCGCTCGACGCCTTCGGTCCGGTGACGGACAACGCCGGCGGCATCGCCGAGATGTCGGGCCTTCCGAAAGAGGTGCGTCAGTCGACCGACGCGCTCGACGCGGTTGGCAACACGACGAAGGCGGTCACCAAAGGCTACGCCATCGGCTCCGCCGGCCTCGGCGCGCTGGTGCTGTTCGCGGCCTACACGAACGACATCAACGCCTTCATCAAGAGCGGCGCGCCGTACTTCAAGGATGTCGGCGCGGTCTCCTTCGACCTCTCGAATCCGTATGTCGTCGCCGGCCTGATCTTCGGCGGCCTCATCCCGTATCTCTTCGGCGGCATCGCCATGACCGCCGTCGGCCGCGCCGCGGGGTCGGTGGTGCAGGAGGTGCGCCGGCAGTTCCGTGAGAAGCCGGGCATCATGGAAGGCAAGGATCGCCCCGACTACGGCCGCGCGGTCGACATGCTCACGCGCGCCGCGATCAAGGAGATGATCGTGCCGTCGCTCCTGCCGGTGCTGGCGCCGATCGTCGTCTACTTCGGCGTTCTCGCGATCTCGGGCTCGAAGGCGAACGCCTTCGCTGCGCTCGGCGCTTCGCTCCTCGGCGTGATCGTCAACGGCCTGTTCGTCGCGGTCTCGATGACCTCCGGCGGCGGCGCCTGGGACAACGCCAAGAAGTCGTTCGAGGACGGCTTCACCGATAAGGACGGCGTGACGCATCAGAAGGGCGGCGAAGCTCACAAGGCTTCCGTCACCGGCGACACCGTCGGCGACCCCTACAAGGACACGGCAGGCCCCGCGGTGAACCCGGCGATCAAGATCACCAACATCGTCGCCTTGCTGTTGCTCGCGATCCTCGCGCACTGACGCGCGAGGCACTTCTAAGACAAAGGGCCGCAGCGATGCGGCCCTTTTGCTTTGCAGCGGGCAAAAGACGTTCCGGCGAAACGAAAGTGTCATGCCCGCGCAGGCGGGCATCCAGTACGCCTCGGCCTTCGTGGGAATCGAGAGCACACGGAGTACTGGGTCCCCGCCTTCGCGGGGACGACACGCCGTGGGCGGCAGCGCAGCTTAGTCCGCGCCGAGGATCTTGAAGACGTAAGTGAGGTAGGAGAGCTCGTCGCCGCCCGCCGCGGTGGTGCGGCTGATGAAGTCGAAGATCTTGCCGTCCTTCATGCCGTAATGCGCGAGACGGCGCACGCGGCGGTCCTTGTCGAAATAGACGGCGACGACCTGCTGGTCGGTGACCTTCTGGGGCAGGAACGATGTCTGCTGGGTTTTCTGCGAGATGTAGTAGAAGACCTCGCCATTGACCGTCGCGACGGTCGACGGGGTCCCGAGGACGATCAGCACCTGCTCCTGCGAGGCGCCGATCGGAACCTGTTCCAGCGCGCCTTCTGGCAGGATATAGCCGCGGGTATAGGTCTTCGTCATGCCGCAGCCACTCATGAGCGGCGCGGCGACGAGGACCCCGGCGAGGGCCACAGCGCGCAGAGGTGCGCGCAGAGATGAACGAGGGAAATCAAGCATGCGGCGGCCGGGGTGCGGGTCCCGTTGCGAAGGGATAGAAGGCGCGCGTCCACTAGCGCGCGTATCGAGGCTTTGCAACTCTAGCTCAAATTCTCAGGCTGGTGATGATCGGCCGCGCCGCCCGAATTTCTGATGGAAAACGCATGATCCTGTCGTTTCGTCGCAATACCATGCCCGACATCATTGGGACGCTCTATGGCGCCATCGTGGCGCAGGCGCGCCTCCCGGTCTTCTATGGCGCCGACTATGGCGTTCCGGACACGGTGGACGGGCGGCTAGACCTCCTGATCCTGCACGTCGCCTTGTTCTTCCGCCGCGCCCGGGACGGCGACGAGGCTTTGCGCGCCCACGGGCAGGAGGTGTTCGACCGCTTCTGCCGCAACATGGATGACAATATGCGCGAGCTCGGGATCAGCGATGACTCGCTCGCGAAGAATATGCGCAAGATCGGCGAGGCCTTTTACGGCCGCGCGGCGGCCTACGACGCGGCACTCGCGGCGTCCGACAATGGGGCGCTTGTCGACGCCCTTGGCCGCAACGTCTTCGGCGACCATATGACGGGGACAGCGGCGCGGCTCGCCGCCTATGTGCGTGCCGCGGTGGAGAGCTTGGCGCTCCAGAGCGCCGCCGATCTCAGTGCCGGTGTCGTGCGGTTTCCCGACCCGCAGATGGTCGCGGCGGCGTGACCGGTGGAGGCGATCATGGACCAGCAAAAGCATAAGGATCAGCCGGAGCGGCCTTGGAGCGTTTCCGTGGCTATCGAAGACGTCCCGGAGCAGGGGCGTCATGTCGAGCTTCATGCCGATGCGCAGACGCGTCAGGCGCTGGCGAAGCTTGTTGGGGTGCTGGAGGTCTCCGATCTCACGGCTTCTTTCGATCTCACGCGGCGCGGCCACGACGGGCTTCATGTCACCGGCGGGATCGACGCCACGGTGCGCCAGACCTGCGTCGTCACGCTCGAGCCGCTGACGAATACAGTGCGCGAATCGGTCGATCTTCTATTCGAGCCTCCGGTCGAGGGCGACGACAACGCACACCATTCGCCTGCCTCCGCGGCTGACGAGATGGACCCGCCGGAGCCCTTGTTCGGCGGCAAGGTCGACCTCGGGGCGATCGCGACCGAGTTCCTGTTGCTCGGCATCGACCCCTATCCGCGGCGCGCGGACGCCAGGTTCGAAGCGCCTCAAGGGGAGGACTCGGAGGGGGCTCATCCCTTTGCCGCGCTTCGCAGCCTCAAGGGCGGTCAAGGGTCATAATCAGCCGACCTGTGGCCCAGACGCTTCGCTTTTGGCCGATGACGTAAGCGGTGCCGTGGCACCCTTGTGAACGGCCTCCGAGCGGGTATTCTCGGTCGATTGTCCCAGCCATTATCTTCGGATTTTCACTCCGGCGGTCGGCGCCGCCGACAAGGATCATATGCCTCAGCGGATACGCATCGCGCTTGACGCAATGGGCGGCGACCACGGGCCAACAGTGGTCGTTGCGGGCGCCGCCCTCTCGCTCGCGCGCCATCCCGACATCGCCTTCACGCTGCATGGCGACAGCGCGGCGATTGCACCGCTTCTCGACGCGCAGCCGAAGCTCAAGGCGGCAAGCACCGTCGTGCATACGGACGTGGCGATCGCCATGGACGAGAAGCCAAGCCAGGCGCTGCGCCATGGCCGCTGGAAATCGTCGATGTGGCTCACCCTCGATGCGGTGAAGAAGGGCGACTGCGACGTTGCGGTGTCGGCAGGCAACACCGGCGCGCTGATGGCCATGGCCAAGTTCAATCTGCGCACCATGGCCGGCATCGATCGGCCAGCGATCGCGGCGCTATGGCCGACGCTGCGCGGCGAATCGGTCGTCCTCGACATGGGCGCGACGATCGGCGCCGACGCCCATCACCTCGTCGACATGGCGGTGATGGGCAGCGCCATGGCGCGCATTCTCTTCGATATTCCAAGCCCCACCGTCGGCCTCCTCAACATCGGCGTCGAGGAGGTCAAAGGCCTCGAGGAGGTGCGCGAGGCCGGCCGCATCCTGCGCGAGGCGCAGTTTCCCGGCATGGACTATCGCGGCTTTGTCGAGGGCACCGATATCGGCAAGGGGACGGTCGACGTCGTCGTGACGGAAGGCTTCGCCGGCAATATCGCGCTCAAGACGGCGGAAGGAACGGCGCGGCAGATCGGGCAGTATCTCCGCAGCGCCATGAGCCGCACCTGGCGCGCGCGGCTTGGCTATCTCTTGGCGAAGCCGGCGTTCGATGCGCTGCGCGAAAAGGTCGATCCTCGCCGCGCCAATGGCGGCATCTTCCTCGGCCTCAATGGCGTCGTGATCAAGAGCCATGGCGGTACCGACGCGGAAGGATTCGCCGCCGCCGTCGATCTCGGCTACGACATGGTCCGCTATGGGTTGTTGACGAAGATCTCGGAAGCTTTGTCGCATCATCAGCGGACATCTGCGGTCGAGGTTGCGTCGTGAAGGAATTGCGTTCGGTTGTGCTCGGTTGCGGCAGCTATTTGCCTGCGCGGGTGTTGACCAACCAGGAACTCGCCCAAAAGGTCGAAACCTCGGACGAGTGGATCACGCAGCGCACCGGCATCCGTGAGCGCCACATCGCCGCCGACGGCGAACTCACCTCCGACATCGCGCTCGCCGCCGCGCGCGCGGCTCTCGCCCATGCCGGCATCACGGCCGAGAGCATCGACCTCATCGTGCTTGCCACCTCGACGCCCGACCAGACCTTTCCAGCGACGGCGGTATCGGTGCAAGCCGCGCTCGGCATTCATCACGGCGCCGCGTTCGATCTGCAGGCGGTGTGTTCCGGCTTCGTCTATGCGCTGGCGACGGCGGACGGGCTGCTCAAGTCCGGCGCCTTCAAGCGCGCGCTGGTGATCGGCGCCGAGACGTTCTCGCGCATCCTCGACTGGAACGATCGCAGCACCTGCGTGCTGTTCGGCGATGGCGGCGGCGCGCTGGTGCTCGAAGCGCAGGACGCGGCGACTGCGAACGGCCGCGGTATTCTCACCGCGCAATTGCGTTCCGACGGGCGCTACAAGGACAAGCTCTATGTCGATGGCGGCCCGTCATCGACCGGCACCGTTGGCCACTTGCGCATGGAGGGGCGGGAGGTGTTCCGCCATGCCGTGTCGAATATCACCGACGTGGTCGAGCAGACACTCGTGGCGTCGGGAATGAAGGCGAGTGAGATCGACTGGTTCGTGCCGCACCAGGCGAACAAGCGCATCATTGACGGCTCGGCGCACAAGCTTGGCGTCGATCCGTCGAAAGTCGTCACGACCGTCGACAAGCACGGGAACACGTCGGCCGCCTCCATCCCGCTGGCGCTCGCGGTCGCGGTCGGCGATGGGCGCATCCAGAAGGACGATCTCGTGCTCCTGGAAGCAATGGGCGGCGGCTTCACCTGGGGAGCGGTGCTGATTCGCTGGTAGCCGAATCTCGCATCCTGCCCTTGCGGCCGGTGTGAGGTTGCGGCATGATGTTATTGAATTTTCAAGGTGATAGGTCGAAATCGCGGGGCGCGGCCATGACGGGAAAGACGATCACACGCGCCGATTTGTGTGAGGCGGTCTACCAGAAGGTCGGCTTGTCACGGACGGAATCGGCCGCCTTGGTCGAGGCCGTCCTCAAGCAGATCACGGATTGCCTGGAGCGCGGGGAGACGGTGAAGCTCTCCTCTTTCGGCTCCTTTGTCGTGCGCAAGAAAGGCCAGCGCATCGGCCGCAATCCCAAGACCGGCAAGGAGGTGCCGATCTCGCCCCGCCGCGTCATGGTCTTCAAGCCGTCCGCGATCCTCAAGCAGCGCATTAACGGCGTCACGGTCGAGGACGAGCCGGAAACCGCGGTCGGCTAGCTTCTGCGAACGGGAATTTAGGCTCATCAAGGACTTGCAGCCTTCCGCCATCGAATCAGTTTAAGCTGTCCGAAAGCCAGCCCCGAAAGAGGAGCGAGCCCGATGGACAAGGCGCCCGACGCGTTCCGCACCATCAGCGAAGTCGCGGAAGAGCTCGATCTGCCGCAGCACGTCCTGCGCTTCTGGGAAACGCGCTTCGGCCAGATCAAGCCGATGAAGCGAGGGGGTGGCCGGCGTTATTACCGGCCCGACGATGTCGACCTGCTCCGCGGCATCCGCCATCTGCTCTACGGCGAGGGCTACACGATCCGCGGGGTGCAGCGCATCTTCAAGGAGAACGGCATCAAATTCGTCCAGTCGGTGTGGAAGTCCGGCGCGCCGCAGCCGGGTCCGCCGCAGAGCGACGATGCCGACCTCGAGGTCGACGAAAGTTCCGCCGAGACGCACGACACGCCGGACGATGAGGAGGAAGGCGACGTCGCATCCGTCGTCGTTGCCCGCACCGAGCCTCCGCCGCTGCGCTACGGACGCGCGACCCCGGCGACGTTGCCGGCGGATGAGCCGCCGAATATTCCCTCCATCCGCGCGGTCGAACCGAGCCCGCCGACGCAGCCGCGCCCGGCGCCATCGCGTCCGTCCTTGTCAGGAGAGCATCGCGAGAAGCTGCGTGCAGCGCTCGGCGAGCTGACCGAATGCAAGCGCCTGCTCGACGAAGCGATGAAGGAAGACGCGTGATCCTGCGTGGCCGCGCCGCTTTCATAAGGGCGAGCGGAAAGTAAGAAAGGGTTCCATAGAACGATGGCCGGGGAACTCCCGGCCATCGATGTTTTCGAAACGCTACAGCGCGCTCAAAGCGTTGGGTTCCACATCGCCGGCACGACGCGATAGCCGGCGCCGTCCTTCTCGACATGGCCGAGTGACGGGAACGGATAGTGGAAGCCCTGCATCGCGAGCTTCTCCGTCGCCACCATGTCGTAGATGCGCTTGCGCGTCTTCTCGGCCTGCGCGCCGTCCTGGTCGAAGCCCGCGTGCCACTCTGGGTTCCGCGCGAACAGCGCCGGATGGTTGGTGACATCCGATTGGATGAACACCTTTCCGTTGCCGGACGACACGACATAGGAGGTGTGCCCCGGCGTGTGTCCGATGCTCTCCACCGCCGTGATCCCCGGCGCGACCTCTTTCTCCCACGCGTAGGGCGTCACCTTGCGGCCGAGCGCATCGAAGACGCGGCGGTTGTTCTTGAAGAGGTCGGCCATGCGGCCGGCGGGCGCGCGGCCCATCTCGCCGTCGTCCATCCAGTATTTCCACTCGACTTCCGGCACCTTGATCTCGGCATTCGGGAAAGCGGGCTTTCCGTCCGCCATGAGCAGGCCGTTCACGTGGTCGCCGTGGAAATGCGAGATGACGACGATATCGACGGCTTTACGGTCGAAACCGGCCGCGGCGAGATTGGTCTGGAACTGGCCGACCGCGCCCTTTGATTGCGCATGGGCGGCCTCGCCATTGCCGGTGTCGATGACGACGACCTTGCCGCCCGTATTGATGACCAGCGGATTGAACACGATGGTCATCGTGTCTTTTGGCATGAAGGCGGCTTCGAGCGCCTTGTTGATGTCGTCCTTCTTCGCATTGACGACAAAGCCGTCCGGCAGCGGGAAGGTGCGCGCGCCATCGGTGACGACGGTCACGCCGATGTCGCCGACCTTGTAGCGATAGTAGCCGGGAGCCTGCCTGTCTGCCGCGGGAGCGGCGGCTTGCGTTGGTGCGATCATTCCCATTCCTATCGGCGCGCCGACGCCGAGGGCAGCGCTAGCCTTGAGCACGTTGCGGCGCGACAGTTGCGTCATGGAAACCTCCCTGGGGTTTTGGTCGGCGCAGTCGTTAGCGGATTTTTGGGCGCCAACCCTGCGACTCTATCGCCGGACCGGCGCGGTCTGAACGGCCGAGGTGTTCAACTGACGGTGAGACAACACCGCCCTAACGCCGATATTCCGGCGCTTTGGCGGGCGCCGGAGGCTATTTCCAGACGTAGCCGATCGCTTTGGAGACCGCGTCTCCGAGCGTCAGCAACACCGCGGACCACACAAAGGCGGAGCTGAAATTCGCGATTTGGAAGCGCCAATAGGGCATCTCGAAAATGCCGGCGACCAAGGGAACCGAGGCCCGCAGCGGCCCGGAGAAGCGGCCGATAAAGATGGCGAGCGCGCCCCATTTCTTCACGAAGGCTTCGCCGCGCGGGATGAGGTCGGGATGCTTGGAGAGCGGCCACATGTGCCGAACCGTGCCCTCGAATTTCAGCCCGATCCAATAAGAGAGCCAGTCGCCAAGCGCGGCGCCGACGGCGCCCGCGATCCAAACTGGCCAGAAGCTCAAGCCGCTCGACTGGATCAACACGCCGATGCCGACCAGGGCGGCCCATGCCGGGACCAGGAGCGAGATGAAGGCGAGCGATTCCGCGAAGGCGAGGCCGAAGACGATCGGCGCTGCCCAGCTTTGATGCGCGCGCACGAATTCGATGATGTCGTGAGCATAGGCTTCGAGGTTCATGCCTAAGCCATAGCGGGCGGCTTACCAGAACACCAGAACGCTCTCGGTCGCACGATTCGCGCCGAAATATTTCGTGCCTGAAACATGCAAGAAATGCTGGCGCAACACGCCTGCGTTAGCGCTGTCCTTCGGCAAAAAAAGAAGGCGAGGGCAACATGATCTCAACAGTGCTGCTGCGCACGAGCGTCATCCTCCTGCTGGCGGGGATGGTTCTCGGCATCGTCATGGGCATCCGCCAGGATTTCGCACTGGCGCCGGCGCATGCTCATCTCAACCTTGTCGGCTTCGTGCTGATGTTCGGGTTCGGTGTCTATTACCGGCTCGTGCCGTCGGCCGCGGAAGGGCGTCTACCGACCATTCAGGCGACGCTGCATATCGTTGGCGCGATCGTCTTTCCGATCGGCATCGCCGCGGTGCTGACCTGGGGGCCTGGGCAATTCGAGGTTCTGGCCATCAGCGGCGCGCTGATCGTTTTTGCCGCCGTGGCGCTTTTTGCCTGGATCGTGTTCCGCACGACGGCACCGCGCACTGCGTCGCATGAGCGTTCGGCCGGGTTCTCGCTGCCGATCTAGCGTCTCTTCGGAAGAGGAGGCGAGCGTCCTTCATCCTGCGGCCATCATCGTGGCATAGTCGGCTCGCGCGGGCGATTCGTCCCGCCTTTCCGACAGCAACCCCATGGCCAAGACCGACCGCACGAGCCCCAAGGCGCGCGACCTGTTCGCTGATCAACCGTCCGCGCGCGCGGCGGCAAGCCCGCGCGCCGCGAAGTCCAGCAGCGGTGAATCGGGTTACACGGCCCGTGACATCGAGGTGCTGGAAGGGCTCGAGCCGGTCCGCCGCCGCCCCGGCATGTATATCGGCGGCACCGACGAGAAGGCGCTGCATCATCTGTTCGCCGAGGTCATCGACAACTCGATGGACGAGGCGCTGGCCGGCCATGCCGACTGGATCGAGGTCGAGCTTTCCGCCGACGGTTACCTCACCGTGAACGACAACGGCCGCGGCATCCCGGTGGATCCGCATCCGAAGTTTCCGAAGAAATCCGCGCTCGAAGTCATCATGTGCACGCTGCATGCGGGCGGCAAATTCGACTCGAAGGTCTACGAGACGTCGGGCGGTCTGCACGGCGTCGGCGTCTCCGTCGTCAATGCGCTGTCGCAGCGTCTCGACGTCGAAGTCGCGCGCGGGCAGACGCTCTACCGTCAGGTTTTCGAGCGCGGCGTGCCGAAGACGAAGCTCGAGGATCTCGGCCGCGCGCCCAACCGGCGTGGCACCAAGATCCGCTTCAAGCCCGATCCACAGATCTTCGGCGAGAAGGCGACGTTCAAGCCGGCGCGGCTGTTCAAGATGGCGCGCTCGAAGGCGTATCTGTTCGGCGGTGTCGAAATCCGCTGGTCTTGTGCGCCCTCGCTGCTCGTCGGCCTCGACGAGGTGCCGGAGAAGGAGACCTTCCATTTCGTTGGCGGCCTGAAGGATTATCTGCAATCGGCGACGCATGGGCAGACACTCGTGCATCCGGAGATCTTTGCTGGACGCTCGGGCAAGGCCGGCACGCAAGGCGCAGTCGAATGGGCCGTCGCCTGGGTGGCCGATGCCGACGGCTTCATGTCGTCCTACTGCAACACGATCCCGACGCCCGACGGCGGCACGCACGAAGCGGGCCTGCGTGCGGCGCTCCTGCGGGGCTTGAAGGATCATGCCGAGCGGGTCGGGCAGGGCAAGCGCGCCGGCTCGATCGTGAGCGAAGACATCATGGTGGGCGCCGGCGCGATGCTCTCCGTCTTCGTGCGCGAGCCCGAGTTTCAGGGGCAGACCAAGGATCGTCTCGCGACCGTCGAGGCGCAGCGTATCGTCGAGCAGGCGATCCGCGATCCGTTCGATCACTGGCTCGCCGGCAATCCCGTGCAGGCGAACAAGCTGCTCGATTGGGTGGTGGAGCGCGCGGATGAGCGTCTGCGGCGCCGGCAGGAAAAGGAGATTTCCCGCAAGAGCGCGGTGAAGAAGCTGCGGCTGCCGGGCAAGCTCGCCGACTGCACCAATGCCGCCGCGGAAAGCTCGGAGCTTTTCATTGTCGAAGGCGACAGCGCCGGCGGCTCCGCGAAACAGGCGCGCGATCGCGCGAGCCAGGCGGTGCTGCCGCTGCGCGGCAAGATTCTCAATGTCGCGTCTGCCGGCCGCGACAAGCTCGCACAGAACCAGCAGCTCGCCGATCTGATGCAGGCGCTCGGCTGCGGCACCGGCGTGCATTATCGCGATGAGGACCTCCGTTACGGCCGCGTCATCATCATGACCGACGCCGACGTCGACGGCGCGCATATCGCGTCATTGCTGATCACCTTCTTCTATCGCCAGACGCCGAAGCTGATCGAAAACGGTCACCTCTTCCTCGCCGTGCCGCCGCTCTACCGGCTCAGCCATGGCGGCAAGATCTTCTATGCGCGCGACGATGCGCATCGCGATGCGATCCTCAAGAAGGAGTTCCACGCCAACGCCAAGGTCGAGATCGGCCGTTTCAAGGGGCTGGGCGAGATGATGCCGGCGCAGCTCAAGGAGACGACGATGGACCGCAAGAAGCGCACGCTTCTCCAGGTCTCGCTCGAAGTCGCCGAGCGCGAGGCGACCGCCGACAGCGTCGAGCGGCTGATGGGTACAAAGGCCGAGTCGCGCTTCGCCTTCATCCAGGAGCGCGCGGAATTCGCCCGCGAGGATTTGCTCGACGTTTGAGTGGGCGATCCAACGCTCGAATTCGTCATGCCCGGGCTTGACCCGGGCATCCATCCTTCAAGGGAAAGACTTCCGAAGCGGATGGATTGCCGGGTCAAGCCCGGCAATGACACATTTCGAGTTGTCCGCCCAATGTCTCAATTCTTGCGCCCGCAATAGGCCTCGAGGCGGTAGCCGTCGGGGTCGACGACGAACCCCGCGTAGTAGTTCGGATCGTAATCCTTGCGCACGCCCGGCTTGCCATTGTCGCGGCCGCCTGAGCGCAGCGCCGCGGCGTGGAAACCGTCGACAGCCTCACGGCTCTTGGCGTCGAAGCAGATGTGCAGACCCGAGCGCTTGTCGGCCGGTACCGGGCTTTCCGAACTGCTGATCCAGAAGGCGACCGCATCGCGGCCGTAGCCGAGGGAGCCCTCGCTCTCGCTCAGGCAATCGTAGCCGAGCGCCTTGAGGGCCGCATCATAGAACCGCTTCGTCCGCGCGAGGTCGCGCACCCCGATCGACACATGATTGATCATCGCTCTCTCCCGATTTTGGTTGGCGGCTATATATAACCGCCATGGCGGTTATATATAGATACGCGCGGCGGCAACGGTTTGTCAACCGGCATGGGGGTTATAATGCGGGGAGAGTCTTCGCCTGCTACGATGGCCGCCGACGCCATGCTGATTTCCAACGTTTCCGACGATCTTTGTCTCGCTTACGCCAACACGCTGACGTGGCGCGGCAGCGATGCGCCGTCCGAGTCGCTCACGGGCTGGGACGAGCTCATGGCCTGGCTCGAAAAGAGTGCCGGCATCGGCGCATCGGCCTTGCATGAGACGACGGCCTGGCTGCACGCGCATCCGAAGAAGGCGGATACGCTGTTCGCCGACATGATCGGGATGCGCGAGACGATCTTTCGCGTCTTCAGCGCCTTCGCGACCGAGGAGGCGCCGCGCGATAAGGATTTCGCCGCATTGAGCGCAGCGCTCGCCGAGGCCCCGCAAAGGCACGCGCTGGTGCGCGCGAATGGGCGATATGCGTGGCGTCTCGAACGCCTGAAGCCAGCGATGCCGGATCTCTTGGCGCCGGTTCTGTGGTCGGCGGGGGACCTCATCCTCAACGCCGGGCAACGGCGCATTCGCCGCTGCGCCAACGAGAAATGCCTATGGCTCTTCTTCGATGAGAGCAAGAGCGGTACGCGCCGCTGGTGCGATATGAGCGCGTGCGGCAACCGCGCCAAGGCGAAGCGTCATTACGCCAAGGTGAGCGGACGCTGAATTTCAGCTTTCGCGCTGCTTCACGGCCATGGCATCGAGGATGGCGAGCACAGCCGCACAGGCATAGGCCGCGGCCGCAAAAACCGGCACGACCTGCGGGCCGAACTTATCCGCCAGCGCGCCGGCGAATGCCGGGCCCACAAGCTGTCCGATCCCGAGCGCGCTCGTGACAATACTGAAGGCTCGGGGATATTCGCCGACCGTCGTGCGCTCGCGCGCATAGGCGCTGATGATCGCCGGCGTCGCCGCCGTGCCGAGGCCGACCAGCAGCGCACCGACGAACGCATGCGTTGCGTCTGGCCCTGTCGCCACTGTCGCACCCGCGGCTCCGGCAATGGCCGCGGCCAGCAGGGCGAAGCGCTTGAGCGCGGCCGAACGCAAGATCGGGATGGCGATCGTTGCGCCGACGATCGTCGTCGCCCCAAACGCAACCCAGGCCATGACGACGACGGTGATCGGCGCCTGGGCGGCGGCAAGTTGTGTGCCGACGAACGTTGCGTAGGCGATATAGGCGACGCCGAAGGCGAGATAGCTGCCGCCGAGAAAAATCCAGCCGCGCGTGAAGGCGCGCCGCACGTGGAAGGTTCCCGTGGATGCCGGGGGGAAGGCAGCCCCGGCGCCAGATTGTGTCGGGGGAAAGAACAGCGCGAGGGCCAGCGCCGTTGCGGCAGAGAGGGCAAACGCGACGCGCCAGCCGAGATGTGTTCCGAGGAGCCAAGGCGCCGCCAGGCCGCTGAGCACCGTGGCGGCGCCCATCCCCGCCCACACGAGGGCGCTGACCGCGGGCCGCGATGCAGCGGCGACGGCGGCAAAAATCAGCACCAGAATGGCAACGATGGCGGCGCCCGCGCCGATCCCGGTCGCCAGCCGTCCGGCCGCCTAAAGATAGTAGCCGGCGAAGGCATCGCCCGGCGCGAGCGCGCAGAGAAGCGCTCCGGCCGCGACGAGCAGATGCGCGCCCTTAGAGAGCGCCGGCATGCCGGTGCGCCGTGCGAGCGAGGGAGTGAGCAGAGTACCGACGAGATAGCCGGCCAGATGAATGGTGTTGAGCGTGCCGCCGGCGAAGTAATCGAGCCCGAGGTCGCGCCGCAGCGACGGCAGCATCACACCATAGGTGAAGCGTGCCGCGCCGACATTGAGCGCAATGCCGACGGTTCCCCATGCGATCAAGGCGAGGGGCAGGCGCGTCGCTGCCGGCGTCGGGACGGCCTTGTCTTTATCTCGCGGCACACGCGTCCCATATCAGCGGCAGGGCGGGAAGGCTAAAGGCCGCGACGGCATGGCACAACAGCGGCCGCTCTGCGCCCTCGGTTCGCCCGCAAATCTTGGGTGGGGGCGATGCCATGGAAATGCCTGCTTTCGCCTTGCCTCCGATGGTGCGCTGCGCTAAGCCTCGCCCGCCCCGTCCTTGGAACGAATCCGAACTGCCGGAGGACGAAATTCTTGCGGCGCCGTGGCCATTTGGCCGAGGTTTCGCGGGGTGCGGGGAGCCGGTCGAAGGCAGAACATTCCAGGAGAAGGCGCATGAACGAGCTGCTGCAGGATTATCTGCCGCTCGTCATCTTCATCGGCGTGGCTCTGGTGCTCAGCCTCGGGCTTCTCGTGGCGCCGTTCCTCGTCGCTTACAAGAACCCGGACGCCGAGAAGCTCTCCGCGTATGAGTGCGGCTTCAACGCCTTCGACGATGCGCGCATGCAATTCGACGTGCGCTTCTATCTCGTCGCCATCCTCTTCATCATCTTCGATCTCGAAGTCGCGTTCCTGTTTCCGTGGGCGATCACCTTCGGAAATCTCGGCGCTTTCGGTTTCTGGTCGATGATGGTCTTTCTTGCGGTGCTGACCATCGGGTTTATCTACGAGTGGAAGAAAGGGGCGCTCGAATGGGATTGAGCGCATGAGCACCGTCGTCGCACCAGCACCGCGTGGAATTCTGGACCCGAAGACCGGAAAGCCGGTTGGCTCGGACGATCCCTACTTCACCGGGCTGAACAACGAGCTTGGCGACAAGGGCTTCCTCGTCACCGCGACCGATGACCTCATCAACTGGGCGCGCACCGGCTCGCTGATGTGGATGACCTTCGGCTTGGCCTGCTGCGCGGTCGAGATGATGCAGATGTCGATGCCGCGCTACGACGCGGAGCGCTTCGGCTTCGCGCCGCGCGCCTCGCCGCGCCAGTCGGACGTGATGATCGTCGCCGGCACCTTGACCAACAAGATGGCGCCGGCGCTGCGCAAGGTCTACGACCAGATGCCGGAGCCGCGCTACGTCATCTCCATGGGCTCCTGCGCGAACGGCGGCGGCTATTATCACTACTCCTATTCGGTGGTGCGCGGCTGCGACCGCATCGTGCCGGTCGACGTCTATGTGCCGGGCTGCCCGCCGACGGCGGAGGCGCTGCTCTACGGCGTGATGCTGCTGCAGCGGAAGATCCGCCGCACCGGCACAATCGAGCGATGAGCGTGCGCCGATGCAGATGAAGGATATTCCGTTCGGCACCACCGACTGGTCTGCGATCGAGAAAACGACCCATCCCGGAGAGTCGGGCATGGCCACGTGGCGGACCCGCGAATTCGGCGGGATCCGCGTGCGCATGGTCGAATATTCCGCAGGCTACGCGTCGGATCATTGGTGCCAGAAGGGTCACATTCTCTTCTGCTGCGACGGCGAGCTGCACACGGAACTGAAGGACGGACGCACTTTCACTCTGTCACCCGGCATGAGCTATCAGGTCGCCGATGGGGAAGAGCCACACCGGTCGCGCACTGAAAAGGGCGCGCGGCTGTTCATCGTGGATTAACGAGGCGCAATGAGCGAACGGTTGAACGAGCTTGGCAAAGCCGTCGTCGCCGGTCTTGGCGACGCGGCCACGGGCTTTTCCGTCGCCTATGGTGAGCTGACGATCCATGTCGACGCGCAGCGCATCATCGAGGTGGTGACGTTCCTGCGTGACGATCCGCGCTGTCAGTTCGTGAGTTTCATCGACGTCACCGCGGTCGATTGGCCGGCGCGCGAGAAGCGTTTCGACGTCGTCTATCATCTGCTGTCGCCGAAGCAGAACCTGCGCATTCGTGTGAAGACGCAGGCCGACGAGGCGACGCCGGTTCCCTCGATCATCAGCGTCTTCCCCGGCGCCGACTGGTTCGAGCGCGAGGCCTACGATCTCTACGGCGTGATCTTCACCGGTCACCCGGACATGCGGCGCATCCTCACCGATTACGGCTTTGAGGGATATCCGCTGCGCAAGGACTTTCCGCTCACCGGCTTCGTCGAAGTGCGTTGGGACGACGACGTCAAGCGCGTGGTCTACGAGCCGGTGCGGCTCAACCAGGAATTCCGCAGCTTCGATTTTCTCTCGCCGTGGGAGGGCCCCGCCTTTCCGCTGCCGGGCGATGAGAAAGCCGAGCAGAAGTCGGGAAAAAGCGAATAGTGAAGCGAATAGCGAATAGTGAGTAGCGAATAGAAAAGGAGGCGCGAGATTGAGATCAAGTCATACCGTGATCTGAAGGTCTGGCAGGACGCGATGTCTGTGGCGGAAAGCACATACCGCCTGACGACGCGATTTCCGAAAGACGAACTCTACGGTATGACCAGCCAAATTCGTCGTTCCGCCGTATCGATCGCGGCCAATATTGCCGAGGGGCATGGCCGCGAGAATAGTGGGTCTTTCGTCCAGTTCTTGCGTGTCGCGCAAGGCTCTTTGAAGGAACTGGAGACCCATCTCGTGCTGGCGGGTCGTGTGAATTTGGCGCCGACAAGTGGCGTTGAGCCGATTCTGACGCAGTGCGACGAACTCGGCAAAATGCTTCGGTCGTTGATCCGTTCAATTCAGCGCAGAAATGCAGATGGCTAGAAGCTTCGTTTTCTATTCGCTATTCGCTACTCGCTATTCGCTGTTTCCAGCCGGAAACGTCGCATGACCGCCACCACCGAAACCGCCGACCGCAAATTCACGATCAATTTCGGGCCGCAGCATCCGGCGGCGCATGGCGTGTTGCGCCTTGTGCTCGACCTCGACGGCGAGGTGGTCGAGCGCGTCGATCCGCATATCGGGCTCCTCCATCGCGGCACCGAGAAGCTGATCGAGCACAAGACTTATCTGCAGGCGATTGGATACTTCGATCGGCTCGATTATGTCGCGCCGATGAACCAGGAGCATGCGTTCTGCCTCGCGGCGGAACGGCTGCTCGGCTTGCAGGTGCCGAAACGCGCGCAATTGATCCGCGTGCTCTATTGCGAGATCGGCCGGCTGCTCTCGCATCTCCTCAACGTGACGACGCAGGCGATGGATGTCGGCGCGCTCACCCCGCCGCTGTGGGGCTTCGAGGAGCGTGAGAAGCTGATGGTCTTTTACGAGCGCGCGTCCGGCGCTCGCATGCATGCGACTTACTTCCGCGTCGGCGGCGTGCATCAGGACCTGCCGCCGAAGCTCATCGACGACATCTGGGATTTCTGCGATCCGTTCCTCAAGGTCTGCGACGATCTCGACGACCTCGTGATGTACAACCGCATCTTTAAGCAGCGGAACGTCGACATCGGCTATGTGAGCCTCGAGGACGCCTGGAAATGGGGGTTCTCCGGCGTCATGGTGCGCGGCTCCGGCGCCGCGTGGGACCTGCGCAAGGCGCAGCCTTATGAGTGCTATGCCGAGCTCGATTTCGATATCCCGGTCGGCAAGAACGGCGACAATTACGACCGTCAGCTCATCCGCATGGAAGAGATGCGCCAGTCGATCCGCATCATGAAGCAATGCCTCGAGAAGCTGCGCTCGCCCGAAGGGCAGGGGCCGGTGGTCGTCGACGACAACAAAGTGGTGCCGCCGCGCCGCGGCGAGATGAAGCGCTCGATGGAAGCGCTGATCCACCACTTCAAGCTCTACACCGAAGGCTATCATGTGCCGCCCGGCGAAGTTTATGCCGCGGTCGAAGCGCCGAAGGGCGAGTTCGGCGTCTACCTCGTCGCCGATGGCACCAACAAGCCGTACAAGTGCAAGATCCGCGCGCCGGGCTTCGCGCATCTCTCCGCCATGGATTTCATGTGCCGCGGCCACATGCTGGCCGACGTCTCTGCTGTCCTTGGCTCGCTCGATATCGTCTTCGGTGAGGTGGACCGGTGAGGGGCCATCTTTTGTTCGTCATTCCGGGGCGCCACGTGAGCGGCGAGCCCGGAATCCATACGCCGCAGCGCCGGGGATATGGATTCCGGGTCTCGCGCGTTGCGCTCGCCCGGAATGACAAGCAAGGAGGCCGCCCGTAATGTCCGTCCGCCGTCTCGCAGAAAAGCATCTACAGCCCGAGAGCTTCGCGTTCACGCCGGAGAACATGGAGTGGGCGCGCCAGCAGATCGCGAAATATCCCGAGGGCCGGCAGGCAAGCGCCGTCATCCCGTTGCTGATGCGTGCGCAGGAGCAGGGCGGCGGCTGGCTTTCGGAGCCGGCGATGCGCGTCGTCGGCAACATGCTCGATATGCCGCCGATCCGCATCTACGAGATCGCGACCTTCTACACCCAGTTCCAATTGCAGCCGGTCGGGCGCAAGGCGCATATCCAGGTGTGCGGCACGACGCCCTGCATGCTGCGCGGCGCCGAGGCGCTGATCAAAGTCTGCAAGCGCCGCATCAATGAACACCCGCTCCACCTTTCGGCGGATGGCGACTTCTCGTGGGAAGAGGTCGAATGCGCCGGCGCCTGTGTGAACGCGCCGATGGTGCAGATCGTCAAGGACGTCTACGAGGACCTGACGCCGGAAGCGTTCGAGAAGATCATCGACGCCTTGGCGCGCGGCGAAAAGCCGAAGACCGGACCGCAAATCGACCGGCGTTCCTCGGAGCCGGTAACCGGCGAGCGCACGCTGACCGATCCCGCGCTGTTCGACGGCTCGATGATCGGCAAGGGCGCGGGCCTCGCGGCCGCACGCGAGGCGATCGCGACGCGCAAAGCCGGCGAGAATACGCCGAAACCGCCGGAGCCCGCCGCCGCTGCTGCCCCTCCCGCTCCGCCGAAGAGCGAGAACGCTCCCGCGAAGCCTCCGGCGCATGAGGCGGTGAAGGCCGCGGGCGAAGCCGATAGCGGCAAGGCCAAGTCGGACGGCAAGGCGAAGACGGACTGAGGAACGGACCATGCTCGCCGATAAGGACCGCATCTTCACCAACATCCACGGCTTCCATGATTGGGGCCTGCAGGGCGCGCTCAAGCGCGGCTCGTGGGACAATACCAAGACGATCCTGGAGGCCGGGCGCGATTGGATCGTTGACCAGATGAAGGCCTCGGGTCTGCGTGGCCGCGGCGGCGCTGGCTTCCCGACCGGCCTCAAGTGGTCGTTCATGCCGAAGAAGTCGGATGGGCGTCCGCACTATCTCGTCGTCAATGCCGACGAGTCGGAGCCGGGCACCTGCAAGGACCGCGAGATCATGCGGCACGATCCGCATCATCTCGTCGAAGGCTGCCTGATCGCCGGCTTCGCGATGGGCGCGCACGCCGCCTACATCTATGTACGCGGCGAATTCATCGTCGAGCGCGAGCATCTGCAGGCGGCCGTCGATCAAGCCTACGAGGCGAAGCTGATCGGCAAGAACAACGTCCACGGCTGGGACTTCGACATCTACGTCCATCACGGCGCCGGCGCGTATATCTGCGGCGAGGAGACGGCGCTGCTCGAAAGCCTCGAGGGCAAAAAGGGCCAGCCGCGGCTGAAGCCGCCGTTCCCGGCGAATGTCGGTCTCTACGGCTGTCCGACAACCGTCAACAACGTCGAGTCGATCGCCGTCGCGCCGACCATCCTGCGCCGCGGCGCCGCCTGGTTCGCCAGCATCGGCCGGCCCAACAATGTCGGCACCAAGCTGTTCGGCATTTCGGGGCATGTGAACACGCCCTGCATCGTCGAAGAGGCGATGAGCATTCCCTTCAAGGAGCTGGTCGAGAAGCATGGCGGCGGTGTGCGCGGCGGATGGGACAATCTGCTCGCGATTATTCCCGGCGGCGCATCCTGCCCGCTCATTCCCGCGTCCGATTGCGGCGATCTGATCATGGATTTCGACGGCACCCGCGCTGTGAAGTCGAGTCTCGGCACCGCTGGCGTGCTGGTGATGGACAAATCGACCGATGTCGTGAAGGCGATCGCGCGTATCTCCTACTTCTTCAAGCATGAGAGCTGCGGCCAGTGCACACCCTGCCGCGAGGGGACCGGCTGGATGTGGCGCGTTCTCTTGCGCATGGCGGAAGGCCGCGCGCACAAGCGCGAGATCGACGTCCTGCTGGAAGTGACCACGCAGGTCGAAGGCCATACGATCTGCGCGCTGGGCGACGCCGCAGCGTGGCCGATCCAAGGGCTGATCCGGCATTTCCGCGGCGAGATCGAGCGGCGCATCGACGCCTACGCGGCGAACCCGCACGGTGAGCCCGTGCTCGTGGCGGCGGAGTAGAGAATGGCGCGCGTGCGGCAATTTCAGGTGTCATGCCTGGGCTTGACCCGGGCATCCATCCCTCTTCGAAAGAAGATGGATTGCCGGGTCAAGCCCGGTAATGACGAATGGAATGGCCACGAGCGATCGGGAATTAAGACGACATGACCAAACTCATCGTCGACGGCAAAGCGGTCGAGGTCCCGGCGGAGTACACGCTGCTGCAGGCGTGCGAGGCGGCCGGCGCCGAGATTCCGCGCTTCTGCTTCCACGAGCGGCTCTCGATCGCCGGCAACTGCCGCATGTGCCTCGTCGAACTCAAAGGTGCGCCGAAGCCGGTGGCGAGCTGCGCCTGGGGCGTGCGCGACTGCCGTCCGGGACCGAACGGCGAGCCGCCGGAGGTGCTGACACGCTCGCCGATGGTGAAGAAAGCGCGCGAAGGCGTGATGGAGTTCCTGCTGATCAACCATCCGCTCGACTGCCCGATCTGCGATCAGGGCGGCGAGTGCGACCTGCAGGACCAGTCGCTCGCCTACGGCACCGACTCCAGTCGCTTCGCCGAGAACAAGCGCGCCGTCGAAGACAAGTACATCGGCGTCCTCGTCAAGACGTCGATGAACCGCTGCATCCAATGCACCCGCTGCATCCGTTTCGTCGACGAGGTTGCGGGCGCGCCGGAGCTCGGCGCCATCGGCCGCGGCGAGGACATGGAAATCACGACGTATCTCGAACATGCGATGACGTCGGAGCTGCAGAGCAATGTCGTCGATCTCTGCCCGGTTGGCGCGCTGACCTCGAAGCCTTATGCCTTCGTCGCGCGGCCCTGGGAACTCGGCAAGACGGAATCGATCGACGTGATGGACGCGGTCGGATCGGCGATCCGCGTCGACACGCGCGGCCGCGAGGTGATGCGCATCCTGCCGCGCGTCAACGACGACGTGAACGAGGAATGGATTTCCGACAAGACGCGTCATGTCGTCGACGGGCTTCGGGTGCAGCGCCTCGACGTGCCGTATCTGCGGGAAGGCGGCCGGCTGCGCGAAGCGACATGGCCGGAGGCCTTCGCCGCGGTCGCCGCCAAGATGAAGGGCCTCAAGCCGGAGCGCATCGGCGCCATCGTCGGCGACCTGGCGGCGTGCGAAGAGATGTTCGCGCTCAAGAACCTGATGACGCGCCTTGGGACGAAGAATATCGATGCCCGTCAGGACGGCAGCGCCGCCGATCCGAAAAACGGCCGCGCCTCTTATCTCTTCAACCCGACCATCGCCGGCATCGAGAAGGCGGATGCGCTGATTATCGTCGGCGCCAATCCGCGTAAGGAAGCCTCGGTCCTCAACGCGCGCATCCGCAAGCGCTGGCGTTTTGGTAAGTTCCCGATCGGCCTCGTCGGCGAGCGCGTCGACCTCACCTATCCCTATCATCCGCTCGGCGCCGGTGCGGAAAGCCTGGCGCAGGCCGCGAGCGGCGACTTCGCCGACGCGCTGAAGGACGTCGAGCGGCCCATGGTGCTCGTTGGCGCCGGCGCGCTGGCGCGTCCCGATGGGGCGGCGATCGCAGCCGCCGCGGCAAAGCTCGCGCAGGATGTCGGCGCGGTGAAGGACGGCTGGAACGGCTTCGCTGTGCTGCATACGGCCGCCTCGCGCGTCGGCGCGCTCGATCTCGGCCTCGTGCCGGGCGAGGGCGGCTTGACCGCCGCGCAGATGGCGAAGGCCGGGGCGCTCGACGTTCTCTTCCTGCTTGGCGCCGACGAGATCGAGGTCGAGCCCGGCGCGTTCGTCGTCTATATCGGCACCCATGGCGACCGCGGCGCGCATCGTGCCGACGTGATCCTGCCGGGCGCCGCCTACACCGAGAAGTCCGGAATTTTCGTCAACACTGAAGGCCGCGTGCAGATGGCGGCGCGCGCCGCGTTCCCGCCAGGCGACGCGCGGGAGGACTGGGCGATCCTGCGCGCGCTCTCGGACGTGCTCGGCCACACGCTGCCTTACGACTCGATGGCCGCGCTGCGCCGCACCATGTTCGAGGCCGTGCCGCACCTCGCGCGTGTCGATCAGATCGCGCCCGGCGACGGCGCCGATATTGCCAAGCTCGCGAGCACGGGCGGGACGCCGGACACGGCGCCGTTCCGCTCCGTCATCGACGACTTCTACCTCACCAATCCGATCGCGCGCGCCTCCGCGATCATGGCGGAATGCTCGGCGCTTGCGCGCGGGCGGCCAATGGCGACGGCGGCGGAGTAGGGGCGATGACCGAACTTTGGAACACGCTCCTACCGATCCTGATCATCATCGGGCAGAGCTTGCTGCTGCTGGTGCTGCTGCTGGTGTCGATTGCCTATATTCTGCTCGCCGATCGAAAAATCTGGGCGGCCGTGCAGCTCCGCCGCGGGCCGAACGTGGTCGGGCCATGGGGACTGTTTCAGTCCTTCGCCGACCTTTTGAAATTCGTACTGAAGGAGCCGGTCATTCCCTCCGGCGCGAACAAGGGCGTCTTCCTTCTCGCGCCGCTCGTGACCTGTCTCCTGGCGCTCGCCGGCTGGGCGGTCATTCCCGTCAGTGCCGGATGGGTCATCTCCGACATCAATGTCGGCATCCTCTATATCTTCGCGATCTCCTCGCTCGGCGTGTACGGCGTCATCATGGCCGGCTGGGCGTCGAACTCGAAATATCCGTTCCTCGCGGCGCTGCGCTCAGCCGCGCAGATGGTGTCCTACGAAGTCTCGATCGGCTTCGTCATCATCACTGTGCTGATGTGCGCCGGCTCGCTCAACCTCTCCGCCATCGTCGAGGCGCAGAACGGCCGCTACGGGTTGCTCAATTGGTACTGGCTGCCGCTCCTGCCGATGTTCGTCGTCTTCTTCGTCTCGGCGCTCGCCGAAACGAACCGGCCGCCCTTCGATCTCGTCGAAGCGGAATCGGAGCTCGTCGCTGGCTTCATGGTCGAGTACGGATCGACCCCGTACATGATGTTCATGCTCGGCGAGTACGTCGCGATCGCGACCATGTGCGCCATGGGCACGATCCTCTTCCTCGGCGGCTGGCTCTCGCCGCTGCCGTTCCCGCCCTTCACCTGGGTGCCGGGCATCGTCTGGTTCCTGCTGAAGGCGCTGTTCTTCTTCTTCATGTTCGCCATGGCCAAGGCGATCGTTCCACGCTACCGCTACGACCAGCTGATGCGGCTGGGTTGGAAAGTGTTCCTGCCGCTGTCGATCGCGATGGTCGTGATCGTCGCCGGCGTGTTGCAGTTCACCGGTTTGGCTCCAAAGTAGAGGGTGCTGAAGCCGTGAAAGAGATGTTCCGATGAGGCTCGATCAAACCGCGCGCGCCGTCTTCCTGCGGGAGTTCATCACGGCCTTCGTGCTGTCGATGCGCTATTTCTTCAGGCCGAAGGCGACGCTCAACTATCCCTTCGAGAAAGGCCCGCTCTCGCCGCGCTTCCGTGGCGAACATGCGCTGCGCCGCTATCCGAACGGGGAAGAGCGCTGCATCGCTTGCAAGCTCTGTGAGGCGATCTGCCCCGCGCAGGCGATCACCATCGAAGCGGGGCCGCGGCGAAACGACGGCACGCGCCGCACGACGCGCTACGACATCGACATGGTGAAGTGCATCTATTGCGGGTTGTGCCAGGAAGCGTGCCCGGTCGACGCCATCGTCGAGGGGCCGAATTTCGAGTTTGCGACCGAAACGCGCGAGGAGCTCTACTACGACAAGGAGCGCCTGCTCGCGAACGGCGATCGTTGGGAGCGCGAGATCGCGAAGAACATCGCGCTCGACGCGCCGTATCGGTGAGCGCACCACGATGACCCTCGCAGCGCTCTTCTTTTATCTCTTCGCTGGGATTTGCATCGCCTCCGCTTTCATGGTGATTGCGGCGCGCAACCCCGTGCATTCCGTGCTTTTTCTTATCCTCGCCTTTGTCAATGCGGCGGGACTTTTTGTGCTGCTCGGCGCCGAGTTCCTGGCGATGATCCTCATCGTCGTCTATGTCGGCGCGGTCGCGGTGCTCTTCCTCTTCGTCGTGATGATGCTCGACGTCGACTTCGCGGCGCTGCGGCAAGGCTTCTCGCAATATCTTCCGATCGGCGCAGGCGTCGGATTGATCCTCTTGGCCGAGCTTCTCCTCGTGGTTGGCGGCTGGGTGATCGGCGAGGGCGTGCCGAAGGTCGTCGCGAACCCGATTCCGCCGATCGATCAGCTGACCAATACCGAAGCGCTCGGGCAAATCCTCTACACGCGCTACGTCTACTTCTTCCAGGCGGCGGGCATGATCCTGCTGATCGCGATGATCGGCGCGATCGTCCTCACGCTGCAGCATCGCGTGCGTGTGCGCCGCCAGAACATCGGCGTGCAGAACGCGCGCACGCGCGAGACCGCGATCGAAGTGCGCAAGGTTCAGCCGGGGCAGGGGATCTGATGACCATCACGCTCGGACATTATCTGACCGTCGGCGCGATCCTCTTCACGCTCGGCGTGCTCGGCATCTTCATCAACCGCAAGAACGTCATCGTCATCCTGATGTCAGTCGAGCTCATCCTGCTCAGCGTCAACGTCAATCTCGTGTCGTTCTCGGCCTTCCTCAACGATCTCGTGGGCCAGGTCTTCGCGCTGCTGGTGCTCACCGTCGCCGCCGCTGAAGCGGCGATCGGCCTTGCCATCCTCGTCGTCTTCTTCCGCAATCGCGGCTCCATCGCGGTGGAAGACATCAACATCATGAAGGGCTGAGGCGGCGCCCATGTATCAGGCTATCGTCTTCCTGCCGCTGCTCGGCGCCATCGTTGCCGGCCTCATTTCGCTCGCCGGTGCGCGGGCGCGGCATCCCGGCTATGGCGAAATGCCGGGGCACGACGATCATGCGGCCCCGCACGTTCCCGAGCGTCCGCATGGCGGCCCGCCGGCGCATGGCGACATCGCCGCGATCCACCCGACACACCACGAGCACGAGGCACACGAGCCGGCGGCCGCGGGCTCGCGTGCCGCCGAGCTCGTCACCTCGACATTGCTTGTCGTTTGCGCGGTTCTCTCCTGGATCGCGTTTTTCCAGGTCGGCTTCGCCGGCCAGGAGATGCGCATCCCGGTGCTGGCATGGATTCAGTCGGGCGACCTTCATATCGACTGGTCGCTGCGCATCGACAGCCTCACGGCGGTGATGCTGGTCGTCGTCACGACCGTGTCCGCGCTCGTGCACATCTATTCGATCGGCTACATGCACGAGGACCCCTATCGGCCGCGCTTCATGGGCTATCTCTCGCTCTTCACCTTCGCGATGCTCGCGCTGGTGACGGCGGACAACCTCGTCCAGCTCTTCTTCGGCTGGGAGGGCGTCGGCCTCGCGAGCTATCTGCTCATCGGCTTCTGGTATCAGCGGCCGTCCGCGAACGCGGCGGCGATCAAGGCCTTCGTCGTCAATCGCGTCGGTGACTTCGGCTTCGCGCTCGGCATCTTCGCGGTCTTCGCCGTCACCGGCGCCGTCAATTTCGATACCGTGTTCTCGCAGGCGCCCGCGCTTGTCGGCAAGCCGATGCAATTCCTGAGCTGGCAGGTCGATACGATGACCGTGATCTGCCTCCTTCTCTTCATGGGAGCGATGGGCAAGTCGGCGCAGTTCCTGCTCCACACCTGGCTTCCCGACGCGATGGAAGGCCCGACGCCGGTCTCCGCGCTCATCCATGCGGCGACGATGGTGACGGCCGGCGTGTTCATGGTGGCGCGGCTCTCGCCGCTCTTCGAGCTTGCGCCGACGGCGCTGACCTTCGTGACCTTCATCGGCGCGACGACCGCTTTCTTCGCCGCAACGGTCGGCCTCGTGCAGAACGACATCAAGCGTGTGGTTGCTTATTCGACCTGTTCGCAGCTCGGCTACATGTTCGTCGCGATGGGGGTCGGGGCCTATTCGGTCGGGATGTTCCACCTCTTCACGCACGCGTTCTTCAAGGCGCTGCTCTTCCTCGGCTCCGGCTCGGTGATCATGGCGATGCATCACGAGCAGGACATGCGCCACATGGGCGGGCTGAAGGACAAGATCCCCTTCACCTATTGGATGATGGTGATCGGCACGCTGGCGCTCACCGGCTTCCCGCTCACCGCCGGCTATTTCTCCAAGGACGCGATCATCGAGGCCGCCTATGCCGGCAAGAATTCGATGGCGGTCTATGCGTTCATCATGACCGTGGTCGCTGCGGGGCTGACCTCGTTCTATTCTTGGCGGTTGATCTTCATGACCTTCCACGGCGCGCCGCATGACCGTGAGCATTACGAGCACGCGCATGAGAGCCCTCCGGTGGTGACGGTGCCGCTCGCCCTCCTTGCGCTCGGTGCGCTTGGTGCCGGCTTCGCCTTCAAGGAATACTTCGCCGGCCATGGCGTCGAGCACTTCTTCCGCGAGGCGCTGAAGTTCGGCGAGGGCAATCACATCCTCGAGGAAATGCATCACACGCCGGCGCTCATCGCCTGGATGCCGACGGTGATGATGGTGATCGGCTTCCTCGTCGCCTATCAGTTCTATATCCGCCGCCCCGACATCCCGGTCGGGCTCGCGCGGCAGCACGACGTGCTGTACCGCTTCCTGCTCAACAAGTGGTACTTCGACGAGATCTACGATTTCCTCATCGTGCGGCCGACGATCCGCCTCGGGCGTTTGCTGTGGAAGCGCGGCGACGGCACGATCATCGACGGTCTCGGGCCTGACGGCATTTCGGCGCGCGTCGTCGACGTTACGCGCGGCGTCGTGCGCCTGCAGACGGGTTATCTCTATCACTACGCCTTTGCGATGCTGATCGGCCTCGCGGCGCTGATCACCTGGTTCATGTTCGCGGGGCCGCACTGATGACCTGGCCCATCCTCTCGGTCACCACCTTCCTGCCGCTTGTCGGCGCGATTTTCATCGCGCTGCTGCAAGGCGACGAAGAGCCGATCAAGCGCAATGCGCGCTGGGTCGCGCTGTGGACGACGGTCGTCACCTTCGCGATCTCGCTCATCCTTGTCTGGTATTTCGACCCGGCGTCGGCCGAGTTCCAGTTCGTCGAGAAGCGCCCATGGCTCGGCGGCGCGATCAACTATCATATGGGCGTCGACGGCATCTCGCTGCCGTTCGTGATCCTCACCACCGCGCTGATGCCGATCTGCATCATCGCGAGCTGGACCGCGATCCAGCGCCGCGTGAAGGAATACATGATCGCCTTCCTGGTGCTCGAGACCTTGATGGTCGGCACCTTCTCGGCGCTCGATCTCGTCCTCTTCTATCTGTTCTTCGAGGGCGGCCTCATCCCGATGTTCCTGATCATCGGCATCTGGGGCGGCACGCGCCGCGTCTATGCGAGCTTCAAGTTCTTTCTCTACACGCTCTTGGGCTCGGTGCTGATGCTGCTCGCCATCATGGCGATGTATTGGGATGCGGGGACGACCGACATTCCGACGTTGATGCATCACGGCTTCGCGTCGGGCATGCAGAAATGGCTGTGGATCGCCTTCTTCGCGTCCTTCGCGGTGAAGATGCCGATGTGGCCGGTGCACACTTGGCTTCCTGACGCGCATGTGGAGGCGCCGACGGCAGGCTCCGTCATCCTTGCCGCGATCCTCCTGAAGATGGGCGGCTACGGGTTCCTCCGCTTCTCGCTGCCGATGTTCCCGGTCGCCTCGCACGATTTCGCCCCCTTCATCTTCGCGCTCTCGGTGATCGCGATCATCTACACCGCGCTCGTCGCGCTGGTGCAGGAGGACATGAAGAAGCTCATCGCCTATTCGTCGGTGGCGCATATGGGCTTCGTCACCATGGGCATCTTCGCCGGCACCATGCAGGGCATCGCCGGCGGAATCTTCCAGATGATCTCGCACGGCATTGTCTCGGGCGCGCTGTTCCTCTGCGTCGGCGTCGTCTACGACCGCCTCCATACGCGCGAGATCGCGGCCTATGGCGGGCTCGTCAATCGCATGCCCTTCTACGCCGCCGTGTTCATGCTGTTCACGATGGCGAATGTCGGCCTGCCGGGCACGTCCGGATTCGTCGGCGAATTCCTCGCGCTTATCGGCACCTTCAAGGTCAATACCTGGGTCGCGTTCCTCGCGACCGTCGGCGTGATCCTCTCGGCCGCTTATGCGCTCTGGCTTTATCGCAAGATCATCTTCGGCACGCTCGACAAGCCGAGCCTGGTGCATATCGGCGACCTCGATCGCCGCGAGATCTTCATCTTCGCGCCGCTCGTCGTGCTGACGCTTCTCTTCGGCTTCTATCCGAAGCCTGTCCTTGACATGTCGCAGGCCTCGGTGACGAGCCTGATCGACATTTATCAACGCGGTCTTGCGGGGCCGAAGACCGCGGACGCCGCGCCGCGCGTGGGAGTGCAGAAATGAGCGTCGCGCTTCCGTTCCCCGCCATCGTGCCGGTCGTCCCCGAGCTGATGCTCGCGATCGGCGGCATCATTCTGCTGATGGTCGGCGCGTTCCGTGGCGACCGTATCGCGCCGGTGATCAACGGCCTTTCCATCGCGTTGCTTTTGATCGTCGCGATCACGATCTTCTATCTGCCGGCCGGCACGCTCACGAGCTTCGGTGGCAGTTTCGTCGTCGACGACTTTGCCCGTTTCCTGAAGGTGCTGGCGCTCATCGGCTCGGCCGTCGCCATCGCGATGTCGCAGGACTATTTCGCGGCCGTGCGGCGCGAGCCGTTCGAATATCCGGTGCTGATCGTCCTTTCGACGCTCGGCATGCTGATGCTGATCTCGGCGAGCGACCTCATCGCGCTCTATCTGGGCCTGGAGCTGATGAGCCTCGCCCTCTACGTGGTCGCAGCGATCCATCGGGACTCCGTGCGCTCGAGTGAGGCCGGGCTGAAATACTTCGTCCTCGGTGCGCTCTCCTCCGGCATGCTGCTTTACGGCGCCTCGCTGATCTACGGCTTCACCGGCACGATCTCGTTCGAGGGGATCGCCAAGGCGACGCTGCAGGGCACCTCCACTGGGCTTCTCTTCGGCCTCGTCTTCGTGTTCGCCGGCTTCTGCTTCAAGATTTCGGCGGTGCCGTTCCACATGTGGACGCCCGACGTCTATGAGGGCGCGCCGACGCCGGTCACCGCATTCTTCGCCGCCGCGCCGAAAGTCGCCGGCATGGCGATGGTGATGCGCGGCGCGGTCGACATGTTCCCGAACATCGTCGAGCAGTGGCAGCAGATCCTCGTCTTCGTTTCCATTGCGTCGATGGCGCTCGGCGCGTTCGCTGCGATCGGACAGCGCAATTTCAAGCGCCTGATGGCCTATTCCTCGATCGGCCATATGGGCTTTGCCTTGATCGGGCTTGCGGCGGGAACGGAGGAGGGCGTTCGCGGCGTGCTCGTCTATATGGCGATCTATGTCGCGATGACGCTCGGCACCTTCGCCGTGATCCTCGCCATGCGGCGTCAGGGCCGGTTCGTCGAAGACATCGCCGATCTCGCCGGGCTGTCGCGCACGAGCCCGATGATGGCGTTCCTGCTCGCGATGCTCCTGTTCTCGCTCGCCGGCATTCCGCCGCTCGCCGGGTTCTTCGCCAAGTTCTACGTCTTCCTGGCGGCGATCAAGGCGGGTCTCTACACGCTCGCGGTCATTGGTGTCCTCGCAAGCGTCGTGGGCGCCTACTACTATCTCGCGATCATCAAGATCATGTATTTCGAGGAACCGGCCGAGCGCTTCGACAGGATGCCCGTCGAGCTCAAGGTCGTGTTGGCGATCTCCGGCGCCATCAACTTGCTGTTCTTCGTCTATCCGAGCCCTCTGCTTGAAAGCGCCGCGCTGGCGGCGAAGTCGCTCTTCGAGTGACGCGGCTTTCGCCAGCGGCGGCGGAAGCGGGCGTGCGCCTGCGCGCGCTCGCGAGCGTCGGCTCGACCAATGCGGAGGCGCTCGCCGCCGCGCGCGGGGGCGACCGCGGACCTCTGTGGGTGACGGCGCGGGTGCAGAGCGCCGGGCGCGGCCGCCGCGGGCGGCACTGGACCTCCGAGACAGGCAATCTCTACGCCTCGCTGCGACTGGTGGAGCCGGCGCCCGCCGCGCTTGCGCCGCTGCTTTCCTTCGTCTGTGCGTTGGCGCTGCATGATGCTCTGGCCGCCGTTGCCGAGG
>JBFWXB010000007.1:0-135451 GCA_050187875.1 Variibacter sp.
CGCGCCTTCGATCCATCACCGACACCTCGCGCCACGGCATGGAAGCCTCCCCAGCGGAACTTCCACCCACTATCGATGTGTCAGCTATCTCTCCGAACACCCGTCAGTGATCTGTCCGGGCTAAACATCAAGCCCGGCAATGACGAAAAAGGCTTCTTCGGCAGGCCGCTAGCCCCCTGAAACCAGAGTCACCTGACCCGTCAGAGAGGCTCATAGGCAACACGGCGGCGGATTGAGTCCGCTGCGACGAATGAAGGGGGCGGATTAACCCACCGTTAACCAACGTCGCTCAAGTCTTAACTATTCGATAAGAACGAGAGTCGGCGATCATGGAGGCGAAAGCGGAATCGGCGCGTCAGGTGTTGCGTTTTCGCGGGCGCTCCTACGTCGCCTTCGTGTTCTCCCCGGCCGTGCCCATCGCCGGCTGGCTTGCGGAGATCGACGCAACCCTCACCCGCTCGCCCGGCTTCTTCGTCGGCAAGCCGGTTGTGCTTGACCTCTCTGCGGTGGAGCTGAGCCAGACCGCGATTTCGCATCTCATTGCGAGCCTCGCCGAGCGCAATATCCGCGTGCTGGGCATCGAGGGCGTGAGCGCCGAGCTGATCACCGCGGCCATGCCGCCTTTGCTGACCGGCGGGCGCGTCTGCGCCATCGAGCAGAGCGAGCCGACGGAAAAGCCGGCCGCCGCCGCGCCACCAGACATGCCGCAGCCGAAATCCCTGCTGCTCGAAACGCCGGTGCGCTCGGGCCAATCGATCGTGTTCGCTGATGGCGACGTGACGGTGCTCGGCTCCGTCGGCTCCGGCGCGGAAATCGTCGCGGGCGGATCGATCCACATCTACGGGACGCTTCGCGGCCGCGCGATGGCGGGCGTTAACGGAAATTCGGCAGCGCGAATCTACTGCCAGAAAATCGAAGCCGAGCTTCTCGCCATCGACGGCTATTACCGGACCGCAGAAGACATCAATGCGGAACTGCGCAATCGGCCGATTCAGGCGTGGCTCGACGGCGACATGATGAGAATCACACCGCTGAATTGATCGGCGAAGGAGGGTAGGATGGCCAAGGTCTTGGTCGTGACATCAGGCAAAGGCGGCGTCGGCAAGACGACGTCGACGGCCGCGCTTGGCGCCGCGCTCGCGCAAGCCGGGGGGAAAGTGGTGGTCGTCGATTTCGACGTCGGCCTGCGCAATCTCGATCTCGTCATGGGCGCGGAACGCCGGGTGGTGTTCGACCTCATCAACGTCACGCAGGGCGTCGCCAAGCTCCAGCAGGCGCTCATCCGCGACAAGCGGCTGGAGAATCTATGGCTTCTCCCGGCCTCGCAAACGCGCGACAAGGATGCGCTGACCGACGACGGCGTGCGCCGCGTCATCGCCGACCTGCAAACCAAGTTCGACTGGGTGATCTGCGATAGCCCCGCCGGCATCGAGCGCGGCGCAACGCTTGCCATGCGCTACGCCGACGAAGCCGTCATCGTCACCAACCCGGAAGTCTCCTCGGTGCGCGATTCCGATCGCATCATCGGGATGCTCGATTCCAAGACCGTGAAGGCCGAGAAGGGCGAGCAGGTGAAGAAGCATGTGCTCATCACCCGCTACGATTCTTCCCGTGCCGCGCGCGGCGAGATGCTCAGCATCGACGACATTCTCGAGATTCTCGCGACGCCGCTCCTGGGTATCATCCCCGAGAGCCAGGACGTGTTGCGCGCCTCGAACGTCGGCGCGCCGGTGACGCTCAACAATGCCACAAGCGCCCCGGCCCGCGCCTACACGGACGCGGCGCGGCGGCTGATGGGTGAATCCGTCACCATGGTCGTGCCGGCCGAGCGCAAGAGCTTCATGACCCGATTGCTGGGCCGGAGGGCGGCATGACCATGAATCTGTGGCGTCTTCTCAGCGGCCGTAAGGGCTCCGCGCCGGTGGCGCGCGAGCGGCTGCAGATTCTCCTCGCGCATGAACGCCGCCAGCGTGGCCAGCCGGATCTGCTGGGCGTGCTGCGGGAGGAAATCCTCTCCGTGATCGCGCGGCATGTCTCGCTCGATCCCGACAAGGTCGTCGTCAAGATGGACCGGGGCGAAAGCGTCTCGACTCTCGAGGTCGATATCGAATTGCCCAACGGCCTCGAACGGCTGGCCGTCGCGAGCTGACGCGGCGTAAGACAATGGGCCCGGATCGCTCAACGGCTTGCGGTCCTGCCTAAACGTCGAAAAAGACCGTTTCGTTCTCGCCCTGGAGCGCGATATCGAATCGATAGGCGCCGTCGCCGGTTTTTTTGGCGATGAGCGTGTCGCGGCGCGACGGCGCGACCGCGCCGAGCACGGGGTCCGGCGCGTTGGCCTCTTCCTCGTCGGGGAAATAAAGCCGCGTCACGAGATGCAGATTGATCCCGCGCGCGAAGATGCTCACTAAGATATAGGGCGCCTGGGCGCGCCCATCGTCGAGCGCCGTCGCGCCGGGCTTGATCGTTTCGAAAGCGAATAGGCCGGTCTTCAAATCGGTGCCGGCGCGGCCCCACCCGGAAAAGCCCGCCGCGTTGTAGCGGCCGTCGCCGTCTGCCTGCCAGATTTCGACCATCGCGTCACGCACGAGGTCGCCGCCGCCATCCTTGATCGTGCCTTCGATGCGGATCGGATGAAAGCGTCCCGAAGTATCCTTCAGGACGTGCAGATTTTCGTCCTTGCGCATATCGAGGCCGGCGAAAGCCGGCATCGTGCCGATATGCACGAACGGGCCCGCGGTTTGCGACGGCGTCTCCTTGCGGTGCTCCATCGGCATCACAGGCCCTCCGGGCGGTTTTCGAAATACGTCGCCCGCCGGCCGCGCAGCACGATGTCGAAACGATAGGCGAGACTGTCGAACGGCGACATCTCGCTCATATCGAGCTTGGCGACGAGGCGATCGACAGCGGCCTTGTCGTTCAGCGTCGCGACGATGGGACAGAGCGGAATGAGCGGATCGCCTTCGAAATACATCTGCGTGACCAGGCGTTGAACGAACGCCTCACCGAACAGCGAAAAATGGATGTGCGCAGGGCGCCAGTCGCTGCCGTTGTTGCGAAAGGGATAAGGGCCCGGCCGGATCGTGCGAAAAGCGTAGTGGCCGTTGCTATCGGTCACGCAGCGGCCGCAGCCGCCGAAATTCGGATCGAGGGGAGCGAGATAGGAATCGTTGAGGTGACGATAGCGCCCGCCGGCATTGGCCTGCCACACCTCGACCAGCGTATTCGCCTGTGGCCGCCCGGAACTGTCGAGAACCTGGCCGTGCACGACGATGCGCTCGCCGATCGCTTCGCCACCCGCTGCATGGTTATGGATCAAGTCATTGTCGAGAGGATCGAGGCGCGTGTGCCCGAACACAGGCCCGCTCTTCTCGCCGACCGATTGCTCGATGGATAAAAGCGCATGGCGCGGCGAACGCAGCGTCGTCGATTTATAGATCGGCGTGAAGGCGGGAGGATGGGCGAGCACGTCGCGCCGGGCAAAACCTGGAAGCCGGATATTGCTGGTCATGCCGGTGCCCTGCCCTCGGCCCGCTTCGCGCCGTCTTCAATGAAAGCCGCCTTGGCGATCATCGTGGCCAAGGGCCGCCGGAAGGGCAATAGTGATGATGATCACGACCGAATGAGAGCCTGCCTTTTGGGCCCCGCCACGGCTATAGTCGCACGAAAGGGCCGCCGGCATTCGCCCTCACAGGGCCAATCGGCGCAACGCGTTAACGACCAATATCGCAGGGGGAAACGCATGAAGCGACTCATCGCCGCCGCGGTCGCGCTGGCATTGCTGGGCGCGACGGCCGAGGCCGCCACGGTCAAGGTCGGCGTCATTGGGCCCTTTTCCGGGCCGTTCGCGCTTCAAGGAAAGAATTTCAAGGCCGGCGTCGACGCCTATCTGGCGCAGCACGGCAACAAGGTCGGAAATGATACCATCGACGTGATCTATCGTGACGTACCGACCGCCGACCCGGGCAAGTCGGCGGCGCTCGCGCGCGAGCTCGTGGTGCAGGACAAGGTCCAATATCTCGCCGGATTCTACTTCACGCCCGACGCCATGGCGGTCGCGCCGATCCTCGAGGAAGCCAATGTGCCGATGGTCGTCTTCAATGCGGCGACGTCGGCCATCGTCAAGGCAAGCCCGCTGGTGGTCCGCACGTCCTTCACGACATGGCAAACCTCCGTGCCGATGGCGAGCGTCGCCAAGCAGAAGGGAATCAGCAAGGCCATCACCGTCGTTTCCAACTACGGTCCGGGCATCGATTCCGAGACGGCGTTCAAGACGACCTTCACAGCGGGCGGCGGCACGATCGTCGAGTCGATCCGCATGCCGATGACGACCAACGATTTCAGCCCGATCATGCAGCGCGTGAAGGATTCGGGCGCGCAGGCGGTGTTCGCCTTCCTCCCGGCGGGCCCGCCGACGCTCGGCTTCGTCAAGGCCTATGAGGAGAACGCGCTCAAGGCGGCGAACATCGTCCTGCTCGCGCCGGGCGACCTCACGCAGGAATCCGACCTGCCCGCATTGGGCGATGCGGCCCTCGGCCTCCTCACCACCTTCCACTACGCCGTGTCGCACGACTCGGCAGAGAACAAGGCCTTCGTTGCCGCCGCCCGCAAGGCGATCGGAAATCCGCAGGAGCTGAGTTTTCCCGCCATCGGCGCCTATGACGGCATGCACGTCATCTTCAAGATGATCGAGGCGACCGGCGGCAAGCAGGATGCCGCCAAGGCGGTCGCAGCGGTCAAGGGCCTGTCCTGGGTAAGCCCGCGCGGCCCGGTCTCGATCGATCCGAATACGCGCCACATCACCCAGAACATTTATCTGCGCGAGGTCGCAAAGGCCTCGGACGGATCGTTCATCAACAAGGAAATCCAGACCTTCGCAAATCAAGGCGATCCGGGCCTGAAATAGGCGGCGTCGGGAATGATCCGCCGCCGGATGCCGCGCTCGGCGAGTTCAGGATGAACACGATCCTCAGCATCGGCGCCGACGCGCTGGCTTACGGGATGGTGCTGTTCGTCATCTGCATCGGCCTCTCGTTGACGATGGGGCTGATGAAGATCGTCAATCTGACGCACGGCGCCTTCGCCATGATCGGAGGGTATATCGCCTCCTACGCGATACAAGGCTTAGGGCTCGATTATCCCGTCGCGGTGATCGCGGCCATCGTCGGCACGATCCTCCTCGCCATTCCGCTCGAGCGATTGCTGTTTCGCCGCATCTACGGCGCGCCCGAGCTGACGCAGGTGCTGATGACCATCGGCATCACCTTCGTCATCATCGGCCTCGCCAACCTGTTCTTCGGCCCGATGCTCAAGACGATTCCGCTGCCTGACTGGCTGCAAGGCGGCGTCGACATCGGCTTCCGATCGATCGCGGCGCACCGGCTTTACGCCATCGTCGCCGGCGTCATTGTCGCTGTGCTGCTGTGGTTGCTTCTTGAAAAAACGCTGTTCGGCGTGCGGCTGCGCGCCGCCGTCGACGATTCGGCGATGGCCGCCGCGCTTGGTGTGCGCACGCAACAGATCTACGCGCTCGCCTTCGCGCTCGCTGTCGGCCTCGCGGCGCTGGGGGGCGTGGTCGGCGCGCAGCTCCTGCCGATCGAGCCCTATTATGCGCTGCGCTACATGGTGTTGTTTCTGGTCGTTGTGGCGGTCGGCGACGCAGCGGGCTCCATCGGTGGCGCCCTGCTCGCTTGCTTGACCCTCGGCGCGGTCGAGACGACGGCGCGCTACCTCGTGCCGGAATATGGCGAGTTCTTTTTCTACCTCGCGGTCATCGTCATCGTCGGCATTTTCCCGCACGGCATCCAAAGGCGCGCGCGATGACCGCGATGCCCGAAGCCATCGCGAGGCCGCTCGCGCAGCCGAGACCGTGGAAGGCGGATCTTATCGCCGCCGCAGCCATCAGCGGCGTCGCCTATCTTCTTTATCTCTTCTTTCCCGACAACCTCGCGCTGTTCACGCGCATCGTCTCGGTCACGCTGCTCGTTCTCTCTCTCGACCTCGTCACTGGCTATGCCGGAATCGCGACGCTCGGCCACGCCGTGCTATTCGGCGCCGGCGCCTATGCCGCAGGCATCGGCGCCGTGCGGTTTGGCATCGCCGACCCGCTGGCGATGCTCGCGCTCGGCGCAATCGCCGGCGCCGCGGCCGGAACGCTCTCCAGCCTGCTGATTGTTCGCGGCAACGGCCTTGCCCAGCTCGTGCTCTCGATCGCCATCCTGCGCTTGACGCAGGAAGCCGCGAACAAGGCGGCGTGGCTGACCGGCGGCAGCGACGGACTTTCCGGAATTGCGCCGGCGCCAGTGTTCGGGCTTTTCCGCTTCGATCTTTTCGGACGGACCGCGTTCGTGCTCGCCGTCGTCGTGCTGATCGCAGCCTTTCTAGCGCTGAGGATCATCGTCCGCTCGCCCTTCGGGATGCTGTGCCGGGGCATCCGCGAGGATAAGGTGCGCGTGCGCGCAATGGGCGCCTCCATCTTCGGCACGCTGGTGAAGGCCTACGCGATTTCCGGCACCATCGCCGGTCTCGGCGGCGCGCTCGCCGCCATCAACGGCCGGGTCGTCGGTCTCGACAGCCTGTCCTTCAACCTGTCGGCCGAAGCGCTCGTCATGCTGGTGGTCGGCGGCGTCGGGAATCTTTTCGGCGCGCTCATCGGCGGCGGCGTCTTCATGTGGTGCGAGCATCAGGTCTCGTCGATCAATCCGTTCCACTGGCTCGCTATCATCGGCACGCTGCTCATTCTCGTGGTGTTGTTTGCTCCGCAAGGCCTCACAGGCGCCGCACGCCGGCTCTGGCTCATCGTCAGAGGCCCGACATGACGCTGTTCGAGGTCGCGCAACTCAACAAGCGGTTCGGCGGCCTCGTCGTCACCGACGACGTGACGCTCGCGCTCGATCGTGGCAGCCGCGTTGCGCTGATCGGTCCGAACGGCGCCGGCAAGACGACCTTCGTCAATCTCGTGACGGGCCAATTGGCGGCCGATAGCGGCCGCATTCTGCTCGAGGGCGAGGACATCACGCACGCGAGCGCCACCCAGCGGGTTCGGCGCGGCCTGGTCCGCACCTTCCAGATCACCCGCCTGTTTCTCGACATGTCGCCGCGCGAGCATGTCGCCTTGGCCATCCTCCAGCGCGAAGGCCAGGCGGCGGAACTCTTCAGCGACTATCAAACGATGGAGGGCGTGCTGCGCGAGGCCACGGAGATTTTCGAGCTCTTAGGCTTGTCCGCCGTCGCGCAAACGAAGGTCGGAGAAATCGCCTATGGCCAGCAGCGGCTTCTGGAGGTTGCGCTCGCGCTGGCGCTGCGGCCGAAAGTCCTTCTGCTCGACGAGCCGGCCGCCGGCGTTCCGTATGCGGATACGATGCTGATCGAACGCGCGCTGGCGCGGCTCCCGGGCGAGCTTGCCGTGCTGATGATCGATCACGACATGGATTTCGTTTTCCGCTTTGCGCAGCGCGTCGTCGTGCTCGATGCCGGCAGGCTGATATTCGACGGTACGCCGCAGGCGGCGACAAAAGATTCAGCGGTGCGAAAAGCCTATCTCGGGAGCTACGGCGCATGACCGCAGTCTCCCTCACGATCGAAAATCTGAGCGCCGGCTACGGGCCGACGCGCATCGTCGAAAATCTGTCCCTCTCGGTCGCGGCCGGCGAGCGCCTCGCGGTGCTCGGCCGCAACGGCATGGGCAAAACGACGCTGCTGGCCTCCATTGCCGGACAGACGCGCCGCACCGCCGGCACGATACGGCTGGGCGATGTCGACATCACGGCCCTGTCCGGCTCCGCGCGCGCGCAGGCCGGGCTTGGCTACGTGCCGCAATCGCGCGCGATCTTCAAATCGCTCAGCGTCGAGGAAAATCTGCTTGTGGGTCTCAAGGGCCGTGCGCTGTCGGCCATCGAAGAAGCCTATGCGATGTTTCCCCGCCTGAAAGAGCGCCGCCGCCATCTGGGCGGTCAGCTCTCCGGCGGCGAACAGCAGATGCTGACCACCGCGCGAACACTGCTGGGCCAGCCGACCGTGCTGCTGCTCGATGAGCCGCTCGAAGGCCTCGCGCCGGTCATCTGCGACGAGCTGATGGCGGCCTTCAGTCGACTGGCGCAGGCGAGCGCCATGACGATCATTCTGGTCGAGCAACGGCTACGCGCGGCGCTCGACTTTTCGCAATCCGTTATCGTTCTCGAACGCGGGCGCATCGCGTGGCGCGGTACGCCGGCGCAATTGACGGCAGACCCCGACACGATCGACAAGGTGCTCGGCGTCAGTCACGCGCCGCCATAGGTGGAACGCTGGGATGCGAACGCAGGTGGCTATCATCGGTTCGGGTCCTGCAGGATTGCTGCTGGGCGAGCTTCTTGCCACGCACGGCATCGACACGGTGATCCTGGAGCGCAGAAGCGCTGACTACGTCCTCTCGCGCATTCGCGCCGGGGTCCTCGAACACGGAACCGTGCAGCTCCTGGAGAGCGTCGGCGCGGCGGATCGTCTCCATTCCGAGGGCCTTGTCCACGAGGGCTTCACCATCGCCTTTGCCGGGCGGCGCCATCGCATCGACCTGAAGCGGCTCACGCACGGCAAAACGGTAACCATCTACGGCCAGACCGAGGTGACGCGCGACTTGATGGACGCACGACGCGCGCGCGGCGCGATCAGCTTCTACGAGGCGGAGGCCGTGACGCCGTGCGATTTCCCCGGAAACATGCCTTCGGTTTCGTTTCGCGCGAACGGCCGCTCACAGGCCGTCCATTGCGACTACATCGCCGGCTGCGATGGGTCGCATGGAGTTTCGCGCCTCAGTCTCGACAAGACGGCCTATCGCGAATTCGAGCGGACCTATCCGTTCGGATGGCTCGGCCTGCTCGCCGATGTGCCGCCGGCGATGGACGAGCTCGTCTATGCCCGTCACGATCGCGGCTTTGCGCTCTGCTCGATGCGCTCGAGGACACGAAGCCGCTACTACATTCAGGTGGGCGCCGATGAGAGGGTCGAGGCCTGGTCCGACGCGCGCTTCTTTGATGAGTTGCGGCAGCGCCTCCCCGCGGAGGTCGCCGACAATGTGAGAGTGGGCCCGGCGCTTGAAAAGAGCATCGCGCCGCTGCGCAGCTCGGTGATCGAGCCGATCCGGTTCGGGCGCCTGTTCCTTGCAGGTGATGCGGCGCATATCGTGCCGCCAACCGGCGCCAAAGGCCTCAACCTCGCAGCAAGCGACGTCCACTATCTGGCAGAAGCTCTGATCGAACACTACCGCGACAAGTCGGATGCGGGCCTTGATCGCTATTCCGAGCGCGCACTGGCGCGCGTCTGGAAAGCGGAGCGCTTCTCATGGTGGATGACCAGCATGCTGCATCGCTTTCCTGATCGGAGCGATTTCGAACAGCGCTTACAGCTCGCCGAGCTGGACTACGTCGCAAGCTCCGATGCCGCCGCGACGTCGGTCGCGGAGTCCTACGTCGGATTGCCGTTTTGATCCGTCAATAGCCGAGCAGCCGCGGAAGCGTCGTTACGACGGGCGGGTAGAACATGCACAGAAACAGCATGCCGAAGCCGAAGGCGATGAACGGCCACAGATGCCGCATCATATGCCCCATGGTGATCTTCGACACGCTGCAGACGACGAACAGCACCACTCCGACCGGCGGCGTCAGCATGCCGAGCACCAGGTTGAACACGAACAGGAAGCCGAAGTGCAGCGGGTCGAGCCCGTAGGAGAGCGCGATCGGGTGGAACAGCGGCACCAGCATGATGTAGGCCGCGTTCGATTCCAAGAACATCCCGACAACGAACAGCATCGCTGCGACGAGAAGATTGAACACCAGCGGATCGCTGGTGAAGGCGCGGATGGCCGTCGAGAGCTTCGCCGGCAGCAAGTCGATGGTGACGAGGAAGGTCACCGCGGACGCGAAAGCGATCAGCGCGCCGACGATCGCCGTCGTGATCGCGGCCTGCAGCATGCATTCGGGCAGATCGGACAGCTTGAGCTTGCGCGTGACGAAAAGGCCGATCACGGTCGCATAGAAAACGGCGATGGCGGCGCCTTCCGTCGCGGTGAAGGCGCCGATGACGATGCCGCCGATCACGACGACCGGCATCAGCAGGATCATCCAGGATCGCCACATCTCGTGCGCGATGTTGCGCAGGCTCACGGGCTCGCCCGTGAGCGGATATCCGCGGCGCTTGGCCATCACGCGGATGATCGTCACCATCCCGAGCGTCAGGATGATCCCCGGCACCACGCCGGCCATGAACAAGCCGGCGACCGACACCGAGCTTCCGGCCATATAGGCGTAGACGATCATGGCGTTGGATGGCGGTATGATCGGGGCGAGGTTTGCAGCGGCCGCGACGACGGCGGCAGAAAATCCGACGCCGTAGACTTTCGCGAGCTGGCGCACCAGCACCGTCGCGAGCGCGCTCGCGTCCGCAACCGCAGCGCCCGACACCGACGCCATGCCGGCGCCCGCGAGCATGGTGACTTGCGCGAGGCCGCCGGCGACGCGGCCGATGAAGGCGTTGGCGAGCTCGATCAGGCGCTCGGCGAGGCCGCCGCGCAGCATCAGCTCGCCGGCAAGCATGAAGAGCGGGATCGCCATCAGCGGAAACGCATTGACCGAATGCATCATTCGCTGCGGCAGCATGTTGAAGTCGACGCCGCTCATCGCCAGTGCGGTCAAGGCGCTGAAGCCGAGCGCGAAAGCAAGCGGCATTCCGAGCAGCGTGACGACCATGAAGGTCGTGAGAATGGTCGCGCTCATTCGGTCGCAAGCTCCTGTTTCGGGGGCGGACCGTTGAAGATGCCGAACACGAGGTGAAGGAACGCATGTACGGCGCCGATGCAGAGCGGCAGCATGAAGAAGCCGATGCTGAAATCGAGCGTCGACATCGGCTCGTCCCATTGGTCTTTGGTGAGGAGGCCGGCTTCATATGCGACGACCGCCATTAACACGGCGGCGAGCGCGCTCATGATGCGGAAGAGACCACTCTGCATGAGCAGCGGCAGACGTTCCGTGATGAGCGCGACGCCGACATGGGCGCCGCGCTTGATTCCGAGCGGAATGGCAAAGAACACGGACCAGACGAAGAACAGGCGCGAAATCTCTTCGGCCCAATCGAGCGAAATGTTGAGCACGTAGCGCAGGAAGACTTGCACGATCACGACGACGACCATGATCGCCATTGAGGCGATCACGACCTTGCTCATGATCCAGTCGAGCGCGCCGAGGAGGCGGCCGAAGGCCCCCAGCGCTCCCGTCGGCTCGCCCGCCGCCGCCGCGTCGGTCACTTCTTCTGCGCCTCCGCGATGACGCGGTCGACGAGCTCGGCGCCGACCCGCTTCTTCACATCGTCCACGACGTGCGCGGTCGCCTTGCGAAGGTCCGCCGCGAGCTCAGGCGAAACCGGATCGAACTGCATCCCCTTCGCCTTCAAGTCGTCGAGCGCCTCCTTGTCGGCCTTCTCAGCCATGTCACGCTGCGCGGCGACGGCAATCTTAATGGACTCGACCAGCGCCTTCTTGTGCTCGGGCTTGAGCGCGTCGAACTGCTTCTTGTTGGCGACGACAGGCGCGAAATCGAAGAAGTGGCCGGTATTGGTGACGTATTTCTGTACTTCGAAATAGCGGTTGGCCTGGATGATCGGGTACGGGTTTTCCTGGCCGTCGACGACGCCCTGCTGCAGCGCCGAATAGAGCTCCTTCACGTCCATCGCGATGGGGTTGGCGCCAAGCGCGCGGAACGTCGCGAGATGTGTCTCGTTGGGCTGCATGCGGACCTTAAGGCCCTTGAAATCCGCCAGCGTCTTGATCGGATGCTTGCTGTTGGTGGTGTGGCGCGCGCCAAGCACCATCCATCCGAGTGCCGCGAAGCCTTTCGCACCGAGTTTCTGATCGAGAAGCGTGCCGACGTCTCCGTCGATCACACGGAGCGCGGTCGGCGTGTCAGGAAAGAGGAACGGAAGGCTGATGGATTCAACCTCGGGCACGAGGCGCGAGACGAAGGCCGTGCCGATCCAGGTGCCGAAGATGGTGCCGGCGCGCACGGCGTCGACATTCTCCTTGGCGCCGCCAAGCTGCATGCCGGGGAAAAGGTCGGCCTCGAGCGCGCCGCCGCTGCGCTTCTTCAGCTCCGCCTTGAAGATTTCCATCGCCTTGCTGGTCGAATGATCGGCCGCAAAGTTGCCGGCGATGCGCAACGTCTCCGCCGCCGCTCCGCCCTGCACGACCCACATCAGCGCTGTCGCCGCAACCAACGTCCGTACAAGTCCGCGCATGTCTGCTTCCCCTCACATTGGCTCATCGACGTCAGGCCTGGCCCGCAATGGGCCGCCCACCGCATCTTTGCGATTCCGTCGTGGCGAAGCAACAAGTTTTTGAATTTTGCATGCAATAATTGTTCAAGATATTGAGATTAAGACACTATTGCCATTCTCATTCGGCTGCCGTAGCAGTTAAAGCGTCACACCGAGCCGACGAGGCCTCCATGCAACCCGCCAAGCGCAAAAGGTTTTTTCAGACCGGCAAGATGCGCGCGGCGGCGGTGGCGCATCTGCGGGTCAATCGAACGGCGCTGCACGCGCAAGCTGTCGATCGTCTGCGCAAGCTCATCGTGCGCGGCACGTTGGAACCGGGCGCGCAAATCAACGAGAACGAGCTCGCGACCGCGCTTGGCATCTCGCGCACGCCCATTCGCGAGGCGCTCAAGCTGCTCGCATCCGAAGGACTGATCGCGCTGCGTCCCAACCGTAGCGCGCAGGTGACCTTCCTGGATGCCAAGGATATCGAAGAGCTGTTCGAAGCCGCCGGCGGCATCGAACGGGTTGCGGCGGAGCTTGCCGCCAGGCGCATCACGGCGCGCGACATCGCAAAGTTACGCACCATGCAGCAACGCATGGAGCGGCTGCACGAAACGGAATCGCTCGACGATTATTTCGAGATCAACCAGCAGATCCATCGCTTCATCGTCGCATGCGCCGGAAACCGCGCGCTGAAGGCGACGCATGACTGGCTGCTGTCGCGCGTCGAGCGTGCGCGCTTCTTTGCGCTCTCCTCGCAGAGCCGCTGGGACGAGTCGGTCGCCGAGCATCGGGAGATCCTGCACGCGATCGAAGCGCGCAACAGCGCACAGGCGGGCAAGCTCCTCGATCGTCACGTCAAGCGCACCGGCAAAGTGGTGTGCGACACGCTTCTCGCCGCGCGCAAGGCGAGTCGATCAGAGAAGGCGGCCAACGCATGAGCGCTGTCAGAACACGCATTTCCGGCAAGTCATGAGGCTGCCTTGAACATCCTGCTGCTCAACCCCAACACCACGACGCGCATGACCGACCGGCTGCTCGAGGTCGGCCGCACCGTTGCGGCGCCCGGCACCGTCCTGAAGCCGCTCACGGCCTCGCGTGGCGTGCCTTATATCGCGACGCGCGCCGAAGCGCAGATCGGCGGCGCGATCGCGCTGGAGATGCTGGCCGAGCATCATCGCAGCGTCGACGGCGCGATTATCGCGGCCTTTGGCGATCCGGGCCTGTTCGGCGCGCGTGAACTGTTCGACATTCCCGTCGTCGGCATGGCGGAGGCGGCGATGTTCTCCGCCTGCATGCTCGGACGCCGCTTTTCGATCGTCACCTTCGCGCGCGCTCTCGGCCCCTGGTTCGAGGAGTGCGTCGACATGCACGGCCTGCGCGGGCGTTGCGCCAGCGTTCGCACGCTCGACAGTCACATCACCTCCGTCTCCGACGTGCAGGACGAAAAGGAGGATCTGCTCGTCGACATGGCGTGCCGGGCGGTCAAGGACGACGCCGCGGACGTCATCATCCTCGGCGGCGCGCCGCTCGCCGGGCTTGCGCCGCGCGTGCGCGAGCGGGTGCCAGTGCCGATCGTCGATCAGGTCGCGGCGGCGGTGAAACAGATCGAAACGCTTGTCACGCTCAATGCGCGCAAGGCCGTGGCCGGCACCTTCCGGCGGCCGGAGGCGAAAGCCACGATCGGATTGCCCAAGGATCTCGCGGAACGCATCGAACACCGCGATTGAGGATTTGCGGGCAACTGGCCGCACCGTCCGGCTCAAACCATCGACAATTTGGTGAGCAATTCGACGGTGTTCTCCACGCTGTATTTCTTGAGCAGATTGGAGCGATGGATATGCACGGTGCGCGGGCTGATGTTGAGCCGGCGCGCGATTTCCTTGCTGCTGCAGCCCTCGAACAGGAGGGAAACGATGTCGCGCTCGCGTGGCGTCAGCGAGCCACGGATCAGCGAGTGGATCTCGGCTTCGACCGAAAGATCGACGAAGGTCCAGATCACGCGGTCATAGGGGGCCGAGCGATCGAGCGCGATGCCGTTGACGCGGCACCAGAAGACTTCGCCGTCGCGGCGCTTCATCAGCCAGTTGTCGGAATAGGTGCCGACCTTGCCGAGAATGGGGCCGATCTTCTGTCCGCGCTGCTCGAAATCCTCCGCGCCGGCATAAAGCCCGCTGAACGAAACGCCGTTCAGCTTTTGCCGCGTGCTGCGCCACATCTCCGCGAAAAGAACGTTGCAGTCGGCGATGACGCGCGTGTGCAGCACCGCGCAGGCGATCGGTGCAAGCCGGAATACCTCCTCGTAATCGATCGCCTGACCGAACGTCGTCTTTTTTCGGGCTTGGGCGCTCATGCCGTGCCTCTCGATTTTACCTAGGTATCCGGGCGCACTGGACTCGGATCGCCGACTGTTCGATCTTCGCCCTTATTACCTAGTTACCTGAGTATATAGGTAATGGCGCTCTGCAGCTAGAGCAGATTCGGAAAAGCGGGCGGCCGGAAGACGTGACTGCGAAAACGATTGAGCAAAAGCGCTCGGACCGCGACTGAAAGAGGTGTCGTTGATGGCGGATGTCGTTCTCACCAACCTGAAGCTGCTGGACGTCCACCAGGGCGCCCTCAAGAGCGGACTGAACGTCATCATTGCCGGCGATACGATCAAGGACGTCACCGATCGGCCGCCGCAAGGCGCCAAGGTCGTCGATCTCGGCGGCCGCGTGCTGATGCCAGGGCTGATCGACTGCCACGTGCACGTCACCGCCGTTCAGCTCAATCTGGCGCCGACCCGGCAATTGCCGGTTTCGCTCGTCATCGCCGGCTCGTCGCGCATCATGCGCGACATGATCCTGCGCGGCTTCACGACGGTGCGTGACGCCGGCGGCGCGGATCGCGGCCTTAAGCTCGCCGTCGAGCAGGGACTGTTCGTCGGGCCGCGCTTGTTCGTCTGCGGGCGCGCCATCAGCCAGACCGGCGGGCATGGCGATTTCCGCCCGCAAATCGACCAATCGAATCCGGGCGACCTCGACCATCTGTTCGACGGCATCGCTCGTCTTGCCGATGGCGTAGCGGAAGTGCGCCGCGCCGCGCGCGACGAGATCCGGCTCGGCGCCGATCACATCAAGATCATGGCGTCAGGCGGAGTCGCCTCAGTCGCCGACCCGATCGATTTCCTGCAATACTCCGAAGAGGAGATCGTCGCCTTCGTCGACGAGGCACGCCGCGCGCGGACCTATGTCATGGCCCACACCTACACCGCGGATGCGATCGAGCGCTGCGTCAGGCTTGGCGTCCGCAGCATCGAGCACGCCAATCTGATCGACGAGAAGACCGCGGCCCTAATGGTCGAGCGCAACGCCTTCATGGTACCGACGCTGAGCACTTACGACGCGCTGGCGCGCGAGGGGAAGGCGCTCGGCTTCTCCGAGATCGGCCTGTCCAAGTTGAAGCGCGTGCTCGAGGTCGGCACCAAGTCGATCGAGATCGCCAAGGCGGCGGGCGTGAAGATGGCCTATGGCACCGACCTGCTCGGCGATTTGCATCGCTGCCAATCGGACGATTTCCGCATTCGCGGCGAGGTGCTGAGCGCCGCCGAAGTCATCCGCAGCGCGACGGTCGTCGGCGCCGAACTGATCGGGATGAAGGACCGTCTTGGCGTGATTGCGCCCGGCGCATTCGCCGATCTTCTTGTCGTCGACGGCAACCCGCTCGACGATCTGGCGCTGCTGCAGAACCAGGGCGCCAGCCTCACCGCCATCATGCAGGGCGGCCAATTCATCAAGAACGAACTCGCAAGCGCTGCAAGAGCATCTGCCTAATGGGAGAATTCAACATGATCGCAAATCTCAGATCGACCATGCTGCTTGGCGGCATCGCACTCGCCGCAAGCCTGATCGCCGCGCCGGCCATCAGCCAGGAAGCCTACCGCATCGGCGCGCTCAACCCGGTGACAGGCGCCGGCAACACCTACGGCTCCGGCATGCAGAAGAGCATCATTGCCGCGGCCGCCGAGGTGAACGCCGCCGGCGGCGCGGCCGGACGCAAGCTGGAGGTGCTGGCGGAGGATGGCCAGACGTCAGCGGAGCCCGCCGTGCTTGCCGCGAAGAAGCTGATCGAGGTCAACAAGGTCAGCGCCATCCTCGGGACGTGGTCGTCGAGCGTCTCGCTCGCGATCCAGCCGATGACGCTCGCCGCGAACGTCATCCTCATGCACACCTCCTCGGCTCCGACGCTGTTCACGCAGAATCAGCGCAATCTCGACTGGGGCTTTCAATCGGGCAGCAAGTATAACGGGCGCGCCCAGGCTGCCGCGCTGAAGAAGGAAGGCTTCAAGCGGCCGGCGACCATGGCCTTCAACAACGACGCGGCGATCAACAATGTCGGCTTCTTCAAGAAGACCTGGGAAGCCGACGGTGGCAAGATCGTGGAATCGGTCGTGTACGAACCGAAACGCACGAGCTACCGCTCCGAATTGCAAAAGGTGCTAGCCGCCAAGCCGGACGTGATCGCCCTGTCCGGCTATCTGCCGGATACGACCATCATCCTGCGCGAGGCTTACGAGCTCGGCGCCACCGCCAAGTTCATTATCCCCGATTGGGCCGCCGGCCCGGCGCTCTTGAAAGCGCTCGGCCCCGAAGTTTCGCAAGGCGTCCTCGTCTACGGGACGGTGCCCAATATCGCCGGCGCCGCCTTCAAGACATATAGCGAGCAATACAAGAAGGCGTTCAACACCACGGGCGAGGAGAATGTCTTCGCCGCCCAGGCCTACGACATGGTGATCTCGCTCGCGCTTGCGATCGAGAAGGCCGGCCCTTCGGCGGACAATCTCGCCGTCGCCAAGGCGATCCGCGAGGTCGCGAACCCGGACGGCCAGAAGGTGACGAGCTTTGCCGAAGGAAAAGCCGCGCTGAAGGACGGCAAGAAGATCAACTACGAAGGCGCGTCCGGCCCGCTCGACTTCGACGAGGACGGCAACGCAGTCGCCGACTTCGCGCTCTACACGTATGACAAGGGACAATACGTGAAGCGCTACGTCCTGAAGTGAAGCGGGCGTTGACCGGCAACGCCGCAGCCGCCCGCGAAGGGCGCGCCCCCTGATGGTCGAGTATATCAACCTCGTCATTGCGGGGGCCGTGCAGGGGCTGGTGATCGCGCTCGCCGCGCTCGCCATCTCCCTGTCCTTCGCGGTCGCGCGCTTCCCGAACGCGGCGACGGGCGACACCATGACGGTGGGCGCCTATGTCGCCGTGCTCGTGCAGGCGGCGACGGCCGGGTCGCTGCTATTGGGCTCTATCGCGGCCGTCATCGTCACGACGCTCGTTTCGGTCGCCTGCTATCTCCTCGTCTTCAAGAAGCTCGAGCGGCGGCCGCTGGTTGCCTCGCTGATCGCCTCGATCGGCATCGCCTTCTTCCTGCGCAGCATGCTGACGTTCTTCCTCGGTTTCGAGCAGCACGTCTTCCAGGTCCCGATCATGCGGGCGCTCAACTTCTCCGGCGTGCGCATCATCCGCATCGATCTCTGGCTCTCCGGCGTCGCCGTTCTGGTGCTGGCCGCCACGTTCGTCGTGCTGTTCCTCACGCCGCTCGGGCGCCGCATGCGCGCGGTCGCCGCCGACATGGACCTCGCGCGAGCGAGCGGCATCCGCACGGGCCGCGTCATGATTGCGCTATGGGCGATTGTCGGCGTGCTGAGCGCGGTTGCCGGCATCATGGTCGGCATCAAGACGGTGGTGACGCCGGACCTCGGCTGGGACCTGCTGCTGCCGGCCTTCGCCGCCGCGATCCTCGGCGGCATCGGCAGCCCCGGCGGCGCCGTGCTCGCCGCGATCCTGCTCGGCGTGGCGCAGGAAGTCTCGACGCCGTTCGTCGGCTTCACCTACAAGATCGCCCTGGCCTTCGTTGCGCTGATCGCCGTTCTCATCGTCCGTCCGGCCGGTCTGTTCGGCCAGCCCGAGCGGGTGCGCTGACATGCTGCCCTATCTCATCACCATCGCCATCATGATCGGCATCTACGGATTGCTGACGCTCGGGCTCAACCTGCAATACGGCTATACGGGCCTGATCAATTTCGGCCATGTCGCTTTCTTCGCCATCGGCGCCTACACCTCCGCGCTGATCAGCCTTGCCGGCTATCCTATCGCGCTCGGCATGGCGGCCGGAACCGCCCTCGCCTTTCTCGCCGCCTATCCGCTGGGGCTGCTCTGCCTGCGGTTACGCGCCGACTATCTCGCGATCGTCACGCTGAGCTTCTCCGAGATCATCCGCACCGTCCTGATCAGCGAGGAGTGGCTGACCAAGGGAACGCAGGGTCTCGCCGGCATCCCGAAGCCGTTCTCGTCCCTGCCCCAAGGCGAGGCCGAGCTCGCCTATCTTGCCCTTGTCGTCGCGGCGATGGTGATCGCCATCCTGTTCATCTGGCGGCTGTCACACAGCCCGTTCGGGCGGCTGATCCGCGCCGTCCGGGATGATGAGGACGCGGTCCGCGCGGTCGGCAAGGACCCGGCGCAGTTGAAGATCAAGACCCTGATGCTCGGCGCCGCCTTGGCCGGGCTCGCCGGCGCCTTCTACGCGCATTACGTCAGCTTCATCTCGCCGGACCAGTTCCTGCCGCTCGTGACCTTCTATGTGTGGATCGCACTGATCATGGGCGGCGCCGGCACGATTACCGGCTCCGTTGTCGGCGCGTCCCTGTTGCTGCTTTTCCTCGAAGGCTCGCGCTTTCTGCGTGACGTCGTCCCGATCGTGAGCGAGGTGCAGATGGCAAGCCTGCGCCTGGCTGTCGTCGGCCTCGGCCTGGTGCTGTTCATGCTGTATCGCCCGCAAGGGCTGATCTCGGATCGCAGCCAATCATGACGCTGGAGCTGCAGAACATCAGCAAGCGGCTGGGCGGCATGCTGGTCCTCGACGGGCTGTCGTTCGCCACCGGGCTGACTGAATTGACCGGCATCATCGGCCCGAACGGCGCCGGCAAGAGCACGCTGTTCGCCGTGATCAGCGGCTTCCAGAACTGCGACACGGGCAGCACCCAGTTCGATGGTCAAACGCTTGACGGGCTGCGCCCCGAGCAGCGTGTCGGCAAGGGATTGGCGCGTACCTTCCAGGTGCCGCGCCCGTTCACTCATCTCACGGTGCGCGAAAACCTCGCGGTCGGGGCGCAGGCCCAGTCGGGTGAGAAGCTGGCGGAGTTGTTTGCCCGTCCGTGGCACGTCCGCGCACAGGACAAGAGTATCTTCGAGCGTGCCGATGCCACGATCGATTTCCTCGGCCTCGGCCCGGTCGCGAACAACGCCGCCGGACAGATCTCGGGCGGGCAGCGGAAACTACTGGAACTCGGCCGCGCGCTGATGACCGAGCCGCGCTATGTGCTGCTCGATGAGCCGTTCGCGGGCGTCAATCCGGTGCTCGTCGAGCAGATTTCGCAGCGTATCCGCGAAGCGAACGCACGCGGCATCGGCTTTCTGATCGTCGAGCACGATCTTTCCGCTTTGTCCCGCCTCGCGTCACGGCTGCTGGTGATGGATCGCGGCCGGCTGATCGCCGATGGCGCGCCCGATCATGTGCTCGAAGATCGGATGGTGCAGGAAGCCTATATGGGCGGCGTGGTGTGATGAGCCTTTTGACGATTGAGGACGTCGCGGCGGGCTATGGCGAGATCGACATCGTCAGCAAGATGAATCTGACGGTTGCCGCGCGCGAGATCGTCACCATTGCCGGCACGAACGGCGCCGGCAAATCGACGCTGGTGAAGGCCATCATGGGGCTCGCGCCGCGGTGCAGCGGCACGATCGTTTTTGACGGCCATGATCTGCTGAAGCTCGACGCTGAGGACAGAATTTCCGTCGGCATCAGCTATGTTCCGCAGGTTGCGAACGTATTTGCTCCGCTGACGGTGACGGAGAACTTGCAGCTCGTCGAATCCGTGACCGACCAGCGCGCCCGCATCCAGGAAATCTTCGATCTTTTCCCGGCGCTCGCTGCTCGGCGCCGTGCCACAGCCGGGTCGCTTTCGGGAGGCGAACGCCAGCAACTTGCCTTCGCGCGCGCCCTGATGCCGAAGCCGAAGCTGATTCTTCTCGACGAGCCGACGGCCGCGCTTTCTCCTGCCCTCGTGCTTCAGGTCCTCAAGCTCATCCAGACATTGCCAGGGCTTGGCAGCGCCGCGCTCGTCGTCGAGCAGCGCGCCCGGCAAAGCCTCGACATCAGCGACCGCGGCTACATTCTGGACAGCGGACGCATCGTGATGTCGGGCGACGCGAAGGCGCTGCTCGCGGACGAGCAGATGACGAAGCATTACCTGGGCCGCGCCTGAGCCTCGCGCACCCCCGTTCCCCGCAGAAACGACGATGGACCACCGCATAGCGCAACTCGGGCATTTGCCGCTGCAGAGCGGCGACGTGCTCAAGGATGCGCGGCTCGCCTACAAGATTTTCGGTGAGACTTCGCCCGATCGTCCCGTCATCGTCTATCCGACATCGTTCGGCACGACCCATCGCGATCTCGAGTGGCTGATCGGCGCGGGAAAGGCGCTCGATCCCGAACGCTACCTGATCGTGATGATCAATCTGTTCGGAAATGGCCTCTCGTCGTCTCCGAGCAATGCGGCCGATGGCCAGCGCGGCGGCGCGTTCCCGCCCGTCACCATGTACGACAACATCGACGCGCAGTATCGCCTGGTTGCGGAACTCCTGGGCATCGACCGCATCGCGCTCGTCGTCGGTTTTTCGATGGGTGCGCAAGCCGCGTTCCACTGGGCGGCGCGCTATCCGGATTTTGTGCAACGCATCACGCCGATTTGCGGATCGGCCCGGACATCGCATCACAATTTCGTTTTCCTCGAAGGCGTGAAGGCTGCTCTGCAGGGCGATCCGGGATGGGACGGCGGAGCGTTTACGGCGCAACCGGCCCAGGGGCTGCGAGCGATGGCGCGCGTTTATGCGGGCTGGGGATTGTCGCAGGCGTTTTATCGCGAGGAGACCTACCTCAGGCTTGGCTTTACCTCGCTTGAGGATTTCATCGTTCGCGACTGGCAGGCGCGGTTTCGCCATCACGACGGCAACGACCTTCTGGCGATGATCCACACGTGGCAGAGCGCGGATATCGCCGCCGTTGCACCATTCGACGGCGATCTTACGAAGGCGCTCGCCGCCATCGAGGCGGAAGCGCTCGTGATGCCGAGCGAGACCGATCTCTACTTCCCCTTGGAAGACAGCCGGCGCGCGGTCGATGGAATGAAACGGGCGCGGCTTTTACCGATTCCGACGATCTGGGGACATCGCGTCAACAACCCAATCCAGAACCCGGCCGACGCGGCATTCGTCGACCATGCGCTCCGCTGCTTTCTGGATGGCTGAACGAGCGTCATCATGGGTGCATTCGGCCAAAACAGCGCGTTTGGCCGCTTCATCGGCTACACGCGCAAGCTCCGACTGGCTCGGCGGACTTAATGACGGTTTCCCAGTCGATCTTCGTAGCATCGAAGGAAGAAAGACGGTTTTTCAGATATATCCGAGACAATCCCGTCCTGGGAGATTTCCGCATAACCAACAAAGCGAGCAGAAACGTGGACTACAATTTTTGCCCGCGAGGCCGCCACACCGGCATATCTGCTTCAGGCCTTCGAGCCCTGCAGTCCATGTGACACGAATTTCATGTAGGTGCCGACCACCCACTTTGGAATCGGCTGAGGTCCTGCTTTCGTTTTCGCAAAACGCAAGTAGATATAAAAACGCGCCGCCATCAGAATGAAAGCCAATACCTCGAGTTCGCGCGGCTCGAAATCGGGAAGCTCACCCCGCGTGCGGCTGCGCTCGAGCGCTGCGACGTAGTGGGTCGCAAGCTTGTCGATGTGATGCTCGAAGGCGGACGGCGCCGCGATCTCTGCCTCGTTGAGTAGGCGATAGAAGCCGGGGTTCTCGACGACGAAATCGAAAAACCCCCGAAGCCCGCGCTCCTCGAGATCCATCAGGTCACTCGCCCCCGACGCGCGCGCGCGGAGAAATTCGATCAACTCATCGCCCGTCTCAGGAAGCAGTTGATCGAACAAATCCTGGCGTGACTCGAAGTACCGATAGAACGTTCCGTGCGCGAGGCCCGCGCGTTCTGTGATCCGCGCAATCGACGTTCCTTCGTATCCCCGCTCGCCGATGATGTCGGCAGCGGCCTTCATCAGCGCACGGCGGTTCTCCTGCACACGCTCCGCGCGCGGCTTCTTCGGCGTGCGTTGTCGCGGCGCGGGAGGCCGGCGGACGGGAGAGGCGCGCATGCAAGAGCCTTTCAAGTTCAGACCACAACCGTTAGCCGCCGGCCGTTACTACGACAACAGCCTTGGGCGCATGGCCCTCACCGGCGTTTGTGATTTGCGATTCATCAGTCATTTTTCTTGACAGACGGTCAAGGGCGGTGAGAGCATCGCTCACGATAAGGGGTCCGCATACGCCACCGTCCCGCGCGAATGATGCGAGGACGTGCGGCAGGACGCGCGCGCCAGCCAATCTCGCAACGAAGGCTCGATCGGGGAGGATGAATATGATCAGGCCAATTCTCTGCTTTGTCGCACTGATGTTCGCCGTTCTCCCCGCCACCGCGCAGGACGCGAAGGTGGTCAAAATCGGCGTGATGTCCGACATGAGTGGTCCGCTCGCCGGCTATGACGGCCCGGGCGACGTCACCGGGGTCAAACTCGCCGTCGAGGACATGGGCGGCAAAGTCCTCGGTATGCCTATCGAGGTGATTAGTGCGGACAGCCTCAACAAGCCGGATGTCGGCTCGGCGCTGGCGCGCAAATGGTACGATTCAGAGGGCGTCGATACGATCGTCGGCGGCTCGACGTCGGCCGTCGGCCTCGCCATCCAGGCGATCGCGCGGGAAAAGAAGCGGATATTCCTGATCACCGATCCAGGCTCATCGGATTTCACAGGAAAGGCCTGCTCGCCCTACGGCTTCCATTTCAGCTACGACACCTATGCGCTGTCGAACGGCACCGCGCGCGCCATGCTCAGCCACGGCGGCAAGACCTGGTTCTTCCTCACCGTCGATTACGCCTTCGGGCGCGTGCTAGAACAAGAGGCGTCGGCGCTCGTCGAAGCCTCGGGTGGCAAGGTCCTGGGTCACGCGCGCTTCCCGCTGGGGACGAATGACTTCAGCTCTTTCCTGCTGCAAGCGCAGGCTTCGAAAGCCGATGTCGTCGCTTTCGCAAGCGCCGGCACCGACACGGTCAACGCGCTCAAGCAGGCCGCGGAGTTCGGCATCCCGCAAGGTGGACAGAAGCTCGCGGGATTGCTCGTGCTCATTCCCGATATCGAAGCACTCGGCCTCAAGGCGGCGCAAGGCCTCGTCGTCACGGAATCCTTCTATTGGGACATCAACGACAAGACGCGCGCATGGAGCAAACGCTTCCAGGCGGCGATGAATGGCAAATATCCGACCATGACCCACGCCGGCGCCTACAGCGCCACGTTGCACTACCTGAAGGCCGTCGAAGCTGCAGGCAGCAAGGACCCGGACAAGGTCGCCGCGAAAATGCGTGAGCTTCCGGTCAACGATTTCTACAATGACAATGTCGCCATCCGCCCCGATGGCCGCGTGCTCGTGACTATGTATCTGGCGCAGGTGAAATCGCCGGCGGAATCAAAGCACGACCACGACTTCTACAAGATCCTGGGCACGATCTCCGGCAAGGACGCCTTCCGCCCCTTGTCGCAGAGCGAATGCCCCATGGTGCGGGACGCCAAAAAGTAACGACAAGATCGAAGCGCGCGCCGGCATCGCAGGGATGTCGGCGCCCCCTGCCCGCATCCGCCGCTGGAGAAAGCATTCACTTGCCTAGTCAAGTCTTCTATCGAAACGGCGTCATCTTTCCGTTTGCGCAGACGAATGTCGCACAGCCCGCCGCCGCGCTCCTGACCGAAGGTCAGCGCGTCGTCGCGGTCGGCTCGGAGGAAGATGTCGGGCAAGTCGCAGCGCGCGACGCCGAGCAGATCGACTTGCACGGCGCCACCCTACTTCCAGGCCTGATCGACGCGCACCCGCACCTGCTGCATTACGGTTCACTCCACGAGCCTCTGGTCGACATCCAAGACGCGGCCTCTCACGACGAGATCGTCGCGCGGATCGCGGCGCGCGCGAAAGTCACGCCGCCTGGCGAATGGATCATGACCACGCCGGTCGGCGAGCCGCATTATTTCATTCGCCGCTCCTATGAGGACCTGGCCGAGGGCGACCTACCGCCGCGCGAGGTCTTGGATCGCGCCTCCGCGACCCACCCGATCGTCATCCAGGCCTGGGCACCGCGCGTTCCCAACGTCATCGCGTTCAACAGCCTCGCGCTCGCAAAGCTGGGGATTGACCGGCAAACGCCCGATCGCGTGGGAAACGTCTGGATCGAAAAGCGCGAAGGCGATCCAACTGGCCGCCTGCGCGGCTCGGTGACGAACTACTACTCGTACGACGAGTTCGCCAACAGCCTCTGGCTCAAAATCCCCTTCCTGAAATACGAGCATCTTGTCCCCGGCACGACGACGGCGATGGCCGCCTACAATCGTATGGGGGTCACAACGGTTTACGAAAACCATATGATGGATCGGCCGCTGATCGATGCGTATCGCGAATTGCGCGCGTCGAACGCGCTGCGGGTTCGCGTCATGGCCTCGCAAGAGGCGGAGTCCTACGGCATGCCTTGGAGCAAGCCGCGCACACTCGAGGATTTCGATCGCCGCTTGGAAGACGCGGCGCACTCCATCGAGGCGGCCGATCCCTATTTTCGCTTCAACGGTGTGACCATTATGTGGGACGGCACGTGCTTTCCCGGCGGCATGATGATGTCGTCGGCGTACATCGGGCCGTATGGCGAGCACACTTGCGGCTTCCACAACATCACACCCGAAAAAGCCGAACGCGCGATGCGCTTTTGCGCCCAACGCCGCTTACGGCTGAACACGATGTGCATGGGCGACCGCGCCAACGAAGAAAATCTGGCAATGCTGGAGCGGCTCGCACAGGATTTCGACATTCGCCCGCTCAAGTGGATATTGATCCACTCGGTCTTCATCACGCCGGAGCAGATCAAACGCTATCAGCGGCTCAATTTCGACCTGACGACATCGATGTCGTTCTGCTGGGGAAAGGGCGACCTCTTCCGCGAGAAGATCGGCGACGGCAGGCTTGACGATCTGCTGCCGCTCCGGCGTTTCTTCGACGAGGGCTTCGCGATCGCCGGCTCGACCGACTGGGGGCCGAAGAACGCCTTCGAGCAGATCCAGCTCGCCCTGACACACGAATTCTGCGGGTCCGGCTACCGCAACCTCGGCAACGGGCAAAGGATCACGCGCGAAGAGGCGATCGGCATGTGGACGTGGGACGCCGCGCGGGTTCTCCAATGGGACGGCATCGGGCGGCTGAGCGAAGGCACGTGGGCGGATTTGACGATCGTCGATAGAAACCCGTTCACATGCGCCGTCGACGATATTGCAGGAACAAAAGTGCTGCGAACCGTATTCGACGGTACCGTCGTGCATGACGACGGCAGCTTACGGTAATCACATCCGATTGGAACGGCAGATGAGCGACAGATACGCCTCCTACAAGCATCTCCTGTTCGAGCGCCCCGACGCGCGCATCCTCAAGGTCATCCTCAACCGGCCCGAACGCCTCAACGCAGCCGACGAGGTTTTACATCGGGAGCTCGTCCGCATCTGGCTCGACGTCGAGGACGACGACGATGTCTCGGTCGTCATCTTGACCGGAGCCGGCCGCGCTTTCTCCGCCGGCGGCGATTTCAAGATGCTGGACCACAATATCAACGATCCGGCAACGCGAGCGCGAAACTGGAAGGAAGCAACGAAGCTCGTCTACAACATCATCAACTGCTCGAAGCCGATCGTGAGCGCCATCCACGGCCCGGCGGTCGGCGCCGGGCTCGCGGCGGCGTTGCTGGCCGACGTCTCGATTGCGGCGCGTTCGGCGAAGATCATCGATGGTCACACGCGCCTCGGAGTCGCAGCCGGAGACCACGCGGCGATCATCTGGCCGCTGCTGTGCGGGATGGCCAAGGCCAAGTATCACCTTCTCACCTGCGAGCCCATGAACGGCGAAACCGCCGAACGGATCGGGCTCGTTTCGCTGGTGACGGAGGATGACGAGTTGCAAGCGACCGCCCTCAAGGTCGCCCAACGCCTGGCCGAAGGCGCGCCCACAGCCGTGCGATGGACGAAATACGCGCTCAACAATTGGCTTCGCATGATGGGGCCGATTTTCGATACGTCGCTCGCGCTTGAGTTTCTTGGCTTCGCCGGTTCCGAAGTGCGCGAGGGCCTGGCATCACACCTCGAAAAACGGCCGCCCCGTTTCGATCCCAACAGCCCGATCTAGCGATCCACAGGCCTGGCCATGAACGTTGCGGAGATCGTCCAGCATCATGGGCTCTGGCATCCGCGCCATCCGGCCGTCGTCTGCGGCACGCGACGTTTCACTTATGGCGACCTCGCGGAACGCACCAACCGGCTCGCCAATACCCTCGCGAGCCTTGGCGTTACGCGCAGTACGCGTGTCGCCGTGCTGTCGACGAACTCGGCCGAATATGTCGAGATCGTCTTTGCAATCGCCGCATTGGGCGCGACCTGGGTGCCGATCAATTTTCGCCTCGCCCCACCCGAGATCGAATTCATCCTGCAAGATAGCGGCGCGGAGTTTCTCTTCTACTCGCCGGATTACGAACCGGCCGTCGCCGACCTTCGCGGTCGCTTCGGCCCGGCATTGAAGCCGTCCCCTCTGGGTGGGCGCACGGCCGATGGAACTTACGAAAATCTCGTCCAGGCCGGATCGTCCGCGCCCTATCGTTTGGCCGCCGGCTCGGACGATCCCTTCACGATCATGTACACGAGCGGCACCACCGGGCGGCCGAAGGGCGTGCTGCTGACGCATCGGCAATTCCTCAGCGGGACCTATTATTTTTCCGCCGCGCTGAACGCCACCCGAAACGACCGAAAGCTGCAGGCCATTCCTCAGTTCCACGCGGGCGGCGCCATCTACCAGATGGCCTATATGCTTGCGGGCGCGACGATCGTGGTGCTGCCGACATTCGACCCCACGCTTGCGTCGAAGCTTCTGTACGACGAAGCGATAACGGCGGCAGGGTTCGTTCCCGCCATGCTGAACGCACTGTGCGAGAGCATCGCCGGCCGGCAGATTTCGGTGCCGGCGCTGCGCCAGATCATGTACGGCGGATCATCGATCTCGACGGCATCGCTTATGCGGGCGATGGAATTGTTTCCGGTCGACTTCATTCAGACGTACGGTCAGACCGAGGCGGGCGTCATCGTGACGGTTCTGGACGCGGACGCCCACCTCCGGGCGAAGAATGAAGGAAACGAGCAACGTCTGCGCTCGTGCGGGCGTCCCTTGCTCGGTTACCAGATCAAGCTCTTAGGCGGGGACGGAATGGAGGCGGCGACCGGCGAGCTGTGTGTCCGATCCGAATCCTTGATGCAAGAATATTGGAACCGGCCGGACGCGACGTCGTCCACGATGGTCGACGGTTGGCTTCGGACAGGCGACGTGGCGACGCGCGATGACGAAGGCTTCTATTACATCGTCGATCGCAAGGTGGACATGATCGTCTCCGGTGGAGAGAACGTCTACGCCTTGGAGGTCGAAAATATTATCGCCGGCCATCCGGACGTTGCGGAAGTCGCCGTCGTCGGCGTTCCGGATCAGCGATGGGGCGAAGCTGTTCTGGCCGTCGTCGTGCCGCGCGCCGGGTGCACGGTGACCTTGGACGTCGTGCGCGAGCATTGCTTCGGTAAGATTGGTGGGTTCAAAATTCCCAAGCGCCTGGAATTCCTCAATGCACTACCCCGAAACGGAGCAGGTAAGATTTTGAAGCACGTTTTAAGGAGGCAATTTTCGGTATGAGCTTGCTAGCTGCACGGCGCATGTGCTGCTTGGCTCACCTTCCGTCGCGCGATGATCGCCGCGAGCCGGTCCACATCCTCGATCGTATTGAAAAAGCCGAACGACACGCGGATGCCATCGCGTTCAGGCGAGACGCGAACGTTCTCACTCGCAAGGTATTCCGTCCAGTCCTGCGCCGGGAGGTCCAACACATAGATATGCGAGCGATATTTGCGCTCGCGCGGCCCGACAAGGCCGATACCCAACCGGTCCAGGTGCTCGATCAAGCGATCGCCCAATGTGAGGACGTGCGCATAGACCTGGTCGACTCCCAGGCGCTCGACCAAGGAGAGCGAGGCGGCAAGCGCGTGGATGTCCGGCAGATTGAAATTGCCGATCTCGAAGCGGCCGGCGTCCTCGCGAAGCTGCATATTGTCCACGCGCGCGACAAGATCGGCGGGCGGATTGGCGAGCCCCGCAAAGGCGAGATACGCCGGCTGCAGTTCCGTGAGATCCTTGCGGACATAGAGCGCTCCCATTCCTTGCGGAACGTAAAGGCCTTTGTGGCATCCGAATGCGACGAGACAGGCGTGCGCTGCCTTCACATCGAGCGGCACAACGCCAACCGACTGCATGGCGTCGATGATGAAGTAAAGCTTCTTGTCGCGCGCGAGCCTGCCGATGCCTTCAATATCGAAGCGGTGGCCGGCATGAAACGTGACATGCGATAGCGAAATCGCTTTCGTGCGGTTGTCGATGTGCTCCGCGAAAGTCGTCGCGTCGGCGGTCCCGCTCCTTAAGGGGACAAAGCGAACTTCGACGCCCTTACGCCCGAGATTGAGGAAGGCATAGGCGTTGTTCGGATGGTCGCCGGCAACCATCAGAACGTTGTCGCCAGCCGCGAAAGGAATCGCGGTGGCCGCGATATTGAGCCCTTCCGAGGTGTTCTTGGTAAACGCAACCTCCGAGGCATCCGCGCCGATGAGCTTGGCGAGGCGCGCGCGAACATCTTCCACGCGTTGCAGCCAGACCGATTTCGGCCCGGCGAACTCGTGCCCTTCGGTGTAAAAGCTTTCGAGCGCTGCGCGCACGCTGGACGCGAGCGGCGTCTGATGCGCGGAATCGAGATACAGCATCCGCTGCACGACAGGAAACTCCTGGCGCACCGCAGCGACGTCAAAGCCACTCTGCATCGTGTTCACCTGATCTTCCGGTTTCGGCCGGCACGCGATTCACTCTTTCACCAGATGAAAAACCGGAAGCTTGCGATCTGGCCCATGGCTCACGAATGCAGCCTCGACCGAGCGCCCAATGAGAGAGGAGCCGTCCGTCGGTGCGCCAGGAACCTGCGCGTAGATATTGGCGCCTTCGATCTCGATTGCGGCAAAGACGTACGGCACTTCATCCATGAAGCCGTCGTGATGCGGCCGACGCACGGTGGTGTGCGAGACGATCTTGCCGCGATGGGGCACCTTGACCCATTCCAATGCCGCGCCCTGACAATGCGGGCAGCAAGCGCGCGGATAGAACACCATCTTCCCGCACTGCGGCGCCATGCACTTCTGCATCATCAGAGACTCGCTGTTGCAAGCCTCCCAAAACGGCCGGTTGATCTCGGTTACACGCGGCTGTGGCTTGAGCATGATGATTCCTTTCAGTCCGCGCTTTCGAGAATTGCGACGCTCGACGAAACGCCGCGGCCGTAAGCGACCATGCCATAGCCCGAGACAAGGCCGCGCCGACCGGTGACTTGCCGGCCCTGGGCTTTCCCCAACAACTGGGTCACGCCTTCGACGACCCCGATCATGCCGCCACTCGCGCCCGCCTGCCCTGCCGACAACTGGCCACCGCCGGTGTTCACCGGGAAATCGCCAGCCACCGTGATGTCATGCTCGCAAACGAACCGATGCGCGGTTCCCTTCGGACAAATGCCGAGGCCTTCCAGCTGGATAAAGGCCATCACCGGATAGTCGTCATAGACTTGCGCAAAGGCGAGTGCGTCGGGGCCGACGCCGGCTTGTGCGTAGAGACGCTCCGACAAACCCGCCCAACCTCCGGGAAGCTCGTAAACCTCGTTTGCCGGATAGTTATGAATCTCGGCCGCGGCGAGAATGCGCAGCTTCGGGCCGATGAGTTTGCGCGCGACTCGCTCGGAGGCGAGGACGATCGCGTCGCCGCCGACGCAAGGCATCACGCAATCGTAGAGACGCAGCGGGTCGGCGATCTGACGCGCATTCAAATACGCATCCATCGTCAGCGCTTCCTTGAACAGCGCGTTGGGATTGCGTAACGCGTTCTCTCTCAGCGCAATGCAGAAGCGGCCGAAATCTTCCCGTGTCGCGCCATAGCGCTCCATATAGAGCCGGGTATGGAGCGCGAACATGCCGTTCGCCCCGCCGAACCCCTGCGGCGACATATAATCGCGCACCGAGCCGTTGAAATGATCGAGCGTTTCGTTGTGCGAGGCGACGTCAAAGGCATCGGCTGCCGCGCAGATAACTACGTCGCAGGCTCCGTCGCGGATGGCGCGCGCCGCGTGCGCCATCCCGATGATGCCGGACGCGCCGCCATATAGACCCTGAAACAGGAAGCGGGCTTCGAGGCCGAAATGTTCGGCGATCGTCGCCACATTATCGGGCGGGAGCTTAAAGCAGGTCACAGCCAATCCGTCGACCGCGGACCACGGCAATCCAGCATCCGTCAGCGCCCCAGAGCTTGCGTCGTAAAGGAGCTTTTGCACGCTCGTCGCGGCACGCTTGGCATATTGGGTCTGGCCAGCGCCGACAATGAAGACGCCATCAAACGCCGAAGACATCAGATCACCCCCTGCGCCTGCAGCGCGGCGAACTCGTTCTCGTCGAGCTTGAGCTCGTCGACGAAGATGGCGCGATTGTCGGCGCCGAGCGCGCGGCCGGAATGGCGCACGCGCCCCGGCGTCTCCTTGAATTTTGGAACGACGCCCTGCATGCGCACTTCGCCGAAATCGTCGTCGGGAACGGCAACGATGTTCTCGCGCGCGCGATAATGTGGGTCCTTAACGATACCGCTGATGTCGAGCACAGGCCCCGCCACAACATCGGCTTTGTCGAAAATTGCCATCACGTCGTCACAGCTGCGCTGCTTGAACCAAGCCGCAATGACCTCATCCAGCGCAACGTCGTTGTCGCAGCGTGAGCTGTTGTTCACGAAGCGCGGATCGTCGATGAGTTGCGGCATATCCATCGCGGCGGCAAGGCGCTCGAACGTCCGTTGCGAGCTGGCGGAAATGCCGATCCAGCGTCCGTCTGAGGTCTCGTAGGTGTTACGCGGCGAATCTTCAGCTAACCGATTGCCTTGACGCTGCTTGACGATGCCGAGTTGATCGAAGCCGATCACCTGCGCCTCGACCAGCCGGAACAAAGGCTCGTAGAGGCTGACGTCGATCTCCTGCCCGCGTCCGCCGCCGTGGTCGCGGCGGTAGATTCCGAACATCGCCGACATCGCAGCGAAGGTCGAAGCAACCGAATCCGCCATCGGAAAGCCCGGCAGCGTCGGCGGCCTGTCGGGAAATCCCGTGAACGACGGAATGCCCGAAAACGCCTCGGCAATGGTGCCGTATCCGCCGCGCTTGGCATAGGGCCCCGTCTGGCCGAAGCCCGACACCCGCACCATCACCAGCCCGGGATTGATCTTGGACAGCTCGTCGTACCCCAACCCCCACCGCTCGAACGTTCCGGGGCGATAGTTCTCGATCACAATATCCGCCGTCTTCACGAGCTCGCGAAAGAGCTCCTGACCGCGTGGCTTCGAGAGTGTCAGCGTGATGAGGCGCTTGTTGCGTGCAATGACTTTCCACCAAAGCGAACGCCCCTCCTTCATCGGCGTCCAATGACGCATGGAATCGCCGATCCCCGGCATCTCCACCTTGATGACTTCAGCGCCGAAGTCGCCAAGCTGGGTCGCGGCGAGCGGGCCGGCGATCATTGTGCCCGCGTCGATGACGCGCATTCCCTTCAAAGGTCCGTTGAGGTCGGTCTGCGCTTTCGGCGCCAACCGCTGGGCATGAACGTTCATTGCGAAGCTCGTTGAGTTGAGATGAGAGAGAGAAATGGAAGATCAGGCGCGTCTCACAGCTGGTAACCTTCCTTGAATCGCTTGAGGAAAGTCTGCAGCCGCGCCGTCTGTGGATCGCCAAAGAGTTGCGCAGGCGCGCCATGCTCGACGATCTGGCCATCCGCCATGAAGACGACCTTGTTGGCAAAGGCCCGCGCGAACGCCATCTCGTGCGTAACGATCACCATGGTCATTCCTTCTTGAACAAGCTGCCGCATCACATCGAGGACCTCCGCAACGAGCTCGGGGTCGAGCGCGGAGGTAACTTCGTCGAACAGGATTGCCTTCGGCTGCATCGCCAAGGCGCGCGCAATCGCGACGCGCTGCTGCTGGCCGCCGGACAAACGAGCGGGAAGCGCATCGACCTTGTCAGCGAGCCCGACACGAGCCAAGAGCGAAGCCGCAAGCTCCTCCGCCGCTGGCCGCGGCATGCCGCGCACCCGAACCGGCCCGAGCGCGACATTCTTTAGCGCACTCATATGCGGGAACAGATTGAAGCTCTGAAACACCATCCCGACCTGAGCGCGCATGCGTGCGATATCGCGCTCGGAGCGGCGGCGGCGCTGCTGCGTCGCCGGATCGACCTCATAGCCCATGGCCTCGCCGGCGATATAGATTTCGCCGTCTTGAAACTGCTCAAGCAGGTTGATGCAACGCAAAAGCGTCGTCTTTCCCGATCCGCTTGGCCCGATGATCACCACAGCCTCGCCGCGACGGACATCGGTCGAGACGGTCTTCAGAACCTGGTTGCTGCCGAACCATTTCGACACGCCGCGAATGTCGATCTCGATCGGCGCGGTGGAGGCCGGCGCTTCAGTGGACATAGCTTGTCCTCCGCTCGAGATAGGCGCCGCACCGCGAGAGCATGAAGCAAATGACGAAATAGATAAACGCGACGCCGCCAAAGATCTGGAACGGCGCGAGCGTGCGCTCGACAATCTGCCGGCCGACGAACGTGACGTCCGCCAAACCGATGATGGAGACCAGCGAGGTCCCCTTCACCAGCATGACGAGTGTGTTGATGTACGGCGGGCCGGCGACACGGATCGCTTGCGGCAGAATGATATCGGTGAAGATGCGTGGCGTGCGCAGACCTATGGAGCGCCCCGCCTCCCATTGTCCCTGCGCGACGGCAAGCACCGCGCCGCGGAAGACATCGGCCATGAAGGCGGCGAAGTAGAGCCCGATCACCAATGCGCCGCCGAGCATCGGATCGACGTTGATGCCGGCATAGGGCAGCGCGTAGTACATCGCGAAAAGCAGCACCAGCAGCGGCACGCCGCGCACGATGTAGAGGTACACCTCCGCGAGAGCACGAAGAACGAATCCACCGAACAGCTGCGCCGACGCAATGACGAATCCAAATGCCGTGGAGAGGATGGCCGCCGCCCCCGTCAGCAGAAGCGTGATCCACACGCCGCGCATGAGAAGCGGCACGCTGACAATCAGGGTATCGAACATCGCCATCCTCATTGCACCACGCGCAAACGCCACTCGAGGAGGCGCATGAAGGCCGCAAAAGCGCTGGTAATGACGATGTAGAAGAGAGCGAGTGTCAGGAAGATTTCGTAGACGGCCGCCGTGCGGTCGGCGAGCAGGCGCGCCTGGAACGTCAGCTCGGCGACGGAAAGCGTGGCGACAAGCGCCGTATCCTTGATGATGACGACGCCTTGATTCGCGAGCGGCGGAAGAACCTTTCGCAGCGCCTGCGGCAGAATAACGATGCGGAAGGCGGCGCCCGGCGTCAATCCAATCGCCAAGCCGGCTTCCGTCTGTCGCTTCGAGATCGACTGAATTCCTGCGCGATAGATTTCGGCGATGTATGCGCCGTTCTGAAGCGTCAGCGCGATTAGCCCGGCGACAAAGCCCGACAGCGGATAGCCCCCGATGCTGGAACCAAAGAAGATGAAATACATCTGCACCAGCACCGGCGTGTTGCGCACGATCTCGACATAGGCGCGTGTCGCCACGGCGATTACACGGAACCGCGACATTAACCCGAGCACGACCGGCATACCCCACAGCGCGGAGAGTGCGATGGCGAGCGCAGACAAAGCTAGCGTGAGATAGAGACCCTGCGCCAAAACCGGCGCAATGCGGCCGATCAATGTGAGCTCGAAGGGCATTGTTGACGTGCTTTGAAACCTGGCTTGATGGGCTGCGCTCAAGCACGATGGTGACGATAGCGCCGGGACCGACCGTCGGCGCTATCCATCACGCGTGTCCTACTTCTTCGTGGAATAGAAGCGTTGCGGCGGCGGATTGCGGCCGAACCACTTCTTGTAGACGTCGACATAGTCGTTGTAGCGCGACCCTGCGGTCAGTTCCTGAACGACGGTGTCGAGCCAGAGCCAGGTCGTGAAGTCGCCCGGCTTCATGAAGATCGCGTTACCCTGCACGTTACCGAGATTCTCCGGCAACGATTTCAGGTCGTCGTTGTTGGCCGCGTACCAATCAATGACCGGAGAGTCCATTTGCATGGCCGTCGCCTGGCCGCTCTTTACAGCAAGGAACATTGCGCTCGGCGTGTCGAAGGTGAGTACTTTGACGTTCGGCATGAAGCGCTTCTGCCGATCGATCATCTGCGGGTTGCTGAGATTGGCGAGCGTAAATTTCGCATCATTGAGCGCCGCCACGCTGTCGACTTTGGCGTCCTTGCGAACAAGGATCGAGATGCCCGAGTCGATATAAGGCCGCGTAAATGCGACGCGGAGCGCACGATCCGGATAGACCGTCGTCGACGCGATACCGAAATCGGCCCGTCCGGAATTGACTGCCGGCCAGCGGCCTTCGCTTGTGACGGTGATGAACTCGATCTTCTTTTCGTCGCCGAGGAGATACTTTGCGATCAGCTTCGCAATATCGATATCAAATCCGACAAGCTGGCCCTTCTCGTCGGTGAAGCAGAATGGCGGCGCGGTACCGAATGTCGCCACCAGCAGCTTGTCGCGCTTGACGATCTCGTCGAGCCGCGAGCCCTGGGCAGCCGCCGGGCTCAAGGCAGCGGCGGAGACAGCACCCATCACTGCCAGCGCACAGGCCGTCTTCCAAATCGACGACGCGAGTCTCATATCCACTCCTCCCTCCAATGAATCGAGACAGCGAACGGCCTCGATTTACAATTCCATTTTTTGGAATTATTTCTTTCATTATCGCTACGGTTATAAAAGCCGTCAAGCCCAGCGCGGATGCACCGAATGAGCAAAGATCAAGCAAGCGACCAACCTCTCGATCGCGCCCTGGCTATTCTCATGACCGTCGCCGGTGCAGCGCGCCCCATATCGGTGACCGATGTCGCCGCAGCCTGCGGGCTCGCCGGCCCGACCGCTCATCGACTCGTTCTACAGCTGGAAAAGCGCGGCCTGCTGAAACGTGCACTTGGCTCCAAGAAAGTTCTTGGCGGCGAAGCGCTTCTCAATCTCGGCTTGTCTGCACTTAATGCCGCCGTGCGCAGCGATCGGCCGCATCAAGTCCTGCTCTCGGTCGCTGCGGAGCTCGGCGAGCACGTGCAGCTTGGCACGCGCATGGATAATGACGTTCTCTACCTCGACACGGCCCGCGCGCCGCGCTCCGGCGCGGGCTTGCAATTCGAGCAAGGCCGCCGCGCGCCGCTGCACTGTACGTCAATCGGCAAGATATTTCTTGCCGAATTGTCGGACGATGAATTTGCGTGGTGGCTGGAACATACGCCGCTCCAGGCGGCAACGCCGCAGACGATCACCAAGCCTGCGTCGCTCCGCAGCGCCGTCGCAAAGGTCCGCTCGACCGGCTGGGCAACCAGCAAGGATGAATTTGCGGTAGGTGTCATCGGCTGCGCTGTTCCGATCCGCACCGCCGACGGGCGTCTGATTGCCGGACTAGGCATCTCCGTTCCAGATGCGCGAGTCAAATTCAAGAACTTGGACGACTTTCGCCGGCCGCTGGAAAACGCCGCATCGTCGATCGCGGATGCGATCGGCGATTGAAGAATGCAATGTGCTTGCAGCATTACGAACATCATCGACATCGCGGCCGATGCAGTTTCTGACCCGATCGGCATCACAGCTTAGCGATACGCCTGACTTAGTCTCGTGGCGGCGTCTTGCATCTCGGCACTTCAACTGCACAACAAATTGGCCTTGTTGTGCAGCAGACTGTATGCATCTTGCGGGCACGCTGAAAGCACCGCTTCCGTCTTTGCCGCAGGTCGGACAAGAGCTTAGCGGGCTCGGCCAACGGGCATCTCAAGGCAGCCCTACCCAATTCACGCGCCAAATAGCCTCGATGCACGCTACTCCGGAGAGCGTTCCGCCGATTATGGCGGCCGATGCCTGGCCTGATTCTGGAAGCCCCTTACGGCAAAGCGCGGAAACGATAACGGCGACAAGCGGCAGCAGGCACAAAAAGTAGCGCCCCTGTACGCCCCAGACCTCCTCTTCCGTTGGCGGCGTCCACGTCACGAACAGAATGAAGAGTACGGCGACCACATAACCAGCGGCTGTCACCATGCTATAGCCGACGAGCCGAATGCGCGCCGGCGCACTTACCTCCAGGCGCTCAAGCATGGTCACGAGAAGCAGTCCCGTGAAGGTGGCGTTGATCCAAGGGTCGAGCGGCGTGTCGAGCCAGCCGAGAATGCCGATCAATTGCTGCCACAGCGCGAACCACTCGTGGACGAAGGTCGCCCCCATAACGCGCGGGAAGTGAAATGGATTCTCCAGCATGAATCCGAGCTTCCACGGCAGCGTGAAATACTCGCGCTTATAAAGCCCGTCCGCATACTGGCGCCACGCCGCCATCTCGGCGTCGACGAGCCAGAGCCAGAGCAAAGTCAATCCGATGGCGGGCAAAATAACGATAGCAATCGTACGCCATTTCGTGCCGAGCGCCCGCCAGCGGTAAAGCATCGGTTCGAGCAGGATGAAGGCGATCTGCGGCGGCTTGCTCAGCACACACAGCGTCATCCAGACCGACCGATCGAGTCGTGAGCGCTGGCCCGCGACAGCGCGCAAGCAAAGCGCCACCACAACCATCGAGAAGCTCACTGTGGCCGCATCGGCACCGAGGACGGTGCGGGCATACAACGTGGTCGGGATCAGGGCGATGAGCACGAAGGCCCATTTGAGCCATGGCACGATGAGTATGGCGTAAGCCGCCACCGCGGTGAAGAACACCAGGCCAGCGGCCCGCATGAGATACAGCGAGTCTACGAAATTCAAATCCAGCAGACGCGCCACGATGCCGGCCACGACATACGGCGCATAAGCGACGACGGTGTAGCTTTCGGAGCCCTCGAACGGTACGAACATCGGCGTGTTCGACCGATCCGCGGCCGGCTGCAATTGTCTTTTCCGATATTCGGCAAACACGCCGCGATAGTTGAAGCCCGGCTTCTGGATGTTGAACTTGACGGAATTGAAGAGGACATTGTCGTCATAGAATGCAGGCGGCAGAAGCGTGCCTTTCATTCCTTTCGATTCCACCGACGGAATGAACTCACCGTGCGCATAAGCATAGATGCGCACGAAATGCGCTTGCTCGTCGGGCCCCCGCAGCGGCGGATTGATCACCAGGATCGCAACCCCGAAGACAAACGAAAGCGTCAAGAAGACTGCAACGGGAGAGCGCACCAGGCGCCATAGCGCGGCGGACCATACGCCCGCCGCAGGGCCCCCTCGCGCCAGTTCCGTCAAGGCTGACTCTTCGCAATGACGACTAGGCCGACGACGATAAGGCACAGACCTGCCGCATATCCAGCCGTGAGGCTCTCGTTGAAGAAAAGCCAGCTCATCAAGCCGACCAAAATGAAGCTCAATGCCATGTAGGGGTAGAGCCGGCCTAGCGGCGCGTGGCGCAACAGAGCGATCCACAGAACCGTAGCAGCGCCGTAAAGTGCGGCCGCACTCACCGCGAGCAGGATGTTCGAGGCACCCAAAAATTCCGCGGACCTGTTCAGATTGAGCGCAAGCGATTTGAATAACACCTGCCCCACCGCAATCATCGCGACGCAGAGAATGGCGGATAAATGCACAGTCAGCGCCATCGGGGCCGTCTATTGTTTGCGAATATGGCAGAGATAAAACAGGTTGAGATCAGTCGATGGAACGCCCAATGGCGACCACGTCTCCGTGACGTCGGAAAAATAATATCGAATGAACACGACGAGATTGCCGATCGGATTCACGTGCTCCCGCGCCATCCAGTAGTCGTATTCGATGCCGGCGCGCTCGGCCTTGGCGCGTGGCCCGAGCATGCGTCCCAACCTCCACAGCAGCCCAGGGTCGCATGGCAGCAGGATCGACAAAAAGCCGCCGGGCCGCAGCACGCGATGCCATTCGCCCAGCACTTCGTGCGGCCTGTAAAGATGCTCCAGCACGTGACAGGCAATGAGCCGGTCCACGGATCCGTCTTGAAGCGCCAAGCGTGACGCATCTTGGCGCTCGACACGCACCTTGGCGCGAAGATGATCCGGGAGCGCCTCTCGGGCTCGAGCAAGCCGGAGGTCACTCGCATCCGTCATCAGGTATTGGTCGAAGCCGTGTCGGACGAAACTCAGATGCTCACCGGCGCCGGCGCCGACCTCGACCACCTTGGCGAAATGTTCGGTTGGCGCGAACGCGGCCTCGAGCAGCACGTGCCCACGCCGCATGAACCATGCGGACAAGGAGCGCCCGTAGTTCAAAGCGTCGTAGGCATTCGTCAGGCGCTCATTGTAGAGCGCCGCGTCGGGCTCATGACGCACGGCTAGCGTCCTTCTGCTGGTCGCTCAGTCGCATGGTGCGGGCGGTCAAACGCGGATGCAACGCGGTGATTGGAGCGGACTGAACATCATGCGCCAGAAAGGCGAGGAGAAGCTGGACGCCGAGAATGACCGGCAGCCCCGCTAGCATCACCGTGCCCGCAGTCGCCGTCCTATCCTCGATGCTCCAATGGGAGATGCCGTAGACAGTGCCGAACACCAGGAGGCCCAGCCCGGCCAAAAGCTCCAACGAGGCTATGCTGAAGTCACGCAGGAAGTAGTTGTACGCGATGCGCTTCACGAAATTGCGGAGATGACCGATGGCGAAGGGTCCAACTTCCCGTGCGGCGCTCAAGCCGCTGCGCTCATCGCCATAGATCGCGGGCATCGGAATATCGACCACGCGGGCTTTCAGCGTGCTCAAGCGAAACAGAAGATCGGTCTCGAAGAAGTAGCGTTCGCTGAGTTTATGCAATGGCAGACGGCGCGCGACCTCCGCATGAATGGCCACATAGCCGTTGGTGGGATCGAAGGATTGCCAGTAACCGGTGGAGAGCTTGGCAAGAAAGGACAAGGTGGCATTGCCCATAAGGCGGCCGAGCGGCATGGCGGCGGCGACTTCCGGATCGAAAAAGCGATTGCCCTTCACATAATCGGCCTGACCGCTGACAATCACCTCGATCATGATCGGCAGGAGGTCCGGGTCCATCTGCCCGTCGCCATCCAGCTTGACGATGACCTCGGCTCCATCCGCGAGCGCCTGCTGCATCCCGGTGATGACCGCGGCGCCAACTCCCTTATTCTCCGTGTGCCTGATGACGACGACCCGCGGATCGCGACATTCGCGTTCCACCACATCGCCGCTTTTTTCGGGACAGGCGTCGTCGATGACGTAGATTCGGCCAACCTCCGGCCCTATGCGCCGGAGGACGTCGAGGATGCGCGAACTCACCCGATAGGATGGGACAACGACGGCGTTGAAACGAGACGCTTCAGGCGGCCGCGCGGGTGCCGGATCCGCCGGAACAATTGAAAGGCGCGAAGGGCGCGTGGCAACGCCTCGGAGCAAAGACATACCTTCTTGACTGAAAAGTCTTCACTTTGTTCCGTCTACTTCCTGTCCTGTGATGAGCGGGTAACGAACCTGCCATTCAATGATACGACGCTTACCCGAGCAGCATCCGCGCAATGTGCGTCCCGCAAACCTGAGATCCTCACCAGTAAGATGCGGTCATACCTCTCGCTCTATATTCTGATGACACGCCAAGTGAAGCGAGAGATTGCCATGCGATGGCCAGAGGCATCGAATTCAGGTTTGTCCCATCGCGCTTTGTTCGGAGGCGTTTTTCGATCGTCAGCTTCAATCATTTTCGGGTAGGCTGATCGCTACTCAGGTGTGGTGGCGGTCTCGGCGCAGAATTCATACGCCGTGAACGCCCGCGCAATGCGGTCGCGAAGTGGCCCCGGCTGCCAGAGGGGGCAGCGCTCGATCGATAGGCTCGTCGGCTTCTGCTTCACACAGGGAACAGCTAGCTCAGTTCCCGAGAGCGCTAACCGGCTAGACTTGCCGACAGCTCTAAGGAACGCTCCTCTGAGCGGCTCTCCTGCGTTTTAGCCAGTCGAGAACATCGAAAGAACATTTTGCCCACCGTTTGCCCAACTTCATTAGGATCGTGGGCAAAGTTCACGGCATGTTCAGGCAGATCGAGACACCGTGTCGGTAGCTCGAGAACTCAAAAATCCTCGATTCATAAGGACTTTGATGGTGGGCGCGACAGGGATCGAACCTGTGACCCCTACCATGTCAAGGTAGTGCTCTCCCGCTGAGCTACGCGCCCATCCGCCTTGCGGCTGGCGGTTCCTATATCGGCTTGGGCCTGCCCAAGCAAGCGACCGATCGCGGCCGGCCGAATGCATTCAGGCCGCCAAAACCTTCTGCACCTCGTTGACAAGGTCGCGCAGGTGGAAGGGCTTCGAGAGGACCTTGGCGTCCCGCGGCGCCATCGAATCCGGGTTAAGCGCAACCGCTGCGAACCCGGTGATGAACATGATCTTGATGTCGGGGTCGAGTTCGGCGGCGCGGCGGGCGAGTTCGATGCCGTCCATTTCCGGCATCACGATATCGGTGAGCAGGAGTTCGAACGGCTCCTCCCGCAACCGGTGGTAAGCGGAGAGCCCATTGTCGAAGGAAATGACGTCATAGCCGGCATTCTGGAGCGCCTTGACCAGAAAACGACGCATGTCGTTGTCGTCTTCAGCCAGGAGTATTTTTGTCACTGTCGTCATTGCGCCCCGCCAGACGTACCGCGAATCGAGTGGTTCCATAAGGCCGATGCCGGGTAAATATGGGGTGAACCGGCGCCCTTCCCCACGCTCCGCCCGTAATAGCCATGCGTGGACAAGCCGGCCACAAAGAGGATACGACAGAAGCCCGCGTTGCCGAGCGCCCTCGCATGCTGCTTCAGTTCCATTCGTGCGTCCCATGACCGACCGTCTTGAAGGCGAACTCAACCCGCCGTTCGAGACCCTCGAGCCGGCCGTCTGTCGCGGGCCCGCCATTTTCAACTCGCCGCACAGCGGATGCGTCTACCCGCAGGCGTTCCTGCGCGTCGCGCGGCTCGATCTCGCGACGCTGCGCCGCTCCGAGGACACCTTCGTCGACGAGCTCTTCGCCGGCGTCGTGGCGGCCGGGCATCCGTTGATGCGCGCGCACTTTCCCCGCAGCTATGTCGACGTTAATCGCGAGCCCTATGAGCTCGATCCGCGCATGTTCGACGGCCGCCTGCCCTCGTTCGCCAATACGCGCTCCATGCGCGTCGCCGGCGGATTAGGCACCGTCGCGCGCGTTGTCGGCGAAGCGCAGGAGATCTACGACGAGCGCTTACCGGTCGCCGAGGCACTGCGCCGGATCGAGGCGCTCTATAAGCCTTATCATCGCGCGCTGCGCCGCCTGACGACGCGCATCCATCGCGATTTCGGTGCGGCCATCCTGGTCGACTGCCACTCCATGCCGTCGACCACGGAGAAGGATGAGCGCCCGCGCGCCGACGTCGTGCTCGGCGATCGTTACGGGACGAGCTGCGCCGCCTGCGTCGCCGACGTGTTCGAGCAGACGCTGCGCAGCGCCGGCTACGTCGTGAGCCGCAACAAGCCTTATGCCGGCGGCTTCATCACAGAGCACTACGGCAATCCGGCCGTCGGCCTGCATGCGATCCAGATCGAACTCAACCGCAACCTCTACATGGACGAGCGTCGTTACCTGCGCCTGCCGAGCTTCGCCCGAGTGGCCGCTGATCTGGTGACCGTCGCGGACCGGCTGAGTGAAATCCCGATCGCGGAACTGCGCCCCTATCGCGCTGCCGCCGAATAGGAGCAATTCCAGGAAAAGTGGAAACCGGTTTTCCGGAATTGCGAAAACAAGGAGCCGGCGAAAGCCGGTTGCTGAAAAAGAAAAGGCCGCCCGGAGGCGGCCGAAGTCTAGGGAGGAAACGTCCAAGGAGGGCAGCGGTATCGCGAGGCGATATCGCATTGCATCAACATGCGCGTGCAGCGCACAAAATGCAAGCCTCTTCATCGTCTTTTCCCTGCTTCTTCGCGAGGCCCTCAAGCGCCTGTCTCTGCACACTTATTTCGCTCTGCTGCCGCCGGTGCCGTGAACGTCCGATGTTGCCGCAGCGCGAAAAAGCTGAAAAAAGCAACGTTTGATTTCGCCTGACCAAACTGGATTCTGCAAAGACATGACGGCCGTCGATTTCGCAGCCTTTGTCGATCAGCTCGCCACCGCCTCAGGCGACGCCATCCTTCCGTTTTTTCGCACGTCGATGGGCATCGAAAACAAGATCACCGGACGCGGCTTCGACCCCGTGACCGCCGCCGACCGCGCCGGGGAAGCGGCGATGCGCGCGCTGATCAAGCGCACCTTCTCCGAGCATGGCGTGGTCGGCGAGGAATACGGCAACGAGCGCGAGGACGCCGAATATGTCTGGACCCTCGATCCGATCGACGGCACGAAATCCTTCATCAGCGGCATGCCGATCTGGGGCACGCTGATCGGCCTCTCGCATCGCACGCAGCCGGTCTTCGGCATGATGCATCAGCCGTTCACGCGCGAGCGTTTCACAGGCGACGGCGCATCGGCGCGCTATCGCGGCCCGGCAGGCGATCGGTCGCTGCATGTGCGCCCGTGCGAGACGATCGCGGATGCGGTGATGATCACCACGAGTCCGCTGCTGATGGCGCCGGCGGATCGCGCGGCCTTCGCGCGTGTCGAAGAGCAGGTGAAGCTCTCGCGCTACGGCGGCGATTGCTACGCCTATTGCATGCTCGCCGCCGGTCACGTCGATCTGGTGATCGAAACCGGGTTGAAGCCGCACGATATCGTTGCGCTCATCCCGATCGTCACCGGCGCGGGCGGCGTCATCACGACATGGGACGGCGAGCCTGCGCATAAGGGCGGGCGCATCGTCGCCGCGGGCGACAAGCGCGTCCATGCCGCCGCACGGCACATCCTCACGGGTTCAGAATAGCGGCGAACCGGGAACGAAGGCGTCGAACGCGGCGAAGAACTGGCCGCGCACCTTGTCCTGCTCCATCATCAACTCGTGACGCGCGCCGGGAATGACAACATGCGATCCTGCGCGGAGCCGGATTGCGAACTGCTCGATGGCCGGCGTCGAAACGACCGCATCCTGCCCGGCGCCGACAATCAGCATCGGCTGACGCAGGCTCAGCGGATAGGCGATGTCGGCGAACGCATGCATGCAGCCATAGGCGGTCGCGAGCCAGGCGATGGTCGGTGAGCCGATGCCGAGTTGTGGCGCGGCTTCGATGATCGCGGCCGTTCGCGCGTAGCGCACGGGGTCGGTAGTCAGCACGTTGCCTTCGAAAGGCAGCGAAGGAACGGCTGTCGCGCCGCCGCCCGGAATATAGGAGCCGCCAAATCCGGCGAGCGAGAGCACGCGCGCCGTCGCGCGCGCCGCGAAACTGTCGGCGCGGCCCGCGAGGGCGATCATCGGCGCGGAGAGCACCATGCGTTCGAACCAGCGACGGCCTTTGCGCGCGGCCCGCAACAGCACCGCGCCACCCATCGAATGCCCGAGCGCGAAGTGCGGCGGCGGACAGTCGGGCAGCAAGACGTCACGAATGATGGTCTCGAGATCGATGTCGTAATCCGAGAAGCGCCGCACATGTCCTTTGCGTGGATCGGCAAGCGCACGATCGGAAAGGCCTTGTCCGCGCCAGTCGAATGTTGCGACGGCAAAGCCGCGCGCCTGCAGATCGCGCACCACCTCGAAATATTTCTCGATGAATTCCGAGCGTCCCTGCAAGAGGCAGACGGTGCCCTTGCTCCCGGCAGGCGCGCGCCAGCGCGCGAAGCGCAGGTTCACGCCGTCGTGCGTTTTGAGGGCGCCGACGAAAGCTCCTTCGGGCACCGGATTTTCAGGGATGGAAATGAGGTCCATGCGGGGCGCAATCAGGTAGGGCGTTATATCAGCAGACGGTCCGTCATGCCCGCGCCTGTCGCGGGTGTCCACGTCTTTGGCCCCTTGAAGGCACTTCCAGGCCACCTAAATGAAAGGACGACGCAGGCCAAAACGGCTGCGTTTCCATAGGCCTGGGCCCATTCGGGGCAGGCCCTATGCATGTCGCTCAACCCCTCTAGGAGGTCATGCCAATGCGTACGTTTGATTTTGCTCCCCTCTATCGTTCGACCGTCGGCTTCGATCGGCTCTTCTCGATGCTCGATCAGTTCAACGGCGTCGAATCTGCCCCCGGTTATCCGCCCTACAACATCGAGCGCACCGGCGATAACAGCTATCGCATCACGGTCGCCGTCGCCGGTTTCGGGGAATCCGATCTCTCAATCGAGACCAAGGAAAACGCCCTGACGATCCGCGGCGAGAAACAGGCCAAGCAGGAAGCCAATGGCGAAGTCCTCTATCAGGGCATTGCCGCGCGCACCTTTGAGCGCCGCTTCCAACTGGCCGACCATGTCGAGGTGAAGGGCGCGAACCTTGAGCACGGGCTCCTGCATGTCGATCTTGTCCGCGAGGTTCCGGAAGCGATGAAGCCGCGCCGGATCGCGATCGGAAACGGCAACACGCCGAAGGTCGTCGAGGCGAAGCCCGTCGAAACCGCCAAAGCGGCCTGATTCGCAAGACACCAAAACAGAGCGCCCCGGTTCGTCCGGGGCGCTTTTTTGTTGTCACCTCCCCTTGAAAGGGGGTCGGATCGCGAAGCGATCCGGGTGGGCATCGCGGGCGAGGGACACGAAGCCCCCCCTGACCCTCCCCCTTTCAGGGGGAGGGAGAACGAGGACCCGGGCCGCGCATGACGATCCTTTACTCGTAAGACTGCGGGGGGACGATCTTGATCCCCGACTGATCCGACGATGGCGCAGCCTTTGGCGCCTCCTCGGACTTCGCCGCGGTCGCGCCATTAGCCGTCGGCCCGCCCGGCAAAACGACCCGCGGCGCCGACGCCGTCGTCGCCTTGACCGCCTCGTCGGGCTTGGCGACCGCGGGTTCCGCCGGCTGCGCCGGACGACGCACCGGCAGGGGCGGCTTCGCCGGCATGATCGTGGCGCTGCGCGTCGGCAGCGGGCGCTTCGCAGGCGCAGCCTTCGGCGTCGCGGCCGGCGATGCCGGCGGAGCGGGGACACTCGCCGTCTGCTCCGCATCGGCGGGCAGTGGCGGTGCTGCCGGCACCGTCACGGCCCCCCGCACTTTGGGCAGCGATTCCGTGTCCGCTTCGTGCGCGGGCCGCTGTTCCGACGGCGGGGCCGCCGGCGCGCTAGCGACGGACTTTTCCTTATGCGCGGGCTTGGGCGCAGCCACGCCGGGCCGGTGAACACGCGGCCGCGGCGGCGGCGCATCGGGTCCCCAGGCCGGATCCGCATCCGGCCCCATCACGGCAACGCCGCCACGCACGCCAAGCGGCGGACGCGGCGGGCGATCGAGACGGCCAAAGGCGTCTACCCGCGGATACGACCGGTCGACGGCGTGAATGCGGATGATGTCGCCGCGATACGCATCGACGATGACGCGTTTGATCGCGCCGTTGCGGTCGATCGAGCGCACGATGTAGCGCCCGCCCACGCGGCGCGGCATGGAGATCGGGGTCAGCCCGGCTGACCTCACGACGCCGGTCACGCGTTGCAGCGGAATCCCGCTGATGGGCCCGTCGTCGTAATAACCGTAACCCGGCTGAGCGATAGCCTGGGTCACACCCAAGCCCAACACAACCGCCACTGCCGCAGCTTTGAGTGCCACGTAAACCTCCGTTGCCGCCATCCCGGCCGGCACTACATGGCGCCGGCATTATATCCCTGCGTCCTTACCTTAGCTTCGCGATTGGGGCATCGCTGCGGCGGCAACGCGGCGTCACAATTTTTGATCTTGGCGAACGATGTGGACGAAGCGTTCAACTTCCGTGTCGGTCGTCGCGAACGACGTGACTAGCCGCACCAGCACGCGATCGGCAGGAACGCTCCGGCCCGCCGCAATGCTGCGCGTCATCCATGGATAATACGACGCGCCGGCGGCGCGCAGCGCCGCATCCGCCGATTTCGGCAGCGGCGCGAACACCTCGTTCGCTTCGACCGGCCACACCGGTGCGCAACCGGCGGCGCTCAAGCCCTCCGCCAGTTTTTTCGCGGCGGCATTCGCGTGCCGCGCCAGCGTCAGCCAGAGATCATCCTGCAGATAGGCGTCGATCTGTGCCGCAAGAAAGCGATGCTTGGAGATGAGCTGCGCCCCGCGCTTGCGCCGCGAGGCCATGCCCTCTGCTTTTTTTGAATCGAAGAAGACGACGGCCTCGGCCGCGAGGGCGCCACCCTTTGTCGCGCCGAACGAAAGCACATCGACGCCGGCGCGCCACGTCATCTCGGCGGGGGTTACATTGGTCTGCGCGATCGCGTTGGCGAACCGCGCGCCGTCCATGTGCACGGCAAGCCCATGCGCATGCGCAAGGTCTGCAAGCGCCCTCACCTCTTCGACGCGATAAATCGTGCCGGCCTCCGTCGCCTGCGTCAGCGACAGCGCCGCCGCCGAGACGTGGTGCGGACCGCCCCACGGTCCGGCCTCGAGCGCGTCCTTCAAGGTCACAGCCGAGATCTTGCACCCCTCGCCCGACAACCCGATGAGCTTCAGGCCGCCGCCGAAAAATTCCGGCGCGCCGCACTCGTCCGCCGCGACATGCGACTCCACGTGGCAGAGGATCGCACCCCACGGCGGCGAGACATGGGCAAGCGCTAGCGCATTGGCCGCCGTCCCGGTCGGAACGAGAAACACTGCGACCTCACGTTCGAAAAGGTCTGCCAGGCGCCTCTCGACCTTTCGCGTCAGGTCGTCATTGCCATATCCCAGCGCGAAACCGTCGTTTGCTTGCGTGAGCGCACGCAGGATAGGCGGCGCGACGCCGGCCGTATTGTCACTTGCGAAGTTCATGAAGGCTCCAGACCGCCCGACAGGCCCAATTGCGCAATAAAATTTCGTCTTCCGCCGTCTTTGACAACCGCTTCTGGAAAAAAATGGCGGAGGACGATAATTTCGGATCGTTCCAGACTTGTGCCGCGCCGCAAAATTTGCGACGGTGCTAATAGGACAGCAATACTGTCCTAGATGAGCCCGCGGTGACAAGCTCGAATGCCGCGATGCGCAGGTCGGCACGGCGCCGGATAACGTGCCGCGCTCGCCGGCGGCAAGGCAAGGCGGCCACCGAGGCTGCGTTTGTGAAGGATCAAGAGGCTGCGGCCGAGGTGGCGAGAAGCTGCCGCGGGCGCGCAAGGCGCGCCGAGCCGCGAGGCGGCCGGCAGGAGAATGGGGATGGCGATGGACGCGACCCGCTTTGACGGAATGAGCCCCCAGCACGCTGCGCAGGGCGCCCGCAAAGATTCCAAAGCCGCCGATCACAAAACGGCCGACCGTAAAGACCTGGTCATGCGCGATCCTGCGTGGCCGCAGGCGCAGGGTCTTTTCGATCCCGCGCTCGAGAAGGATTCCTGTGGCGTCGGCTTCATGGCCGACATCAAGGGCCGCAAGTCGCATCAGATCGTCGAGGACGCGCTGTCGATCCTCTGCAATCTCGAACACCGCGGCGCTGTCGGCGCCGATCCGCGCGCGGGCGACGGCGCCGGCATCCTCGTGCAAACGCCGCACAAGTTTTTCGCGCGCAAGGCGCAAGAACTCGGCTTCGAATTGCCGGAGCCCGGACACTACGCCGTCGGCTTCGTCTTTATGCCGCACGAGGCGGAAGCGCAGCAGGTCATCAAAGACATCTGGGCCGACGTCGTCGCACAGGAAGGCCAGGTGCTGCTCGGCTGGCGCGATGTGCCGTCAGACAACGCATCGCTCGGCGAGACCGTGAAGCCGACCGAGCCGAAGCACATGCAAGTGTTCATCGGCCGCGGCAAGGATTGCGCGAGCGAGGACGCGTTCGAGCGGCGGCTTTACATCATCCGCAAGTTCATCTCAAACGTCGTGTTCAACAAGCACGACCGCGCGTTCGCGCATTACTACGTCGTGTGCCTCTCCTGCCGCACGATCGTCTACAAGGGCATGTTCCTCGCCGACCAGCTCGGCAAGTACTATCCCGACCTGCACGAAGAGGATTTCGAGTCCGCGATTGCGCTCGTGCATCAGCGCTTCTCGACCAACACGTTCCCGAGCTGGCGGCTCGCGCACCCCTACCGCATGGTCTGCCACAACGGCGAGATCAACACGCTGCGAGGCAACGTCAACTGGATGGCGGCGCGACAGGCTTCCGTCGATTCCGAACTCTTCGGCAACGACATCTCGAAGCTCTGGCCGATCTCCTACGAAGGCCAGTCGGACACCGCCTGCTTCGACAATGCGCTCGAATTCCTCGTGCAGGGCGGCTACCCGCTGCCGCACGCCGTGATGATGCTCATCCCCGAAGCGTGGGCCGGCAACCCGCTGATGGATGAGGAGCGGCGCGCGTTCTACGAATATCACGCCGCGATCATGGAGCCGTGGGACGGCCCCGCCGCGATCTGCTTCACCGATGGGCGCCAGATCGGCGCGACGCTCGACCGCAATGGCTTGCGTCCGGCGCGCTATCTCGTCACCGACGACGACCGCATCATCCTCTCCTCGGAAGCGGGCGTGCTCAAGATTCCGCAGGAGAAGATCGTGCGGAAGTGGCGCCTGCAACCGGGCAAGATGCTACTCGTCGATCTTGAGCAGGGCCGCATGATCTCCGACGACGAGATCAAGGCCTCGCTCGCCAAGACGAATCCGTATCGCGAGTGGCTCAAGCGCACGCAGATCGTGCTTGAGGACCTGCGGCCCGTCGAAGCGCGCGAGGCGCGCACCGATGTGAGCCTTCTCGATCGCCAGCAGGCCTTCGGCTACTCGCAGGAGGACTTGCAGATCCTCATGGAGCCGATGGCGACGACCGGTCAGGAAGCCATTGGCTCGATGGGCACGGACACGCCGATCTCCGCGCTCTCCGACAAGTCGAAGCTCCTCTACACCTATTTCAAGCAGAACTTCGCGCAGGTGACGAACCCGCCGATCGATCCGATCCGCGAAGAGCTCGTCATGAGCCTCGTCTCTTTCATCGGGCCGCGGCCGAACCTCTTCGACCTCGAAGGCCTTTCGCGCCGCAAGCGGCTCGAAGTGCGTCAGCCGATCCTCACGAATGAGGACCTCGAGAAGATCCGCTGCATCGGCCACATCGAGGAGCGTTTCGACACGCGCTCGATCGACATGACCTACGCCGCCGAGAAGGGCGCGGCCGGTATGCCCGACGCGCTCGAACGGCTCTGCGAGCGCGCGGAAGCGGCCGTCCATGGCGGCTACAACATCATCATCCTCTCCGACCGCATGGTCGGGCCGGACCGCATTCCGATCCCGTCGCTGCTCGCCTGCGCGGCCGTGCACCATCACCTGATCCGCAAGGGCCTGCGCACGTCCGTCGGCCTTGTCGTCGAGTCGGGCGAGCCGCGTGAGGTGCACCACTTCTGCTGCCTCGCCGGCTACGGCGCCGAGGCGATCAATCCTTATCTCGCCTTCGATACGCTGATCGCGATGAAGGACGATCTGCCGGAGAAGATGTCCGACAAGGAGATCGTCAAGCGCTACATTAAGTCGATCGACAAGGGCATCCTCAAGGTGATGTCCAAGATGGGCATCTCGACCTATCAGTCCTATTGCGGTGCGCAGATTTTCGACGCGGTGGGGCTCAAGTCCGACTTCGTCGACAAGTACTTCTTCGGCACCGCGACGCGCATCGAGGGCGTCGGGCTCGACGCCATCGCCGAGGAGAGCGCGCGCCGCCACCGCGACGCGTTCGGCGACTCGCCGGTGCTGCGCAACTTCCTCGATGTCGGCGGCGAATACGCTTACCGGATGCGCGGCGAGGCGCATGCCTGGACGCCGGAGACGGTCGCTGCGCTTCAGCACGCCGTACGCGGCAACTCGTTCGATCGCTTCAAGGCGTTTTCATCGATCATCAACGAGCAATCGGAGCGGCTGCTCACGATCCGCGGCCTGTTCCGCATCAAGTCGGCGGAAGAAGACGACCGCAAGCCTGTTCCGATCGAGGAGGTCGAAGAGGCGAAGGAGATCGTCAAGCGCTTCGCGACCGGCGCGATGTCCTTCGGCTCGATCTCGCGCGAGGCGCACACGACGCTCGCCATCGCCATGAACCGCATCGGCGGCAAGTCGAACACCGGCGAAGGCGGCGAGGAAGCCGATCGCTTCAAGCCGCTGCCCAACGGCGACTCGATGCGCTCGGCGATCAAGCAGGTCGCCTCCGGCCGCTTCGGCGTGACGACGGAATACCTCGTCAACTCCGACATGATGCAGATCAAGATGGCGCAGGGCGCGAAGCCCGGCGAAGGCGGACAATTGCCCGGCCACAAGGTCGACGCCGTCATCGCCAAGGTGCGCCACTCGACGCCGGGCGTCGGCCTGATCTCGCCGCCGCCGCATCACGACATCTATTCGATCGAGGATTTGGCGCAGCTCATTTATGATTTGAAGAACACGAATCCCGCCGGCCAGGTGTCGGTGAAGCTCGTCTCCGAGGTCGGCGTCGGCACCGTCGCGGCCGGCGTCTCCAAGGCGCGCGCCGACCATGTGACGATCTCCGGCTTCGAGGGCGGCACCGGCGCCTCGCCGCTCACGTCGATCAAGCATGCCGGCTCGCCGTGGGAGATCGGCCTTGCCGAAACGCACCAGACGCTGGTGCGCAACCGCCTGCGCGGCCGTATCGCCGTGCAGGTCGACGGCGGCATCCGCACCGGACGCGACGTCGTCATCGGCGCGCTGCTCGGCGCCGATGAGTTCGGCTGCGCGACGGCGCCGCTGATCGCCGCCGGCTGCATCATGATGCGCAAGTGCCACCTCAACACCTGCCCGGTCGGCGTCGCGACGCAGGACCCGGTGCTGCGCAAGCGCTTCAAGGGCCAGCCCGAGCATGTCATCAACTACTTCTTCTTCGTCGCCGAGGAAGTGCGCGAGATCATGGCCGCGCTCGGCTTCCGCCGCTTCGACGAGATGGTCGGGCAGATGCAGATGCTCGACCGCCGCGAGCTGATCGAGCACGGCAAGGCGAAGGGCCTCGACTTCTCGCGCCTGTTCACGAAGCCGGACGCGCCGGATGGCGTTGCGATTTATCATTGCGAGACGCAGGACCATCACCTCGATGCGATCCTCGACCGCAAACTGCTCGCGGAATGCCGGCCCGCGATCGAATTCGGGCGCAAGACGCGCATCGAACTGCCGATCCAGAACACCGACCGCACGCTCGGCGCGATGCTCTCCGGCGAGGTGGTCAAGCATTGCGGCCATGGCGGCCTGCCCGACGAGACGATCCATGTCCGCCTCGTCGGCACCGCCGGACAGAGCTTCGGCGCTTGGCTCGCGCACGGCATCACCCTCGAGCTCGAAGGCGAAGCCAACGACTATGTCGGCAAAGGCCTCTCGGGCGGACGCATCGTCGTCTATCCGCCGCGCGAGGCGCAAAAGATCGTGCCGGAAGATTCGATCATCGTCGGCAACACGGTGCTTTACGGCGCGATCGAGGGCGAGTGCTACTTCCGCGGCGTCGCCGGCGAGCGCTTCGCCGTGCGCAACTCCGGCGCCGTCGCGGTGGTCGAAGGTGCGGGCGACCACTGCTGCGAATACATGACCGGCGGCGTCGTCGTGGTGCTTGGCCGCACCGGCCGCAACTTCGCAGCCGGCATGTCGGGCGGCATCGCCTATGTCCTCGACGAGGACGGCACGTTCGATACGCGCTGCAACCTCTCGATGGTCGACCTCGAAGCGGTGCTCGCCGAAGAGGAAGCGATCGCGCGGCACTATCACCAGACGGGCGACCTCGACACCCATGGGCGCGTCGACGTGATGGCCGATATGAGCCGCTTCGACGACGAGCGGCTGCATCAGCTCATCGCCAACCATCTGCGCTACACGGGCTCCGAGCGGGCGAAGATGATCCTCGCGGATTGGGCGAACTATCTGCCGAAATTCCGCAAGGTCATGCCGGTCGAATACCGCCGCGCGCTGATGGAGATGAAACGCGCGGCCACCATGCAGGCGGCGGAATAGAAGGAACCGCTGTCATTCCGGATTGCCGCGAGGCGGCAAGTCCGGAATCCATACTCCGCAGCGCAGGGGTTATGGATTCCGGGCTCGCGGCCTGAAGGCCGCGCCCCGGAATGACGCCCCGAGAGAGACGGTATAAGCAGGCACCATGGGCAAGGTCACAGGCTTCCTCGAGATCGATCGTCGCGACCGGCGCTATGCGCCGGCGGGCGACCGCGTACGCCACTATCGCGAGTTCGTCATCCCGCTGTCGGAGGAAGCGACGCGCGATCAGGCCGCGCGCTGCATGAATTGCGGCATTCCCTATTGCCACACCGGCTGTCCGGTCAACAATCAGATCCCCGATTGGAACGACCTCGTCTATCGCGGCGACTGGGAAGAGGCGTTTCGCAACCTGCACTCGACCAACAACTTCCCTGACTTTACCGGGCGCATCTGCCCCGCGCCCTGCGAAGCCGCTTGTACGCTCAATCTCGAAGACACGCCGGTGACGATCAAGACGATCGAATGCGCGATCGTCGATCGCGGCTATGCGGAAGGCTGGGTCCAGCCCGAGCCGCCCTCGCGCAAGACCGGCAAGAAAGTCGCCATCGTCGGCTCGGGCCCGGCGGGTCTCGCCTGCGCGCAGCAGCTCGCGCGCGCCGGCCATGACGTCCATGTCTACGAAAAGCAGGCGAAAGCCGGCGGCCTTCTGCGCTACGGCATCCCCGATTTCAAGCTGGAGAAGTACCACATCGATCGTCGCGTGAAGCAGATGGAGGCCGAGGGCGCCACCTTCCACTACGGCGTCCATGTCGGCGAGACGCTTCCCATTGACGTGCTGCTCGATGGCCACGATGCGGTGGTGCTCACGGGCGGCGCGGAGAAGAGCCGCGATCTGCCGATCGCCGGCCGCGATCTCGACGGCATCCATTTCGCGATGGATTTCCTGCCGCAGCAGAACCGCCGCGTCAGCGACGAGCCGATCGGCAATGTCCAGCCGATCCTCGCCGGGGCGAAGCACGTCGTCGTCATCGGCGGCGGCGACACCGGCTCCGACTGCATCGGCACCTCGGTGCGCCAGGGCGCGCTCTCGGTGACGCAGCTCGAGATCATGCCGCGCCCGCCCGAGAAGGAGGATAAGCTCCTCACCTGGCCGAACTGGCCGCTGAAGCTGCGCACCTCGTCGAGCCACGAAGAAGGCGCGGAGCGCGACTTCGCGGTGATGACGCAGGAATTCGTCGGGCGCAACGGCCGCGTGCAGAAGCTGCGCTGCGTCAAGGTCGACGAGAAGTTCAAGCCGATCCCGGGCACCGAATTCGATTTGCGCGCCGATCTCGTGCTGCTGGCGATGGGCTTCGTGCATCCGGTGCACGAGGGCCTGCTAAAATTGCTCGGCGTCGCACTCGATCCGCGTGGCAATGTCGCCGCCGACACGCGCGCCTATCAGACGTCGGTGCCGAAGGTCTTCGCCGCCGGCGACATGCGGCGCGGTCAGTCGCTGGTCGTCTGGGCGATCCGCGAAGGCCGCCAGGCGGCGCATGCGGTCGACAAGTTCCTGATGGGCACGACGACGCTGCCGCGCTGAACGCTCGCGTAGGCTCATGCTCTCCCCGTCACCCTGAGGTGCGAGGCGCCCTTGCGCCTTCAGGAGACGGAGAAACGACGCCTAAGACTACCGCACCGGCCGAATATCAGTCGGGCTGCGCACCTCGGAACGCTGCTGTGAATTGCCACGCCGCACCGTGGGCGCCGGTCGCGGCTTTTGCGGCGTGCGGGCAAAGGGAGCCGCCGCAGGTTCGGCCGGCGGCGCGATATCCGGCGCGGCGGCCGCGGATGTCGGCGACCACGCGAAGTCGTCGGCGCGGCCGCGTGTCGAGGGGATCGCTTCGCCCTTCACCAGCACGCGGTTGGCCATCGTGTCTGCGGTGGGGTTGCTCTGCGAAGCGCCGGCCAGCGCTCCCTCGTTGGTCGGAACGCCGCCGGTCAGCGGAACGACCGGGCCGGCGACTGGCCGCGGCGCCGGGCCGCTCGGTCCCGTCGCGGGTGCAAGCTCCTTCGGCGTCTCGTCCGGGGCAGGCAGCGCGACCGGCGTCGCCTTCTGCTGCAGGCGCTTGATCTCGCGATCGACGAAATGTGCGAGCTTGCGCGCGCCGGCTTTGGTGAAGTTCACCCCGTCGCCAGTGCGCAGGCGGCGCACCTGGCCCATCACGTCGGGACCGTAGCTCGAGAACTCGCCCGACTCCTCCATGAAGCCGTCCCAGACGTCGACATAGAGGATGCCGGCCTTCTCGGCGCGATCCTTGTAGAGGTCGTTGAGAAACGTGAGGTCGGCGCGCGAACGCGGCCCGCGCACCGGCGGCAGCCCCACCCAGATCACCGGCACGCGCTTGCTGCGCAACGCTGCGATCGTGTCGTCGATGCGCTGCGAATAAACCTCCGCCCATTTGTCGGAGCGAAACTCGTAGGTCTGCATGGCGCCCGGCTTCTCCGGTTCCGGCGCAGCGATTGCCTCCTGACCGGATTCGCCCGTCTTCTTTTCGGATTCGTTTGCTTTCTTCTCCGCCGGCTTCGCTTTTTCCCGCTCGCGAATGGCGTGACGGTCGGCGATACCCGTCATGATGACGACGAACTCGGCTTTCTCGCCGGCGAGTGCTTCGCGGATAGCGTGAACGGCGTCCGTATCGCGTCCCTCATTACGCAACAGGCTCGCGGCGATCTTCGGGTTGCGGGTCACGCCGATGTCGGGCGTGTCGGCGAACGCCTCCTCGAGGCCGGCGGCGAGCCACTCCGACATCGTGTCACCGATCACGACGACATGCGTCGCCGGCTCGATGTCCGGCTTCTTCGGCGGCGCCGGAGGCCGCGTCGATTCGACATTCGCCGGGCGCGTGCGCCGCGGTGGCGGCGGCTGATAGTAGTCCTGCTGGTAGTCCCGCTGCTGGCCGCCCCCGCCCCACGGAAAGCCGAACCAGCCGCCGCCGCGCTGCTGCTGCTGTGGATAGCCGCGCACCGGCTGCTGCGGCCGCGGCGGCCGCTGATAGTCGTCGCGCCGGCGATAATTGTCGTCGCCGCCCCCGCCCCAGGGGAAGAATTGCGCCTGTGCCGGATGGCTGGCGCCGAGCATCGCGACCGTCGCAAGCGCAAGCTCACCGCCGAGGAGAAGCGCCGCGCAAGCCACGCGCGCGAGAATAGCCACGCGGCCGCGCAGCCTTTCTCGAACCTGCATGGAGCCTTGCGTCATCGGTCCACCTCGCCCGCATCCGTCCGGGCCTGTCCAGACGCATCCGCTTATAGGCTGACGAAAATGTCAACTTGAAGATCGCGCGTTTTCACGCTCGGGGGGAACCAGTTCGCACGAAAAAAACGTGACAAAACAAGGGCCTAAAGCTTCGCCGGTGATCCCGCCGGGCGCGAAGATCGCGCCGTTTATTGGCCGCGCAAATGGCCCAGGACCGAGGTGGAGGCAAATCCGTCTGGAATAAGACCGACGGAAGCCTGATAGCTCCGCAACGCCGAGCGCGTACGCGTACCCAGTTGGCCATCCGGCTCGCCGATATCGTAGCCGCGCCGTGCGAGCCGCTGCTGCAGCTCATAGCGCTCGGAGCGGGACAGAACGCGCTCGTCGCGCGGCCAGGCTTGCACGAACGGCTCGCCGCCGCGCATCCGGTCGGCCAGGTGCCCGATCGCAAGCGCATAAGCTTCGGCAGGGTTGTAGCGCATGATCGCTCGGAAATTGCCGAGCATCAGAAAGGCCGGGCCGCGCGCGCCTGCCGGTGCGAGCAGGAACGCCTTGTCCCTCCCGCGGGGGAAGGCTGTGCCATTGGCGCGTCGAATCCCCATACGCGCCCACTGCTCGATGGTGTGATTGCGACCGCGGTCGGCCAACAGGAAATTGAATCCGCGCGGCACGGCCACCTCGTAGCCCCAGGTCTCGCCAGCGCGCCAGCCGTGCTTCTTGAGGTAGTTCGCCGTCGACGCGATCATATCCGGCACCGAGCCGATAAGATCGCGCCGGCCGTCATGGTCGAAGTCGACGGCGAAGCGCTTGTAGACGGTCGGCATGAACTGCGTCGGACCGAACGCGCCCGCCCACGAGCCCTTCAGCCGCTCCGGCGCGATGTCGCCGTGATGCAGCAGTTCGAGCGTCGCCATGAACTCATTGGCGAAGTACTCCTGCCGCCGCCCGATGCAGGCGAGTGTCGCCGTCGAGCGCAACACCGAGCGGTCGCCCGCAAGCGCTGAATATTTTGTCTCGACGCCCCAGATCGCCGCGATCACATACCGGTCGACGCCATAGGCGCGCTCGACGGCGGCGAAGGTCTGCGCATATTGCGCCAACAATTCGCGGCCACGCTTGATGCGCTCCTCGCTCACCAGCGTGTCCAGATAGTCCCAAACCGATTTAGTAAATTCGGGCTGCGCATCGAGCAGGTTGAGGATCGGAACATCAGGGGTGAGACCGGCCGTCAGATGCGCATAGCTCGCTGCGGGGATGCCGCGACGGGCCGCCGCCGGGCCAAGAGAGCGAATGCAGCCGTCGAAATTGGCGATCGCGCTGAGAAGCGCATCGGACGCCATGTTCGGATGCGAGGGCTGGGCGTTGGCCGACGCGAAGGCCGAGACCGAGCCGGTCGCCTGCGGATCGAAGAGTTGCGAGGGGAAGCGGTCGTCCGCGCGCGCGGGAGCATTAAGCGTAGCGACGGCAACCGAGGCGGCAAAGGTGGCGGCGAGGAAGGTCTTCATGCGATCTGCTATGGTCCGTATGTCTCTCGCGTTCGCCCCGACTTTGCCTCAAATTGGCCGCCTCACCGTTACCCAAACGCTAACACGCGGCCCGACCGCGCCGATTTGGCGCAGAAGGGCCCGATTTCGCAACCGTCCTTGTCGCCGCAACCTTACCTGATTGGGATTGTTTAAGGTCCCGGCTGTCCTCACCGTCCCCCATTCTTATCAGCGAGACTTCATGACGCCGATCCGCAAAGCTGTTTTCCCCGTCGCCGGCCTTGGCACGCGCTTTCTTCCGGCCACCAAAGCTGTCCCAAAGGAGATGCTCACCGTTGTCGACCGGCCGGTGATCCAGCATGTCGTGGACGAGGCGCGCGCAGCGGGAATCGAGCATTTCATCTTCGTCACCGGCCGCGGCAAGGGCGCGATCGAGGACCATTTCGACCACCAGTATGAGCTCGAGGCGACGCTCGAGAAGCGCGGCAAGAAGACGGAGCTTGGCCAGCTCGCGGCGGCGCAGCCCGCCGCCGGCGCGACGAGCTTCACCCGTCAGCAGGAGCCGCTCGGCCTCGGCCATGCGGTGTGGTGCGCGCGCGAGATCGTCGGCGACGAGCCCTTTGCGCTTCTCCTTCCCGACATGCTGCATCAAGGCGCGCCCGGCTGCCTCGCCGGCATGATGCAGGTCTATGCCGACGCCAAGGGTGGCAACGTGATCGCCGTGAGTGAAGTGCCGCGCGAGCAGGTGCACCAATACGGAATCGTCGGCATCGGCGAAGCGCGCGGCGCAGGCTTTCGCATCACCTCGATGGTGGAGAAGCCGAAAGCAGCGGACGCGCCCTCCAACTACATGATTTCCGGCCGCTACATCCTGCAGCCCGAGATCTTCGATTTGCTGGCAAAGCAGACGGCGGGCGCCGGGGGCGAAATCCAGCTCACCGACTCGATGCTGACGCTCGCGAAGGCGCAGCCCTTCTATGGCTACAAGTTCGAGGGCCGCATCTTCGATTGCGGCTCGAAGCTCGGCTTCCTCGCTGCGAATGTCGGCTACGGCCTCGCCGCGAAGGATTTGGCCGGCGATTTCCGCAAAGAGATCGAGGGGTTGTTGAAGGCGTAGCGCGTGCGCTTCGCTCTATCCGTCATCCTCGCCGTCATTGCCGGGCTTGACCCGGCAATCCATCCTTCGAAAAAAATTTTGATGGATGCGCGGGTCAAGCCCGCGCATGACGATCTAGAGGACTACGGAACTATCACCGCTGCAATCGTAACCCCACCAGCGCGATGTTCGCCGTGTAGTCGTTGCCGGGCGCGGTCGAGTGCAGCCATTCGCGCCGCACCTCCGCCTTCGCCTGTAGTTCGCGATTGAGCTTGTAGGTCACGGCGAGCGACGTCGCGTAACGCTCGTCGTGGCGCGCCGAGCCCTCGTAATCGTCGGTGCCGTAGCTCACCCGCGCCGTCGCGATCAGCCAGCGGCGGAAGGCGTGGTCGGCCTGCAGCGCATAGTCGCGCCGGAAGACGCCGGAGACGCCCGGCACCGTGCTCTCGTCGGAGCCCGATGCGGCGCTGAGCTTTAGCGTCGTCAGCGGCGTCGCCGACCAGATGAGCGAGGCATCGAGGATCGCACCCTGCAGATCGCGCAGCGCCGGATCGTCGTAGCGCCGCCGCAGATAGCCGGTGGCGATTTCGCCGACCAGCGTGCGACTGAACTCGAAGGTCGTGCCGATGCGGCCGGTCGTGCCGTCCGAATTCCTGCGGAAGCCGAATGCATCGACCGAAAGGTCATGCACGCGCTCATCGACGATCGCCTCCACGAACGGCTTCATTCCCGGCGTCAGCTCGTAGCTTGCGCGCAGCGCCGCCGCGTATTGATCGAAGTTGCGGTCGCGATTGCTCGCCGTGGTGCCGTCGGTGAGCTTCGAATCCTCATAGGTCGTGCGATTCGCGCCGAGCTTGAGCCCGACCTCGAAGCGGTTGAAGCGATGCACGAGGCCGATGGTCGAGCCGACATCGGCGTAGATCGGCAGGCGCGCGAGCCCCGCCTGCAGGTTCGGGCTGTTAGGATTGTCCGTACCGACGATCGTGCGCCCTTCGATCTCGATGCGCGTGTCGCGGGTCACGTCGATGCGTCCTGCGACCTTGCCGTTGAGCGTCGGGCGGTTGATCGATGAATTCTGGTCGTAGGCGGTGTAGGTGCCACGCAGATCGACGAGCATCTCGTGCTGCGACCAGTTCGAACGCGCGACGAGCTCCGGCGACACGACGGTGACCGCCGATCCGCGCCCGCCCGGCACGCCTTCGGGATTGTCGTTGTAGCCACGCGCAACCTCGATCGCTGGGCGCACCATGAAGCTCCCGACATGGATGCCGGTCGCATCAAACGGGTCATCCTCACGGGTGCCGCGCAACCCGATCGGCCCGCGCACGTCGGGGCCCGGAGTGAGGATCATCTGATCGCGCTTCGTCGCGCCATTGGTACGCGGGACGCGTGGGGGCGCGACTTCGGTCGAAGCGATCGCCGACGCTCGCGCAGTGAGCGGCACGTCGTCGGCACGCGGCTTGATGTCGAGGGGCGGCCCGACGGTCGACGTCGCCGGCGCCGCGATTCGGTGCGGCGGATTGGTCGAGACGAAGCCTGTGGTGCCCGCCCCCGAGCCTGGCGGATTGCCGTATTGGGTGCGGCGCGGCGCTTGGCGCGCCCCCGGCCGGCCGGCTTGCCGGCCCTGGGCCCGCCCGCGCCCGGCGCGGCGGTTATAGGGGTCGGCCGTATCCGACGCCGGCACGCCGCCATAGGTCGAGCGCAGGCCAAAGGGCGCATCTCCGCTCGTCTGCGAGCGCACCGCGAGCGGCGCCAGCATGACGGCGAGCGCCCCGACGCCGAGCGGTACGAGCAGGCCTTGGCGCAGGCGTGGCACGTGCAATATCCCCACGGCCCGCGGAACAGCGAGCCTATGGTTAACGGGAATAGAACGGGCATGGTTAACGTCCGGTTGAGCCCCCTCGTTGTGGTCGCGCGAAGCGAAGCCGCGTGCTATGCCCCTGCCGACCAAATCCTTTGCAGACCATGGCCAAGCCCGAGCGAATCGCCGACCCCGCCCCTGCCGACCGCACGCAGGCCCTCCTCGCTTGCGCGACGCGCACCTTCGAGGCCGAAGGCGAGGGCATCACCGCGCTGGCCGCGGCGCTGAATAACGGGCTCGGCCCCGCCTTTATTGCCGCCGCCGACCTCATCGCCGGCGCGAGCGGCCGCGTGATCGTGACCGGCATGGGCAAGTCGGGCCATATCGGCCGCAAGATCGCCGCGACCTTCGCCTCAACCGGCACGCCTGCCTTCTTCGTGCACCCGAGCGAGGCAAGCCACGGCGATCTCGGCATGATCACGAGCGGCGACGTGATCCTCGCCCTTTCCTGGTCGGGCGAGACGGCGGAGCTTAAGGACCTCACCGACTATTCGCGCCGATTCCGCATCGGCCTCATCGCGGTGACCGCTTATCCCGACAGCACCCTCGGCCGCGCCGCCGACGTCCTTCTCACCCTTCCGGCGGCCCGCGAAGCCTGTCCGCACAATCTCGCGCCGACGACCTCGGCGCTGATGCAGCTGGCGCTCGGCGATGCGCTCGCGATCGCGCTCCTCGAGAGCCGCGGCTTCACCGCGATCGACTTTCGCGTCTTCCACCCTGGCGGGCGGCTCGGCGCGATGCTCAAATTCGTGCGCGACCTGATGCATACCGGCGAGGCGGTGCCGCTCGTCTCGATCGGCACGCCGATGAAGGCGGCCGTCGAGGAGATGTCGCGCAAGGGCGCGGGCTGCGTCGGCATCACCGACGCGCAAGGCCGCCTTGCCGGCATCATCACCGATGGCGATCTGCGCCGGCACATCGGTTCGGACCTGCTCGCGCTGAGCGTCGAAGCGGTGATGACGCGCGCGCCCAAGACCGTGCGGCCCGACCAGCTCGCGAGCGAGGCGCTTGAGCTTCTCAACGCCTCGAAGATCACGGTGCTGATGGTGATCGACGACGGCCGCCCCGTCGGCATCGTGCATTTCCACGACCTGCTGCGCGCCGGCGTGGCGTAGCCGCCCTCACCTCTCCGTAGGCAAATCGCGGCGCATCGCCGTCATTTCCGTCATGGCCGGGCTTGTCCCGGCCATCCCGATGAGGAACGCACAGTGCCCACCTAAGCGAGATCGCCGGGACAAGCCCGGCGATGACGGCAGAGAAAGACGCGCCACACTCCCAGCCGTCATCCTGAGGTGCTCGGCCGAAGGCCGAGCCTCGAAGGATGGCCGCAGACACCGGGCCGTCGCCCTTCGAGGCTCGGCGCAAACGCGCCTCGCACCTCAGGGTGACGGAGCGACACTCACCCCTCCGCCTTCGCGACGACGAGCGTCGCGCCGTCGGCGCCGGTGACGGTGATGCGCGAGCCGGCCGGCAGGTCGGGGCCGCGCACCTGCCAGATCGTGTCGCCGATGCGCACCGTGCCGTTGCCATCGATGATCGGCTTTTCCAGTGTGAAGGCGCGGCCGACGAAGCTGTCGGCGCGGCGGTTGAGGAACGGCTGCGCCGCAAGCTCCTCCGTCTTCGGCGAGAGCCGCCGCCACACAATGATCGACGCGATGGCGAGCACCGCGAAGGTCACGAGCTGCGCCTGCCAGGGCCACGCGATGAGGAGCGACAGCACGCCTACGGCGACGGCGGAGAGGCCGAGCCAGAGCATGAAGGTGCCGGGCGCCATGATCTCGAAGGCGAGAAGGACGCCCGCGAGGATGAACCAGTTCCAGACGCCAAGACCGGCAAGGGATTCGATCATGATGCGTGCGCCTCAGGTCGTGGGCGGCGTGCCTGCGGGCGGCACGGTCGGCCGCCGCACGGCAGCGGACGCCGCCGACGCGGCACGCGTCGCCGTTGCCGCATCGCCGAACGTCGCGCGCGCGATCTCGCCGATGCCGGCGAGCGAGCCCAGCACATTCGTCGCCTCGATCGGCAGCATCACGATCTTCTGGTTGGGCGATTGCGCGATCTGCCCGAAGGCCTTGAGGTACTGCTGGGCGACGAAGTAGTTCAGCGCCGCAACGTCGCCACGCGAAACCGCTTCGCTCACCATCTGCGTCGCCTTCGCTTCCGCTTCGGCCGAGCGCTCGCGCGCCTCGGCATCGCGGAACGCGGCTTCGCGCCGGCCTTCGGCTTCGAGGATTTGCGACTGCTTCGCGCCCTCCGCGCGCAGGATTTCCGATTGCCGCTGACCTTCGGCGGTGAGGATTTCCGCGCGCTTGTCGCGCTCCGCCTTCATCTGCCGCGCCATCGCGGCGACGAGGTCCTTCGGCGGCACGATATCCTTGATCTCGATGCGATTGACCTTCACGCCCCAGGGCGAGACGGCGGCGTCGACGACGCGCAAAAGCCGCTCATTGATCTCGTCGCGATGCGAGAGCATCTGGTCGAGGTCCATCGATCCCATGACCGAACGGATATTCGTCATGGTGAGCTGCACGATCGCGTTGTCGAGATGCGCAACCTCGTAGCTCGCTTTCGCCGCGTCGATCACCTGGAAGAAGGCGATGCCGTCGACGGTCACCGTCGCATTGTCGCGAGTGATGACATCCTGCTGCGGGATCTCGATCACCTGCTCCATTACGTTCATCTTGTGCCCGATGCGGTCGAAATAGGGCACGATGATATTGAGGCCGGGCGAGAGCGTGCGCGTGTAGCGCCCGAACCGCTCGACCGTCCACTGGTAACCTTGCGTCACCGTCTTCACGCCGGCAAACAGCGTCAGCACCGCGAGCAGCACGATGACGATGACGAAGACGTCGAGACCTGACGGAAACATGGAAGCCCCCTTCGTTGCACGCATTGTGGAATGCCGTGCGCATGGCGGCAAGCGGCGGCCGTTGCAGCCTCCGGTTTGCCTTGGTCGCTGCGACGAGGCGCGGGGTTCAAATTGCTCCGCAAGCGAATGTCATGCCCGCGAAGGCGGGCATCCAGTACGCCCCGGCCTTTATTGCAATCGAGAGCACGCGGCGTACTGGGTCCCCGCCTCCGCGGGGACGACACCCAGAAAATTGTAGCCGCCCTCCTCACACCGGCGAGAGCACATGGATGACGCGGCTCGCCAGCATCTCCTTGGTCTTGGCGCCGTAGGCCGCCATATGCGCCGACGCGCCATGCGCCTTGAGGTCCGCAGCGCTCTCCCACTTCTCGACGACGACGAATGTGTCGGGCCCAAGCTTGGTTTGCACCGGGCCGATGCCGTCGGCGTCGACCGTCGCGCCGTATTCGATGCAGCCCTTCTCCGCATGCACGGCCGGCACATTGGCGCGGAAGATCCCCAGCACCTTGTCGCGCTGTCCCGGCTTGGTCGTGATGATGGCGAGCACATGGATCATGACGTCGTTCCTTCCCATTGGTGATGAAATTTCGGTGCAGCCGTGCGTGCTATGGCGTCACTCAGACAGCGTCACCCAACCCTTTAATTCGCGCGCGACGACACTGCGAAGGACGCGCATGCCGTCTTCGCTGTCGTTGAGGCAGGGAATGGCCGCGAAGTTCTCGCCGCCCGCGTGTTTGAATATCTCGGCGTTCTCGCCCGCGATCTCCTCCAGCGTCTCGAGGCAATCGGCAGAAAAGCCTGGTGTGATCACGACGAGCTTCTTCACGCCGCGCTCGCCGAGCGCCTTCACCGTCATGTCGGTGTAGGGCTGCAGCCACTCCTCCGGGCCGAAGCGCGACTGGAACGTCAGCCTCAATTTGTCTTCGCCGAGGCCAAGCCGCGCGCGCAGAAGCCGCACCGTTTCGATGCATTGGTCGCGGTAAGGATCGCCGAGCGTGATGTAATCCTTCGGCACGCCGTGGAACGACGCGAGGATGATCTCCGGCGTGAACGAGAGCTTGGCGAGCCCGCGCTCGAGCGAGCACGCGAGCGCGTCGATATAGACCGGATCGTCGTAATAGGGCGCCGCGATGCGCAGCACCGGCTGCGCCCGCATGGTCGCAAGCTTTTCGAACACCTTGTCGCACACGGTCGCACTGGTCGCCGCCGCATATTGCGGATAGAGCGGCACGACGAGGAGCCGCGCGCACCCCGCCGCGACAAGCGCCTCAATCCCCGCCGCGATCGAAGGATTGCCGTAGCGCATCGCCCATTCGACCACGACGGGCGCATCCTGCGCGGCAAGGCTCGCTGTGAGCTTCTCCGCCTGACTGCGCGTGATCGTTTTCAGCGGCGACTCGTCGCGTGCCTTGTTCCAGATGGTGTCGTAGTCGCGCCCCTTCCGTTTCGGCCGAAACGTCAGGATGATGAGGTTGAGAACGAGCCACCATTTCGTGCGGTTCTCCTCGATCACGCGCGGATCGGAGAGGAACTCTTTGAGATAGCGCCGCATCGACCGGTAATCGGTCGCGTCCGGCGTGCCGAGATTGATCAGCAGCACGCCAACCTTGCCTCCCTGCGTGCCGGGAGAAATGGGGCCGGCCTGCAAGCCGGGTTTGGGGGTCACATCGTTCATGATCGGTGAGAGACTCATTGGCGCGACGCTTCGCCGCCTGATATGGCAAGCATCGACGCCACTGGACATAGCATGAAACTCACCCGCCGCCTCTTCCTTGCCTGGCTCGGCGCAGCGCTTGCGAGCCTGCGCGCGACCTTCGCCCGCGCCCAGCCGGTCGCGACGGCGACGGTGACCTTCGTGCTGACGAACGACATCTACCTGATGGATGCGCAGGAGGGTAGCGACGGCAAGACGCGCGGCGGCTTCGCGCGGCTCGCGAGCGCCGTGAAGGCGGAGCGCGCCAAGAGCGGCCGTGTGATTTTCGCGCATGGCGGCGACACGCTCTCGCCCTCGCTGATGTCGGGCCTCGACCAGGGCGCGCATATCGTCACGCTCACCAACATGATCCGGCCTGACATCTTCGTACCGGGCAACCACGAGTTCGACTTCGGCAAGGCCGTCTTCCTCAAGCGCATGGCGGAGGCGCAGTTCCCGCTCTATGCCGCCAACCTGCGCGCGGCGGACGCAAGCCCTCTCCCCGGTTTCAAGGATCGCGCCATCCTCGAGATTGACGGCGTCAAAATCGGCCTCACCGGCATGGCTTATCAGCGCTCGCCGAACACCTCCTCGACTGAGGATTTGCGCTTTGCGAGCACGATCGAGACGACGAAGATGCAAGCCGCCGCACTGCGGCAGGAGGGCGCCGACTTCGTCGTCGCCGTCATGCATTGCGACCGCGGCGACAGCCTCGCTTTGCAGTTCACGCAGGCCGCCGACCTGATGCTGACCGGGCACACGCACGACCTCTTCGTCACCTATGACGAGCGCTCGGCGATCGTCGAGTCGAGCTATGACGCGCATTATGTCACGGCGATCGACGTCACGATCACGGTCACCGAGAAGAACGGCAAGCGCATCACCAAATGGTGGCCGCAGTTTCGCATCATAGACACCGCGACGCTGACGCCCGACCCGGAGGTCGCGGAAGCGGTCGCCGGCTTCCAGGCCGTGCTCAAGCGCGAACTTAGCGCGCCGCTTGCGACGACCGCGGTCGAGCTCGATACGCGCAGCGCCACGCTGCGCACCGGCGAGGCAGTCGTCGGCAACCTCGTCGCCGACGCGATGCGCCTTTCGACCCGCGCCGACGGGGCGGTGATGAACGGCGGCGGCATCCGCGCCGGCAAGGTCTATCCGCCGGGGCTCGTCATCACGCGGCAGGACGTGCTCGCGGAGCTTCCCTTCGGCAATCACGTCATCGTTGTCTCGATCGACGGTACCGGGCTTCGCGCCGCGATGGAGAACGGCCTCGCGCGCCTGCCGACGCCGAGCGGCCGTTTCCCGCAGGTCTCCGGCATGACGGTGCGCTTCGATCCGGCAAAACCGCCGGGGCACCGCGTGCTTGCGGTGACTATCGACGGTCAGCCTCTGCAGGACGAGCGCCGCTATCGTGTCGCGATCAACGATTTCATCGCGCGTGGCGGCGACGACTACACCATGTTCAAGAATGCCGACCGCATTACGCCGGACTACGACGCGCCGCTCCTCGCCAACGCCGTGATGGATCACCTCAAGGCGCTCGGCACCATCCGCTCCGGTATCGAGGGCCGCGTGAAGGCGGAGTAGGCGTCGCAGAAGCACCCACAGCCGTCATCCTGAGGTGCGAGCCGACGCAGTCGGCGAGCCTCGAAGGATGGCCAAAGCGCGGAAATTCGTATGATCGTCATGCCCGGGCTTGACCCGGGCATCCATCTTCTTCGCAAATCTTTTCTTTATTGATGGATTGCCGGGTCAAGCCCGGCAATGACGAGTGTAGGGTTCGTCTCACCCCACCGGGCGCTCGTCGGCGATCACCTTGCCGTCGTTCGGCAGCGTGCCGGGCGCGGCGAGTGTCACACTGCCGCGCACCTTGGTGACCGACTGCAGCGTTTCCGCCAGCGCCGCTGCGAGCGCGTCGGAGCCTTGCGCCGTCTCGGCGTGGAGCACCATCGCGTCCTGTTCGTTGTCGCGCGTGACGACGAGGCGCAGCCGCGTCACTTCCGGATGCCGCTTGGCGATCGCCGCAATCTGCTCGGGCCGCACGAACATGCCCTTCACTTTCGCGGTCTGGTCTGCGCGCCCCATCCAACCCCTGATGCGCATATTCGTGCGCCCGCAGGGCGAGACGCCCGGCAATACCGCGGAGAGGTCGCCTGTCGCGAGGCGGATCATCGGATAATCGGGATTGAACGAAGTGACGACGACCTCGCCGACCTCGCCTTCCGGCACCGGCTCGCCGGTTCCCGGCCGCACGATCTCGACGATTAGATGCTCGTTGACGATCAGCCCCTCGCGCGCTTCGCTCTCATAGGCGATGACGCCGACTTCGGCGATCGCGTAGCATTGCAGCGTCGGAACGCCGCGGCGGCCAAGCTCATCGCGCAGCGATGCCGGCAGCGCCGCGCCGGAGACGAGACCGCGCTTGAGCGACGACACGTCCTTGCCGTTCTTCCCCGCGGTGTCGAGCACGATCTTGAGAAAGTCGGGCGTTCCGACATAGCCGCGCGCGCGATAATGCGCGATCGCCTCGATCTGCTGCTCGGTGTTGCCTACACCGCCGGGAATGGTGGCGCAGCCGAGCGCATGCGCGCCTTCTTCGAGGATGTAGGCGCCGGGCGTGAGATGGTGCGAGAAGGAATTGTGCACGATGTCGCCGGCGCGGAAGCCCGCCGCGAACAATGCGCGTGCCGCGCCGCCGAAATCTAGTGCGTGCCCTTCCGGCTCGAAGATTGGCCCCGGCGACATCAGGAGCCGCTTCGCCTTGCCGGGCGCGATGGTCGCCAATCCGGCGAAGGGCGGATCGTCCTTTTGCATCTGCACGAGATCGGATTTGCGCAGCAGCGGCAGGGCGGCGAGCGCGCGTCGCGAATTCACGTCGCGTGGCGCAACGCCTTGCAAATGCCGCTTCCAGCCCGGTGCGGTGAGCGCATGCGCGAGCGCGTCCGGCAGCCGGCCGAACTGCTCGGCCTCGCGCGCCTCTGGCGCCCGTGTTTCCAGCGTGTCGTAATGCTCGGCCACGATTATCTCCGCTCCATCGCGAGGCGTACCGCGAGCCCGCCGAGGACGAAGCCCATCAGGTAGCGCTGCGCGGCGAGCCATGTCGGGTTGCGCGAGAAGAAGGCAGCGACAGCTCCGGCCGCAAGGATGAACATGAAGTTCACGGTCATGCTCACCGCGATCTGCGTCGCGCCGAGAAGAAGATGCTGCGTGAGCACATGGCCGCGCGTCGGATCGACGAATTGCGGGAGCAGCGCCACATAGAAAAGCGCGACCTTCGGGTTGAGGAGATTGGTGAGAAGCCCCATCAGGAAGAGCCGCCGCGCGCCGGCATAAGGAAGCTTGCGCGTGACGAAGGGCGACGTGCCGCCCGGCTTCACCGCCTGCCAGGCGAGCCAGAGAAGATAGGCGGCGCCCGCATATTTGATCGCCTCATAGACGAACGGCACCGCGAGCGCGATGGCGGTGAGCCCGAACGCCGCCGAGAGCACGAAGACGACGAAGCCGAGCGCCGTCCCGGCGAGCGAGATCGCGCCGGCGCGCCAGCCTTGGCTCAGCGAGCGCGAGACGAGATAGACCATGTTCGGCCCAGGCGTGAGCACAAGGCCGAGCGCAAGCACAGCAAAACCGATCCAGGTTTCGAGGGCGAGCGGCATCGCTTCAGGCCAGCCAGCGCTTGCGCCGCTTGTAATGCTTGACGTTGCGGAAGGATTTGCGCGAATCGCCGGTCGCGCCGAGATAGAATTCCTTCACGTCCTCGTTCTCGCGCAGCGCCTTCGCTTCGCCATCGAGCACGACGCGGCCGCTCTCGAGGATGTAGCCGTAGCGCGCATATTTCAGCGCCATATTCGTGTTCTGCTCGGCGAGGAGGAAGGAGACGCCTTCCTGTTCGTTGAACGTGCGCACGATCTCGAAAATCTCCTCGACGATCTGCGGCGCGAGCCCCATTGAGGGCTCGTCGAGCAGGATCATCTTCGGCCGCGACATCAGCGCGCGGCCGATGGCGCACATCTGCTGCTCGCCGCCGGAGGTGTAGCCGGCCATCGAGTTGCGCCGTTCGCGCAGGCGCCGGAAATAGGTGTAGATGCGCTCGAGGTCGGCGCGGATGGCGGAATTGCCGTCGCGCCGCGTGAAGGCGCCGGTGAGCAGGTTCTCCTCGATGGTGAGATGGCCGAAGCATTCGCGGCCTTCCATCACCTGGATGCAGCCGCGGCGCACGAGTTCGTTGGGCGAGCGCGCCTGCACCTCCTCGCCGTCGAAAATGATCGAGCCCTTGGTGACCTCGCCGCGCTCGGAATGCAGAAGATTCGAGATCGCCTTGAGCGTCGTCGTCTTGCCGGCGCCGTTGGCGCCGAGAAGCGCGACGATGCCGCCCCGCGCCACATCGAGCGACACCCCCTTGAGCACGAGGATAACGTGGTCGTAGACGACCTCAATGTTGTTGACGGAGAGGATGTTGGGCGCGGTGGCGGGAGTGGCCACTGGCTCTAGCTCTGACTGAAGCGCGGTCATAAGTCCCTCATCCTCTCAGCGTCATGCCCGGGCTTGACCCGGGCATCCATCTTCTTCGCAAAGAGGATGGATTGCCGGGTCAAGCCCGGCAATGACGATGTAATGCATGGCGCGCCCCCTCTCCCACAAAGGAGAGAGGGGTTTTCCATTACGACGACTTGTCGCAAGCCTCGGTGCGCTTCGGCCAGCCGGTGGTCGACGTTGCGTAGCTCTTCGCCGCCGCGTCGATCAGCGGGCGCACCTTGTTCTTGAGCGGCTCGATCCAGTCGGACGCCTTGACGAACTTCTTGCCGTCCCACTGCGCGACGAAGATCTTGTTGTGGCCGCTATGATCGGCGCAGGAGACCTTCACCGGCGCGGTGAAGCCCGGCGCGCCCATCTCCTTGAGCCGCGCCTCGGTGATGTTGAGCGCCTCGAAGCCGCGCCGCATGTCCTCGCCCGTGATCACCTTCTTGCCGGTGATCTGCTGTGCGGTGCGGATGCCTTCGGCGATCAGCATCGAATTGAAGACGCCGCGGTTGTAGTGCGACTCGCCGACCTTATCCGGCGAGGTGACCTGGCTCTTGCCCTTCTCAACGACGTATTTCTGGATGTCTTTGATGAAGGGGAAGTCGGTGCCCGGCATGTTGAAGGCGAGCGTGCTGTAGCCCTTTGCCCCGTCGCCGGCCGCGCGCGCATCGTCATCGCCGCCCGACCACCAGATGCCGACGAGGCGGTTCATCGGGAAGTTGATCTTCGCCGCTTCCTTCACGGCCGTCGGATTCATCGCGCCCCAGCCCTGGATATAGATCCAGTCCGGACGATCGCGCCGCACGTTGAGCCAGAGCGACGACTGGTTCTGCATCTCCGCCGCCGGGACCGGATAGAGCTTCAATTCGAAGCCGTAGTCCTTGGCGAGCGATTCAAGCAGCGGAATCGGCTCCTTGCCGTAAGGCGCGTCGAGATAGACGAGGCCGATCTTCTTGCCCTTGAGCTTCTCGAAGCCACCTTCGGTGGTCGCCGCGTGCTTGATGAACACGGAGGCGCCGTCCCAATAGGTGTCGGGCGGCAAGAAAATCCACGGGAAGGTGTTGCCGTCCGCCGAAGCGGAGAGGCCGTAGCTCATCGACAAGATCGGGATCTTGTCGACCGCCGCCTTGGGGATGAGTTGCAAGGTGATGCCGGTCGACCACGGGCCGATCTGCACCGGGTTCTTGCCCTTCACCTGCTCGTAGCACTCGACACCCTTCTTGGTGTCGTAGCCGGTCTCGCACTCTTCGACGTTGAGCTTCACGCCGCCGATGCCGCCGTCACGCTCGTTGAGCATGGTGAGATAGTCATGCATGCCGTTGGCGATCGGCGTGCCGGAGCCGCCGAAGGGTCCCGTGCGGTACGTGAAGAGCGGAACATAGATACTGTCCTGCGCCTGAGCGGAGCCGGCTGGGGCAAGGAATGCTCCGGCCGCCAACACCGCCGCGCCGAACGCGAGATGTTTGAAACGCATTGGTCTTCCTCCATCGTCTGGGGCCGTGCGTCCGGCCGCCTTCCTGTCCTCCCGCTCCGGAAACGCCCTAAAAAACGGCGTCCGTTCGGGTATTGGCGATAAGTGTGCACCATCAATAAGGAAACGGCCACACCCTTAATTTCTGCTTGGTGACCTGCCACAGCCGCGCGAGCCCATGCGGCTCGACGATCAGGAACAGGATGATGAGCGTCCCGATAATCATGAAGGTCAGATGCTCGACCGTAACCGCGCGGATTTCGAGGCCCAGCGCCGGCGGCAGCATCCGCAGCACGATCGGCAGGATGAAGATGAGCGCGGCGCCAAGGTAAGAGCCGAGCAGGCTCCCGAGGCCGCCGATGATCACCATGAACAGGATGAAGAAGCTTTGGTTGATGTTGAAGACGTCGGCTTCCGCACCGCCATACCAGAGGAACACCAGGAGCGCGCCGGCGACGCCGCAATAGAACGACGAGACCGCGAAGGCGGTGAGCTTCGTCGGCAGCGGGCGGATGCCGATCAATTCGGCGGCGATGTCCATGTCGCGGATCGCCATCCACATGCGCCCGACGCGCCCGCGCACGAGGTTCGAGGCGATCCACGTCATCGCGACGACGATCGCGAGCACGACGTAGTAGCGCGTCATCGCCGTCGCCGTCGGGCCGGTGATCGGGATATCGAAGAGCATGCGCTGCGGCACCTGGATCGCGCCCGAGGCGTTGTAGTTGTAGAGCCACGGGATGCGGATGAAGCACCATTCGAGGAAGAACTGCGCGGCGAGCGTCGCCACCGCGAGATAGAACCCCTTGATGCGCAGGGACGGCAGCCCGAACAGCGCGCCGACCGCCGCCGAGAAGAAACCGGAGCAGATCACCCAAATCAGAATGTTCACGTCCGGGAAAATCGTCGTGAGCTTGTAGCAGGCATAGGCGCCAACCCCCATGAAGGCGCCGGTGCCGAGCGAGAGAAGCCCGGTATAGCCGGTGAGGATGTTGAGCCCGATCGCGGCGAGCGAGAAGATCAGGAACGGGATCATCACCGCATTGAGCAGGAAGTCGTCGCCGGTCAGCGGAATGACGACGAAGGCGATAGCGAGAATGATCGCCATCCCGATCCGGTCCTGCAGGATCGGAAATACCGCCTGGTCGGCGACGTAGCTTGTCTTGAACTGGCCAGCTTCGCGGTAAAGCATAATGCTTAGCGAGTAGCGAATAGCGAATAGCGAATAGAATTCGCCGTATCGCTCCGCCTCACACCTCCCTGTCCACTCTTCACTATTTGCTACTCCCTATTCGCTATTCGCTATTCGCTAAATTCGCTCGATGATCCGTTCGCCGAACAGCCCTTGCGGGCGGAACAGCAGGAAGATGAGCGCGATGACGTAGGCGAGCCAGCTCTCGATGCCGGAGCCAAGGAGCGGCCCCCAGTAGAACTCGCCGATCTTCTCGCCGACGCCGATGATGATGCCGCCAACGATCGCGCCTGGGATCGAGGTGAAGCCGCCGAGGATCAGCACCGGCAGCGCTTTCAAGGCAATGATCTGCAGCGCGAACGAGACCTCCGAGCGCGCGCCCCACATGATGCCGGTCGCCAGCGCAACGATGCCGGCTGCGAACCACACGATCACCCAGATCTGCTCGAGCGAAATGCCGACCGAGAGCGCCGCCTTGTGGCTGTCGGCGACGGCGCGCAGAGCGCGGCCGATGCGCGTCTTCTGGAAGAATACCGCAAGCGAAGCGACCATCAGCGAGGCGATGATCGTCGCCGCGACGTCGATCTTCTGCAGCGACACGAATCCGCCGAGGATCTTGAAGTCGAACGCGCCACTCGGCAGGTGCAGGTCCTCAGAGATCATGCGCTTCGGCTCGCCGCCGAAAAGGAGTTCGCCGAAGCCGATGAAGAAATACGTGAGCCCGAACGTCGCCATGAAGAGGATGATGTCAGGCTGATTGACGAGTGGTTTGAGCACAAGGCGCTCGACGCCATAGGCGAGCAAGAGCATCACCAATATCGTCAGCGCGAGCGCGGCATAGGCGGCGACGTCGCCCGGCGCCACGCCCCATCCGCGCAGCAGCTGATAGAGGCCGACAAGGGTAAGCGCCGCGAACACCACCATGATGCCTTGCGCGAAATTGAACACGCCCGACGCCTTGAAGATGAGCACGAAGCCGAGCGCAATGAGCGCATAGAGAACGCCACCAACGAGGCCCTCCCACAGCGTCTGCACGAGCAGATCGGGCGACGTGCCCATCTGCACGAACGGATCGATGAAGATCTTGTAGAGGAGATCCATCAGCAAGCCTCATCCGCAGCGCGTTCCCTCTCCCGCTTGCGGGGGAGGGTTAGGGAGGGGGCAATCGTAAAGCCGGACGATAGGCACCCCCTCCCCACCCCTCCCCCGCAAGCGGGAGAGGGAGCATGCCGTGCCGAGTCGTACAGACCTCGCATCACATCGCCCCTCAATGCGCCACGCCGAGATAGGCGTCGATCACCGCCTGATCGCGCTTGACCTCGTCCGGCGTTCCGTCGGCGATCTTGCGGCCGTAGTCGAGCACGACGACGCGGTCCGACAAATCCATCACCACGCCCATGTCGTGCTCGATCAACGCGATGGTCGTGCCGTACTGGCTGTTCACGTCGAGGATGAAGCGCGACATGTCTTCCTTCTCTTCGAGGTTCATGCCGGCCATCGGCTCGTCGAGGAGGAGAAGGTCGGGCTCCATGGCGAGCGCGCGCCCGAGCTCGACGCGCTTCTGCAAGCCGTAAGGCAGCTTCGCGACCTGCGTGCGCCGGATGTGCTGGATCTCCAGGAAGTCGATGATCTCCTCGACCTTGCGGCGATGCTCGACTTCTTCCGCGAGCGCCGGTCCATGGCGCAGCATCTGCCAGAAGAAGTTCTTGTGCATCTTCAGCGTGCGCCCCGCCATGATGTTGTCAAGCGCGGTCATGCCGCGGAAGAGCGCAACGTTCTGGAAGGTGCGCGCGATGCCGCCGTGCGCCGCCGCGTAAGGGCGCATGGCACGGCGCTGCTCGCCGCGAAACGCGATGCGCCCCTCCTGCGGGTGATAGAAGCCGTTGATGACATTGAGCATCGACGTCTTGCCGGCGCCGTTCGGCCCGATGATCGCACGAATCTCACCCTTGCGGATGTCGAACGACACGCCGCGGATCGCCTTCACACCCCCGAAGGAGAGAGACACATCCTCGACGGAGAGGAGGACTTCACCCGCCTTCGCGTCTTTTTCGGTCGGGGCTCTCATGCGCCGCACCTCAAACACGCCGCAGCTGTCGTCCCGGCCAAGGGCGAAGCCCGCGAGCCGGGATCCAGTAACCCCTGCCTCACGTTGATCGCACCGGCGCGGCGTACTGGATCCCCGCTTTCGCGGGGATGACAGAGGGCGCGTTTCGCAGCGCTCGCCTTCACGCCGCCCTCTCCATCGCCGGCGCGGCGGACGGATGGACTTGCATGTCGCGGATTTTCACCCGCGCGGCGATGACGCCCTTGCGCCCATCCTCGAACGTCACCTGCGTCGAGATGTCGGCTTCCGGCACGTCGCTGTAGAGCGCGTCGACGAGCGGCGCATAGCGCTCGGCAATGAGCCCGCGCCGCACCTTCATGGTGCGCGTGAGCTCACCGTCGTCGGCGTCGAGCTCCTTATGGAGGATGAGGAAGCGGCGGACCTGCGCGCCGACCATGATGCCCTCCTGCGCAAGCGAGCGGTTCACCTCGTCGACATGTTCGGCGAGCATCTCGTAGACGCGAGGATGCCCGGCAAGCTCTTGATAGGAGCCATAGACCACGTTGTTGCGCTCCGCCCAGCTGCCGACCGCGGTTAGGTCGATATTGAGCATCACCGTGGTGTAGCCACGCTTGTCGCCGATCGCGACGGCTTCCTTAATGTTCGGATAGAACTTGAGCTTGTTCTCGATGTATTTCGGCGCGAACATCGTGCCGTCCGCGAGCCGCCCGACATCCTTCGCGCGATCGATGATCTTGAGATGTCCAGTCTTCGGATCGAAGAAACCGGCGTCGCCCGTGCGTACCCAGCCGTCCAGCGTCTTCACCTCGGCGGTCTTCTCCGGGTCCTTGTAGTAGCCGGTGAACACACCGGGCGAGCGGAAGAGGACTTCGCCCGTGTCCGCGATCTTCACGTCGACATCGATATTCGGCTTGCCAACGGTGTCGGCGTGGATTTCGGCGTCCGGCTGCGCGGTGATGTAAACGGAGGCTTCCGTCTGCCCGTAGAGCTGCTTCAGGTTCATGCCGAGCGCGCGGTAGAAACGGAAAATTTCCGGCCCGATCGCCTCGCCCGCCGTATAGGCGACGCGGATGCGCGAGAGCCCGAAGCGATTCTTGAGCGGCCCATAGACGAGGATTTCGCCGAGCCCATAGAGGAGTCGTGCATGCAGCGGCACCGGCTCCTTGTTGAGGATTTTCTCGCCCCATTTGCGCGCGACGCCGATGAAGTAATGGAACATGCGCCGCTTGAGCGCGCTCGCATCCTCCATGCGCACCATGGTGAGCGTCAGCAGGTTCTCGTAGATGCGCGGCGGCGCGAAGGCGTAGGTCGTGCCGATCTCACGGCGGTCTTCGACGATCGTCTCCGGCGATTCCGGGCAGCTGACGCAGAAGCCCGACACGTAGGACTGGGCGTAGGAGAAGATGTGGTCGCCGACCCAGGCCAGCGGGAGATACGCGATCGTCTCCTCTTTCTCCGTGAGGTCGTCGAAGGCATTGCCGTTGCGCGCGGAGACGAGCACGTTCTCGTGCGTCAGCATCACGCCCTTGGGCCGTCCCGTCGTGCCCGAGGTGTAGAGGATGATCGCAAGATCGCTCCCCTTGGTCGCGGCGACGGAGGCCTCCCATTGCGCAAGCGCCTCCGGCCCTGCGGCGAGCGCCGCGCGGCCCATCTCTTGAATGTCGGCGAAGGATTTGAGCCGCGTGTGATCGTAGTCGCGAAGCCCGCGCGGCTCGTCATAAATCACGGTGCGCAGCTTCGGCGTGCGCTCCGAGACGGAGAGGAGCTTGTCGACCTGCTCCTGGTCCTCCACGATGGCGAGCGAGACCTCGGCGTGCTCGAGCACATAGGCCATCTCGTCGGCGACGGAATCGGCGTAGAGCGGCACCGGCACGGCGCCGATAGCCTGCGCCGCCGCCATCGACCAGTAGAGCCGCGGGCGGTTACCGCCGACGATGGCGATGGTGTCGCCCTTTTGCGCCCCAAGCTTCGAGAGGCCGATCGAGAAGGCGCGGACATTCTCCAGGACCTGCGACCAGGTCCAGGTCTGCCAGATGCCGAAATCCTTGTGACGGATGGCTGGACGCGCGGCGAAAACCTCCGCGTCCCGGATCAGGAGCTTGGGAAACGTGTCCGCATCTGCGGCCGTGTAATGCGCCACGACCATTCCCTCCCAATCGCGCGCCGCTGGCGCGAACAGAAAATCTTTCGATCTTCGTGGCGGTTATCCGCGCTCTTCTTGGAATGGATATGAGATGACGGCCCGCGGCCGGTCAAGTCGCCGGGCGGGCCCGGCGCGCCCGAACATCTGCGACTTTGGTCGCGAGGCAATTTGCCTCAAGGCGAAGATCTCCCCCTGTCATTCCGGGGCGCGCGCAGCGCGAGCCCGGAATCCATACGCCGCAGCGTCCGCGACTATCCGCAACGCCCGGGATTATGGATTCCGGGCTCGCCTCCTCCGGAGACGCCCGGGAATGACGGTGGGTGGGCGCGACCTCACGTCCCACCGCCCTGATAGAAAGCGGCGGCGTCCCGCATGATCGCGCCGCGCACGTCCGGCGCGAAATAGAACATGTGCCCGCCTTTATAGACCTTGAGCCCCACGCGTCCCGGCGCCCCAATCGGCGGCAGATGGTCGATGACGTAACGGGTCGCCGCATACGGAACGACCATGTCGCTGCGGCCATGGGCGATGAGAACGCGGAACTTGGGGTTGAGGCCGAGCATCTCACGTAGGTCGTTCACGGCACTTGCCTGCCCTCGGCGCTGCGCGCCCCAGTCCCATTTCCCGGCGATCTCACGGTTGAGGAGATTGAAGGTCATCGGCGTCTTGAAGCGTAGCTCTTCGCCCGCATAGCCGACGAAGGCGCCGCCGAGCGCCTGGAGATAGCCGTCGAGGATCGGATCGTCACCTTCGGTCCCCGCGGCTTCCGGGTAAGGATCGGGCGCGAGCGCCGCCGCGTCATAGGGGCTAGCGACGAAACTCTCGCGCCCCTGCTCCACCTTCTCATAGCGATCGCGCAAGAAACCGCGCGTGCGCCGGACGATGTCGACCGGCACGCCGGTAAGCTCCGCCACTTTGGCGTAGAAGCGCTCAGCCGCTTCGCCTTGTGGCGCCGCGCCGGCAAGCGTCGTCAGATATTCCGTCATGGCGAAGCGCTCGGCGGCGGCCAGCGCCTCCGGCGTGAACTTGCCTTTGCGGTCGAGCTCGGCGGCCGCAAGCGACGGCAGTTGCAAGGCGGCGCCGAGCGCGAAACGGTTGGCATTGAAAAGGAGCCCGCCTTCGAGGAACGGCGACACCATCACGATGCCGTTGACGACGAGGCCCTGCTCCTGCTGCAACGTCCGCGCCACCTTCAAGGAACGGAAGCCGCCATAGCTTTCGCCGAGCAGATATTTCGGCGAGGCGCTGCGCCCGTTCTTGCCGACATAGAGCGCTATGACTTTCGCGATCGTCTGCGCGTCCGCGCGCACGTTCCAGAAGCCGTTTGTCTTGTCGGCCTTGGCGGCGCGGCTCCAGCCCGTGCCGACCGGATCGATGAAGACGAGATCGGTGAATTTGAGCCAGGTGTCGGGATTGTCGCGCAGGGCCGTCGGCGCACCGGAACGCTCCGGCCCGAAGTCGACGATGCGCGGACCGGCGAGCCCGAGATGCAGATAGGTCGAGGCCGCACCCGGCCCGCCGTTGAACGCGAACGTCACGGGCCGCGCTTCGGCACGCGCATCCTTTAACGCATAGGCCGTGTAGAAGATTTTCGCCGAGCGCTCGCCGTTCTGGTCGTAGAGGGTGAAGGTGCCGGCGGTCGCCGCATAGGCAAGCGTTTCGCCGCCGGTCTGCAACGTGTGATCGGTGCTGGAATCCGCCGGGAGAAGCGAGAGGACGCCGGGCCCCGCCGCCGCGCTTTGCCCGCCCTTGTCGCCATGCTCCTGCGCGAATGCCGGCGTCGCCGCAAACGCTGCGAGGCCAACGACAAAGAGCAAAGTCCGCAGCAATGATCTGATCAAGACAATCTCGCGCTTGGCCCCGGCACCATCTAGGCAACCGGCCCCACGCTTGCCAACGCGGCGCGACGTCACCCTTTTGTGAATAGTAATCCGTCACCCTGAGGCGCGAGGCGCGATTGCACCGAGCCTCGAAGGGCGACGGCCCCAAGCGCGCGGCCATCCTTCGAGGCTCCGCCTGCGGCCGAGCACCTCAGGATGACGACCGGTTACTCCGCCGCCTGCATCAGCGGCGGCACGGCGGGCGCGGTGCGGAACTGCTCCATGAGCGTCGCCTCTTCCGCCTTCGCCGCCTTAAGGTGGCGCATCTTCACGTGACCGTAGCCGCGGATCTTATCGGGAATGCTGGCGAGCGCGACGGCGAGGTGATGGTTCTCCGGTGTCAGCTTCGTCGTGATCTCGTCGAGCAGCGCGCGATATTCGCCGATCAGCGCGCGTTCGGTCTTGCGCTCTTGCGTGCGCCCGAACGGATCGAAGGGCGTGCCGCGCAGGAACTTGAAGCGGCGCAGGACATCGAAGGCGCTCAGCATCCACTGCCCGAATTCGATCTTGCGCGGATGGCCGGTGTTCGGATCGGTCTTTGCGAGGATCGGCGGCGCCAGGTGGTAACGCACCTCGTAGTCGCCCTCGAACATCGTCTTGATCTGCTCGCCGAAGCTTGGATCGGTCTGCAGCCGCGCGACTTCGTACTCGTCCTTGTAGGCCATCAGCTTGAAGAGATAGCGCGCCGCAGCTTCCGCGAGCGCCGTCTCGCCAGGGACCTTTCCGGCTTCGGCGGCACGTACCGCCTCAACGGCATTGCGATATTTCTTGGCGTAGCGCCGGCTCTGATAGGCGGTGAGGAAGTCCGCGCGCCGCGCGATCATCTCATCGAGGCTCTCGGACATGCGCAGCGAATCGCGCACCGCAACCGGCTCTGCCGTGCGCGCCGTCGCCTCGACGCTCTTGAGATCGTCGGCGGCATGGCGTCCCCAGCGGAAGGCGGCGATGTTCATCGCGACCGCCTCGCCGTTGAGCGTGATCGCCTCCTCGATCGCGACGTCCGAGATCGGGATCGCACCGCGCTGGTAGGCGAAACCGAGAAGGAAGATGTTGGCGCCGATCGTGTTGCCGAGCAGCGCCGAGGCAAGCCGCGCCGCATCGATGAAGGAGCAGTTCTCCGCGCCCGCCATGTTCGCGATCGTGCGCTTGAGCCGCTCCATCGGCAGCGAGAAATCGGCATTGCGCGTGAAGTCGCCGGGCAGGAACTCGGCGAGGTTGAGCACCATCTTGGTCTTGCCGGGCTTCACCGCGGCGAGGACCTTCTTGCTGCCGGCGACGACGATATCGCCCGCGAGCACCAGGTCGGCGCTGCGCGCCGCAACGCGAATGGCGTGGATGTCATCGGGATGGTTGGCGAAGCGAATGTGGCTGTAAACCGCGCCGCCCTTCTGGGCGAGGCCCTGCTGGTCGATGATGCCGATGCCTTTGCCTTCGATATGCGCGGCCATGCCGAGGATGGCGCCGATCGTGACGACGCCCGTACCGCCGACGCCGGTCACGATCATGCTGTAGGTGTGCTCGATCGTCGGCAGCACCGGTTCCGGCAACTCGGTGACATCCGGTGGCGCGCCGACGCCCGGCGCCTTGCGCAGCTTGCCGCCATGCACGGTGACGAACGAAGGGCAGAAGCCTTTCAGGCAGGAATAGTCCTTGTTGCAGCTCGACTGGTCGATGCGCCGCTTACGGCCATATTCCGTCTCCAGCGGCTGCACTGAGACGCAGTTCGACTTGACGCCGCAGTCGCCGCAGCCCTCGCAGACGAGATCGTTGATGACGACGCGCTTGTCTGGGTCGGGGAATTGACCGCGTTTGCGGCGCCGGCGCTTCTCGGCAGCGCAAGTCTGATCGTAGATGAGGACGGTGAGGCCCGGGACGGAGGCGAGCTCCGTCTGCACCTTCATCAGCTCGTCGCGGTGGTGCACCGTGAGCCCGCGCGGCCAGTCGATATCCTTCGGATATTTCCACGGCTCGTCGGTGACGACGCGGATCTGCTTCGCGCCTTCGGCGGCGACCTGCCGCGCGATCTGCGGCACCGACAGCCCACCCTCGTTGCGTTGCCCGCCGGTCATCGCAACAGCGTCGTTGAAGAGAATCTTGTAGGTGATGTTGACGCCCGACGCCGCTGCGGCGCGGATGGCGAGATAGCCGGAGTGGTTATAGGTGCCGTCACCGATATTCTGGAAGACGTGGCCGCGCTTCGAGAATGGCGCCTCGCCGATCCAGTTGGCGCCCTCGCCGCCCATCTGGGTAAAGCCTTCGGTGTTGCGGTCCATCCACTGCGCCATGAAGTGGCAGCCGATGCCGGCATAAGCGCGCATGCCGTCGGGCACCACGGTCGACGTGTTGTGCGGACAGCCGGAGCAGAAATACGGCGTACGCGAGGCGATATCCGGCGTCTCCGCGAGCATGCGCTGCGCGTCCTTGAGCCGCGCGACGTGGCCGGCGATCGCCTCGTCGGGGCGGCGCGCCAGAACGCGCTCGCCAATGCAGATCGCGATGTCGTTCGGATCGAGCGCGCCCTTCACCGGGAACAGCCAGTTCCCCTGCTCGTCGCGCTTGCCGATGCAGACCGGCTGTTCGGGATTGCCGTAAAGCTCCTCGCGCACCTGCACCTCGATGAGCGAGCGCTTCTCCTCGACCACGATGATGAGCTCGAGCTCGTGCGCGAACTCGCGCAACTCCTGCTGCGAAAGCGGCCACGGGCACGCCACCTTGAAGAGGCGAATGCCGAGGTCGTTGGCGCGCACCTCGTCGATGCCGAGCTCATCCATCGCCTGGCGGACGTCGAGATAGCTCTTGCCGGTGGTGATGATGCCGATCTTCGGACTGCGCCCGCCGGTGGTGATGTATTTGTTGAGCTTGTTGGCGTGCACGAAGGCGAGCATCGCGTCGCGCTTGTAGTCGTGCAGCCGCGCTTCCTGGCCGAGAATGGTGTCGCCGAGGCGGATATTGAGCCCGCCCTCCGGCATCTTGAAATCTTGCGGGATGACGATCTTCACCCGCTCCAGGCTGCCGTCGATGGCGGCGGTCGATTCCACCGTCTCGTGCATGCATTTGAGGCCGACCCAGGTGCCGCAGAAGCGCGACATGGCGAAGCCGTAGAGGCCGTAATCGATGATCTCCTGCACGCCCGCGGGGTTGAGCACCGGGATCATCACGTCGACGAAGTGGAATTCCGACTGATGCGCGGTGGTCGAGGATTCTGCCGTATGGTCATCGCCCATCAGGGCGAGCACGCCGCCATGCTTCGACGTGCCGGCGAAATTCGCGTGGCGGAAGACGTCGCCGGTGCGGTCGACACCCGGCCCCTTGCCGTACCAGATGCCGAAGACGCCGTCGTATTTGCCTTCGCCGCGCAGTTCCGCCTGCTGCGAGCCCCACACCGCGGTCGCGGCGAGGTCTTCGTTGATGCCGGGCTGGAAGACGATGTCGTTGGGGACAAGGATCTTCGCCGTCCGCATGAACTGCTGATCGAGCCCGCCGAGCGGCGAGCCGCGATAGCCGGTCACATAGCCGGCGGTGTTCAAGCCCGCGCGCCGGTCGCGCTCCTTCTGCATCAGGCACATGCGAATCAGCGCCTGATAGCCGGTGACGAACACGCGGCTTTTCGTCAGGTCGTATTTGTCGTCGAGTGTGACGCGGTTCGAAGTCATGGCCACCTTCTGGGGCGCCGCGCCCCACGCCTGAAAGCCGCCACTGCGGCCTCGGTCGTCCCCAAATGCATATAGGGTGCCAGCCGCTTTCGGGGCAGTCCCACAACGGGAGAAATGCTGACACTTCAATCGGCTGCGGTCAATTTCGTTTCATGTCGCGCAGAAGGACGCAAAATGTCCCGGCGCGCTCGCTTCACGAAATTTGGCGCATCGCAGCATAAAGGCTCGGCCTACGCCGGCACCGTTCGGTCAGGCTGGAGCGGCGAAAGCGACCGTCTCCAGCACCGCGAAATAGTGGCAGAGAGCGGCGACCAGCACGAAGCCGTGCCAGATCGCGTTTTGAAACCGCAGGCTTTGCCAGACATGGAAGATCACGCCCACGGAATAGAGCGTGCCGCCGGCGGCGAGGAGGATGAGGGTCGTCGGCGACAGCGCGCTAACGATTGAGTCATAGAGGAGCACGCCGCTCCATCCGAGAAGCAGATAGAGCACGACCGCGACCCGGTCGAAGCGGCCCGGCAGCACGAGCTTGACGACGATACCGGCGGTCGCGACAAGCCAGATCGCCGCCAGCATGCCGAACGGCACCAGTCCACCCTTCAGATGCAGGAGGAAGGGCGTGTAGGTCGCCGCGATCAGGAGATAGATCGCCGAGTGGTCGAGGCGGCGCAGCCACCATTTCAGCCGCGACACGGGCCAGAGGTTATAGGCGGCGGAAAGACCGAGCACCGTGATCAGGCCCGTGGCATAAACGGCCGCCGAAACGACGGAGATCGCCCCGCTCGAATCGGCCGCAAGAACCAGAAGGACGACGGCCCCGACCAACCCGAGCGCGACGCCAAGCGCATGCACCACGCCGTCGGCAATGATCTCTGCGCGCGTATAACGCCAAACAAAGCGCACCGGACGGCCGTCGAAATCCGTCACTCCATCCTCCAGGCGTCTCGCCTTAGACCATCCGTATCACGGATGGCATCGTCGAAAATACGGCGCGGAGAAGGAAATAGCGCGTCGTTGTTAACGCTGCGCGACAGGCCCGTTACGCCTTCAAGACTTCGGCAACCTTGCGCGCGAGATCGCCGATCGTGAACGGCTTGGGCAGGACATGCACGCCCGCATCGAGCACAGCGTTGTGGACGATGGCGTTGCGCGTATACCCCGTGGTGAAAAGCACCTTCATGTCCGGCCGGCGTCGCAATACCTCGTCGGCGAGCTTGCGCCCGTTCATTTCCGGCATCACGACGTCGGTGAAGAGGAGCGCGATGTCGGGCTCTTTCTCCAGGATCGCCAGTGCTGCAGCGCCGCTTCCGGCATCGAGCACCATGTAGTCGAGCTCGCGCAGCGCCTCCACGGTGTTTCGCCGCACGCCCTCCTCGTCCTCGACGACCAGGATGCGAACGCCCGCGTTTCCGGTCGGCAGTGCGCCGCGATCGCTCTCGGTCGACGCCGCGTCGGCCGACGCCAGCGAGCGCGGCAGATAAATCTTGATCGTCGTGCCCTCGCCCGGCTCGCTGTAGATGCTGACATGGCCGTTCGATTGCTTGACGAAGCCATAGACTTGGCTGAGCCCCAGGCCCGTGCCGACGCCGCTCGATTTGGTGGTGAAGAACGGCTCGAACGCCTTCCCGCGGACCTCGGCGCTCATGCCGGTGCCGGTATCGGTGACCGCGAACATCACGTACTGGCCGGCGTTGACGTCCGCCCGCTCGGCATAAGCTTCATCGAGATAGGTGTTAGCGGTCTCGATCGTGAGCTTGCCGCCCTCGCCCATTGCGTCGCGCGCATTGACGGCGAGGTTGAGAAGCGCGCTCTCAAGCTGGTTCGGGTCGGCGACTGTGCGCCACAGGCCGGCGGCCAGCACCGTTTCGAACTGGATCGTCTCGCCAAGGCTTCGCCGCAACAGGTCGGACATGTCGGTGACCAGGCGGTTACCGTCGATCGGTTCCGGCATCAAAGGCTGGCGCCGCGCGAACGCGAGGAGCCGTGCGGTGAGCGACGCGGCGCGGCGCGCGCCGGCCATCGCCGTGTCGATATGCCGCTCCAGGATGGCTTCGCCGCGCGCCAGCCGCCGCTGGCACATCTCCAGGCCGCCCATCACGATCGCCAGCATATTGTTGAAGTCGTGCGCGATGCCGCCGGTGAGCTGCCCGATCGCTTCCATCTTCTGCGCCTGGCGCAGCGCGCTCTCCGTCGCCTCGCGCCGGCCCATCTCCGCGACGAGATCGCTGGTGCGCTCGGCGACGTTGCGCTCCAACGTTTCCGATAGACGGCGCAGATCATCCTCGGCCTTGTCGCGCTCCCGCTCACGCACCCGCAAAGCAATCGCTGCGGCGGCGATTTCGCGGCTCACATTGCCGAGCTCGCGCACCGGCATGCGCTGCTGCGGCATCACCTCCCGCCGGCCGAGCGCCATCGCCTGCGCCGTGAGCCGTGCGATCGCGTCGGCGAGACGGCCGCCGAAGAAATAGCTCGTCAGAAGCGAAAGGATCGTGAGCAGGATGCCGACCGCGCCCACCGTCCATAGCGCACGGCCAAGCTGTGCGCTGACGCGCTCCTCGGGAATGCTCACATAAACGATCCAGTTCGCGAGGCGCGAGCGTGCATAGGCCGTGCGCACCGTCTCGCCGCCGGTATTCTTTCCGCGCCACACGCCCTCGAGCCCTTGGGCGCTGGAGACGAAGTCCGGCGCCGCCGGACGTCCGCTGAATGTGTCATTCTTGTCGGAACGCGCGAGGATGATGCCGTTGCCGTCGACCACGCCCGCGCGACTGCCCTTATCGAGACCTTGACTGATGAGGTCGGCGAGCCGCTGCGGCGAGACGCTCAGATTGAGGAAATGGGTGACGCGATCGTCCGCGATGATCGGCACGGTGACCGAGTAGAGCGGTTGACCCGCGACCGCGCCGACGATCGTATTGGAGACGAGCGGCTGCTTCGTCTGAATGACATCCTTGTCGCCGACGAGCGGCTCGAAGGGCAGCGTCGTCCCGTAAGGCACGCGCGTATTCGCCAATTGCTGGCCGGCGGCGTTGCGCAGCAGCAGGTCGATGCCGACGAGATTGCGCACGCGCTGCATCTGCGCATAGAACGTGGCGTAGTCGCCGTCTTGAACCCGGCTCGACGTGGCGAGCGTCTGCAGCGTGAATTCCAGGCCCGCGAGGTCACGGTCGACGACCAGCGCGAGCTGGCGCGCGTCGCTGCGCAGATCGAGCTCGATGCGCGCCTCTTCCGATACGGAGTAGCGCCACACCATCAGCCCAGCGAATACGAGCACCGGCACGAGAACCGAAAGAACGAGCAGAAGCACATAGCCGCGCGTCGAGAAGCTTGGCGCGTTTGCGACGCGGGACGGCGCGGCGGAGTGCTCGACCGGTGGCGGGTCAGGCGCGTGCAATGGCCTTCGTTCCTTAAGCCGTAGCCCCTGCGTCAAAGACGCAGGGATACTACGCGAAATCGTCGGCGATGTTCCAGCGCCAGAAGTCCGTACCTTCGTCGCGCAGGAACCGCGCCAGTACCATGCTGTGCACTTCCGAGGCGCCGTCGACGATGCGCGCCGCCCGCGCCCAATGGAGCGCGTTCGGCCCGAAGTTCGAGCGGTGTGCGCCGTCAGGCGCCGCGCAGCTGCACCATCTGCCCGCCGTCGACGACGATGGTCGTGCCGTTGATGTAGCGGCCGGCGTCGGACGCAAGGAGCAAGAGCGCGCCGTCGAGGTCACACGCCTCGCCGAAGCGACCCGCCGGAATGTCACGCGTCATCTTCGCGCCTTCGCCCGCGAGCCACTCCGCATTGATCTCGGTCGAGATGTAGCCCGGCGCGATGGCGTTGACGCGCACGCCCTTGAAGGCGAGCTCGAGCGCCAACGACTTGGTGAGCTGTACGACCGCTGCCTTCGACGTCGCATAGGCGACGACGCCCTTGGCGACGCCGAAGCCGAGGATCGAGGCGATGTTGACGATCGCACCGCGCTTGCCCGCGGCGAGCATGCGCCGCGCGGCCTCTTGCGCCCAGGCGAAGACCGCATCGAGGTTGGTCGCGAGCACGCGACGCCATTCTTCCGATGTCAGATCGACGGCGCGTGTCGAATGCGCGACACCGGCATTGTTGACGAGGATGGTGACGGTCCCGAACGCTTTCTCCGCGGCGTCGAACGCGGCCCGCATCGCCACGGCGTCGCCGACATCGGCCGCAACCGCGATCGCCCGGCCGCCGGCCTCGGCGATCCGCCGACTCACATCTTCAAGCCGCTCGGCGCGGCGTGCAACGAGGACGACCGCCGCCCCGTTCGCGGCCAAAACCTCGGCGAAGCGCACGCCAAGACCGCTCGACGCGCCCGTGACCAGCGCCACCTGCCCGGACAAATCGAAGAGTTCCGCGGCTTTCATTCATGCCCCCTTTCATGCTCTCCTCCGCTCATTCCCCAAGCGGGAATCCAGAATATTTGGCCCTGGGTCCTCGCTTTCGCGGGGACGAGCGGAGCGAATTCGACACTCGACTTCGCCCAATCATGCGCTAGGCTTCCTTCATGGCACACGATCACGACCACGGCCACGGTGAGCACCGCCACGGCCACCACCATCACGATCATGGTCACGACCACGATCACGGCTCGGAGCTTTCGGAGATGCAGCTGCGCGTGCGCGCGCTCGAAAGCATCCTCACTGAGAAGGGCTATATCGACCCAAAGGCGCTCGACCTCCTCATCGAAACCTATGAGGTGAAGGTCGGCCCGCACAACGGCGCCCGCGTCGTGGCGAAAGCCTGGGCCGATCCCGAGTACCGCAAATGGCTGCTCGCGGAAGGCGGCGCCGCCATCGCCTCGCTCGGCTATATCGGCCGTCAGGGCGAGAACATGGTGGTGCTGGAGAACACGCCGAAGCTCCACAACATGGTCGTGTGCACGCTCTGCTCCTGCTATCCCTGGCCGGTGCTCGGCCTGCCGCCGGTCTGGTACAAATCCGCGCCTTACCGCTCGCAGGCCGTCGCCAATCCGCGCAAAGTGCTCGCTGATTTCAACGTCACGCTGCCGAAGGACGTGGAAATCCGCGTCTGGGATTCGACCGCGGAAATTCGCTACCTCGTGCTGCCGCTGCGCCCGGCGGGAACCGAGGGCTGGAGCGAACAAGAGCTCGCCAAGCTCGTCACCCGCGACAGCATGATCGGCACCGGCGTGCCGCTCGCACCGAAGGACATCGCGGCATGAACGGCGCGCATGACATGGGCGGCATGCACGGCTTCGGGCCGGTCGTGCCGGAGCCGAACGAACCGGTGTTCCACGCGGAGTGGGAGAAGCGCGCCTTCGCGCTTACCGTCGCCATGGGCGCGACCGGCGAATGGAATATCGACCAGTCGCGCAATGCGCGCGAAAGTTCGCCGCCGGCGAAATATCTCACCAGCAGCTATTACAAGATCTGGTTCGACGCGCTCGAACGCCAGCTCAAGGCGCTCGGCTTCGTCTCCGCCGGCGAATTGTCGCAAGGGCACGCGAGCGGCGCACCGAAACCGATCAAGCGCACGCTTGCCGCCGCTGATGTCGCGAAAACGCTCGGGCGCGGCGGCCCGACGCGGCGCGAGGAGGCCGCGCCTGCGCGCTTCAAGGTCGGCGATCGCGTGCGCACCAAGAACATCAACCCGCCGACGCATACGCGCCTGCCGCGCTATGTGCGCGGGCATGTCGGCACCGTCGAGCGCGTCTACGGCGCGCATGTCTTCCCCGACACGAATGCGAAGGGCGCAGAGAACCCGCAGTGGCTCTATGCGGTGACGTTCGCAAGCCGCGAACTCTTCGGCCCGGACGGCGACCCGACCGCGCGCATCTCGGTCGACGCCTTCGAGCCCTATCTCGACCCGGCTTGATTGCATCCCATGGTGAAGACTTCAGCCACACAGGCGCTCGACACCGTCCCCGACATTCCACAGGACTCAGAGGGCCCTGTCTTTGCCGAGCCCTGGCAGGCGCAGGCCTTCGCCATGGCGGTGTCGCTGCATGAGCGCGGCGTGTTCACCTGGCCCGAATGGGCATCAACGCTCGCGCAGGAGATCAAGCGCGCGCAGGCGTCAGGCGATCCCGACAGCGGTGCGACCTACTATCACCACTGGCTCGCGGCGCTCGAGCGGCTTGTCGCGGAGAAGAAGGTGACCGATGCCGCGACACTCGCACGTTATCGCGACGCCTGGGATCACGCTGCCGACCGCACCCCGCACGGCGTGCCGATCGAACTGCGCGATGAGGACTTCCACGGCTAATGTCGCCTGCTCGTCATTGCCGGGCTAAACACTTGACCCGGCAATCCATCCCTTTCGCAAAAATTTCTTTAGTTGATGGATGCACGGGTCAAGCCCGTGCGTGACGCAGGGACTTGTTGAGCGCGTGGAAAACACGTCAACGCGCCCCGTTCTTGCGCATTCCGTTTTTGATCTTGTTTCGTTGCGGAAGAACGAATCGCGGTCGCGATTCGCGCGCGCCACGCAGATGTAAACGCATTCCTAAAATGCGCGCACGCGATTTCGATTTCGTCATTGCCGGGCTTGACCCGGCAATCCACCCCATCGCGAAAAAATTTCTTTGGTTGATGGATGCGCGGGTCAAGCCCGCGCATGACGCCGCGAGATTTATTGGATGCTCGACACACATCAATCAGCGACGTTCTCACGTATTCCGGATTCGATCTCGTTTCGTTGCTGGAGAACGAATCGCGGCTGCGATTCGGCGCGGCGCTCGGACGTAAATGCTTTCCTAATGTGAGCGCTGCGGAGAAAAATTCCGCATCATATGATCAGCCGCTCAGTGCTCACGTAGCCAAACAGAAGGAGCACGCCGAAGCATATGACGAGCGCTGCCGCCGCAACTTCGAGCCCGCGCATCGCGATCGTGCCGGCGCCGCTGCGCGTCGCGGCAAGGCGCGCGGCGACGTCCTTCGCGCCGACGGCGAGCGTCGCGATCGCGGTCACGGTGATCGCCGTGCCGAGCCCCATGAGCAGCGTCGAAACAACGCCGGCCCAGAACAAACCCTGCGCCATCGCGAAGACGAGGACGAGGATTGCGCCCGAGCAGGGCCGCAGCCCGACGCCGATCACGGCGGAGAGGCCGCGACGCCAGCCGCCGCGTCCGGCGAGCATCTGCGGATCGGGACCATGCGCGCAGCCGCAGTCCGGGCCGTGGACATGGTCGTGATGATCATGCGCGTGATGCGTATGGGTATGGTGCGCATGGCCATCGTGGTGATGGTGATGATCGTGACCATGATCGTGCGCGTGGCGATGATGGGCATGGTCGTGGTGCGCATGGTCGTGGTGCGCGTGCGTGTGGCCGCTGCCACCGGCGACGGCCATGGCGGGGACGAGCTCCCGCGTCTCCGGAGGCATGCGCCATGCGGCAAGAAAACTGCGTCCCTTCGTCCAGAGAAGCCGTAGCCCGAGCGCGATGATCAGGAGATAGCTCGCGACCTCGATCCAGCGCACCGTGTGGCCCATCGCCTTCGCGGTCGCGCCGAGAAGCACCGCAGCAACGCCAACGACGGCGATCGCAACAAGGGCCTGCACCAGCGCCGAGGCAAAGGAGAGGGCGACGCCGCGCCGCCATGTCTCGTCATTGGCGACGAGATAGGAGGAGATCACGGCCTTGCCGTGCCCCGGTCCGGCGGCGTGAAAAATGCCGTAGAAGAACGAGAGGCTCGCGAGTGTCCAGAGCGCGCTGCCGTCCGCCTTCGCGGCTTTGATCGTCGCGTTGAACTGCGCGTAGTAATGCGCCTGCCGCTCGAGAATCCAGCCGACGATGCCCCCCATCGGCGGCGCCGACGGGCGCGGTCCTGCGCCGAAGGGATTGCCCTGCGCCTGCGCAACCGCAGCAAAAATGTCGGCGGCGACGAGAGCGATCAGCGCGACAAGCGCGGTGACCGCAAGTGAGCGGACCAGGCAGGTTTGGCGCAGGCCTCGAGACAATGACATCGGCATTCCCACAGCATGGCCCGCGATCGGTCCGTCACGGCTGCGCCGGTGCGGTCACGGGCAGTTCACCAGAATCTTGTTCGCGAATTGCGCGCCGAAATTGCTCCCGGGGGTCAGCGCATTGAAGAAAGACTCATCGAGCGGTTGGCCGGCGGGCTTTTTTGCCTCGCCGGGGGCGAAGGTGTTGAGCTTGCACTCGGCCGGCGCACTGGCGAGTGAGACCGGCGCGTCCTTGGCGAGCGTGAAGTCGACGAAATAGGTCGCGTCATAGACTTCGACCTCGACGGTCTTGCCCTTCGCCGGCGTCTTCAGCGGCAGCGTGAAGTTCAGCGTCAGCGCGCCGTTCTCGAAGTCGAGCCAGTAGTCCTTGGGGTCGGTGATCGGGAAGCGCTTGCCGTCCGCCTTCACATGCGTGAAGTAGCCGAACTCCTTGAGCGAGCTGACATTGACCTCGGCGAGGCTCTGCAACTCCTCGCGCGAGAGCTTGCCGTCGTTATTGGTGTCGAGCCCTTGCGTCGCAAAGGTCGAGAACATCTCGTCGAAGGTCCAGTGGTGCTTGACCGCGGTGAGCGTGCCGTCGGGCGCGTAGACGAGCTCGCTTTTGACCGTCACCCAGACATGCGGATGCGCCGACGCTGGGCCAGCCGCCGCAGCGAGCAGCGCCAGAGCAATCAGGCACAACAGAGAAAGACGGCGCATGCGATCGGGACCGTGGCGCGGGGACCGGGCCGTTGAATCGGGTCGCACGATAGCAAAAAGTCGGGCGGAATGGTGGCCGCGCGGCCCGGCCGTCGCGCAAGGCCCTGCGACTAACGCCCCGCGGCGCCCCCGTCCGCACGCGGGTCGTGCCCACCTTCGAGCGTTCCGTCGGGATTGAGTATCACCGCACCGGCATGGCCCATCGTGTCGGAATAATCTTCCGCGACGACCTCGACGTCGTGCCCGGCAGCGCGCAATTGATCAATAACGCGCTCATCGAAACGCGATTCCAGGCGCAGATTGGTGTGCGGCGAGCCCCAGGTGCGGCCGAGCAGCCAGCGCGGCCGATCGAGCGCAGCCTCCAGCGGCTGCTTAAACATGACGTGCCGCGAGAAGATCATCGCCTGCGTCTGCGGCTGCCCGTCGCCGCCCATGGTGCCGTAGGCCATGACGCGCCCGTCATTAAGGGCGGCGAGGGCTGGGTTGAGCGTGTGGAACGGCCGGCGTCCCGGCGTGAGCGGATTGAGCGTCTCCTTATCGAGCGAAAAGCTCGCGCCGCGGTTCTGCATGAGGACGCCCGTCGCCGGCAGCACGCAGCCGGAGCCGAACTCCCAATAGATCGACTGGATGAAGGACACGACGGTGCCGGAGCCATCCGCCGCGCCCATCCAGATCGTGTCGCCCTCGCCATGGGGCGCAGGCCAGCGCGCCGCCTTGCGGCGATCGATTTTCGCCGCTTCCGCATCGAGAAACGCCTTCTCGAAGAAACGCGCCGGTGGATGCGCGAGGCGCTCGAAATCGGTGACGTAGCGGTCGCGCACACGGAACGCCCGCTTCGTCGCCTCGACGAGACCGTGCACATAATCGAAGCCGTCGGCCTCGCGCACGCCGAGCCGGTCGAACAGCGCGAGGATCAGGAGCGAGGCGAGCCCCTGGGTGGGCGGGGGCGTGTTGTAGATCGTTCCGGCGCTGACTGCGACTTCGAGCGGCGCGCGCTCGACGGCACGATAGCTTTCAAGGTCGGCGCGCGTGACCGGACTACCGATGCGGTCGAGATCGGCGGCGACTTCGCGCGCCACGTCGCCGCGATAGAAGTCGTCGAACCCGGCGCGCGCAAGCTGTTCCAGCGTCGCCGCGAGCGCGGATTGGCGCAGCGTTGCGCCCTCCTCCGGCGGCTTGCCGTCGGCGAGGAACGTCGTGGCGAATCCCGGCACGTCCTTGAGCTCGTCGAATTTCTCGCGCGTCAGCCGCGCCTGGCTGCGCGTCACACGATAGCCGTCCCGCGCGAAGCGCGTCGCCGCGCCGAGAAGGACGTCGCGCGGCAGTTTGCCGCCGAGCCCGCGCGCCATCTCCTGCGCCAGCGCCCATCCGCCAATCGCGCCGGGCACCGTCAGCGCCGCGAGCGGGCCGCGCGACGGAATCGCCTCATGCTCGCGGTAAAGCTCGCGCAGCGCCCGCGCGCCGGCAGGTCCGCAGGCCTCGATCGCGCGGACGCGCCCACGCGGCTCGCGGATGAGCCAGAAGCCGTCGCCGCCGACATGGTTCATGTGCGGATAGACGGCGGCGATCGTCGCCGCCATGGCGATCAGCGCCTCGACGGCGTTGCCGCCCTCGGCGAGGATCGCGCGGCCCGCCTCACAGGCATCGCTATGGGGCGCGGCGACGACGCCGCGCCGATGTCCGGCGGAATGCAAATTCATACGGGAATCCCCTCACGAAAACGGAAAAACGCCAGACAGACGCCGATAGCAATCAGGACAGCTCCGATGCCGAGCCGCCAGAATCTCGACCCCGGCAACAGCTTTTCGATTGTGACCAGAACGGCAAGCGCCGCGACCCATCGCAGATCCATCACCGCGACGGCAAACAGCAGCAGCATTAGCGCAGCACAGCATCCAAGACAAAACAGGCCATGACGAACCCCCATGACGAAGGCGCCCGTCGCCCCGTCACGCCATTCGCTGAGAATGAAGCTGTCCGGCGAGCGGCAGTAAGCGAGACAGCGCTCCTTCAAGGGGCTGAACTGATAGAGGCCGGCCGCAACAAACAGCGCGGCCGAGAAATAGGATGACGCCGACTGCATCATCGTGGTCAGCAGCTCAAGCCGCTGCAGCGCCCATTGCAGCCCGGTCGCCGCAACCGAGAACGCCGCCCAGATCGCGATATATCCGAACAGGAAAACGATGGTCGGCACATACGGGTCGGCGCGTGCACGGCGGCGGCGGTTGATCGTGGCGAAGGCCGTGATCATCGGCGTCGCGCCGGGCACCATCATCGCCGCCATCATCACCGACCACATGACGAAGACCAGCAGCGCGTCGAGTAGCGTCCAGGACGGCTCCATGCCGTTCATCGACATATTCATGTCGCGCCACATGTCCGCTTCCATGGCGTCCATCAGGCGCGCCTGATGCGCGGTATATGCCCAGGCGAGAACCGACAGGACAACGAGCATGACAAAGACGACAGGGCGATCGTGCCGCGCGAGCGCACCGCTTTCGCCGCTGCCGTCCGTCATTGGCTCTTCAGCGAGGTCCGCCAGCTGAAGGTCTTGGGACCGCGCAGATCGAAGGCGATATGCTTAGACGATCGCTCCGACCAGTCCCAATTGCGGCCGAACGCGCCGGTCACGACGTTGCGCTTCGCTTGTCCGACCGTCAGGAAGCCCGGCACCACTTCCGGCCGCGGCGCATTGTAGATGCGGCAGGTGTCGCCCTCGGGCACCATGTATTTGCGGAACGGTCCGCCGAGACCCTCGACCATCCCCGGCACCTCGACGCGCCACTCCTCGGCATCATGGGTCACGGTCATCTTGACGAATTCGACGCCGTCGAGGCTCAACGTCAAATCGCGCCACGCCGCAAACGCGCCACCGGCGTGACCGGTGAAAATTTTCTCGAGCGCGACGCGCTCTTCGGGGCTCGCCCGATCATCGATCAGAAAACCGAATTCACGGTTCTTCTCGAAGACGTTGCCTTCCCAATGAATGATCAGGACGACCGCGAGATCCTTGGTGATCTTGAGATCGCCGTAGTGGCCCTCTCGGATCAGCCAGGTGAGCACGCCTTCGCAATAACCGAACGTCGGGTCCGACCCGAAGTTGCAGGGGCACCCGATCGCACAGTTGCAGAGATCCCACCAGTCGCCGGTCAGACGCCAGTCGGGAACATTGTCGAGAGATGTCGGCTCGGACGCTGCGGCCAAGGGATTATCGCTTGATGGAACTCGTCTCCACGGTAGGCACGCCATCAAGCCGTGGCAAGCTTCGGATCGCCCGCCAGGCCGCGCTTCTCCAGGACGCCCTTCACGGTCGGCATGGCGCCACGGAACAGCCGGTAGGCTTCGGCGGGATCGCGCAGGTTGCCGGCGGAATAGACGAAGTCGTGCAAGCGTTGCGCCGTCTTCGGATCGAAGATGTCGCCACTTTCGCGAAATGCTGCAAAACCATCGGCGTCCAGCATCTCTGACCACATGTAGCTGTAATAGGCCGCGGCGTAGCCTTCGCCTGAGAAGATGTGCCCGAAATGCGTGGAGCGGTGGCGCATGCCGATCTCCGCCGGCATGGCGATGCGCTCAAGCGCGGCGCGCTCGAACGCATCGGCATCCATCGTCGTCGCGTCTTGGCGCGTGTGGAAATCGAGGTCGACGATCGCCGACGACAGATACTCGGTCGTCGCGCAGCCCTGATCGAAATTCTTCGCCGCGATGACGCGATCGATCAGCGCCTGCGGCATCGGCGCGCCGGTCTCGTGATGCAGCGCGAATTTCTCAAGAATCTCCGGCTGCTCCACCCAGTGCTCGTAGAGCTGCGAGGGGAACTCGACGAAGTCGGTCGCGACCGCCGTGCCCGAGAGCAGTGGATATTTCACGTTGGAGAGAAGCCCGTGCAGTGCATGGCCGAACTCGTGGAACAGCGTATGCGCGTCGTCGAAGCTGAGGAGGTCCGGCTTGCCGCCTTCGCTCTTCGAGAAATTCGCGACATTGATGATGATCGGGGCGACCTCGCCATCGAGGCGCTCCTGGTCGCGCAGCGATGTCATCCACGCGCCGCTGCGCTTCGAAGAGCGCGCGAAATAATCGCCCACGAAAAGGCCGACATGGCGGCCCTGCGCGTCGGTCACCTCATAGACGCGCACGTCTGGGTGATACGTCGCGACGCCGGCGACACGTTTGAAATTGAGCCCGAACAGCCGGTTCGCGACATAGAACGTGGCCTCGATCATGCGATCGAGCTGCAAGTACGGCTTCGTCTCCGCTTCATCGAGATCGAAACGCTTCTTGCGCAGCTTTTCCGCGTAATAGGCCCAGTCCCACGGCGCGATGGCAAAATTGGCGCCTTCCGCCTGCGCGATCTCGCGCAATCCGTTGCGGTCGTGCATCGCATGCGCGCGCGCCGGCCCCCACACCGCGTCGAGCATGTCGCGCGCCGCGCCCGGCGTTTTCGCCATCGCGTCGTCGAGACGATAGGCGGCGTGGTTCGCGAAGCCGAGCAGCTCCGCGCGCTCCTGACGCAGCGCGACCATCTGCGCGATGAGCCCCTTGTTGTCGGTCTTGCCGCCGTTGTCGCCGCGCGCGGCGAAGGCGCGCCAGAGCTGCTCACGCAAATCGCGGCGGCTCGAGAAACGCAGGAACGGCTCGACGCTCGAGCGCGACAGCGTGATGACGTATTTTCCGTCTTCGCCACGCTCCTTCGCCGCGGCCTTCGCCGCGTCGCGCACGAAATCCGGGAGCCCGGCGAGATCGTCTTCGCTTTCAAGCGTCAGCGTGAAGGCCTGCTCGTCGGCGAGCACGTTCTGCCCGAAGGTCGTGCCGAGCAAAGCGAGCTGCTCGTTGATGGCGACGAGCCGGGTGCGTGCATCGGCCGACAGCGCCGCCCCCGAGCGCATGAACGCGGTGTGATAGCGCTCCAGCACACGCTGCTGCTCTGTGTCGAGACCGAGTGTGTCGCGTTGCGTGTAAAGCGCGTCGATCCGTTGGAACAGCGCGGCGTCCTGATAGACCTCGCTGTAGTGACGCGCGATGAGCGGCGAGATTTCGAGGTCGATCGCCTCCAGCGCGTCGTTGGTGTGCGCGCCCGTGAGCACCCAGAAGACGGCCGAGACCCGGGAGAGCGCGCGCCAGCTTCGCTCGAGCGCCTCGATCGTGTTGGCGAAGGTGGGCGCGGCCTTGTCCGCGCCGATGGCGGCGATCGTCCCGCGGTGATCCCGCAACGCCTCGACGAACGCGGGCTTGAAATGCTCCGGCTCGATGGCGTCGAACGGCGGCAGGCCGAAGCGTGTCGTCCATTCGCCGCTGAAAGGATTGTCGACGCCGCGTTTCGATTGGGTCATGCAGAAGTCTCCAGGAGGCCGCCCAAAATCGCGGCCAATGCGGCCAATTTGAGCGGCAATTTAATCTCTCTTAACCAATTGGGCGCAGCCTGATCCAAGCTGCGCGCGATTCCGGCCGCCGACGCCAACTCGTCGGTCCTTAGCGGGATAGCCAAAGGCCGGCCACTTCTTTCTTGCCGCCCCCGCGGAACGGCCGCCTTGCGGCTAGCTCCTCCGCTGTGCGACGCTTACCGCTCCCGCGCGCCTCCGCGCCTTCCATCCTTGCCAGGATCATCCCGATGCGCATCGCCGTCGGCGGCTTCATGCATGAGACCAACACCTTCGTCGCCCAACCGACCACATGGGACGACTTCGTGCGGGCCGGCCCCTGGCCGACGGTGACGGAAGGCGCGCCGATCCTGAAGGTCTTCCGCGGCATCAACCTCGCCATCGCGCATTTCATGGACGCCGCCGAGAAGGTCGGGCACACCATGGTGCCGCTCGCCTGGGGCGCCGCGCAGCCCTCCGGCCGCGTGACCGACGACGCCTTCGAGCGCATGGCGACGATGCTCGTCGAAGGCGTCAAACGCGAGAAGCCGGACGCCGTGTTCCTCGAATTGCACGGCGCCATGGTGACGGAGTCGTTCGAGGACGGCGAAGGTGAGCTTCTGCGCCGCGTGCGTGCCGCGGTCGGGCCGGACGTGCCGATCCTCGCCTCGCTCGACCTGCACGCCAATGTCTCGCCGGAGATGGTCGAGAACGCCGATTTCTTCTCCGCCTATCGCACCTATCCGCATGTCGATTGGGGCGCATCCGGCGCGCGCTGCGCGCAGTGGTTCGACCGCGTCGTTGCCTGGAAGAAGCCGGCACGCGCATTGCGGCAGCTCCCCTTCCTCATCCCGATCACGAGCGGCTGCACCTATGTCGAGCCCTCGGGCGGGCTTTATCGTCTCGTCGACGAGATCGAGAAGGAAACCGGCGTGCATATATCGCTCAACATGGGCTTCCCGCCCGCCGACATCCGCGATGTGGGCCCGAGCGTCATCGCCTATGGCGCCGACCAGACGGCGGTCGACGCCGCCGCCGACCGGCTGCGCGATGCGGTCGCCGTGGCGGAAGCGGGCTTCGCCGCGCACCAGCCGCGTCCCGTCGCCGACGCCGTTTCCGAGGCGCTGACAATTGCGAAGACGGCGAAGCGCCCGGTCGTGATCGCCGATACGCAGGACAATCCCGGTGCCGGTGCGCCCTCCAACACCACCGGTCTCATCGCGGAGCTGATCCGGCAGAACGCGAAGGGAGCGCTCGTCGGCATCGTCCACGATCCCAAGGCCGCGGCTGCGGCACACGCCCGCGGCGTCGGCGGAATGGTCGAGGCGCTCGGTGGCGGCAGCGAAGGCCCGGGCCAGCAGCCGCTAGAGGGGCCGTGGCGCGTCGTCGCGGTGAGCGACGGCCGCTTTAAGGGCACGTCGCCGATGCTGCGCGCGGCGATCACCGATATGGGACCGACCGCGCTCCTCTCGAAGGACGGCGTCGATGTCCTTGTCGCGACCATCCGCCAGCAGCCGGTGCATCGGGAGGTGTTCACCCACCTCGGCGTCGACCTCGGAGCGCGGCCGATCATCGCGGTGAAAAGCTCGGCGCATTTCCGCTCCGGCTACCAGGAGATCGCCGAGAAGGTGATCGTCTGCCTCGCGCCGGGCGTGAATCTCGAGGATCCCACGAGCTTCCGCTTCACCCGCATCCGTCCCGGCATGCGCCTGCGACCGCAGGCGTGAAGAGCGAAAAGAGCGCTCTCGCTGCCACACTCCTCCGTCATTCCGGGACGCCGCGAAGCGGCGGGTCCGGAACCCATACGTCGCAGCGCTGGGTTATGGATTCCGGGTTCGCGGCCTTCAGCCGCGCCCCGGAATGACACCCTTGATCCGCGCGCCCGTTTCGGAGAGATTGCGCCGCCATGAACGCATCACAACCTAGCACGCCCGCCCCGACCGGCGCCACGCGGATCAACTGGCTGCACGTCTCGACCGTGATGAGCGCCGTGATCCTCATCGCCGCGGAGGTCTTCGGCGGCACCTTCGCCGCCGGCTGGGCGGTCGCGATCCTGTTCGGCCTCGGCGACTACGCGCACTGGGTCCTGCAGGCGATCTTCTTCGCCTTCGGCGTGATGGTGATGATCGCCTTCGTGCGCTCGGCGCGGCGAATCGAGCCGTTCACGACGCGCGAGTGAGCGCCGCGCAGGCGTTAATTCCGCGCTAAGCGGAACCTTTTCCCGCCAAAATTTTTCGGTAGCGCAAGAAACTCTTGCACTGCAGTTTTGAATCGCTTATTTGCGCCCTTGCCCAAATTCGCACGTGCCTGTGGTCGCGTGTCGGTCGGTAGGTATCCGGACAAGAGGCCGGACAGCCGCCAAGGAGTGAAACGCTCCTTGCAACCGTGACCGGCAGCCGGAGGCGAAACCGGCGCACCCCGCGCTCAACGGGGGACGCGGCTTAAAGCAACGACGGAGCGGGCTTTTTTGGTCTCGTTGGCCCTCCAAAGGTCAGCACCGAAGAGGCTTGTCCATCTTTGCCGGGCGTGCGGAACGGGAATTTCCCGCTCCAATCCAAGGCAGCATCGTCGGGTGACGTACGTTTCGCGCCCTCCGTGTCTCCATCGCACGGCCGCACGAAACCTCCTCATCCGCTGACGCCGGGCGGCGCCGCGCAAGCGCACCGTCTGAACTTCAATCCGGGCCACGTGGCCCATTGAACTTGGGTAAGGAGCGCACTCATGACCGAGCGCATCCGCGACTTCCTGCATAACCGCCGTGCCCATGGGCGCGACGACGGGCCGTGCCTTGTCGTCGACCTCGCGGTCGTGCGCGAAAACTTCCAGACCTTCGCGAAGGCGCTGCCGGACAGCCGCGTGTTCTACGCCGTCAAGGCGAACCCGGCGCCGGAGGTGTTGAGCCTGCTCGCCTCGCTCGGCTCCTGCTTCGACACCGCCTCGGTCGCCGAGATCGAGATGGTGCTCGCGGCCGGCGCGACGGCGGAGCGCATCTCGTTCGGCAACACGATCAAGAAGGAGCGCGACGTCGCGCGCGCCTATGCGCTCGGCGTGCGCATGTTCGCCGTCGACTGCAAGGCCGAGGTCGAGAAGGTCGCCCGCGCCGCTCCCGGCGCCAAGGTCTTCTGCCGTTTCCTGTTCGACTGCGTCGGCGCCGAGTGGCCGCTGTCGCGCAAGTTCGGCTGCGACCCGGCGATGGCCGTCGACGTGCTCGAGCATGCTTACCGGCATGGCCTTGAGGCCTATGGCGTGTCGTTCCATGTCGGCTCGCAGCAGGGCCGCACCCAGGCTTGGGACGAGGCCCTGAAGTCGGCTGCCACGATCTTCCGCAGCTGCGCCGAGCGCGGCATCACGCTTTCGATGGTCAATCTCGGTGGCGGCTTCCCGACCAAGTATCTCAAGGAAGTGCCGGCGGTGAAGGCTTACGGGCGCTCGATCTTCCGCGCGCTGCGCAAGCACTTCGGCAACCGCATCCCGGACACGATCATCGAACCGGGCCGCGGCATGGTCGGCAATGCCGGCGTGATCGAAGCCGAGGTCGTGCTCGTCTCGAAGAAGAGCGAGAGCGACGACGTGCGCTGGGTCTATCTCGACATCGGCAAGTTCGGCGGCCTCGCCGAGACGATGGACGAGTCGATCCGCTACCCGATCCGCACGCCGCGCGACGGCGCGGAGGTCGGTCCCTGCGTGCTCGCCGGCCCGACCTGCGACTCGGCGGATGTGATGTACGAGAAGGTGCCCTACGATCTCCCCGTGAGCCTGGAGATCGGCGACAAGGTGCTGATCGAAGGCACCGGCGCCTACACCGCGACCTATTCCGCGGTCGCCTTCAACGGCTTTCCGCCGCTGAAGACGTATCACATCTAGGCGCCATCCCTCCCCGCAGGGGAGGGTGGACGCGCGCGACAGCGCGCGGCCGGGTGGGGTTGAGCCGCCAAGAACTCCCCACCCGACTTCTCGTTCGCTCCCGCTCACTCGAAGCCACCCTCCCCTGCGGGGAGGGAGAGAGGTCATTGCCGTGGCCACGATCCGTCACGAACGCTCGACCGACATCGCAGCGCGCGAGCGCCTGCTCGATGCCGCCATGGGACCGGCACGCCACGCCAAGGCGTCCGAACGCGTGCGCGAGGGCCGCTTCGCCGCCGACGGCCTCTCCTTCTCGGCTTTCGAGCGTGGCCGTCTCATCGGCACCGTGCGGCTGTGGAACGTCGCAGCAGGTCCCGGCCGCCCGGCGCTCCTTCTCGGCCCGCTCGCGGTCGCCGAAGATGCGCGTTGCCGCGGCATCGGCGCGCAGTTGATGGCGCGCGCGCTGAGCGAGGCGCGCCGGCTCGGTCATCGTGCCGTCATCCTGGTCGGCGATGCGCCGTATTATGGCCGCTTCGGCTTCAGCACGGCAAAGACCGGCCATCTGTGGCTTGCGGGGCCCTGTGAGCAGCATCGCCTGCTCGGCCTCGAGCTCGTCGCCGGCAGTCTCGACGGCGCGAGCGGGCTCATCCGCGCGACCGGCGAGAAGCTGCCGCGCGGCCTGCCGGATTTTCTTATGGGGACAGCGCGGCCCGCGATCACCGCTGCCGCCTGATCCCGCGCTAGAACGTCGGGCCGGACGCCTCGCCTCCGGGGTGTTCGGCCCTTTCTTGTCCCATCTCACCGGAGCTTCGAGACCCATGACCGAATGGCCCGTCCACGCCCAGTTCAAAGGCCCGATCGTGATTCTCGGCTTCGGCTCGATTGGCCGCGGTACGCTGCCGCTCATCGAGCGCCATATCGATTTCGACCGCACGAAATTCGCCGTGATCGCGCCCGACGACGCCGATCGTCATCTGGTCGACGAGCGCAAGCTGAAATTCATCCACAAGGCGGTGACGAAAGAGAACTATCGCGAACTCCTCACCCCGCTGCTCACCGGCGGGCCCGGCCGCGGCATGATCGTCAACTTGTCGGTCGACACCTCGTCGGCCGACCTCATTGCCTTCGCCAAGAGCATCGACGCGTTCTACATCGACACCGTCGCGGAGCCCTGGCCCGGCCTCTACACCGACCGCGGGCTCTCGATCTCGCAGCGCTCGAACTATGCCTTGCGCGAGGGCGTGCTCAATGTGCGCCGCAAGCACCCGGGCGGCGTCACCGCCATCAATTGCTGCGGCGCCAATCCCGGCATGGTGTCGTGGATGGTCAAGCAGGCGCTGCTCAATGTCGCGCGCGACATCGGCCTCAAGCACAGCGAGCCGAAGGATCGCGAGGGCTGGGCGCGGCTGATGCGCGATGTCGGCGTGAAGGGCATCCACATCGCCGAGCGCGACACGCAGCGCGCCCGCGACCCGAAGCCGCGCAACAAATTCGTCAACACCTGGTCGGTCGAGGGCTTCATTGCCGAAGGCCTGCAGCCCTCCGAGCTCGGCTGGGGCACGCATGAGAAGACGATGCCGCCGGGCGGCGCCCGCCATGACTTCGGTTGCGATGCCGCGATCTATCTCACGCGGCCGGGCGCCGGCACGCGCGTGCGCTCCTGGACGCCGACGTCGCAGGCGCAGCATGCCTGGATGATCACGCACAACGAGTCGATCTCGATCGCCGACTTCTTCACGCTGCGCGAGGGCGGCCAGGTCGTTTACCGTCCCACCTGCCACTACGCCTACCATCCGTGCGACGACGCGGTGCTGTCGCTGCATGAGATGGCCGGCCGGCAATGGCAGCCGCAGCCGACGTGGCACATCCTCACCGAGGACGAGATCGTCGATGGCGTCGACGAGTTGGGCGTCCTGCTCTACGGCCATGCGAAGAACGCCTATTGGTACGGCTCGCGGCTCTCGATCGAGGAGACGCGGCGCATCGCGCCCTATCAGAACGCCACCGGCTTGCAGGTGACCTCGGCGGTGCTCGCGGGCATCGTCTGGATGCTGGAGAACCCGGACCGCGGATTAGTCGAGGCCGACGAACTCGACTTCAAGCGCTGCCTCGACGTGCAGCGGCCGTATCTCGGCGAGGTCTTCGGCGAATACACCGATTGGACACCGCTGCAGCACCGCGGCGAACTCTTTCCCGAGGAGCTCGACAAGAGCGATCCGTGGCAATTCACCAACGTGTTGGTGCGGTGATCGCTATCATTCTGGGGCGCGCGAAGCGCGAGCCCAGAATCCATAATCCAGTGCTGCGGCGTATGGATTCCGGACAGCCGCTTCGCGGCTTCCGGAATGACTGTCTACAACATCAGCAGCCCCGCGTCGCCGCTCTCCGTACCGAACGCCAGCACATCGCCCGTCGCGCTCCAGGCGAGCGCCGAGGCCGGTGCGCCATCGGGGCGGCGCGCGAGAATCTCGGCGCCGTCTTCCGTGCGCACGAGGAGGATCATGCCGTCGGCAAAACCGACCGCCGTGATCTCGCTCTTGGGGTGGCAGGCGACGACTGTCGCGCGCACCTCGCGCGGCGCGAGCATGCGCGGCGCCTTGCCCATCGGCCCGTCCTTGCCCTGGAAAGGCCAGAGGATGAGCTGCTCCGAGCCCGAGCTTGCGAGCCATTTTCCGCCGACGCTCCAGTCGAGCGAGCGCACCTTGGCGCTGTAGCCGGACATGCGCATGTGCTTGCGATCTTCCAGCCGCCAGCCGTGCAGCATCGGCTCTTGCATCGTCGTGATGATGAACTTGCCGTCAGGGCTATAAGCGACGGAGAGATGCGAGCCCTTCCAGTCGAGGACGTCCGGCGCGGCCGCAGTTTCTGGAAACCACAGCGACACGCCGTTGTAATGCGCGACGGCGAGACGGAAACCCTTCGGCGCGAAGGCGAGCCCGCCGGCGCTCGATGAAAGCTCGAGAACCTTCTCTTCGCCCTTGGGCTTGCGCACGCTCACCGTCTTGGCCGCTGCCCAAGCGACGGCGCCATTCGCGGCGAGCGCGACGTGGTCGATCCAGCGGCCTTTCGCGTCTTTCGCGATCGTCTGCGACGCACCGCTCGCATCGGTCACGGCGACGGCGCCGTCGTCACCGCCGGTGACGACGCGCTTTCCGTCGGACGCCGCGGCAAGGATACCGCCGGCATGCACCGCGACGCGCTTCGGCGCATCGGCCCCCGCGACATCGGCCATGAGCAGCGCCTCGTCGCCGAGGACGAAGGCCGCCGTCTTGCCAAGGAAATGCACGCCGACCACGGGCGCGCCCGCCGCAACAGGGCGCACCTTGTCCGTAATCGACACGTTGCCGGCTTCAAGCGACATGCAACGAACGCCTCAGCCGCCGCACAGCCAAGCCGCGCTCAGCGGATCTTGAACATCGCGTGGCTGCGATTGTGCGTGAACGGCCGCACGTCGCCGGGCCAACGGCCGGCCTCGACAGCGCTCGCCCATTCCTTGCTGGCGACGACCGCGGGGCTCTCCAGCTCATAGATCGCCATGTAACGCGCGGCGGAGTGCGTCTTCTTCTCCTGCTTGCCGCCCATGGCGAAATTGAAATCCTCGCCGGCGGCGCGGGTCACGTTGTAGACGCCGGGCACCTTTTTGAGCAGGGGAACGTGCTCCTTATCGTAGACCTCGTTGAACAAGGCCTCCTTTGCCGGATCGACATCCATGCTGACAACGAAAAGATACTTGCCTTGGCTTGGCATCGGAAACTCCTGCTCGGTCCAGTTCGGATCCCTTACCTGCGATGCCGCGGCAGGGCTCGTCAACTGTCGCTCGAACAACGGGCCGCGCGTTGCTGCAATGCGAGAAAGGCGGGCCTCGGCGGGAACCGATTTCGCCGCAATTCCGTTGGCGCCGTATGGATTTGGTGCTTCCGACGAGGGGCGGGACGCCTCCGGGCAATGAGGGCCTGCATGCCGACAGTCAGGCGGGCGGGCCGTTGCCGCACAGCATTTTCCAGCCCGGGCGCAACGTCTGGGGTATCGCACAAGCCTCCCGCGCCGCCGTCCTGATCGACGGGGCGGCCTTTTTCGCGGCCGTGCGCGAAGCGCTTCTCAAGGCGCAGCGCTCGATCTTCATCGTCGGCTGGGACATCGATAGCCGCACCCGGCTCGTCGGCGAAGACTGCGCGCCCGACGACGGCAAGCCGATCCAATTCGCCAATTTCCTCTCGGCGCTGGTGCGCGAACGCCCCGACCTCACCGTGCATCTCCTCCTGTGGGACTACTCCGTGCTTTACGCGCTGGAGCGGGAGATCTTTCCGACGCTGTCGCTCCACTGGAGCACGCCGCGGCAGGTGCAAGTCTGCCTCGACGACGCGATCCCGCTCGGCTCCTCGCATCATCAGAAGATCATCATCGTCGACGACGCGATCGCGTTCTCCGGCGGGCTCGACCTCACCATCCGCCGCTGGGACACATCCGACCATCGTCTCGACAATCCGGACCGCGTCGACCCAAGCGGCAAGCCTTATCGCCCCTTCCACGACGTGCAGGCCATGGTCGACGGCGACGCCGCGCGCGCGCTCGCGGCACTGGTGCGTGCGCGTTGGACGCGCGCCTGCGGCGACATGCCCGCGCCGCTCGAGCCCGCCGGTAAGGCGTCGGACGATCCCTGGCCGGGCAGCGTCGTCCCCGATTTCACGGACGTCGCGGTCGGCATCGCGCGCACGCTGCCGCGCCACGAAGAGCAGACGGAGGTGCGCGAGGTCGAGACCCTGTTTCGCGAGAGCATCGCGACGGCCGAGCGCTCGCTCTATGTCGAGAACCAGTTCGTCACCAGCGCCCGCATGGCCCAGGCGCTGGCGCAAGCCTTGCGCAAACAATCGCGGCTCGAGGTCGTGATCGTCGCGCCGCAGCATTATCACTCCTGGATCGAGGCGCACACGATGCGCAACGGCCGCATCCGCTTCAAGAATCTCATCGAAGATGCCGGCGTCGCCGATCGCGTGCGCCTCGTCTATCCGCACATCGAAGAAGGCGGCCGCGTCACCGACACCATGGTCCACTCCAAGATCATGATCGTCGACGACTGGCTGCTGCGCGTCGGCTCCGCCAATCTCAACAACCGGTCGATGGCGGTGGACACGGAATGCGACCTCGTCTTCGCGGCGCGCGATGAAACGCAGCGCGCCGCCATCCGCAATATCCGCAACAAGCTGCTCGGCGAGCATTGTGGCCTCAGCGCCGAAGACATCGCCCGCGCGATCGCGAGCGGCCGCTCCCTGATCGAGATCGCCGACACGGCGTCCGCGCGCGGGCATTCGCTGCGGCCGATCGAGGACGGCACCCCCGACCCGGATGAGATTTCTGCGACCATCGAGGAGGTCGCCGACCCGCTGCGCCCCTTCCCGCTGGAGATCGACGCGCAGGCCGCGCTCGGCGCTCGCTTCTCGCAAATCCAGGTCTCGACCATGATCAAGATCGCGCTCGCCGCGATCCTCGTGATCGCGCTGCCGCTGACCTGGAAATACACGCCGCTGTCGCTTCTTGCCGACCCGCGCATGGTGAGCGAAAGCCTGGCGAGCGTCGCGACCGGCGCCTGGGGGCCGCCGGTGATCCTCGCCTGTTTCGTGATCGGCGGCCTCATCGCGTTTCCCGTCACCGTCCTCATTGCAGTGACGGCAGCGACCTTCGGGCCGTTCCTCGGTTTCGCTTATGCGGCGATCGGCTGCCTCGCGAGCGCCTTGGTGACGTTCCTCATCGGCGCGGCGCTGGGCAAGGACCTCGTGCGCGGCCTGCTCGGGCCGCGCCTCGACCGCATCCGCCGCCGCATCGTCAATCAGGGGATCATCGCCGTCGCGCTGATCCGCGTCGTGCCGGTCGCGCCCTTTACGCTTGTCAATCTCGTCGCCGGCGCGAGCCAGATTCGCCTGCAGGACTTCATGGCCGGAACGGCGCTCGGCATGGCGCCCGGCCTTGTCATCATGTCGGCCTTGGGCCACCAGATCTTCCAGATCGCCACCAAGCCAACGCTGGCGAATGTCGTGCTTCTCGTCGTCGCCGTCCTCAGCTGGCTTGCCGTTTCCTTCGGCGTTCAGATCATGGTCGCAAAGATGCGCAAGGCCGATCGTTGAATCCTCCGCAGCCAAGTGTCCGCATTCTCACATGGAATATCCGCGGCGGCGTCGGCGCCGACGGGCGCTTCGATCTCGACCGCGTCTTGCGCATCGCCAAGCGCGGCGAGCCCGACGTTATCGCGCTGCAGGAAGTCGACTCGCGCCGCTCCGGCAAGCAGCACGGTCACCCGTTCATGATCCTGCGTGACGCGCTCGGGCCGCACGGCATCGAGGCGAAATCGATCATCGGCACCGACGGCGACTACGGGCAGATCCTCATCAGTCGCTGGCCGCTGGAGAACATCAAGATTCACGACATCTCGGTGCCCAGCCGTGAGCCGCGCCGCGCGATCGAAGCGGATGTGATGTCGCCGCACGGCGTGCTGCATATCATCGCACTGCATCTCGGCCTCACCTTCGGCGAACGGCGGCGGCAGACGGAGGCGTTGGTGAAAATGGCGACGTCCTCGCCGCGCACGACGGTGATGGCCGGCGATTTCAACGACTGGATTTGGCGCGGCTCGGTGCAGAACGCGATTCACCGCGTCCTGCCGGCGCGGACATGGCACCGCACCTTCCCCTCATGGTGCCCGCTCATCCGGCTCGACCGCATCTATTGCCGCCCGCGTTCTGCGCTGCTGCGCAGCTGGACAGACCGCGAGGCGCGCAGCGCGTCGGATCATCTGCCGGTGTTCGCGGATGTGGCGGTGTGATGGGTTGTCATTCCGGATTGGCGCGAAGCGGCAAGCCCGGAATCCATACACCGCAGCGCCGGGGTTATGGATTCCGGGTTCGCGAGCTTCGCTCGCGCCCCGCAATGACAGAGACCGGCCGATCCTTCGAGGCCGCACTGCGTGCGGGCGCCTCAGGATGACGGGTTGAGACGTTACGCCGCCGCCTTCGGCTTGCTCGGCGCGAAACGCCCGTAGAACGTCTCGTTCTTCGCCGCCATGTCGAGGAGGAGCTTCGGCGGCTTGAAGCGCGGCCCGTGCTTCTTCGCGAGCGTCTTGCACAGCGCGACGAAGGCGGGCGTGCCCATCATGTCGATGTAGGAGAGCGTGCCGCCGGTGAAGGGCGCGAAGCCGAAGCCGAGGATCGAGCCGACATCCGCCTCGCGCACGTCGGTGATGACGCCGTCCGCGACCGTGCGCGCGGCCTCGACCGCCTGCACGACGAGCAGCCGATGCTTGAGTTCTTCGATCAGCGCGACATCGCCGGCATCGATCTCGTCAATCGTCATTGGCTTCTCCTGCAGGTCCTTAAGGCCGGGCCAGAGCTGCTTCGGCGCGCCTTCCGGATAATCGTAGAAGCCCTTGCGGTTCTTGCGCCCGAGCCGCCCCTGCTTCTCGACCATCTCGACGAGCAGCGCCTTGTGCCTCTGGTCGATCGCCTGCGGCCCCATATCGGCTTCGGTCGCCTTCAGGATCTTGAGCCCGAGATCGAGCGCGACCTCGTCGTTGAGCGAGAGCGGGCCGACCGGCATGCCCGCCATCTTGCCGGCGTTCTCGATCATCGCCGGCGGAATGCCCTCGATTAGCATCTGATGGCCTTCGGCGATGTAGTTCAGCACGCAGCGGTTGGCATAGAAGCCGCGCGAATCGTTGACGACGATCGGCGTCTTGCGGATCGCGCGCACGAAATCGAGCGCCGTCGCGAGCGCGACGTCGCCGGTCTTCTTGCCGAGGATAACTTCGACCAAGAGCATCTTCTCGACCGGCGAGAAGAAATGGATGCCGATGAAATTCTTCGCGTTCTTGTAGTCCTTGGCGAGCGAAGTGATCGGCAAGGTCGAGGTGTTCGAGGCGAAGACGATATCGCCGGGAATGACTTTCGCAGCCTTGGCAAAGGCTTCCGCCTTCACATTGCGATCCTCGAACACTGCCTCGATCACGAGATCGCAGCCGGCAAGCGCACTATAATCATCCGTCGCCGTGATATGCGCGAGCAGCGCGTCGCGGTCCGCGATCTTGGCGCGCCCCTTGTTGATCTGCGCCGTCATCAGCGCATGCGAGTGCGCCTTTCCCTTGTCGGCGGACGCCTGGTCGCGGTCGATCAATATGACGTCAATGCCGGCGAGCGCCGAGACATAGGCGATGCCGGCACCCATGAAACCGGCGCCGATGATGCCGACCTTGCCGATCTTCTTCGCCGGCACGTCCTTCGGCCTCCGTGCACCCTTGTTGAGGTCCTGCATCGACACGAACAGGCTGCGGATCATCGCTTTCGCCTGCGGCGAGCGCACGATCTTCGCGAACCACCGCGCCTCGATGCGCAACGCCATGTCGAACGGTACTTGCAGGCCCTCGAACACCACCTGCAGGATCGCGCGCGCGGCCGGGTAGTTGTCGTAGGTCTCGCGGCGATAGATCGCGTTGGCCGGCGGCCACGTCATCATCCCGGTCTTGGAGTAGACGAGCCCTCCCGGCAGCTTGAATCCGGGGGCATCCCAGGGCGCCTGCGCCTTGCCGCCCGCCTTGATCCAGTCCTTCGCCGCCGCGACGAGTTGCTCGGGCGGCACGACCGCATCGATGAGCTTCATCGCCTTGGCGCGGTCGGGCGAAAGTTGATCGCCCTTAAGCAAGAACTGCAGCGCGTCCGCGGTCGACAGCATGCGCGCAATGCGTGTCGTACCACCGGCGCCCGGGAAAAGCCCGACCTTGATCTCCGGCAAGCCTAGCTTGGCCTTCGGATTCTGCGCGGCGACACGATAGTGGCACGCGAGCGCCAGCTCGAACGCGCCGCCCATTGCCGTGCCGTTGAGCGCCGCGACCCACGGCTTGCCGCAGGTCTCGATGCGGCGATAGAGCTGCGACAGCCGCCCTGCCGTTTCGAGAAACGCGACGCGTCCCGCCTCGTCCGCGCCGTGCTCCATCTTCGCCGCCATAGCGCTGAACTGCTCGAGCATCGTGAGGTCGGCGCCGCCGGAGAACGTGTCCTTGCCCGACGTGATCACCGCGCCCTTGATCGCGGCATCGCTCGCGACCTGCTCGACGATCTTGCCGAGCGCCTCCATCACCGACTGGTCGATGACGTTCATCGACTTGCCGGGCATGTCCCAAGTGATAAGCGCGATGCCGTCGGCGTCGGTTTCGACTTTGAAGTTTGTCCCGCTCATCGCTTACACCCGCTCGATGATCGTCGCGGTGCCCATACCGGCGCCGATGCACAACGTCACCAGCGCAGTGTTGAGATCACGCCGCTCCAGTTCGTCGAGCACCGTGCCGAGAATCATCGCGCCGGTCGCGCCGAGCGGATGGCCCATGGCGATAGCGCCGCCGTTGACGTTGATCTTGGCGTGGTCAATGTCGAAGGCCTGCATGTAGCGCAGCACGACCGACGCGAACGCTTCGTTCAACTCGAAGAGATCGATGTCGTCGCGCGTCATGCCGGCGCGCTTAAGCACCTTCTCCGTCACCGCCATCGGGCCCGTGAGCATGATGCCCGGCTCCGAGCCGATATTCGCGAAGGCGCGCACCTTCGCACGCGGCTTCATGCCAGCGCGCTTGCCGGCCTTCTTGTTGCCGATGAGAACGGCCGCGGCGCCGTCGACAATGCCCGACGAGTTGCCGGCGTGATGTACGTGATTGACCCTGTCGACGTCGGGATAGCGCTGCGTTGCAACCGCATCGAAGCCCGCAAGCTCGCCCATCTGCGCGAAGGACGGATTGAGCGCCGCGAGCGACTGCATCGTCGTTGACGGGCGCATATGCTCGTCCTTGGCGAGGATCGTGATCTCGTTCACGTCCTTCACAGGTATAACGGAATTCTTGAATCGGCCTTCGTCCCAGGCTTGCGCGGCGCGCTTCTGGCTTTCGACCGCGTAAGCGTCGACGTCGTCGCGCGAGAAGCCGTAGCGCGTCGCGATCAAGTCGGCGGAGATGCCCTGCGGCATGAAGTAGGACGGCACCGCGATCTGCGGGTCCATCGGCCAGGCGCCGCCCGACGCGCCGATACCGACGCGGCTCATCGATTCGACGCCACCGCCGACGGTCATATCGTGCTGTCCGGCCATCACCTCCGCTGCCGCGAAGTTTACGGCGTCGAGCCCCGAAGCGCAGAAGCGCTGGATCTGCACGCCCGGCACCGTGTCGCCGTAGCCGGCGTTGAGCGCGGCGACGCGGGCGATATCGCTGCCCGCCTCGCCCACCGGATCGACACAGCCGAGCACGACGTCGTCGACCTGCGAAACGTCGAGATTGCTGCGCTCGCGTAGCGCTTTCAGCGCAGTCGTCGCGAGGCCGAGCGTCGAGACCTCATGCAGCGCGCCGTCTGGCTTGCCGCGTCCGCGCGGCGTGCGTACATGATCGTAGATGAAGGCGTCGGCCATGGCCGCGATCCTTTCCTTATGCCTGCACGAAAAACTTGAATCCGCCGAAGATCATCCGCTTGCCGTCGAACGGCAGCTTCGCCGGATCATGATCCGCCATACGCGGATCGGCCATGACCTTCTTCAGCACGTCGTCGCGATGCTCTCGCGACTTGTAAGTGATCCACGCGAAGACGATCGTCTCGTCATCCTTCAAGTCGACGCTCTGCGGAAACGATGTGACCTTGCCCGGCTTCACATCGTCAGCAAGCGCTTCGACATAGGAGAGCGCGCCATGCTCCATCCAGACGTCGCGCGCCATCTCCGCCAGCTTACGATAGGCGTCGACGTTCTTTTTCGGGACCGGCACGACGAAGCCGTCAACATAGTCGCCCATCACTCTCCTCCGGTCGCAATCGCGGCGATCACAGAGACCGCGCAATCACCAGTTTCATGATCTCGTTGGTGCCGGCGTAGATGCGCTGCACGCGCGCATCGCGATACATCCGCGAGATCGGATACTCGTCCATATAGCCATAGCCGCCGAACAATTGCAGGCAGCGATCGACGATTTTGTTCTGCAGATCGGTCAGCCAATATTTCGCCATCGAGGCGGTTACGGTGTCGAGGCCCGCGCCGATATGGCGCTCGACGCAGTGGTCGTGGAAGACGCGGCCGATCCTCGCCTCGCTTTTGCATTCGGCGAGCGTGAACTGCGTATTCTGAAAGTCGAGGATCGCCTTGCCGAAGGCCTTGCGCTCCTTGACGTAATCGATGGTCAGCGCGAGCGCGCGCTCTATCATCCCGATGGCCGCCGTTGCCACGATCAGCCGCTCCTGCGGCAGATCGCTCATCAGTTGCACGAAGCCCTGCCCCTCCTGCGTGCCGAGCAGTGCCTCGGCCGGCAGCTTCACATCCTCGAAGAAAAGCTCGGACGTGTCGGCCCAGTCCATGCCGAGCTTCTTGAGCTTGCGGCCGCGGCGGAAGCCTGGGGCATCCGCCGTCTCGACCATCATCAGCGAGATACCCTTGGCGCCTGCCGCCGGATCGGTCTTGGCGACGACGATGATCAGGTCGGCATGCTGGCCATTGGTGATGAACGTCTTCGAACCGTTGAGCACGTAGCCGTTGCCGGACTTCTTCGCGCTCGTCTTGACGCCCTGCAGGTCGGAGCCGGCGCCCGGCTCGCTCATGGCGATGGCACCGACCATCTCGCCGGTCGCGAGCTTCGGCAGCCAGCGCTTCTTCTGCTCCTCGGTGCCATAGCGCAGGATGTAGGGCGCGACGATGCCGGAATGCAGCGGCGCTCCGATCGAGTCCAATCCGGCGCGTGCGAAAGCGAGATTGATCACGGTCTCATGTGCGAAGCTGCCGCCGGCGCCGCCGTAGTCCTCCGGCATGCCCGCGCAGAGAAGCCCCGCTCCGCCAAGCTTCGTCCAGGCCGCGCGGTCCATGATGCCGGCTTCGTCCCAGCGCTCAACCTGCGGCGTCAGTTCGGAGGCGAGAAAGCGCTCGGCTTGCTCCTCGAGCATCACGAGGTCTTCGCTCATCCAGGCCGGCCGCGGAACGTCGAGCGCGCTCATGCGATCACGATCCGCTGAACTGGCGGCTGTGGATCGCGGCGATCCCGGCCTTGGCCATCCAGTCCTGCGTCCTTTCCGCCGGAAGTGACGAGATCCCGTCGGTCCACGGCAACTTGCCTTCGATGCCGTGCTGCATGGTCGGGTGCACGGCGGAAGGATCATCGAGACTGCAGATGGTCACGCTGATGCTGCCGGAATTCGGACGTCCATAAGTCAGCGGCGTGCCGCAGGCGCTGCAGAAACCACGCTCGGCGACGTCCGAGCTTTGGAAGAAGGTCGGCTGGCCCTTCGTCCAGCGTAGTTCCGAGGCCTTCCCGCCAGTGAAAGCCATGAAGGGTTGCCCGGACGCCTTCTGGCACATGCGGCAATGGCACACGCTCGCACGCTTGGGCGGACTGCTCCACGCGTAGCGGATCGCCCCGCACTGACAGCCGCCGATCAACTCTTGCGAGGAACTCATGGCAAGTCTCCGCTCAAACCGTTCGACAGCGCATTGTGCGCCGAGGATCGCGGCCAAGGTCAAGTCCAAGAGTCAAGCCCGGCCACATTGGCGCAAAGGCGGTCTTGTGGCCCGCATCGGTTCCCATTAAGGCAAGCCCATGCTGGATCACCTGAAAGAGAATAACCGCAACTGGGCCAAGCGGATGGTCGCCGCCGATCCCGGGTTTTTCCGCCGCCTGGTCGGGCAGCAGGCGCCCGAATATCTGTGGATCGGCTGCTCCGACAGCCGCGTGCCGGCGAACGAAATCGTCGGGCTCGATCCCGGCGAGATGTTCGTTCATCGCAACATCGCGAACCTCGCCCCGCCGCAGGATGCGAACTATCTCTCGGTGCTGCAATTCGCGGTCGATGTGCTGAAGGTGCGACACGTCCTCGTCGTCGGCCATTATGGCTGCGGCGGCATCGCTGCGGCCGTCGACGGCAAACGGCGCGGCCTCGTCGACCACTGGCTGCATCCGATCCGCGAGGTCTGCCACAACCATCAACATGAACTTGATACGATCGCCGATGAGCGCATGCGCCTCGACCGCCTGTGCGAGCTCAACGTCATGCGGCAGGTGAAGAACGTCGCATCCGACGTGTTCGTGCAGGACGCCTGGGCGCGCGGACAGAAACTCAGCGTGCACGGTTGGGTCTATTCGCTCAGCACCGGCCTCGTGAACGATCTCAATGTGACGATGCGCGGGCCGGACCAGATCCCGGCGGGATAGCGCGTAAGACGCCTGTCATTCCGGATTGCCGTGCAGCGGCAAGTCCGGAAATCCATACGCCGCAGCCGGGAGTATGGATTCCGGGCTCGCGCTTCGCGCGCCCCGGAATGACAGTGAATTAGAACGCCTCGGCCGGCAGCGCCATCGTGCTCTCCGCGCCCGCCTCGATGCGCGCCCGCAGCGTGCTCGTCTCCGGCAGCACGCGCTCCATGAAGAAGCGCGCGGTCACGAGCTTCGCCGTCATCGCCTCCTTGTTGCCGCTGCTGTCGGCGAGCTCTGCTTGCGCGGCCTTCGCCATCTGCGCCCAGAGATAGCCGATCGCGGTGAGCCCGAAGAGATGCATGTAGTCGCTCGCACCGGCGCCGGCATTGTCGGGCTTTCCCATGGCATTCTGCATGAACCACATGGTGGCCGCTTGCAGCCGCCCAAGCGCCTTCTCGAGCGGCGCGACGAACGGTTTCATCGCCTCGTCCGCGTTCTCTTTCACGAAAGCGCCGACCTCGTTGAAGAACGCCATCACCGCGCGCCCGCCGTCGCGCGGCAGCTTGCGCCCGACGAGGTCGAGCGCCTGGATGCCGTTCGCGCCCTCGTAGATCATCGCGATGCGTGAATCGCGCACGAACTGCTCGACGCCGGTCTCGACGATATAGCCATGGCCGCCGAACACCTGCTGCGCCATCACCGTGTTGGCGAAGCCGCGATCCGTCAGCACGCCCTTGATCACCGGCGTGAGGAGACCAAGGAGATCATCCGCCGCCTGCCGCGCTTTCGCATCGTCCGAGCGATGCGCAACGTCGGCATGAAGCGCGACCCAAAGCGCGAGCGCCCGCGCGCCTTCGTTGAACGATTTGATCGTCATCAGCGTGCGGCGGATGTCCGGATGCACGATGATCGGATCGGCCGGCTTGTCCGGCGCATTCGCGCCCGTGAGCGCGCGGCCCTGCAGGCGCTCTTTCGCGTAGGCCGCCGCGTTCTGATATGCGACCTCCGACTGCGCGAGCCCCTGCACGCCGACCGCGAGGCGCGCCTCGTTCATCATCACGAACATCGCATTGATGCCGCGGTTCTCTTCCGCGATGAGCCAGCCCTGCGCGTTGTCATAATTGAGGACGCAGGTGGCGTTGCCGTGGATGCCCATTTTCTCTTCGATGGAGCCGCAGGTGACGCCGTTCGGACCGCCAACGCTGCCGTCAGCGTTGATCACGTTGCGCGGAACAACGAACAGCGACGTGCCCTTAATTCCCGCCGGCGCGCCTTCGATGCGCGCCAGCACCAGATGGATGATGTTTTCGGCGAGGTCATGCTCGCCGGCGGAGATGAAGATCTTCGTGCCGGTGAGCTTGTAGCTGCCATCCAACTGCTTCACGGCCTTGGTTCGCAGAAGGCCGAGGTCGGTGCCGCAATGCGGCTCCGTCAGATTCATCGTGCCGGTCCAGCGTCCCTCGATCATCTTCGGAAGGAATTTCGCCTTCTGCTCCGGCGTGCCATGCACGACGAGCGCCGCAATCGCCCCTTGCGTCAGTGCGGGATACATCGCGAAAGCAAGGTTCGCCGACACGAGGAATTCGTTGACGATGGTCGTCAGCGTCTCCGGCAGCCCCTGACCGCCGAATTCCGCCGGCGCGGAGATGCCCATCCAGCCGCCGGCGACATATTGGTCGTAAGCTTCCTTGAAGCCCTTCGGCGTCGTTACGCGGCCGTCAGCGTGGCGGGTGCAGCCCTCGCGGTCACCGACCGGATTGAGCGGCGCCACGATTTCTTCACAGAATTTCGCCGCCTCCACGAGGATCGCATCCACGACGTCGGACGAGGCGTCGCTGAAGCCCGGCAGATTGTCGTAGCGGCGCATCTGCAGCACATCGTTCAGCAGGAAGCGGACGTCATCGACGGGAGCTTTATAGCTTGGCATCGCGTTCTCACCTTTCGCGCCGCAGATTCGGCGCGGCGTCCGCCTGGATTGTCGCTGGGCGCACGATCGCGCGCGGCGAGGCCGCCTACGCCCGCCGGCGCTCGCGTGTCGCGATCATGCCTTCGATCCGCTTATGGGCGTGGCCGAGCTCCGCGAGCGCCCGGTCGATATCGCTCTTTTGCTGCTGCAGGCGGCCGATGCGCTCCTCGAATTTGTGAAGCGCGGCGCGCAAATTCGCGCCCTGCCGCTCGCCGACGTCGTGGAAATCGAGCATCTCGCGGATTTCGTCGAGCGAGAAGCCGACGCTCTTGCCCATCAGCACGTATTGGAGGCGCGCCCGGTCGCGGCGGCTGTAGAGGCGATCCTGCCCGTCGCGCCGCGGGCTTATGAGTCCCTTCTCCTCATAGAAGCGCAGCGTGCGCGCGCTAACCCGAAACTCGTGGCCGAGATCGCGAATACCGTAGGTGTCCTTTGTGGGGTCTTGCTGTCCCATGAGTTCCTCCAACGTCCGTCGAAGCTTGGCACAAGGGGCTTACGTAAGCGTAAAGCCCCTCAAAATAGGCCTCGGGTCCCGCCTGGGGCAGAAACCTCTCCGAACTCCTTACGGTCCGGAGGAACCCTTAACGGGTTGTTTACCGTAATCCTGAAAAGTCGGCACCCGAGGGTACAGGGCAAACGCCTCAGTGATTTTGTATTAACGGGCGCATGCCTCGCGCGGGCCGCAAGCTCCGCTCTCCCCGCAACGGACGCAATGGGTCGAGGGCATGGCATCTGATCAACCATGGAATCTGCGGGAGCTGAGCCCGCAAATTCAGGAAACAGCCCGACAAGCCGCGCGGCGCTCGGGGCTTTCGACCGCAGAGTGGTTACAATCTGTGATCGTTGATTCGGCAGCCCAGGAGGGCGTTCGTGTCGGCTATCAGGATTGGCGGGAGGCGCAGGCTGGAGAGCACCGCGACCATGCGGCCTGGGAAACCGACCGCGAGGCCGACGCTTTCGGAAACCGGCTGGAGCGCATGACCCGCATCGCAGGCGATACGTCGATCCCGGCGGCGCACCGTGCTTTGGCCGATCGCGACGCATCGGACGTTGCCAATGTGCTGCGTTCCCTCGAAGACCGGCTCGCGCAAATCGAGCGCGCGACGCAGCGCCCCTCACAGGACGCCGCCTCCGCGGTCGAAAGCGCGGCAATCCCCGGCGTTGTCGAAAGCCGCGCGCCCTGGCCCGCTCCCCACGCCGGCGATCTTTCCTTCACCGACCGGTCATTTGCTCCGCACGGTGCGCGGCCCGCCCGTGACGAGATGGATTTCGATCCGCGTCCGACGCTGAGCATTCCGCGCCATGCGGCGGATGACGCAGCGCCGCGCCACGCCGAGCCTTCGATCGCCGATCATCGTCCCGCGGCGCCGTCGCCAAACGACCGCTTTTCCGGCCTCGACGACACCCTCGCCGAGATTGCCGAGCGCCAGCGGGTGCTCGATGCCCAGCATGAAGCTGCGGCTGAAGCGCGCCGCGCCGAGGCCGAATCGAAGCCCTCTACGTCGCTTGGCGAGCGTTTGGCCTCTCTCTCACGGAGGCTGAGCCGGCGCGGAAGCGCGAACGCCAGCACCAAGAAAAAGAAGAGCGGACGCGACACCACCACGACACCGACTGTCGTCGACAGGCCGGCCCCGTCCGAACCGGTCGAGGCCGCGGCCGTCGAAGCTTATGCCGAACCCCAGGACCAGACCCATCTCCGCCAGAATGACGACGACGCGCGCTGGGCGGGCCTGCAAAGCCAACTCGAAAAGCTGACCGGCCAGATCGCCGGCCTTGGCGACGCCAGCGCGTTCACCGAGAGCGTAAACGCGTTGCGCCAGGAGATCGCAAGCATCGGCCGCACGCTCGCAGAAGCCGCCCCCCGCCGGGCGCTGCAGGCTGTCGAGGCCGATATCCGCACCCTCGATCAGCGCATCGACATCGTGCGCCAGCAGGGCATCGCACCGGAGACGATTGCGGCGATCGAAGGCAGCCTGAGCGACATCCGCCAAACTCTCGAGCACGTCTCGCCAGCGGAAAGCCTCGCGGAATTCCAGCAAGACGTTCGTGCTCTCGACGCAAGAATCGACACGATCGTGCGCCGTGGCGAGGCCGACGAAGGTGCGTTGCGCCAGCTCGAACGCGCGGTCGCGGACCTGCGTGAGATGACCTCGCGCGCGGCCTCCGGCGAGGCGCTTGTCGCTCTCGCCGAAGAAGTCCAGACGCTGAGCGAGAAGATCGACCGCGTCCTCCTGGCTCCGGCGCAGAACAGCGATGTCCTCTCGCGGCTCGAATCCCGGTTGGAGGACCTCACCAGTTCGATCCACGCCGAGATCCCGGAGCGCGCCGCCGCTTCCGACAAGATCATGCAGGTCGTCGAGGCGCTGGCCGACCGTTTTGAGCGCGACGAGACGTCGGCGTCTTCGCCCGTTCTCGATCAGATCGCCAACCAGCTTGCCCGCCTGACCGTGAAGTTCGAGGCGTCGTCGACACGGCTCGACAACATCGACGCGATCGAGCGCACGCTCTCCGATCTCTTCAATCGGCTCGAAGAAATCCAGATCGCCACCACCGCGTCCGCCGAAAAAGTCGCGCGGCAAGCGGCTTACGACACCTTCGCGGAGACGAGCGGCGAGCGCTCGGACCTCGAATCGCTCAAGCGCGAGTTCGAAAATTTACGGCATGAGAACGCCGCCAGCGAACGCCGCACACAGGATACGATCGAGGCCGTCCGCCAAGAACAATCGCTCAACGACCAACGCACGCAAGACACGCTCGAGGCCGTGCACGACACGTTGCAGCGGCTTGTCGACCGGCTCGCCATGATCGAATCCGACATGCGCAGCGATGCCATGTCGCGCCTCGTCGAGAGGGGCCCGGTCAACCGCTATGAGCCGCCGCGCCCGCCGGAACCGCGGGACCGGCCGCCAAGCATCCCCGCAAGCGCGGCGCCGCAGCTCGTGCCCGGGCACGATGACGCGGAGACGGCCGACGCTGCTCCTCTCTCTGCCGCCGAACGTCCCCCGATCGACCCGACGCTGCCGGCCGATCATCCGCTTGAGCCGGGAACGGCGACGTCTCCCCGCGGGCCGCAGACCGCCGCGGAGCGGATTGCCGCCTCCGAAGCGCTCCTCGGCGCGCCGAAGCCGGCGAGCGAAAGCGAGAGCAAGGCGAACTTCATCGCCGCCGCCCGTCGTGCGGCGCAGGCGGCCGCGACCATGGCGGCGACGCCCAATGCCGAGGCCGACGAGAAAAAGGCCGGCAAATCGACCTTCTCGGCCTTCCGTCATCTCACGCGGCGCCGGCCGCTGATGCTCGGCCTCGCGATCCTCGCCATCGCCGGCACCCTGCACATCGTCGTCAACGTGCTCGGCTCGTCGCCGACGAAGCAGTCTCACCTCGACAAGAAGCCAGCCAGCAAGACCGCTCTGGCCGCGCCGGAGCGCCTTGCTCCAGTCGACACCGCGAAAAAAGGCTCGATGCTGACGCCGGCGCCATCGTCCTTGCCGCTGCAGACGGCTTCCGCGCCGACCGCGCCGGAAGCCCAGCCCGAAGCGAAAGTCCCCGTGCCCGAGGAACGCCCGGCAGCCCAAGGTCCGGCGTCGGCCGAGCCCAAAGCCCGAGAAGTTTCTAAAGCCCAGGAGGCTGCGGCCGAGCCTGAAACAACGGCGAGCGTCAGCCCTCTGACCATCGCCTCCATTCAAATCCCGACAGCGAGCGAAGCGGGCAAAGGCTTCAATATGTCGCCCGGCCAGTGGTCGACCACGCCCGTGACGGCGCCGAGCGACGGCATCGGCCCTGGCCTCAGAGCCGCAGCCGACGCTGGCAATCCCGCCGCCGCTTACGAGATCGGCGTGCGTTACGCCGATGGCCGTGGCGTCGCCGCCAATCCGGAAGAAGCCGCCCGCTGGCTCGAACGCGCAGCGAGCGCCAACCTCGCGCCGGCCCAATATCGCCTCGGCAGCCTCTACGAGAAGGGCCAGGGCGTGAAGAAAGACCTCGAGCGCGCCCGCCGTCTCTACGCGAGCGCCGCCGAGCGCGGCAACGCCAAGGCTATGCACAACCTCGCAGTGCTCTACGCGGAAGGCATCGACGGAAAGCCGGACTTCACGGTCGCGGCGACGTGGTTCCGCAAGGCGGCCGCCCGCGGCATGGGCGACAGCCAGTACAATCTCGGCATCCTGCATGCGCGTGGACTGGGCGTGGAGCAGAACCTCGCCGAATCCTACAAATGGTTCGCGCTGGCCGCCCAGCAGGGCGACAAGGACGCGGGCAAGAAGCGTGACGACGTCGCAGCCCGCCTTGACCAGCAGGCGCTGGTCGCAGCGCGGCTCGCCGTTCAGACCTTCACGGTCGAGCCGCAGCCGGAAGACGCGATCGCGGTCAAGACACCCGCAGGCGGCTGGGAGCAGGCCGCGCCGGCCGCACCCGCAGCGCCGAAGGCGGCTAGCCGTCGCAAGACCGGAACGTCCTAAGATCGAAGGCAGCTGAGGCCGCAGACTAGGCCTCGCTCGCGCGGGCGCCACGCACCCGAGCGCCTGCGTCGGCATGACGCGGAAAGCATGCCGCGCGATTTGCCTTGATTGCGTCCCGCATATGCGGGCAAAGGTATTCGCGAGAGCTGTGTTCCTTTCACCGTACCCGGATTCCCGTGTGCGGCCGTTTTCAATTGGCTCCGCGTCGTTCGGCACACGCGGCGCTCACGGATCATGCCGTGCAAATCTATCTTCCGATCGCCGATCTGCCGGTCAACGTCTTCCTCATCCTGATGATGGGGATCGCCGTCGGCTTCCTGTCCGGCATGTTCGGCATCGGCGGTGGCTTCCTGCTCACGCCGCTGCTCATTCTGATCGGCATCTCGCCGGCCGTCGCCGTCGCCACCGTCTCGACCCACATTACCGCGTCGTCTCTCTCGGGCGTCATGGCCTATTGGCGGCGAAAAGCGCTCGACCTCGCGCTCGCCGCGATGCTGCTCGCCGGCGCCCTGCTCGGCACTGTCGGCGGCGTCTGGCTGATCGCGCTCTTGCGCGCCGCCGGCCAGCTCGACCTCGCGATCGGGCTGTCCTACCTGACGCTTCTCGGCGTCGTCGGCACGATGATGGTGATAGAGAGCAGCCGCGCCATCGGCCGCGCGCGGCGCGGCGAGCGCGCGGAAATCCGCCGCCCCGGCAGCCACTCCTGGTTCCATGGCCTGCCGCTGAAGCTGCGTTTCAAGCAGTCGAAAATCTATGTCTCGGTCATTCCGGTCTGGGTCATCGGCTTCGTCATCGGTTTCCTCGGCGGCTTGATGGGCATCGGCGGCGGCTTCCTGCTCGTTCCCGCCCTGATCTATCTGCTGCGCGTCCCGACCAGCGTCGTCATCGGCACCTCGATGATGGTTACGCTCGTCACCATGGCGTCGGCGACCGTCCTGCAATCGGTCACCAACAAATCCGTCGACGTCGTGCTGGCGCTGATCCTCATGGTAGGCGGCGTGATGGGGGCGCAATTCGGCGCTCGGGCCGGGCAAAAGATCCGCAGCGAGCAGTTGCGCTTGCTGCTCGGGCTGCTGATCCTCGCCGTCGGCCTGCGCTTCGCCTTCGATCTCGTCGTGCGCCCGGAGGACCTGTTCACGTTGCAGATTCCGGGAGGCGTGCGATGAGGGCCGCGCGCATCGCCGCCGTCGCCGCCTCGATCGGCGCCACCGCCATGCCGGCGAGCGCCGAAAAGCTCGTGACCTCGCTCTCGGCGCATCGCGTGATGATCACGTCGAACTATACCGGCGTCGACCTCACGCTGTTCGGCATCATCGAGACCGATGCGAGCTCGGTCGGCCGGTCCGGCTCGTATGGACTTGTCGTCACCGTGACGGGCCCACGCCAGCCGGTGATCACCTGGCGCAAGGAGCGCATTCTCGGCATCTGGGCGAATGCCCAGTACCGCCGCTTCGCCGAGCCCCCAAGCTATCTCGCCATCCTTGCCAATCGGCCGCTCGACGAGATGGCGAGCGCGGAGACGCAGCGCCGCCTCCAGATCGGCCTCGCGCAGTTTCAGTTGCCGCAGCAACTCGGCGGCGGCGTCTTCGATCCGGCGGAGAACGACCCGTTCCGCGCTGCGCTCGTGCGCATCAAGCGCGCGCAGGGCCTCTATCGCGAGCAGACCAACGCGGTCACCTTCCTCACGCCGAACCTGTTCCGCACGTCGATCACGCTTCCGGCCAATGTGCCGATCGGCGAATACGAGGTGGACGTGAAGCTGTTCGCCGCCGGCACGATGGTTGCGCAGGAGACGACGGCGTTCGAGATCATCAAGGCAGGGTTCGAGCAGCTCGTCGCCAACGCGGCGCACGACTACGGCATCCTCTACGGTTTCGTCACCATGCTGCTGGCGCTGTTCACCGGCTGGCTCGGCTCGATCATCTTCCGGCGGGACTAATTCGCCCGCCGTCCATTCCAACCGCGGCTCCGCGTTCCTACATCACCGCTTCCGCTGCCGGAGAACCTAAAAATGTCGCAGCCCATCGTCGTCTCTATCCCGCACGGCCTCGGCAAGGAGGAGGCCGCGCGCCGCCTGAAGGCCGGCTTCGAGAAGATGGTGACGACCGTCGGCGGCATGGTGACCATCAACCGTCAGGATTGGACGGGCGACGACCATCTCGATTTCGGCTTCACCGCCATGGGCCAGACGGCGAGCGGAACGATGAACGTCACCGACAGCGATGTGAAAATCGAGCTGATCCTTCCCGGCATGCTCGGCATGATCGCCAACAAGGTGAAGGACATGATCACCCAGCGCGGACAGCTGCTTCTGGAGAAGAAGTGACGCGTGTCGTCCCCGCGAAGGCGGGGACCCAGTACGCCGTGTGCTCTCGATTCCAATAAGGGCCGGGGAGTACTGGATGCCCGCTGGAGCTTGTACTCGGGCTGGCCGAAGGCCAGGCCCGGGTGCGGGCATGACACGAAGTGGTGGCCTACGGCGCCGCGCTAATCCGGCAGGCAGTGCGCCCCGGCGAAAGCGTGCACGGCCGAGAGCCCGAGCACATGAGCGATGAAGTTGTCGCCTGCGAACAGCCCCGCGAAAGCGCGGTGGCGCACATTGAGCCCGCCGGCGTAAGCCCCGAACGCGGGCATCACCATGCGCCGCCCGTCGCCCGCGAAGCAGCGCCGCCGCAGATAGCGCCCTCCCATATTCACCTGCGCGACGGGATGCAGATGCCCCGCGATCTCGCCGTCGCGCCCGTCAGGTGTCGGCTCATGACGAAACAAGAGAGGGCCCCGCGCCAAGGTCGCAGTGAAGAGGCCGCCCAGCGCGTGCATCGGCTCAGGGTCGTGATTGCCGGTGATCCACACCCAGTCGCGCCCGCGCATCAGCTGCCCGAGCGTCATCTGATCGGCAAGGCTCAACCGTTCCGACCCCTGCTGGTCGTGGAAGCTATCGCCGAGCGCGACGACCGCCTGCGGCGCATAACGACGGACCAAGGCAGAGAGGCGCGAGAGCGTATCCGCCGTGTCGTAAGGCGGCACGAGGCTGCCGCGCCGCGCGAAGCTCGATCCTTTTTCGAGATGCAGGTCGGCGACCACGAGGAGCCGCTCCTCCGGCCAGTAGAGCGCGCCCGCGGCATCCGCAACGAGCGTGAGGCCGGCGACGCGCAGGCATCGATCCTCCAGGCCTCCCGCTGGAACGGCGCAATCCGCCTGCACGGCCGTGTGGCTCAACCCATCGCCTCCTTGGCGAGCGCGGCGGCGGATTCCGCCAACAGCTCGTCGGATACCTCGCCATAGACCGGCTCCCGGCCGATCTCCAGCAGCACCGGCACCGCCAAAGGCGACACCCGGTCCAGCGCCTTATGAACGATTCGCCCCTGCACGCGCGAGAGCATTTCGCCGAGGCGGCGAATGTCGAGAAGGCCGGTCGCCGCGTCGGTCGCGGCGGCGCGCAGGAGCACGTGGTCCGCCTGATGCCGCCGCAGCACGTCGTAGACGAGGTCCGTCGAGATCGTCATCTGCCTCTGCGACTTCTCCTTCCCGGGGTACCGGCGCTCGATCAGCCCGGCGATGATCGCGCAGGTGCGGAAGGTGCGCTTCATCAGGGCCGACTCGGCAAGCCACGCGTCGAGGTCGTCGCCGAGCATGTCCTTGTCGAACAACGCATCGAGCGAGAGCGTCCCGCGCTTGATATGCAGCGCGAGCTCGCCATGCGCCCACAGCGCCAGCGCATATTCGTTGGCGACGAACCCGAGCGGCCGCATGCGCGCGCGCTCGAGCCGCCGCGTCAGCAGCATGCCGAGCGTCTGATGCGCGAGGCGGCCCTCGAACGGATAGCAGACGAGATAATTGCGCGCGGCGCGTGGGAAAGTTTCGATAAGGAGGTCGCGCGCGGCCGGCGTCACCGATTTCCAGCGCTGGATTTCGAGCCACTCGCGCACCTGATCCGGCAAGCCGCTCCACGTCGCCGGCTCCGCGAGGATGTCGCGCACGCGCGCGGCGAGATAGGTCGAGAGCGGAAACTTGCCGCCCTCATAGGACGGAATTTTCGGCTCCGACGCGTCCGAGCGCGAGACATAGACCTCATTCTCGACGATCGCCTCGTAGCGCAGGATTTCGCCGGCGAAGACGAAGGTGTCGCCATGCGTCAATTGCTCGATGAAATACTCCTCGATCTCGCCGAGCAATCGCCCGCCGCGCATGACGCCACCGGCATAGCCGCCACTCGGCCCGCGCGAGCGCACGAGCCGCACCTTCAGCATGTCGGCTTCAACGATGGTGCCGACATTGAGCCGGTACTGCTGCGCGATGCGCGGATTGCTCACGCGCCAGCGCCCGTCCGCGCCCTGGCGGATTTTTGCGAAGCGCTCGTAGCTTTTGAGCGCATAGCCGCCGGTGGCGACGAAATCGACCACCGCGTCGAAATCCGCACGCGTCAGGCGCGCGTAAGGCGCGGCCATGCGCACCTCATCGAACAATTCGTCGGCGAGAAACGGCTCGCCGCAGGCGCGGCCGAGCACGTGCTGCGCCAGCACGTCGAGCGCGCCGGTGCGCAGCGGCGGCGTGTCCTGCGCATTCTCGGCGACCGCATCGATCGCCGCACGGCATTCGAGAACCTCGAAGCGGTTCGCCGGCACGAGAATGCCGTGCGAGGGCTCGTCGAGCCGATGGTTGGCGCGCCCGATACGCTGCAGCAGCCGTGACGAGCCTTTCGGCGCACCGACATTGACGACGAGATCGATGTCTCCCCAATCGATGCCGAGGTCGAGCGACGAGGTACACACGACCGCACGCAGCCGCCCCGCCGCCATCGCGTCCTCGACTTTGCGCCGCTGCGTGACGTCGAGTGAGCCGTGATGCAGCGCGATCGCGAGATTGTCGTCGTTGATGCGCCAGAGCTCCTGGAACAGCATCTCCGCCTGGCTGCGCGTATTGACGAAGACGAGCGTCGTCTTGTGCTGCTTGATCAGCGCGTAGATTTCCGGAAGCGCGTGGCGCGCCGTGTGTCCCGCCCACGGCAGATGCTCCGCCGTGTCGAGCATGGTGACGTGCGGCTGCGCGCCGCCCGCGGCGACGATGAGGTCGGCGCTCGCGACGCGCCCTTCCTGTTGCGGAACGAGGAAGCGGCAGAGATCGTCCGGCTCCGCGACGGTCGCCGAGAGGCCTATCGTGGTGAGCTGCGGCGCCAGCACGAAAAGCCGCGCAAGATCGAGCGAGAGGAGGTCGCCGCGCTTTGAGAGCACGAGCGAATGCAGCTCGTCGAGAATGACCCGGCGCAGCGAGCCGAAGAGATACGGCCCATCGGCGCTCGCGAGGAGAAGCGCCACCTGCTCCGGCGTCGTGAGCAGGATGTCGGGCGGATCGCGCCGCTGGCGCTGCCGTTTCGACACGGGCGTGTCGCCGGTGCGCGTCTCGAGCCGGATCGGTAGGCCCATCTCGGCGACGGGGCGTTCCAGGTTGCGCGCGATGTCGACCGCCAGCGCCTTCAGCGGCGAGATGTAGAGCGTGTGCAGCCCGCCCTCGCGGCGCACGCCGCGGCCGGTGGAGATGAGATGGCCCCTTTTTCCCTCTCCCCTTGTGGGAGAGGGTGGCTGAGCGGCCGCAAGGTCGCGAAGCCGGGTGAGGGGTGTTTGCTCTCCGAAACGCTCCACCCCCTCACCCGCCTCGCCGCTTCGCGGCTCGGCACCCTCTCCCACAAGGGGGGAGGGAAAGATCGCCCGCCCCTCACTCAATTCCACTAGGCTCGGCAAGAACCCCGCCAGCGTCTTGCCGGCGCCGGTCGGGGCGATGAGGAGCGATGAGCGTTTCGCGCGCGCCCGCGCCAGGAGCTCGAGCTGATGCGCGCGCGGCGCCCAGCCCCGCTGCGCGAACCAGCGCAGGAAGCGCTCCGGCAATTCGGCTTGCAAAGGCGCGGGGTCGAGAAGCGTCACGCCCGCAGAAGTAATGGCTGTTCTCGGTCAGGTCGAGGCGACGACGACGAAGCCGGGCACCGGCGCCCCGCCTTCGATCCGGGTCGAGGCTTCCTCGACTGTCACGTCCCCGAATCCGGCCTCCCCGAGCGCCGCCGTGATGTGTACGCGGGAATGGGCGTAACGCAGCTTCTCGCCGAGCGCGAAGCCCTCCCCCTCCAAGGCCTCGACCGTGAAAGCGAGAACCCCATCGGCGGCCAGCGCCCGCGCCGCCGCCGCACAGAGCAGTGCGAGATCGCCGACATAGACGAACGCGTCCGCCGCAATGACGAGACCGACGGAACCCGGCGCGCGGCCTTGCAGAAAGGCGAGCATGTCGCCGGCGACGAGCTCGGCGTAAAGCCCCTTGCGGCGCGCCTCCACGATCATGCCCGGCGAGAGGTCGACGCCGGCGATCGTGTCGTAAAGTCCGGCGAAAGCATGCGCGACCAGCCCAGTGCCGCAGCCGAGATCGGCGACACGGCCAAAATGCATCGGCCGGCCCGCCCGCGCCTGATGCGCGCCAAGCGCCTCGCGCAAGAGCGCCGGCCCGCGGTAGCGGAGTTGGTCAACCAGCGCGCCTTCGAACAGCGGCGCGTATTGATCGAACAGCGAGCGCACATAAGCGGGCGGCATGGCGGCAGGAGACGCTCCGCGCAGCCGCGCGAGGTGCAGCGCTGCGCCATGCCGATCCGCAGCATCGGCGGCAAGCGCACGCTCGAAAGCGTCCGCCGCACGCGCCTGGTCGCCCTCCGTTTCCCGCACCTCACCAAGCGTGAACCACGCCGCGGCGAAACGTGGCGCAAGTTCCAGCGCCTGTTCGAGGAGATCGGCTGCTGCGCCAAGGTCCCCCCGCGCGCGGAAATCGAGCGCGTGCTGATAGCGCCGGTCGGCGATCACCTCGCCGGAGGAGAGGAACAGCGGAGATAGAAGCATCAAGACCCGGACCGCCGGCCAATATTGTGAAGCGTCATTGCCGGGCTTGACCCGGCAATCCATCCCTTCTTGCATAAAAGATGGATGCCCGGGTCAAGTCCGTGCATGACAGCCGAGGGTTGGGCACGGGCTGTCCTCGAACCGCTGACCGTCAGCCCCTATCTATCCCCCATGCGTCCCGAGGACCTGCTTTGCCCGACCCCGAAGGGCCTCTATTGCCCGCCGGGCGACTTCTACATCGACCCGCTGCGCCCGGTCGCCCGCGCGCTAATCACGCATGGGCATTCGGACCACGCCCGGCCCGGCCATGACGCGGTGATGGCGACGGCCGACACGCTCGACATCATGCGGCTGCGCTGCGGAGAGAATTTCGCCGGACGCACCCAGGCGGCGGCCTATGGCGACACGGTCACGATCGACGGCGTCGCGGTGACCTTCAAGCCGGCCGGGCACGTGCTCGGCTCGGCGCAGATTTGCGTCGAGAAGGACGGCCTGCGCATCGTCGCTTCCGGCGACTACAAGGACGCGCGCGATCCGACCTGCGCGCCCTTTGAACCCATCCCGTGTGACGTGTTCATCACCGAGGCGACATTCGGCTTGCCCGTCTTTCGTCATGCGCATGCCGAGGCGGAGATCGCGAAGCTCCTGCAGTCGGTCGCGCTCTTTCCCGACCGTGCGCATCTCGTCGGCGCTTATTCGCTTGGCAAGGCGCAGCGCGTGATCGCGATGCTGCGCGAAGCCGGCCACACGGCGCCGATCTATCTGCACGGGGCGATGGAGAAGATCACCTATCACTATGCCGCACGCGGCATTCCTCTCGGCGAGTTGCGTCCCGTGCGCGGCGCGAGGAAGGCGGAGCTTGCCGGAACGATCACGCTCTGCCCGCCCTCCGCGCTGCAGGAATTGTGGGCGCGCCGCTTTCCCGATCCTGTGACGGCCTTCGCATCGGGATGGATGCGTGTGCGCACCCGCGCGCGGCAAAACGGCGTCGAACTGCCGCTCGTCATTTCCGACCATGCCGACTGGGACGGGCTCTGCGCCAGCATCGCAGCGACCGGCGCCTCGGAAATCTGGGTGACGCATGGCGAGGAGGACGCGCTCGTGCATTGGTGCGAGACGCGGGGATTGCGCGCACGGCCCCTGCGCCTCGTCGGCTACGGCGAGGAGGAAACAGAGGAGACGGCCGCCGATCCCGATGCGGACGATGCATCAACTGGTGAGAAGCGGCTCGACGATCTCGAAGGCGTTGCGGTCGAAGACAAGAATGGCGACACGGCACAATCTGCTCCCTCCCCCCTTGTGGGGGAGGGTTGGGGAGGGGGGTCAAAGTTTGACGCGCCGTCGGCAAATGATCGCACGACCCCCACCCCCAACCCCTCCCCGCAAGGGAGAGGGGAGAAGAGGCGCCGGAGCGACGCATGAACCGCTTCGCCGCGCTGCTCGACCGCCTCGCCTATCAGCATAGCCGCAACGCCAAGCTGCGGCTGATGACGGACTATTTTCGCACCGCGCCGGACCCGGAACGCGGATGGGCGCTCGCGGCGCTGACCGGCGCGCTGTCGTTCCGTCACGCCAAGCCCGGCATCATTCGCGCGCTGATCGCCGAGCGCACCGACCCGACGCTGTTCGCGATGTCCTACGACTATGTCGGCGATCTTTCCGAGACCGTTGCGCTGATGTGGCCGGGGCCTTCGCGTCAAGCACAGCCTGCTCCCTCTCCCGCTTGCGGGGGAGGGTTGGGGAGGGGGCATTCAACTGCCGAAGTGCCCGACGTCTCCCCCCTCCCTGTCCCTCCCCCGCAAGCGGGAGAGGGGACGCTAGACGCACCGCATTATTCTCACGCGACGCAGAATCCAGGCGCCCCCACCCTCTCCGCCGTCGTCCACACCCTCGCGACGCTCGGCAAAGCCGAGCTGCCGGCGCAGCTCGCGCGCTGGCTCGATGCGCTCGACGCGACGGGCCGCTGGGCGCTGCTCAAGCTGATCACCGGCGGCTTGCGCATCGGCGTCTCCGCGCGCTTGGCGAAGACCGCTGTCGCGGCGGTCGGCGGCAAAGAGGCGGACGAGGTCGAGCTGATCTGGCCCGGCCTCGATCCGCCCTATCTCGATCTCTTCGCCTGGCTCGAAGGTCGCGGCGAAAAGCCGGTCGCGAGCGACCCCGCGCCCTTCCGCCCGGTGATGCTCGCGCATGCGATCGAGGAGCCGGAGCTTGCGGCGCTCGATCCGGCGGACTTCATCGCCGAATGGAAATGGGACGGCATCCGCATCCAGGCGGTGTCGGGGACGCGCGAGGATGGCGCGCGCGTCACGCGCCTTTATTCGCGCACGGGGGAAGAAATCTCCGGCAGCTTCCCGGACATCTGCGAGGCGCTGCGCGTCGACGGCGCGATCGATGGCGAGCTTCTCATCGTGCGCGATGGCCGCGTGCAGTCCTTCAACGTCCTGCAGCAGCGACTCAACCGCAAGAGCGTGACGCCGAAGCTGATGGCAGAATTTCCCGCGCATCTACGCGCCTATGACCTCCTCGCCGCAAAGGGCGAAGACCTGCGCGAGAAGCCGTTCACGGAACGGCGTGCGGCGCTCGAACGCTTCGTCGCCGCGCTCGACGAGCCGCGCATCGATATCTCACCGCTGGTGCCGTTCACGGCATGGGACGAGTTGATCGCTGCGCGCGCCGATCCGGCCGCGGCGAACGCCGGCCTCGACGCCGACGCGATCGAAGGCGTGATGATCAAGCGCCGCGATACGCCCTACCTTCCCGGCCGCCCGACCGGGCTGTGGTGGAAGTGGAAGCGCGACCCGTTCATCGTCGACGCCGTGCTGATGTACGCGCAGCGCGGCAGCGGCAAGCGCTCGTCCTATTATTCCGACTACACCTTTGGTGTGTGGACCGAGGGCGAGGGCGGCGACGAGCTCGTCCCCGTCGGCAAGGCCTATTTCGGCTTCACCGACGAAGAGCTCTTGCAGATCGACCGCTTTGTCCGCCGCAACACCGTCGACCGCTTCGGCCCGGTGCGCGAGGTCGTGCACGAGCCGGACCAGGGGCTCGTCCTCGAAGTCGCCTTCGAGGGGCTGCAGCGCTCGAGCCGCCACCGCTCCGGCGTCGCCATGCGCTTCCCCCGCATCAGCCGCCTGCGCTGGGACAAGCCGCCGGGCGAGGCCGACCGGCTGGAGGCGCTGGAGACGATTCTCAAGCGCCTCGAAACGGGACGTGCCGCGGCGCCGGCGGAAGCGGAGGCCCTGTCTTAAGCGACCTCGCAACCCTCTCGATCGTCATGCCCGGGCTTGACCCGGGCATCCATCTTCTTCGCGAAAGGTGATGGATTGCCGGGTCAAGCCCGGGCATGACGATCGAGAGGCAGTCTCGCGAACACGGTCTGACAGCCCTATATTGCGCGCGAGATTCGAACGACGCCGAAGGGGACCCTCGCATGGCGAACAATGCCGTCACCCGCTTTTTTGGTGGACCGCCGCTGTGGGTGCTCGGGCGGCTGATCCTCCTGTCCATCCTGATCGGCGTGGTCCTATCCGTGCTCGGGCTCGATCCGTGGAACATCGTGCTGAGCATCGAGCGGCTGTTCCGCAACATATGGGACATGGGCTTCGACGCCGTTCGCTGGCTCTGGCGCTATTTCCTGCTCGGTGCGGTGCTGGTCATCCCGATTTGGCTGATCGCACGCCTGATCAAGGCGCCGCAGCGGGGCTGATCGATCAACGCGGATGCTGATGGGCATTCCGCGTTTGCATTGACCGAACGGCGCGCGAGCAGCTATGCCAAGCGATCGGCCGTAGCCTCGTCATGCGCGGGCTTGACCCGCGCATCCATCTTTTTCGTAAGATGATGGATTGCCCGATCAAGTCCGGCAATGACGTGGACAGGCACTGCCGAGGCGATGAAGCAGGCAAATCTTGCTGCGCGCGACCTTCAACGGTGCGGCCGCCGCGCAGGTCGCTCCGGCGGAGTAGGATCGCGCGGCGGCGGCCCGCGATATCTGGCGTTCGGCTTGCAATAGCCGCCGAGCCCGCGCACCTCTTCGAGGCAGAGCTCGAAGGTTGCGAACGCGCATTCCTCATAGCCCATGTCGGCGCCACGGCTGACCGCGCAATAAGGATAGGCCGTGCGCGCCTGCGCTACGTGAGCGAGGCCAACCACACCCGCTGCCGTAAGAAGCGCAACGGCGAAGCTGCGCATCATTTGTCTTCAGTAAATGCGCCGCCGCGTACGGCGACGTGGCTGGGGTTCGTCGTCGTAGTCATCGCGATAAGCGTCGCTCGCCCGGTATCTGGGGTTGACGTGGCACCACTCGCCATTGCCGAACGCGGACGCCTCGCACTGCCGCATGCTGACGAAGCTGCAATTCATCGCGCCGGAGCCATAATTCCCACCGCGGCCCTCCGAACAATAGGGATAAACGACCTCAGCCTGTGCCGCGCTGCTCATGAAGACACTCAGTCCGGCAGCCGCAACGAGCCCCACCCATGCTTTCATCGCATGCCTCCCTTGAGATCAATTCGCCCGATGCCGGCGAGACGGCCGGCGGCGCGGCGCCTCATCAAAATTGTCGCGGGCATAGCCATCGAACCGCGGATTGGGCCGGCAATTGCCGCCGACTCCGCTCACCGCCGCACGGCACGCCGCGAAAGAGGGATAGATGCAACTTTCATAAGAATTGTATCCACCGGCTACCGCGCAGAACGGGTACGCCGAACCGGCCTGAGCTTGCCCAGCCCCGGCGCCGCTGACCATGATTGCCACGGTCGCGGCATAAATCAGACGTTTTGTCATTGTTATCTCCGGGGTTCATCAAGGGGAATCGCACTTTTCTCGCATCCTATGGCAAGTCACAGGTTCCGTCTTGCCCGCAGACGGCGGCTGGATGCGAATTGTGGGAATCTGATATGCGTCGCTCTCGTCACTTTCTCCTCCGACAAATTCAATGCCTCGCCTGAGCGCGATCATCATCACCCGCAACGAGGCGGCTAATATCGGCGCATGCCTTGCAAGCGTCGCATTCTGCGATGAATGCATCGTCGTGGACTGCGGCAGCGGCGACGAGACGGTCGCACGCGCGCGAGCGGCAGGCGCGCACGTCGTCCATCACGCGTGGGCCGGGTTCGGACCGCAGAAGAACTTCGCACTCGCGCAGGCGACCGGCGACTGGGTGCTGTCGATTGACGCCGACGAGCGCATATCTCCCGCGCTGGCAACCGAGATCATGGCGGCGATCGAATCCGGAACCGCCGACGGATACCGAGTGCCGCGCTCCTCGACGTTCTGCGGCAAGACCATTCGGCACTGTGGTTGGAGCCCGGATTATGTGCTCCGGCTCTTCCGGCGCGGACGCGGACGCTTTTCCAATGACCTCGTGCACGAGCACGTGGTTTGCCGCGGGCCGGTGAGGCGGCTGCGTGAGCCGTTGATCCACCATCCCATCCGGTCACGCACGGATGTCCGCGAAAAGATCAACCGCTATGCCGACGCCGGCGCCGCCATGTTGCTGGCGGACGGGCGGCTCGTGGCCTGGTGGCGCGCGCCCGTGCACGGCGCCCTCGCCTTCCTGCGCGTCTATGTCGTCCGCGGCGGCTTTCTTGACGGCGCGGCGGGCTACGGCGTCGCCCAGTATCAGGCGGCGACGACGTATCATCGCTATGCCCGAGCCTGCCGGGCTCAGCGGCGGGCAGTTTCCCAACAGGACGAAGCTCCGGCCTGACGGCAGTCCGCTTCATCCTCCCCCGTGAAGCGGGGGAGGACGCGCCTACGTGTGACAGCGCTTTTCTCGCATAAAGCACCATAGCGATCCGGTGTGCGATCGCGCATGATGCGCCCCGCTCGAGGGGGGCGAAGCGGTGTTCGACGTCGTAGGTCAAGGTCGCGCATTTGCGGTGCGCGTCACAGCCGCGCTGCGCGATCCGGCGCGCCGCGAGCGCGCGGCGGTCCTTGTTCTCATCGCCTATGGTGTGGTGTGGACGCTCTACGGACGCCTTTCGACCTGGTTCGATCCGCTCAATGTGGACATGACCGAAGCCGCCGTGCTGGCACGCGACCTCGATTTCGGCACGTTCAAGCATCCACCTTTGTCGATCTGGATCGCGGGCGCGTGGTTCAGCGTCTTCCCCACACAAGCCTGGGCGTTCTACCTACTCGCCATAGGCGTCGCCGCCATCGGGTTGTGGGCCACGTGGCGTCTCGCCGCGCTTTGGATCGATGGCGACAAGCGCGTCCTGGGTCTGGCCCTGCTCACCTTCGTTCCGTTCTATAATTTCCACGCGCTGAAATATAACGCCAACACCATTCTCGTCCCGCTTTGGGCGCTCGCCACGCTTTGCTTCTGGCGCTCTTACACGACGCGCCGCCCGCTCTACGCCGCTCTCGCCGGGCTTACCGCGGCGGCTGCCATGCTCGGCAAATATTGGTCCATTTTCCTACTCACCGGCCTCGCGATCACCGCGCTGCTCGATCGCCGGCGCGGCCTCTACTTCAAATCATCGGCGCCGTGGATCACGACCGGCGTCGGCGCGATCGTCATGGCGCCGCATATCGTGTGGCTGTTCAAGTATCACTTCCTCTCCTTCGCTTATGCGGCCGACGTGCACGCCGCCGGCAGCTGGATCGGCTGGGCTGGCGGGATGCTGAAATATTTCAGCGGCGCGCTCGCCTTTGTTGCGGTTCCTATCATCCTCTGGGTGCTCGCCTGCCGCCCGTCAAAAAGTGTGCTCACGGATACGGCCGCGCCGACCGACGGCGATCGGCGCGCCGCCGTGGTGATGTTCGCTCTGCCGTTGCTCGTGCTGCCGACCATCGTCGCGCTGATCGCCAACTACCGCCTGACAGACATATGGACGATGCCGGCCTTCGCGCTCCTGCCGGTCGTGCTCCTGTCGTCACCACGACTGGCGCCGCAGCCGGAACGGGTGGTGACGATCGTCGGCCTCGCGATTGCTTTTCCCTTGGTCATGCTTCTCGTGTCGCCGCTCGTCGCCATGGCGCAGGGCTGGGCGCGCCCGGCGCAGCCGGATTTGCACCAAGCGGCCGCTGCCGTCGAACGCGCATGGAAGGAAACCACGGCCGCGCCGCTGCGCATCGTTGGCGGTAATGACACGCTGGCCTACGGCGCCGCCTTCTATCTCAAGGAGAAACCGTCAGCCTTTGCTTATTTCGACACGTATTCCTGGGGCTGGTTCCTCGACGAGGCGCGCATCGCCCGCGAAGGATTTGCCGGCATCTGCGCAAAGACCGACGAGCTCTGCGTCACGCATGCCCGCCAGCGCATCGCGGCCGCGCAGGGCAGTCGCGTGAGCGAGATCATGCTGCCGGGCGGAAACGCGATGCGACGCCTTCCGCCGGCGCCATACCTCGTTTTCGTGATGCCGCCGCAGGCGCGCTGAGCGCGCACCTCTCGTCATTGCCGGGCTCGACTCGGCAATCCATCGTTTTTGCAAAAAAGATGGATGCGCGGGTCAAGCCCGCGCATGACACCTGGGGAGCCGCTTCTCATTGCCGTCGATGGATGACGACGTCCGATTGCGGCCTTGTCCTTGCAACCAGCTCAATACCGGTAGTGATCGGACTTGAACGGGCCTTCCGGCTTCACGCCGATATATTCCGCCTGGTCGGGGCGCAGCTTGGTGAGCGTCACGCCGATCTTTTCCAGATGCAGCCGCGCGACCTTCTCGTCGAGATGCTTCGGCAGCGTGTAGACCTTCTTCTCGTATTTGCCGGCGTTCGTGAACAGTTCGATCTGCGCCAGCGTCTGGTTGGTGAACGACGACGACATCACAAAGCTCGGATGCCCCATAGCGTTGCCGAGATTCACCAGCCGCCCTTCCGACAGCAGGATGATGCGGTGCTTGTCAGGGAACTCGATCTCATCGACCTGCGGCTTGATGTTGGTCCACTTCATGTTCTTGAGACCCGCGACCTGGATCTCGTTGTCGAAGTGGCCGATGTTGCACACGATCGCGCGGTCCTTCATCGCCCGCATGTGGTCGATCGTGATCACGTCCTTGTTGCCGGTCGCGGTGACGAAGATGTCGGCGCGCGGCGCAGCGTCTTCCATCGTCACGACTTCGTAGCCCTCCATCGCCGCCTGCAACGCGCAGATCGGATCGATCTCGGAGACGAGCACGCGGCAGCCGGCCTGGCGCAGCGACGCCGCGGAGCCCTTGCCGACATCGCCGAAGCCCGCGACCATCGCGACCTTGCCGGCCATCATCACGTCGGTGCCGCGGCGGATGCCATCAACGAGCGACTCACGGCAACCGTAGAGATTGTCGAACTTCGACTTCGTCACCGAGTCGTTGACGTTGATCGCCGGGAAGAGAAGCGTGCCCTTCTTCTGCATCTCGTAGAGGCGATGCACGCCGGTCGTCGTTTCTTCCGACACGCCCTTGATCGATTTCGCGATCTGACCGAACCAGCCCTTCGGTTTCTCGGCAAGCGTCTTTTTCAGGAGCGCAAACAGCACCTCCTCTTCCTCCGACGACGCCTTGTCGAGGAACGCCGTGTCGCCGCCTTCCGCGCGCACACCGAGATGCACGAACAGCGTCGCGTCGCCGCCGTCGTCGAGGATCATGTTCGGCACGCCGCCGTCGCCCCATTCGAAGAGCTTGCGGGTGTAGTCCCAGTAGTCCTTGAGGCTCTCGCCCTTGATGGCGAAGACCGGGATGCCGGCCGCGGCGATCGCCGCCGCCGCATGGTCTTGCGTCGAATAGATGTTGCAGGAGACCCAGCGCACGTCGGCACCGAGCGCGGTGAGCGTCTCGATCAGCACCGCGGTCTGGATCGTCATATGCAGCGAGCCGGCGACGCGGGCGCCTTTGAGGGGCTGCTTCGCGCCGTATTCCTCGCGCGTCGCCATCAAGCCCGGCATCTCCGTCTCGGCGATAGAGATTTCTTTGCGGCCGAAGTCCGCGAGGCCGATGTCCTTGACGATGTAGTCCGAAGCGTTGGCTTGGGCCTGCGGGGCAGCCTTCTTCGCGGCGGTCGCGGTCATGGCAATCCTTATGCACTCGAGGGAGGGTTGGCGCTCCTATAGCAATCCTCATCCGCCGAGGCAATAAAGATATAAAGATTTCTTTATATAGACCGCCAAGCAAGGCCGCAGAGGCGCCAAGGCCCCTACTCCTCCTCGCCGAAGCGGGTCGAGACGAGGCTTTCCAGGGCGTCGATGGCCGCGGCCGCTTCGGGGCCCGCGGCCTCGATGGTGATCGATGTGCCGGGCGCTGCCGCAAGCATCATCAAGCCCATGATCGAATCCCCGCCGACGGTCTCGGCGCCGCGCGTCACTTTGATGGTGGCTTCGAAGCGCTCGACGGTCTGGACGAATTTCGCGGAGGCGAGGGCATGCAGGCCCTTCTTGTTGACGATCTGGACGGTCCGTATGAGCGCGTCCTTCGTCCCGCCATTGCCTGAACCGTCCGCCGCCCCCGGCTCGCTC